>NZ_JBIUXN010000033.1:0-82098 GCF_044744005.1 Streptomyces sp. NPDC087440 | reverse complement strand
ACCCGGCGGTCTCTCGGCACCCAATACCTACGCCACCCCGGCACACAACCACCCCTGCTCGATCCGCTTCAACACGTCGATTCAACAGGGAAGACCCCCCCGGCGACCAGGGCGCGACCGGTGACGCCGCCGACGTCCTCCAGCTGATCCTGGAGTGCCGGATGGCCCGGGGCCGCAACACGGTCATTGACGCTACGAATCTCGAACTGCCCGTCAGGGCGGAGCTGGTGACGGCCGCGAAGCGGCACGGCGTACCGGCCTCCGCGATCGTCCTGGCGACGTCGTTGTCGGTGTGCCTGAAACGACAGGGCCCGCGCCCGGACAACCGGCGCGTTCCTGAGGAGGTCGTACGCGCCCAGCACCAGGCACTGCCGTACGACCACCGGAAGCTGACTGCCGAAGGGTTCACCACGGTCGTCTTCGCCCACAACCTCCGCCGCCTGGAGCCGTTCTTGCACCGGCTTTCGCAGGCCCGGGAGGCCGACCTCGGGCGCGAGGGCAGCGAGGGCCTGGGCGACCTGCTCCTGGTCCGCCGGTACTTCGGCCCGGAGATCCTGCCGCTGTGGCAGTGGCTGCCCGAGTCGGACCTGGCGGGCGGCCGGGACCGCGTCGCGGAGATCCGCCTCGGGGAGCAGAAGCTCACCCTCGTCTTCCGCGACGACGTCGACGGCGCGGGGGACTTCGGCTTCGACGTCCTGCTGCCGTGTCCCTTCGACCCGGAGTGCAGCGGGCAGGCGTGGGCGCCCGTCTACTCGGTCACCGACCTGCACAAGGCGCTGACCGGTGTCATGGACAGCGACCCGGACCTCACCTGCACCGTCCACGGCGGGCTCGATGTGGACCAGGAGGCCGACGACCACGACCAGGACGACGACCCCGACAGCCGCGCCGACCTCGAGGCGCAGGCCATGGAAGCGATCAGCGGATGACGGCCAAAACCTCAGCCTGCGGCTGGGACCAGGCCCTCTTCCGGTGCGGCCGGTGCGGTGCTGAGCACACCGCCGCCACCGAGGCCGACTACCTCAAAATCGTCGGCGCTCACGGTGACGCCCATGCCGTGTGGGACAGGCTCAACCCCATCGAGCGCGACGGCTTCGCCTCGATCCTGCGCACCATCCTGTCCGCGCCGGACCTCGCCGTGGAGCTCCTGGCCCTCGCCGACCGGCCGCCGACCGGAGGCGAGGACAGGTGAGCCGCGCCGCCGACGGCCCGCACCCGCACCCGCTCACCCCGGCCGACCTCCCGGCCGGGGACGCGTGGGCATCGGGCTGCCCGAGCTGTCACCTCGTCATCCAGGGCGGCACCGCGGGACTCGCCGCGCACCGCCGCACGGTCCACACCCGCGCGGGCGACCCGCGCACCCCCATCACCATCCAGCTCCAGTTCTGAGCGGCCCCGCCCGCCGACACCCCGAAGGGACGTTCCCCATGCAGATCACGAACACGTACGGCACCCCGCACCACGTCAGCGACGCCAGCCCGTCCCACGTCATGAGCTGCGACTACTACCGGGTGCCCCTGGTCGGCGTCATCGCCCCCGGCAACCCCGGCTTCGAGGACATGGTCAAGGTGCTCCAGGACAACGGCCACCACAGCCGCCCCGAGGGCTACGGGCTGATCTTCCTGGAGTCCGAGGAGTTCTCCGCGGTCTACTTCGGGGCGATCACACAGATCGAGCAGTACAAGCGCGACAACACCGATGGCACGGGCACCTTCGACGGCTCGCTGGGCGTCACGTACGCGCAGTGGCCCCAAGGCGCGGGCTGGGACGACTACATCCCCCGCGTCTTCTGGAACGCCAAGGCCCGCGGCGCGGTCGCGGACGGCGTCGGTCTGGTCACCGCCTTCGCGCACACCGAGATCCCGGGCGCGGAAGTCATCGTCTACGAGTTCGAGGGGACCTGGCGTCCCGGCGGCGAGGCGAAGCAGATGGTCACTTACCACTGCACTGGCTGCCACGAGGACACGTTCCACGACAGCGGGCACGTGCACGACAACACCGGCCCCGACCGGCGCCGTTGGGCTGCCCGCCAGGCCCGCCAGCACCTGATCAGCGCCTCCCGGCACGGCGTCGGCGACAAGAAGAGCGCCTGCCGCCCCACCAACGGCGAGATGCTCCGCGCCGTGAACGCCCTCGCCCGCGAGAAGTGGGGCACCCCGGGCAACGCCCTCCCGGACACCGACGACGCGTACTGCGCCACCAAGGGCCCCTGCTCGGTCATCCGCGAGCTCCGCGCCGGGATTCGCCCACCGGTCTACCGCGCATGAGCTGCCCCACGCGCAAGATCCGGTACGGCAGCGAACTCGACGCGAAGATCGCTCTTGCGCGTACCGCCAGGAACACCGCCCGCCGCAACGAATCCCGCACCTACCGCTGCCCGAAGTGCCGTGGGTGGCACCTCAGCAGCACAGGGCGGCGGAGGGCCCGGTGACGGAGGCCATGGCCCGGCGTTTCCACCGCCGGCCCACGCCAACGCCGTTGGCCCACGCACCTCGATCACGATCCGGCTCGATCTCTGACAAGGAGAAACCCGATGAATGCTGTCCTGGCCAAGGTGAACACCTTCGCCGCGCTCGACACCTGCTTCACCGCGGAGCTCGCCGCCCTCATCGGCAGTGAACCGCCGCGCAGCCTCACCCCGAACCGGTTCCTCGACCTGGTCGAAGAGGTCCGCGATCTCCTCGCCGACTCCCGCCTCGGCCACCTCCAGGACGCCAGCGACGACCTGGACTCCGCTGCCACCTACCTCACCGACGCGCTGACCGAGCCCGGCGCCGATCAGCCCGCGCTCCTGGCCCGCGCGCGTACCCACCTGCGCGACGCCATCGAGACGGCCAGCTGACCCTGCCCGAGTTCAGCGCACTCTGTGCCGCCCCGGACCCTGCACCAGCCGGGGTCGGGGCGGTCGCAGTGGCCCCTCAACACGGAAGGAGTTGGACGTCATGCGCCGATACGAGGTCGACGTCCCGATACACCACGCAGCAGATCAGGAACGGCAGGGACATCACGTCTTCACCGGCCGTGCCGCCGGGGAGCGCGAGGCCCTGGCCGCCGCACACCACGCCTACGACCGGGCCGTGCAGAACCTGTCCGCCGGCCGACCGGCCCCCGATGACTCCAGCGACGGATGGGGCGTGTGCGCTGTGCGGCCCGACTGGGTCCTGGACTGGCACAAGGCCACCACCACGGAGTGGGTCAACCCCCGCAGCCTGATGTGAATTCGCCCCGAGGCAGGCGCACTAGGCGTCGAAACCGTCGCCTGCCCCGGGCCCAACCCAACTCGTACGAGACGAGAGGGAGATCCCCAGTATGGACTCCGTCCTGCACCCCGGGGGCCGGTTTGGCCCACCCGCCCTTCTGATCACCGCTGCCGCCGTGCCGTTGACCGGCTGGGCGGTGCACGTCCTCGCGTTGCACAAGAAGCTCACCGCCACCCAGCGCGACCCGCTGACCGGCCTGTTGCGCCGTGACGCCTACACCGCCCGCGCCCGCCGCGTCCTGGCCCGCCACGGTGACGACACCGCCGTACTCATGGTCGACGCCGACAGGTTCAAGCAGGTCAACGACCACTTTGGACACGCGGCCGGTGACACCGTCCTCGCGGCGTTCGGCGCCCGGCTCCACGCATGGGCGGGCCCGCGCGCCGCGATCGGCCGCCTCGGGGGTGATGAGTTCGCCGTGGTCCTTCAGCTGCCCGCCGACCGCCGTACGGGCCGCCTGGAGCAGCTGGTCCGGATGCTGCGTGTGCCCGTCGTCCTGGACGACGGGCACACCGTCGACGTCGCCGCATCGGTCGGCGCCGCGACACCGGATGTGATCAGGTCCCGCGACCTGTCGCTCCTCCAGCGGGCCGCCGACGCCGCTCTGTACGACGGCAAGCACTCCGGCCGCCCGCACATCGCCACCACGGCGCATGCCACCATGGCGTCCGTCAACGGCCGCCGTTACGGGCGTCCGGGGACAGCGGTGTGGGGTCGAGCCGCGTGAGCACCGCCGAACTCCCGGACGGCGACTGGATCCGCGGCATCACCATCCGCCAGCCCTGGGCGACCTGCATCCTCGCGGGCAAGAACGTGGAGAACAGGCCCAAGCCCTGGAGCTGGCGAGGCTGGGTGCTTCTTCACGCCGGGAAGGCGAAACCGGAGCCCGCCCTACTGCGCAACGCGTTGGTCGCCCGTACGGTCCGCGGCCGCGGGCTGCCCCTCGGTGCGGTCATCGGCGTCGCCCGTCTGACCGACTGCCACCAGGACCCCGACGGCGCCCCGCCCTGTACCGAGTGGGCGGAACCCGGGGCATGGCACTTGGTGGTCACCGACGTCCAGGAGCTCGCCCTGCCCATCGTCGTCGGCGGACAGCTCGGACTCTGGAGGCCGACACAGGACCAGGTCCGCGGACAGCTGCCCGACCTGCGGCCATGACCGGCAAGAAGAGCAAAGGGGCAGCCGTTCGAGCCGGGATGCGTCCCAGTCCCAGGCGGGCTGCTGGACTGGCGCGACGCCCGCCATTTCGCCGCCCGGTAGGACCGCCCCTGCACGGTGTGCTCGGGACCGACGCCGATGCGCTCCCACGCCGGTGAGGCAGTCCACAAGGTATGCGCCGAAGCGTGGATCGCTGAGAACGCGGTCGAAGCCCGTCTCGGACGGTTCGCCAACGACCTCCAGGCCAAACGCCGCGACACCGGCCACGCCTAACAGGAAAGCCCCCGGGGGCAGTTCGTTCCGTCACCAGCCGTGTGGCCAGCCGAACCTTCCCCGGGGGCTACGTCAACCTTCGCATGTTCAAGGAGACCGCCGTGACGCACTCCAGCGAACCCCTCTCCCTCCCCGCTTCCCGCACCCCCGCCGACGCCGCCACCGAGGTCGAGCGGGCGCTCGCCCACCCGGAACCGCCAGCCTCCCCCGCGTGGTCGCGCCGCAGCAGGGTCCTGCCGCTCACCCGCGAGGACCGCGAGCACCACCGGGCCCTCCTCCTGCAGGCCCTGCGCGGCTGGACGATCCCCCGCACCGCCCGATGACCACCACCCCCTCTCTCTGTGTGAAGGAGCCCCCGACATGCAGCAGTTGAACGACACGAAGAAGACGTCCGCGTTCGAGGCGATGGCCCTGTCGATGCACGGGGCAGGTCACCCCCTGGACGAGATCACCCAAGCGACCGGCCTGACCGAGGACGAGATCACGTCCCTCGTGGACGTGCCGGACCGGATGAGCCCGGACACCTTCCCCACTCCGTCCCGTACGCAGCTGGCCGCCGACCGTGCTGTCGGTGAACTTCTCGCGTGGGCCGAGGGCCACCCGGCCACCGCGATCCGCAAGAAGGCCACCCGCGTCCGCAACGACCTGACCGAACTCGGGGAACGCCGTGCCGCCGCTGACGCGCAGCGGGCAGCCGAGGACCGTGTCGCCCAGCTCAAGGCCGAACTCGACACCGCGCAGGCGCTCCTGCGCGAGGTGAAGGCCGGACGCACCCCCGCCACGGAGCTCACCGGCTCCCCGGCCGTCACCTCCGGTACGCCGGCACCCGGCCACCGGCGCAGCACCGAGGAACTGGCTGCGATCCGTGCGTGGGCCCGAGCGAACAGCCATACGGTCGCCAGCCGCGGCAACCCGGCCAAAGCAGTTCTCGACGCCTACGACGCCGAACACACCCCGAACCTGCAGGCGGTGGCCTCCTGATGGAAGACATAGCCCTGGTCCTGGACGGACACCTCGACGCCCCCGCCGAACCCGGCGACAGCGCCGACACCGCCTTCTGGCGGCTGAACTCCTCCCCCACCGACCACCTCATCCACGACGCGCTGATCCCCTGCACCACCAACACCGCGCACGTCGCCAACACCCTGCTCACCGAGTGCCGCCCCGGCGACCTGCTCCGCGTCGTGGGCCGCCTCACCCTCCCGGACACCGGACAGGGCCCCATCTGCCTGCACGCCGACAGCGTGGAGATCCTCTGGCAGGCCCCCGACCTCCCCGACGACGAAGACACCCCCGAGGCCAGTGCCGAGATCGGCGCCGCGATCGAGAGCCTCGCCCAGGCCCTCGCCGGAGGCCAGGCACCCGGACCGGACCAGCGCGTCCGCATCCACCTCAGCCCCACGGGTGCCCCGCAGGCGGGCGTGGACCTCAGCCGCAGCCTCCACCTCACCCCTGCCCGCGCCCACCAGCTCGCCGACGCGATCGACGCCATGAACGCCTTCCACAGCAGCGGGCCCCTGGACGGCCTGGACGAGGTGACCGTGGCCGACCTGAACGCCCTGTTCGGCGATCTCGATCTGGTCGACCTGACCCACGAGGTCCTGAAGACCGCCCCACCGCAGGCCCATCGGGCGATCTGCCAGGCCATGGACGCCATGTTCGGTGACATCGACGACCCCAGCCTCGAAGACGGAGACACCCCATGACCCCCACCCCGGCCCTCACCAGGGCCTCCCGCTGCCGCCAGTGCGACGCCCGCGAAGCACTCGTCCTCAGCGAAGTCCCCATGGGAGAAGCACGGGCGCTGCCCCTCGCGGACGAACGTGCCGCCCAGGCCGGGCACGGAGCACACGTCCACGTCGACCAGAGCAGCGACCGGTTCCAGGTCGTGCGGTCCCTGTAGGCAGAAGCTGATGCCGATCCGTCCCGAGAACCTCGCCCGCTACCCGGACAACTGGCCCGAGATCAGCGCCAGAATCCGGTTCGAAAGGGCGGGCGGCCGCTGTGAGTGCTCCGGGCAGTGCGGCCTGGAGCACCCCGGCGGGCGCTGCCTCGCCCTCCACGGCCAGCCGCATCCGGACACCGGTTCCCAGGTGCTCCTGACCACAGCCCACCTCAACCACACCCCGGAAGACGTAAGGGAGGAGGTGCTCCTGGCGGCGTGCCAGCGCTGCCACCTCCGCATCGACCACGGCCACCACAAGGTGACCCGCTCGATCACCCTTGCCGCCCGCGCGGCCGCCGCCGGACAGCTCGGACTCCTCACCGAGGCCGACCTCGTTCGGATCGAACCACCCACCCCACCGCGCTCGCCCGTACCCCGCACGATCCACACAGCGGCTCAACTCCCCCTCCCCGAGCTGGAGGCACCGTGATGCCCAACCGAGAGGTGAACATGACCGAGACCGAGACGTCCGAGCCCATTCGGTACACCGCCGACGTGGTCGCCCTGACACCCGACGGCGCCGTCCTGCTGATCGAGCGCGATTGGGCACCGTTCGAGGGCGCCTGGGCTTTGCCCGGTGGTTATGCCAAGGGTTTGTAGCTGTCTCAGCCCGCTCCTCTCGGTACCGCCTCTGAGCTGGGAGTTGGTTATGTTCATGGTGATCCCGATGTCTCAAAGGACCCATGAGCTACTTCTTCACGTCACGCAGCAAGGTACGTCGTTACTACGAGCCGATACCCGAGGTAGGTCTGGATGGAGCTCAGTACACGAGCCGGGACAAGGCTCTGAAGGACGGCACCCCGTTTTTCCTCGGGCCAGACATGCGGCCCAAGGAACCTCACTGTTCGTTCTTCTTCGAACTGGCCAAGACGCTTGAGGCGAAGTCCCTGCAGGACTACGCCTACGACTTCCTCGACCTGGACGACTTCCTGGCCAGGTTGGACCCGTCGGCCGACGTTCTGTCGGCTGATGAGGACGATCTGATCGCCTACCGCGACTACTGCACCGAGTACCGCGATGAACCGATGGGTCCGGCGACGTGGAAGCGCCGGCGAGCCGTGATCAACCGCTTCTACGACTGGGCCGTCGACGAGGCGAAGGTACTCGATCGGCGCCCGTACTACCGCAAGAAGAACGGCAGGGACATTCTGGCCTGGGGTTCGACCACCCAGCTGGACGTGCGCCATCTGACCTTCGAGCAATGGTGGTTCCTGGACCGGGTCGGCCTTCGCGGACTGCTGCCCGACGGGTCGGCCGACCCCTCGTTCCGCTCCGGGCACGCGCTGCGAAACAGCTGCGGGGGCAACCTGGCCATCACGACCGGACTTCGCCTGCGCGAGTTCAGCACCTTGTTCGACATCGAGGTCGGCCCTGCGCGTCGGGACGGCTCCGCCAGCGAGGTCGAGCTGGAGGCAATCGCGAAATTCGGCCTGCCCAGGACCGTTGAGGTCCAGGACGCCATGCTGCGAGACCTGGACTGGTACCGGCGGACCGAGCGCGCCAGCTGCATCCGCAAGGCCGCACGGAACCTGCACCGCCAACGCGACGAGCTCTTCGTCGTCGACGACGTCAACCTGCGCACGATGAGAGTCGGCGGAATTCATGAGGGCCGCCGAAGGACGTACTCCGTCAAGGCGATGAAGGCCCCGCTGCGACGGATCACGGTCATCGAAGGTGACCACGGCCTGGAGCCGATGGCACTGTTCGTCGGACGCAACGGGCGGATGATTAGCAGCCAGCGCTGGGAACAGGTCTTCACCGCCGCCCACGTCCGGACGATACGGATCGCTGCCGAGTACGGCCTGCCTCTGGAGATGCCGAGCCGGGTCCGGATCCACGACCTGCGCCACACGTTCGCGATCTTCATGCTGGAGCAGCTGACCGAACTGCTGATCGCCCAGGACGCCGAGCAGTTCCGTCTCACCGGCCGTACACCGGCGTACGCGGCCGATCACGTGTCCCGCAATCCGTTCTTGACCGTTATGCGGCTCCTCGGACACCGCCGACCGGAGTCGACCATGCGCTACCTGACGTACAAAAGGAAGACGAACTTGCTGGTCGCGAGGGCTATCAGGGACTGGAACGAGCAGGACCGCACCTACGCGGATCTGGCCGCTCGTCACGCCTCCGGCTGGACCGCCTGATGCCGCGCCGAGGAGAACGCCGCATCCAATCAGCCGCCGTTCCGCCGCGCCGCGCAACTGCACGCGCCGTTGACCGCATCGGAGTGCGGGAGTTGACACAGGTGAAGCGGGGTCGTCTGACAGCCAGCCGGATCGACCCGGGCGACTACGACTGCCCGGTGCTGGCTGCACAGCTGGCCGACACCTGGCTCGACTACCACCACAAGGCGGCATAGAAGAACAGCAGCGGCTACTCGGCGGCGGTTCGCGCATTCGCGAAGTTCACCGGCCCGTATCTGATCGCGTCGGGCCTGGACCCGGCCGATGCCCGCCTGGACGATGACCGCATCGACCTCACCGAAGTCATCTACGCCTGGGAGAACGATCTCCTGGCGAAGTCTCCGCAGGACGCGGGACGGCCATGGCAGTTCGCCAGGGCCTTGCTGGTGCTGATCCACCACCGTGCTGAGCGGGACGCGAAGGTGCCGGACAAGCTCCGCAAACGCGCGGCGGCGCCCGCCAGCGCCCGCAAGGCCACCAGCCAACCGTTCGACGAGTTCTCCAACGCTGAACGCTTGGCCCTGAAGGGCGCGGCCCAGGAGGATCTCCGGGCTCTGGAGAAACGGCTGACCCGGGGCAGAGAGCTCTTGGCGGCCGGCCGGGATCCGCGCGAGCACGGCTGGAGGGAACTGGCGAACCTGGTCTGGGCCGCTCGCCACCGCGTGCTGACCAGCGCCGGTCTAGAAGCCGGCCTTCCGCCTCACGCCAGGTACTGGCCTGAGGAACTGCGGGACGTACGCCCGGCCAGCAAGGGCGCCCTCGCCGGTCGCTACGGTCTCATGCGGGCTGCCAACGGCTTGCTGTTTCCCCAGGAGTTGGACCTGCACCCGTTCCGGGTGCTGCTGCTGCTCGCAATGCTCGACTGCACCACCGATGAACTGGCTGCGCTCCAAGTCCCGGACCTTGAATTTAGCGCCCAGGGGGTGCGCGTCGTCCAGGTCAAGAACCGCGCTACGCGGATCCGCGCCGACTATCACGTGATCGATCGGCCATTGGAGGAGGGTGAGGGCCCGGGTGAACTCGCCTACGAGGGCCGCGGTGAGTGGGACGTTGCCGGGCTGCTGCGGCGTCTGGTGAAGGCCACCGCGCTGACACGCGAGGTATTCGGCGGCGAGCCCTGGTTGTTCACCGCGGTCGAATCCGCCGAGAATCGCAGCACCATGGACGCCCGCTTTGCCCGGTTCGTTGATCCGGGGCGGCGTTTCACGCACTGGATCGCGTCACACATCGACGCATCCGGCGCGGCCGTCCTGGATATCTCCGAGCCGCATGAAGCGCGTCGTCTGCGCAAGACCGCGAAGACCACGCGGGTTGTCGCCCTGGGCGGCACCTTGTCCGACATGGCAGGAGACGACCACAGCATTCAGGTGTTCCAGGGGCACTACGCTCACGGCACCACCGCGCATGTCCTGGCTGGGGCGGCGATGAACCGCGCTCAGCAGCTCGTCTTCGACCGGCTCGCGGCCAAGCCAGTCCTGGTCGCGCCCCAGGCGCAGCCCCGCCTGGGCGAGCCCGAGGTCGCCCAGGCGCTGGGCGTGAGCCCGGAGCTGGGAGCGGCGCTGAGCGCCGGTGAGCTGGACATGGGCGTGAGCAACTGCAAGGACCCCCTGGACTCCCCGCACAGCAGCCCGGGCAAGCTCTGCCATGTCGCGCCGGCGATGTGCATGATCTGCGGCAACGCCGTCGTGTTCGTCACTCAACTGCCGCAGCAACTGCTGTTGTACGACCACATCGAGCAGATGCGCCTGACTCAGCCGCCCATGGTTTGGGAAGCCGTCTGGGGGCGCCAGGCCAGGGCCTTGGCCGAGGTGTTCGAGGAGTGTGCCGAGCACCTGCCTGCGGCCCGTCGGGCGATTGAGGAACAGGGCATCCGCCTCAACCTGCCTTTGGGCATGCGAACGGAGTACGACCGATGACCGCCCCCACCTCTGCTGCCGTTCTAGGCCGGCTGGCATCGCGCACCTTCGCCGACGACGAGCCGGTCTATACGGCCATGTCCGGTCAACTCCCCGGAGTGCAGGGGCCGGTGTTCGGGCGTGTCGACGAGTGGCCCTGCGACTGCCTCAGGCGCCCGGCAAACCGAAAGCCGCATGAGTGGAAGTGCTCCTTCCCGCTCGAACCCGTCTGGAACCTGCGGGCACGGGAGGTCGTGTTCTGCATGCTCAATCCTCACCACCGAGCACTGAGGGACGCGGGAATCTTCCCTGGCCGGAAGATCTGGAGTCCGGCCACAGCCCGCAAGGAGTGCATCTGCCTGGCTGCCCTGGGCGCCTGGGCGGTCAAGGAAGGCATGCCGGATGACCTGCAGATGTGGGCGACTGAAGACTGGCAGGGATATATCGACCACCGTGCCTCGAGCACTGGGCCTGAGTCGGTACGCAGTGCGGTCGGCGCCGTACGGCGCCTGGTGCGGTACTCCGGAGTTCTGACTGGCACCGGAGTGCTGGAGGATCCCTGGCCGGGGAAGACGGACAGCGAGGTGGCCAAGCTCGCGGCCAGCGACAATTTGTCCACGCCGTCGATTTCGCCGGAGGTCTGGTGGCCGCTGCTGCGGGCGGCCTGGGCCTACATCGACCGATTCTCCGCAGACATCCTGGATCGGCGAGACCGCGAGACGGACCGGTTGACGGTGCAGGATCCGTCGCCGCGTGGTCTCGGAGTGGGCAGCACTGACACGCGGTTGCAGCAGTGGCTCGCTGACCCCACGAACCTGGTACCCCTCAACGCGTACGGCTCCCGGAGTCAATCGAAGGGGGCCCCGATATGGGCTCTGCTCAGCCGGAACATCACGGGAGGCACCAGCAAGAAGATCTTCGAGATCGGCCGCGCCAAACAGGGAGTGAGGCGCCGGTCGGAAGTCCTGCGGATGATCGAGGAAACCGGCAGGGTCGAATCTCTCGATCCCCCGGAGGTCAGGCGGAGGGTGTCGCAGTTCCCTGCACAGGTGTCACTCAAGCGCTCGCGGCAGTCCCTGGACGACACGCTCCACGGGTGGCTGGCCGATCCGACCAACGTCATCCCCGTCCATGCGAACGGATCCGTTGGGGACCGTGCGGGTGAGCCGGTGTGGTCCAGGCTGGAAGAGCTCGTACTCGAAACGCCCGGGCAGATAAGCCTCTTCAACACCACAGGCCAGGCCAGCCTGCTTCGGCGCGAGGCTGTCCTGCGCGTCTTGGCGGCAGGTACTCACCAAGTGGTGAGCTACGAACGGAAGCTGATCCTGGAGCTTCACCTGCTCAGGGCAGCCTGCTACATCTTCGTCGCCGCGCTCAGTGCCATGCGCGACTCGGAAATTCAGGAGATCCAGCGCGGCGCACTCACCCAGCACTACGGTGCCCCGGCGATTGGCTCCCGCAAGGTGAAGGGAGACTCCTCGATGCCGAAAGAGAATTGGTGGATCATCGAGCCGGTCGCGCAGACCCTGGCGGTGGCCGAACGCCTGTCCTGGCACGACACCCACCTCTTCACAGCATTGGGCGCGGGACGCATCGGTATCAAGGCGGTGGCCGACATCGACCTCTTCATCGCGCAGGTGAATGCCAACCGGCACCTCACCTGCCTGGAGGAGATACCAAGTGGGCGTGTCCGCCCGCACATGTTCCGCAGAACCATGTCAATCATCGCCAGTCAGCAGCCGGACGGTGAGATCGCCGTGGGCATTCAGCTCAAACACGCGGCGCGACGCGCTCTCGCGAACCGCTTGTCCGGGGCATATGGCCAGATCGATGCCAAGTGGGCGAAGGAGTTCGACTCCGACCTGCAGACGGCGGCCGCCCGCAAGCTCGTAGGGCTTCTCAAGGCCCGCCGTAGCGGTGGGACCATCGCGGTGGGCCCCGGTGCCGCGCGCTTCCATGCCGGACTGGACAAGGTCAACGCCGCCATCGCCCAGACTCCGACACTGCGAGCCGAGATCGCTGACGAGCGGCTGGAGATCACCCTGCTGCGGGATGAGTTCGCCGACCTGCACCTGGGCACGGTCAACCACTGCATGTGGAACGCACCCACCGCAGAGTGCCAGAACCAGCTCCCGCCGGCCCAGCGCGGCCAAGCACCGCTGCTGGGAGCGTGCCAGCCCTCGCGGTGCCGCAACTCCGTCCTGACGCTGTCGCACGAACGGATCTGGCGGATGGAGGAGACCGACCTGGTGGAGTTTGTGACAAAGAAACTCTCCAAGCCTCTGCGCGATCAGGCGTTGGCCAGGCTCGCGGAGGTCCGCTCCGCCACCCAACAGATCGACCGACTCAAGGAGAACGCCTGATGCCGGTATCCGCCGCGACCGCCGACAAGCTGCGGGAGGCCATGGTCCGACTTCTGGCCGGAGAACCCCTGCACAGCGACGGCGCGTTGACGAAGGAGAACCTTGCTCGCGAGGCCCGAGTCAGCCACGCCACCGTTCACCGAGCCCAGGACATCCTGGCGGAATGGGACATCCAAGTCGCCCACCCCGTCCTGCGCACTCCTGGAGAGCTCCGCCGCGATGAGACGATCGCCGAGCTGAAGACCAAGCTCCGCAAGGCCAACGAGAGGGCTGGTGAGCTGCAGGGCAAACTCGACGCCCTCGCTACGGTGACCGCGAACCTCTATCGCGAAACCATCGAGCTGAAGAAGAAGGCAGCGCGCAAACCGGAGCAGAATCGACTCGGTCTCCTGCGCGGCGGCAACTCTGTGGAGACATGACCCGCGAACGAGTCAGCTCAAGAAGCGGGCGATGTGAACGTCAAGGAGGGTGCCGAATGCGTCTGCGGATGCGACCCGCGGGGCGTCGCACACGACGTTGTCGTCTGTCAGGGTGTCGAGGTCGGCCCAGCCGCCCGGATACAGGGTGATGTGCGCTTCGATTCCTACGGCGTTCGTGATGCGTACTCCAATCGAGCCCGGCTCGCTGACCAGCGACCTGTCGGTTTGGAAGAGTTGGGGCCAGGAGGCAGTCTCGTCGCGCCAAGTCAGGACCTGCGGCACCTGATGCTGACCGACGTCCACGACGGGCGCCTCCACCTGGGCGAGCGCAATATCCCCTTGGCCCAGCCGGTGCGCACACGCTTGGCCGCCTATCTCGAGGAACGCACCCGCCGCTGGCCGAACACCGCCAACCCGCACTTCTTCATCAACTGCACGACCGCCACCGATCTCGGGCCGACCAGCAACATCTGGGCGACCAAGGTGCTGGGAATCTCCGCACAAGCCATCCGCGAGGACCGCATCGTCCACGAACTCCTGGCGACGGGAGACCTGCGGCACCTGGTCGACCTGTTCGGGCTGACCATCAGCGGCGCGTACCGCTACCTCGCCGCCCTCGACCCGTCGTCCACCCGGAAGCCGAATGAGGCCGGGGGGGGCTGCTCGACGCCGCCCATCATGAGGATCCGCGTGATCGCCGGCGCCCCACCGGCCGCCGGACTGATCGTTAACCCGTCTCGGCCGTGATCTCGTACACCTGCCGTCACCCGCCATGTAACGGAGCGTTACTACGCTTCGAGTGCCGACGATCAGGGATGCCCGCATCACGTCGAACACTTCCGGTAATCAATTGAGTACGCTGCGTGTTGATCATGGTGTCTAGGCAAGGGATCGACATGCACTCTGACTCGCACACACCGCTGAAGACGGCGCGGGCCCGGTCGGTGAGGACGAAGGGGGCGGCGCTGGTGCTGGCCGCGGCAGGGGCCCTGTGCCTGCTGCCTGCCGGTACGGCGGCGACGGCCGCTCCGGCGGACGCCGACGCGAAGCGGTGCCACGGGGACACCATCCCCTTCTACCAGCTGTACAAGCCGGGCAGGGGCACCTACCGGTACACGACGGACAAGAAGGTGGTCAGGAAGGAGACCGAAGCGGGGTACACCGACATGGGGCCTATCGCCTGTGTTTTCCCCCGGACGGCCGGCATTGGAGCAGGGAGTGTGAGGAATGCCGTCTATGAGCTCTACAAGGAGTCCACGCGCGACTACGTCTATGTGACTGCTGCACTGGACAAGGCCAAGCTTGGCCAAAGGGGGTACGTCACCCAGGGCAAAGTCGCCTACGTAGCCACGGGGCCGCGTGCCAGTGAGCACCGCACCAAGCTGCTCCGGGTGTGGAACCCGCGCCGTCAGCGCCACGCGCTGGCCGCAAGCGTGGAGGCGAAGGAGGTGTTCAACCGCCGTGGATACGACACGATCGCGAAGGTCGGGTATGTGTGGCCGCTGGACAAGCCCGACACCGCCGACACCCACCCCGTGAACACGACCACCCCCTGACACCACCGCGTGCACAGGACGGGGCCCGCACGCACCGCCGGCACGCGGCGGGCCCCAGGGCCATGCGGGGTGTCGTGTCCATGGCAGGGGGTCTGCCTCACCTTCAACCGCACCGGTGCCGCTGGGCTGACCACCGATCAGGAAGGCCGTGCTCTGTGGCCAGGTGGCGTGAACGGGCATCAGGGTCCGGTCGGTGCGAGCGTGCTGACGCGGTTCTCGTACTCGCGGCGGGCCGTGCGCTGGTCGGGGATCGCCCGCATGCCGTTGAGTGCCTGGCAGCGGTCGAGGAGTTGGCGGTGGACCGCAGGCGCGGCGGTGACACGGCAGTGAGCCGGAGCCGCGTCGTACGGCGTGGCCCGTGCCGAGCGCATCCCGCTCTGCGGGCCCCAGGCCAGCGGCGCGGAGAGAGTCGGCGACCATGCCCGGGACGTGAAAGGTGACCGCCCGCTCCGGCCCGAGGTGTCCTCCCCGGGCCGGGCGGGACAGTCGCCTGCTAGGACGACTGCAACCTCGCGAGCTTGTCGGATTCCGCCGCATCGATCTCCCCGATGCGGGCTTCGGTGGCCTTCTGTACCCGCTCTCGCGCGCGGCGGGCATCGTCCTCGCTCATCGTCTTGGCGCTCAGCCGGGCATCCAGATCATCGGCGGCTTCGCGGCCCGCAGCTTGCACGGCCTCGCGGCTCTTCTTCGCTGCACCAGTGATCTTTGCAGCGTAGGCCGCGCGGACTTCCTGAGTCATCTCCGGTAGCCGGACGATGATGTCCTGGCCCTCGCTGGCCACGTTCAGCCCCAGATCCGCCTTCTCGATCGCCTTCTCCACCTCCCCCTGGGAGTCGGATTCCCACACGGTGACCTTCAGCGTCCGGGGGCCCGTGGGGGAGATTTTGGCAATCACCTTCAGCTCAACGGTGTCCCCATAACCCCCATCCACACGAACCCTCTCCAGAAGACTCGGATGGATTCGACCGGTAGTGATCTTATTGATCTCCTCCTTGAACGCCGCAACGACGGCGTCCATCCGAGCATGATCGATGTGTTCCATGAGGTTCTGCCTCTCCGGTTCGCTTCTATACGATGCCTCGCCAGTTCCCGGCTGCGGCGGTGCAGTGACCTTGGCCTCCCCACATCACGGCACGGGAAACCGTCGCGCGAACCATGATCGTTCTCAGCGCCAACAGCCCTACCGGCCCCACGGCCGACGTTCGAAGCACAGGCTGGAATCTGTACGGCTGTGGCAACCAAGCGGCGTTGAGCACAAGCTGAGGGTGACACCAATCCCACTGCCAAAGCCGAAACCCGCCGCGGGGTAGTGTGCCGCAGGTCGATCACTAACGCTCAGTCCGTGGCGGGTGACGGCAGCTATACGAGATCACGGCCATGTCGCCGACCGCCGACATCCCGTGTCGCGAGCCGCTGACGTTCTGACGTCGTCCGACAGTTCCAGAACCCACGTGCTCACCGGCCCGGCTACCGGTACTAGTTCGGCGAGTTCACGTCGTCGAACCCTTCGGAATCCGCGAACTCGCGGGAGATCTGGTTGAGGTCGATGATTCGCTCCATGGCGGAAGAGTCGCTCACCGGCGCCGGTGACATCCAGGAATTCCGAACGGCCAGCGACATCAACGGAACCCCTCCCGCTGATCAATGTCGACGGGGGCCCCGCGAGTGCGCAGTCGGGCCATCAGGAATTCCATCTCCGGCAATGTCCCTTCCAGGCCGTCGCCGCTCAGTTCGCCGACCAGTTCCTGGGCCCGCGACAAGGAACCGGGCGGAGCCAATGGATCGCCAGGTCACAGCAGGGCAAAATCTTTCGCTCAACGTGAGACACCATCGACCGCCTATAGGCGGAGTCCTTGCAGATCCGTTGGGCGGATCTACTGAGACAACAGCGGCTCTGAGACAGGTGAACTGTTCCTAACGGTGGTCACCTCGACCCGGGCGAGTCCAGCCGTGAAGCCGCCGCCCGGGAGCTCGGGGAGGAGACCGGTCTCCGCGTGGCCACCAACTCCCTGCGCGAGATCGGCACCTGGGACCAGCCCGGCCGCGACCCCCGCGGCCGGTACAGCACCGACGCCTTCCTGGCCGTCGTCCCCGCCAATACCCCGATCGTCGCCGGGGACGACGCCCGCACCGCCCGCTGGTGGCCCCTGAACGCCCTGCCGGAACGACTCGCGTTCGACCACGCCGACATCCTCACCGCGGCCTTGGCACTCAACACGGCACAGGGGGACGGCACGGTGAGCGTCATCGGCCAGGAACAGGGGATAGACCACGGCAGCATGCGCGGCTACCGCCAGCACACGTACCGCAAGATCCCCGCGACCGAGGCGTGCGGCTGCCTGGCCGCCGTCCGCGAGCACCAGAGCACCAGCAAGCCCGTCACGAAGCGCTCGCAGAAGCAGCGCGAGTGGTACGGCGGTCAGTACGTCACCAACGGCACCGGCTCCCAGCCCGGACGCCGCATCCCCCCGCCGGGCGACTGCCCCGTCGACGGATGCGGCCACACGGCCACGGACCGCCGCCAGCAGGCCCGCGGCTGGGTCCGCATCCATGTCCAGGGCTCCCGCATGCCCGCCCGCGACTTCTGCTCCGGGCCCTGCGCCACGGTCGGGATCGCCCTGGCCGAACTGCGCATGGACACCCCCGCCAGCGGCTGACCACCGCTGCGCACAGCACACCCCCGAAGCGGCCCACCCCATGAGGCGGGCCGCTTCACCCCTGTCCGGCCCGGGGCAGCCGTCGGCCACGAGCCCGGCCGCCCCGGCACTCTCCACCCTTTGAAGGAGGACTCCCCTATGGCATCCGCGATTTCGGCCTCCTTGCGACACTTCCGCGCCGCTCTCACTGGGCAACCCGCGGAACCGGTGCAGCTGCCCGCCCTCGAAGAGACGTGCCCGCACTGCAACGGCGACCCGCTCACCCCCAACGCCGAATGGCAGGAGTGGAACCGCAAGGACAACGACCTGCTCCAGCAGGCGACCACCGCCCGCCACGCCGTGGGCATCACCGAGGCCAACCCACTGCACCAGCAGATGAGCGAGCTCCCCGACCCCGCCCAGCTGCTCGCGCTGCACCACCCGGCCCGCACCGCGACGCTCTGGTGGACCAAGCACCAGACCTCAAGCCCTACTGGCCCGAGATGGACTGGTGCGCCGACTGCGAGGGCACCGGCCGCCAGCCCACCGAAGCCGGACGCCAGCTGCTCGCCTTCCTCCACAGCAAGGACGACCACCGGCCTGCTCCCTGAAGTGCCCACGGGGGAGGCGCGGACACTGCCCCACGCGGGCGAACGCACGGCAGGACACCAACCTCCACCGCGCGGCCACGACCTCCTGAACCACCGACCCGGCCGGAAGGCCGGGGCGCGGCACTCCCCGGCCTCCCCCTCCATCAGCACACCGAGAGGACCCGCGTGTTAGCCACCCTCATCACCGCCGCCCTCACCATCGTCGCCACCCTGCTGGGCGCGATCGTCAGCGGCCGCTTCGCGGAGCGCGCCGCCGAACGGTCGGTACGCGTCAGCCACGGCGAGGCGATCCGCCGCGACCGGCTCGAAGCCGTCACCGCGCTGGCCTGCGCCGCCAGCGACCACCGCACGGCAATGTGGAGGCGCGGCGGCGCCATCCTCCATGGCGCCAGCCGCGAGCGGATCGAGACCCTGCTCGGCGAGAGCCACATGACCCGCAGCGCGATCACCCGCCCGCTGGTCGCCCTGCGCGTCCTCTTCGAGGACCAGGTCGTACGCACCGCCGCCGACCACATGATCACGCTCACCTACGCGATCCGGACCGCGTACGCCACCACCGACGACCTGACCGCCGCCCGCGAGGCCGCGAAGAACGCCCACGACACCTTCGTGAACACCGCCGCCCGCTACCTGAGCCCGGCCCCACCGACCGCCACTCGCACCCCCGAACAGGAGCCCACCCGATGAAGCGACCCACGTTGTGCCGCTGCGGTCACTCCCCCGGCACCCTCTCCCCCGAGGACCAGGCCGCCGTCGACCAGTTCCGCGCGATGCTCACCGCCGTACGCAACCCGCAACCCTGGGAACCCGGCAGCGCGCAGGATGTCGCCGTGCGGGTCGGTCCGTTCGTGGAACGCGCGCACGTCCGGCCCGGCGACGACCGCGGCCCCGAGGTCATCGCCGTGGCCCTGGTCCACCCGGACACCCCGCACGCTGTGGCCTACCTCCACGGCCGCCAGCTCGGCTACATCGGACGCGGCTGGCTCCGCTGCGAGACGGCCGCGATCCTCGGCGTCTGGCAGCCCGGACACTCGATCCTCACCCACGCCGCCGCCAACCTGTCCCTCCCCGACGACCTCGGCATGGACCCGGCGCACTACGCCGTCACCGTCGAGGCCTGCAAAGAGGACGGGAACGGCCATACTCTCCTGCGTCTTGGCCCCTACGTGCAGACCGGGCACGCCTCCCACGACGTTGCACGGATCACCACCGCACTGGCTGGCCGGGAGACGGCGCTGGTACCCGGAGCCTGGATCAGCGCATGGACAACCGCGTTCGACGCCAGCGACCACGAGGGCTACGTCGACCCGTACACGGCCGAAGTAGCTGACGTGGCCGCGCTCCTGGACGACGCCATCGCGGGGACAAGCACGTGACAGACCGGTAGAAATCAGAAGGCCCGTCCCGACGCGAACCTCGCGTCAGGACGGGCCTTCTTCTGTTTCAAGGACTGATGTCCTTCCCGCGTTGCGAAGGGACCAGGGTGAGAATCAAGTGCCCTGGTGGCCTGCGAGTTGCGAGTATTCCTGGTGCGTGAGGATCAGAGTTCTGTGTTTTCTCGGAGCAGTCGGCTCGCCAGCCGCTTACGGCTGGCGAGCGGCATGTGTTCCATGAGGAATGCCAGGACCTCATCTGCATCTGCCCAGTCCACCGGCAGGCCGCCAAGGTTGGGCGGGTTCGCTACGGCTACTGCGGCGGGCGGCTTCAAAACCGGGTTTTGAAGATCCTCTGCGGAGCCATGCGGGGTCGAGGTCGGCCCCGAGTCGGACGGAGTGACCTGTGCTTGGGAGAGAGGGGAGGCCGCCGAGTTCAAAACCGGGTTTTGAACCTCGTCGTCGTCAGGGGGTGAGGCTTGTTCGGGCACCGTTGCCGACGGGGGTGCCAAAACCGCGTTTTGAGCCCCCGCACTGGCAGCTGCCGTTGCCTCGACACCTTGCGACTTCTCTGGCTTGGCGGCCTTGGGTTCCGCGACAAGCTCCTCGTACGCGGCGCGCTGTTCGTCATGGTCCGCGGTGCGACCGGCGAGTTCGCGGGCGGCCTTCAGCTTGAACACCTTGGCATCGACAAGATCCTGCAGGTCCGGTGCCAACTTCAGGAGCGCAAGCCGCTGGGACACGTACATCTGGGTCTTGCCGATGCGTTTGGCTACTGCGTCCTGTGAGCCGTGTTTGGCGACCATCCGCTTGAGGAAGCGAGCTTCCTTGCAGGGGGCGATTGCCTTGCGGTGGATGTTGTCGATGAGTACCGACTCGTCCAGCTGGTGCTCCTCCCCCTTCCCCAGGTGGTCCTGCACGCGGACATCAATCAGGGTCCAGCGCAGAGCTCGTGCGGCGGCCAGTCGGCGGTTGCCGCCAAGGGCGACGTACTGCGCGGTGCCGACCTCCTTCGTGTGCTCAGGAAGGTGGCGGAGCCACACATCCCTGGACACCACGGCGATCGGCTGGAGCTGGCCCACTTGCGACATGGTCTGCTTCAGCTCGACGAAGTCCGCGTCCTTGTCGGTGTACTCCGCCTTGGACCTCGGGTTGTCTGGGTTCCCGACCACCAGGTGCATGCGGACGGTGGTCACCGCCGTGTCGACGCCGTCGTTCTTCGCGGCTGCCGGGGCAGTACCGGCGAGGGCTGTGATGTCGATCTTCTTACGGCTGCTCATCGTCGGCCCTTGCCTCCGGCTCCGATCTCCACCGCGAGCTTGTAGAAGTCCTCGCGGGCCTCCATGGCGACGCGGTTCTTCTTGTAGCGGGTGACGACGGTGCCTTCCAGTGCCGCCCGGGTGTGCACCTTGTAGCGGCGGATCACCGTGTTCGCCAGCTTCCAGCCGTTGGCCCGGGCGAACTCCTGCGCTTCTTGCAGGTCGGCGACTCCGTCTCGCGGATCCCAGTTATTGATCACGACAAGGTAGGGGAGTCCGAGCGGCAGGACGACCTCGTTCATGGTTTCCTGCGTGGGGATGTACGACAGCCCCTCGGGGAACATCGGGATGATCAAGTCGTCGGCTGTGGCGAGGACGTGACGCATCGCCTCCGCGGCACTGCCCGTTCCGAAGGGATCGCCGGCGCTCTGCCGTTCCTCTTCGGGAAGGTCCATCCAGCCGGGGGTGTCGATGAAGGCGTGCTTGATGCTCCGGGACTTCTTGATCTGATCAAGGACGTGGAGATCCTGAGCCTGCTTCACCTGGGCGAAGGAGAACGGCAGATCATCGCCGACTCGTTCAGACCACCAGCTCGATGAACCTTGCGGGTCACTGGAGATGGCGACGACATTGTCGTCCTTGCCCTCGGGCGTCGGGCCCAGTACCTCAGCGGTGGTGGCTGCGACGTTGACCGTAACGGTCGATTTGCCGACGCCTCCCTTGCGGTTCACAACCGCAGTCATGCGTGCCATGAGTAATGCTCCGTCTTCCGTATGCTTCCCGGCTGCAGTCACTGCCGGTACTAGCGGACCAGGACAGGATGTCACGACGCTGGTGTCCGACATGCGTTGGTCCAGGCGATTCGCACGGGGCGGCTTCAAAACCCGGTTTTGAAGCCGCACTGCGTACGACGGACCGGCACCCAGGCCCGCAGGACGGCCACACAGTAAGAGCGGTGCGCAGAAACCCGGTTCGGCCCTTTGCGGCCCATCATGTGCCGAGTGGGGCCGGGGGTTCTGGGATGAAGGCGACACCGCAGAGGAACACGCCACTGGTGGACGGGCCGCATGCGCTGCCACGAACCCCTTGGGTGAGGACGCGCCGCATGGCAGGGTTGACGGATCTTGAACCAGTGCGAGGAGCGCGAAATCGCGCTCTTCCTTCCCGAGGCAGAGAGGCTGACGACGTGAGCGCCCCGCAGTTGACCAAGGCGCACCGCATCCTGATCGGCGTGGTGGTCACCGGTGCGGTGATCATCGCGGGGATCGGGTTCGCTGGTTCGTACGCGGCGGTCCGCGAACTGGCGCTGGAGAAGGGCTTCGGGAACTTCGCGTACGTTTTCCCGATCGGTATCGACGCGGGCATCTGTGTCCTGCTGGCCCTGGACCTGTTGTTGACCTGGATGCGGATTCCGTTCCCGCTCCTGCGGCAGACCGCGTGGCTCCTCACCGCCGCGACGATCGCGTTCAACGGCGCGGCCTCCTGGCCCGACCCGCTGGGCGTCGGCATGCACGCGGTCATCCCGGTGCTTTTCGTCGTCTCCGTCGAGGCGGCCCGTCATGCGGTGGGGCGGATCGCGGACATCACCGCGGACAGGCACATGGAGGGCGTGCGGCTGACCCGGTGGCTGCTGTCCCCGCTGCCGACCTTCCGGTTGTGGCGGCGGATGAAGCTGTGGGAGCTGCGGAGTTATGAGCAGGTCATCAAGCTGGAGCAGGACCGGCTGATCTACCAGTCGCGGCTGAAGGCCCGGTTCGGGAAGTCCTGGAAGCGCCGGGCTCCCATCGAGGCCCTGATGCCGCTGCGCCTCGCGAAGTACGGCATACCCCTTGCGGACACGGCTCCGGCGGGGCTCGCGGCCGCGGGCATCGAACCTGTCCTCCTGCCTCCGGCGCCCGTAGCAGCGGCACCGGCCCCGGCAGCTCTGGAGCAGGCTGCTGCTCCAGAGGATGTACCTGTCGACGGGCCGGTATCTGAGCCGACCCGGACGGGGCAGGAAGATGCTCATGTCCGGACCGCCGACAGCCAGCCGCGCGAGGAGACCCGGGATGGGCATCCGGCAACGTTGACGGACGAGGATTACTACGCAGCGTTCCGGGAGTTGGCTGCCCTGCTCGGAGCGTTCCCGACGCCCGTGCAGTTCGGCGGCTACCTGGCCGAGGTGTACGGCGTCACCGATCCGGACACGGGACAGCCCCTCACGGCGGAGGAGTTGGAGCCGGTTGTGTCCGGGGCCCGCTCGGGCGCCATCGGCCACCGGGACACCTCGCTTGCCGCAATGCGCTCCTCAGGTTCGCCGGAGACGGAAGGTGCCACACCGGAGAGACCTACAGCGGGGGAGCAGCCGGTGGAAACACGGTGGCGTCAGGAGCAGTGGCCAGCGGCGGCCGACGACGCCGACGACCGGTCACCTGTGCCGGACACTGGCCCCCACCCGTTCTTCGGCGGCGGCCAATCCGCTCCGGTCACCGGCCAACCGCAACCGGTGCCGGACGTTCCGCAGCCGGTGGCCACTGCCTCGGCCACTGGCCACCTACCGCTCCAGTCGAGGGCGCCCGAGCGGCAGACAGCGGACGTCGCGGCCAGTGGCCACATCCCGGTCACGGGCGAGGCAACGGCCCGTCTGCCCGAGCAGATGCCGGTAGCGCCCGAGCCGGTACCCACGACCAAGGCCGGCCAGGTCGCCCTGCTGGCGCAGCAACTGGACGAGGCCAAGGAACAGGGCCGGACCCTGAATGGCCCGGACGTCGAGAAGCTCCTGGGTGTCAAGTCCCGGACCGCGCGGCGCCGGCTGGAGGAGGCCCGGGCGTACCAGGAAGAGCAGCAGCGCACCGCCGCCAGTGGGCGTGGCCACTTGTGGCCGGTCACTGACCAGGGGTGACCCGGGCAGACAGAAGCGGCCGCTGGCCGTTGGTTCGGTGGCCCACCCGTTGGCCACCGCCATGATGGTCTCGGGTTCTGTGGCGCGCCCGACCAGTCTTCCGCTGAAGGACCCGGCAGGTACAGACGCGAACGGCGGCTGCAGCTGGCAGCCGGGAGGGCCGAGGGCTCCGGCACACCCGACATCTCGGTGTGCCGGAGCCCTTAGGCGTCGGGGGAGCGGGGGTCAGTCGCTGGGGCTGATCCATTCAACGATCCTGCCGATGACGGGGGTTACGGCTATCCGGTCGAGGAGCCAGGTCAGGGCTCGTGAGGTGAGGACGCTGCCGGTCCCGCGGGCCGCACCGACGAACAGCGCGTGCCGCAGCTCGGATGGGCCGGTGGCCGGGCTGGCTGTGGTGAGCCGGGGCGAGAGGGTGGGGGCCGGGGCAGGTCCGGGTTGCGGTGCGGTGGGGGCGGGCGGCTGGGCGGTGGTGTTCCGAGAGGTCATGAGGGTCTCCTGACAAGGGTGTGTGGCGGTTCGGGTGTGAGGTCGGCGGTACGCCGTTTCGACGGGGTGGGGTGCCCAGATGTTGCGAGGTGGAGCGTGTGAGGCCGGAGTGCTAGGTGCGCAAGGAGGCGGCGGGTGACGGCTACGGGGCCTGTGCATGGGTCTTGCCCGACATGGGTGGGTGGGGTCCGGGTGCGGGTGGCGGCTGGCGGTACGGAGCACGGCGTGCTGGTCCTGCGGATGTCCCCGGGCGGTGTGGACTGGGCGGTGTGGACTGGGCCTGTGGCTGGTGGCTCGGGCTGTCTGTGCGCCGGGTTGGCCGTTGGCGGCAGTGCGGGCTCTTGCCGCGGGCCGACGAGTCCTTCTCGGGTGGAGCCTGGCCAGGAACCGCACGATGGCGAAGAGCACAGCCGGGGACGGGCCGTGGCTCTGCAGACGGGGTGCTGCCAGATAGACCAGCACGAGGAGCCCGACGGCGACCAGCAGGCAATACCGGGTGGGTGGCAGACGGGTCGGGAGCACAGGACCTTCCTTCTCCATGGGCTGGGTGAGGACGGACGGGACTTCGTCCGCAAGGTGGGCTTGGTGCCTGGGTGTGCTGAAGGGGAAGCGGGAGCCGGTGCAGGGGCGGCCAGGTGTCGCGTTCTCGCGAAGATCGCCCGGCCTGGGCGCGCTCGGCGCTGAAGACCTGGCGGCTGCGCGACTTCACAGGGCTTGACGGACGACAGGACGTACACGGCGAAGGCACCGACAGGCGCGGCCTCGCCGGTTCTGGGGGACGAGGTGACTGTGCAGGAGGCGGGTGCAAGGCGCGCAAGTCCTGGGTGGCCAGGGGAGATGGGCGGCGGTATTCCCGCTGCGAGCTGGGGCATGACGCTGCCCCGCACGTACGGCGGTGCGGGGCAGCGGAGACTGGAACGCCTCGCTCCCCGGCGGCGGGGGCGAGGCGTCAAGGAAGAGGTGTGTGAGCGTGGGGGAGTGATGTGCGGAAGAGCGTGGTGTCTGGGTGCGAGGAGGACTGTACGCGGAGAGGCGGAAAGCGGCACGCCCGCTCCGGCCCTTCGTGCTCCGTCCTGGGCATAGAGCAGCTCAGACCGACTGAAATACAGTCAAAACCCCTCTCTGTGCACCGAGTTGCAGAAGTTGTGGGGCGGTCCGCGGTGCCGGTAAAGCCTCGCGCTGCACGGACAGCGGGCCCTAGGATCTTGATGTTGCCGCCGATCCGGGCGGCGCTAGGGGAGGGAGCTCATCATGGGCAAGGACACCAACTGGGACGTAGCCGACATCAAGTGGCGTCGCCAGCGCGCGGACATCGACTGGGGCTACGCAGACCCCAACTGGAAGTAGCGCGCGCCGGGGCGCGGGACACCGCGCGCCTGCAACGAAGCCGGTGCCACCCCGTGGCACCGGCTTCGCCGTTCGCCGTGTCTGCACACCGCGACAACGGGGAGGTTCGACGGTCCACCGAGCGCCAGCGGCTGTGACTGAGCGCCGTAGTTGGCCCCGATGGACAACTAGAACGCTAAAGCACGGACACCGTTGACCTGCGGAAATGCCACAGAGGGGTGATACGGGCGGCCCGTGCTCAGGAAGGCGACGACGGAGGCGCCGCCACCGGTCAGGGCGTCGGGGAGGCCTCCGTGAGTGACATCCAGTCTCGGACCGTCTCCTGGTGCGAACCGTTCACCGTGCTCGCGGCCACTGCCTCGGCTTGCTCGGTGGAGCATGGCGCTCCTGCGCGGGTGAGCAGGACCAATGGCCAGCCGGGTCCCGTGCTGACTGGCTCGCCATCGAAGGGCGTCCACTCCCAGGGGCCTTCGAACCGCCATGCCCGGCCAGTGGCGTCGGCGACCTCGTCACCCAGGTCGAGGTGGGCGTACGGCCGCATCAACAGTTCAAAGCCGAAGGGGATCCCGTCGTCGGGATGAATGGTGTATCCCGAGCCGTCGAGATGGCTCCCATCCGGAAACTCGCGGTAAGACACGCCGCGGCGCAGCACCGCCACCGTCTGTCGCGGGCGGGGCAACCAGCCCGTCTCAAGGGGCGGGTCATGGTGATCGACGGCCGTCACGTGGACCACGGTCGGTGGCACTCCAACCCGACAGATGTCTCCTGCCTTCAGATGTTGGGGCGGCGGTTCGGTACGGAACAGTTCCGCCTGCATGTCAGGTGCGACGTACTCGCCAGAGTGCACGCCCAGGGCAACGACGCCGTTCCAGTGGATGAAGTCGCTGTCGCTGTCGATTTCCCACCAGGGCCAGCGCACAGACATGGTGCCCCAGGTCACGCCCTGCTCGACCCTGGCCGGCGTGAAGGGACAGGCGATCGACAACACGTCGCCGACCCGGAAGTCACGCGCATCAGCATCCATCATCGGGCCAGGGTAGAGGGGGCCTCTTCGCGTCCCGGCGGGGCCTACCCGCCGGGAGACCCGGGCGTGGGGCCAAGCACGATGCGCACCGGGGCCAACAAGAACGCTCAGGGGCCAACCACAGCGCTAAGTCACAGCGGCCCGGCCCCGCCCCCGCAGGCAGCTTCACCGCATCGATCCAGACGCAAAAACGCCTGAGCGGCCCGCTGGAGGCCTTTCGTAGCCCGTCAGGACCGATCACCCCGGGGGTGACGAGAACGGGTGCAGGAGGCCCCATTCTGGGGGCCGGATTTTCTTCGGATTCACGAAATTTGGTTCACCTGGGCCGTTTTGGGCAGTTGCACGCGCCCCGCTCTCCACCAACTGCGACAGTGAGGTGCGGTTGGGGCGGCGTGTCGGTGGCCAGGTTCCAGACGACCGTTCCGCACAGGACGCCCAGCGCCGAGCGCAAGGCACGAGCAAGCCACCGAGCCGCAGGAGACCTGAATCGTGTACGACCCGCAGGATGCCGAGAGCCCTGTACTGGACCCCGATCTCGACAAGAAGACGCGGACCTTGCTGCTGAGGTCCTGGGAGCGTCCCTTTCTCTACGGGGGAGGGACGCTCCGGCCGGCAGCCGTCATGTTCCAGGGAGCAGGACCGACTGCCTGTGCCACGGCGGGCGCCGGGGCGCTGTCCGTCTACCTGGACGGCACTGCCGCAACCCTCAACTCGCATACGGCCAACGGGTTCCTCCTCGGCAAGCTCGCCGAAGTGGCCCCCATCCTGCAAACGGGCGCGCTCATGGGCGTGGCTTACATCGGGCTCCTCGGCTACTTCCAGTGGCACTCAGCCCGCCGGTACAACGTGGAGCGGGACGCCGAACGAGCCGCCCGGGAGCACATGGTGATCCCCTCGGAACTCACGGCCGAGGCGCAGGTGCTGCTGACGCGGGCCCGCACCGCACTGACCGCCGTGCTCACCTCCACCGTCCACCATCAGAACCTGCTGGACCGCCAGCGCAACGACCTGTTGCTCCCGGCGCACCTGTGGGAGATCGCCGAGGGTCTGCGGGACTACAGCCGTCTCGCCGCCCAGGAACCGGATCAGCCGGAAGGCGAGCGCGTTCGCCGTCTGCTGGCGGGCCGCCGCCAGGCTCTCGCCCAGAGCCTGGCCGGGGCCGAGCACCGGGTAACGGCCCTGGAGGCGTACGCCGCCGAAGCCGCACGCGCCGACTCCCGGTACACCGAACTTCACCAGATCCAGCACCTCACCGACACCCATTCCAACGTGTTGGACCTGCTCGCGCGGACTGCCCGCGATGACCTCGCAGCAACCGAACTGGACGGTATGACGGGCGAGGCGTCCCTGGCCGTCCACGCCTTCGCCCAGGCACTCGATGCCGCACAGCAGGCGGCGGACTCCGTCCCCGCGCCGTATGCGGTAGCCAAGTCGGCCTGACCAACACCCCTTCCCCTACAGGTGCCTGAAGCTGACCGCGGCCGCTTAGCCGCCGCAGAACTCGAACGTGATGGCCGCCAGGACCAGCAGCGACCGGTCGGCGCGGCCCTGGCCCTGTTCCAGCTCCTGACCACTACCCGGAGGGTCCTCGCGCGGGCGGCGAGGGTTTGTTCGCGGAGCAGGACCAGACCTGGACGTGGCCGGGCTGACTGCGCTGGAAGAGGTTGCCCCGCGCCGTCGTGATGAACGCGGGACGGGTGTAGTGACGCTTGTGCCCGAGGACATGGACTTGGCCGAGGTCGTCATGCGGGCCGCGCTCACGAACCGGTACGCGACGGTGCCCGTTCCTTGCGCTCCATCTACGGCTGCGGCGAACGCCCGTTGATGCAGTGGAGTACGTGCGGAGCGGGCCGTGCCCCGAGTAGCGTCGAAGACGACGACCAGGAGGCGACCGTGACCGCACAACCCGACCACCACGCACCCATCCCGGCCCCGCCCATGACCACCGTCCGCGAGCTCCGGCTGGCCCTGCGCACGTACGGCACATCCACCGAGGTGGACGAGTTCGAGGAGAAGCTGGCCGACACCGATCTCGACGACCTCACGCAGGCCCGCCGCTTGATCCAGACGTACCGGCACCGGGTGCTGCTGCGGCTCGACCCCGAGGGCGCCGCCGCCCTGGCCCGCACGGACGAGGACGTCGCCGATGAACTCCGCCGCAAGCTCGACACGAAGGCCAATGGCCGGTGACCCACGCGTTCTACTCCGACGCCGCCGAGAAGGCACGCGCCGATCTCAGCCCACGTGAACGGGCCGCCGTCGAGGACATCCGGATCTCCCTCGAATCCGACCCCGGACGGGGCGAGGAGGTCCCCGACTCCGGGCCGGGATCGTCGTCGTACGTCGTCGAGCTGCTGCCCGAGGAGACCGGCGGCCGCGGGATCAGCATCCTGTACCGGTACGACCGTGCGCTCGACGCAGCCCTGATCACGTACCTGGTCGCCGGACCCTGAGCGTTACCGCGGAGGAAGTCCGCACGGCCCGCGGTGGCCGGTGAACTGCGGGCAGGCCCGGCCGACCCGGTCGATCCACAACGAGCAGGCCGAGCTGAACATCCGGTCGGCAGGGATGTGCCAGAGCGCATCGTCCTGTTCCCGCTCGTGCTCGGACGGCTGCTCGACGACGCCGGTGATCTCGTCCTCGGCGAGGCTCAGCTCGATGCCGGTGTCGAAGCGGACGCTGTACGGGAACGGGGTGACGTACTGCCGCACCCGCAGCACCCGGCCCAACGTCCTGGCCGGGACGTCGTAGGCCACGCTGTAGTCCGCGGAGTCCGCGCTCGCCCCTTCCTCCGCTTCCAGGCCCTCGTGCGGGTAGGACCCCCGCAACCGTCGGCGGGCCTCCACCCGGTCCCCCTCCCGCAGGACCAGGGCGCCGACCCGCACCCGGCGGACCAGCTCCAGCTTGTCCTCCAAGGTGAGTTGGTCGAGGAGGACGTCGAGCACCCGGCCCCGCTGGGACAAAGGTGCGGGAGGCGATTCGTCGAACTGGGTCATCCTGTCCTCTACTCCGCGTCGCGTTCCGGGCGGGACTTTCCGTATCGCTCCCAAGCTGCTTGCTTGGAGATGCCGAGGGCTTCGCCGATCTGCGACCAGGAGTGGTCGAGGTAGCTTGCGCGCAGGGCCGCGTCGCGGGCCTGGCGGGCGAAGTAGCCGCCCGAGAGGCGGACCGCGGCCAGGGCGGCCATCGGTTTGTCGGCCCGGATCAGCTCGTCGAGCTGGCTGCCGACGGATCGGATCTGGTCCGCGAGGCCGGCCGGGACGGAGGTGTCGACGAGGGGGTCGATGTGCTCGTCCAGCCACTCGTTCTCGGCGGACTGTTCGGCCTTGGCCTCGCCCTCTGGTTGCGTGACCGGGTGGGCGTCGGGGTGCGGGATTCCGCTCTTCCCCTCCATTCCGGGGAGACCGTCGGCACCGCGCCACCCGCAGCTGCAGGTGGCCACCATGCCCACGAGATCCTCAATCCCGTCCGGGCCGGAGGTGGCCCATAGGGGCGCGGGCCTGAAGGTGTGGCCGTCCAGCTGATATGTCGTCATGGCCGTAAAGATCTCATTACGGTTGATGGCTAGTCAAGATGGATCGTCAGGTTTTCATTACGCAGCCCTTGACTCCGGATAAGCCCACAGTTCCGGGGTCCAGAACGACACCCAGAACTGTCATATGCCAATTGACACCTTTGGATGTCAACGCAGGTAGCGACATCCTAGGCTGTCCATATGAACCCGACACCGCGCAAGGACGACCCCGACTTCTGGACCGACGTCCTGTCCCCCCGCACCCCGGCCTGGCGCGAGCCCGGCGAGGACGACCTCATCACCCTGGCCGACGACGTCCACGACGCCGCCGACCGGCTCGCCCGCGCGATCTCCACCCGCGCCGCCGACTACCACGAGGCCGGAAGTGACTTCCCCCTCGAAGCCAGCGCCGCCCCCGACTACCAGCTCGCCCTCCTGCACGCGCTGTGGCAGATCACCCGCTCCGCCGAATCCCGTGCCGCCACCGCCGCCAAGGTGGCCGGACACTGCGGCGCCGGATACCCCGACCTGGGCACCGCGTGGGGAGGAATCACCCGCCAGTCCGCCCGCAAGAAGTGGCCCGACGCCGTCCGCAGGCCCGGCACCCCCGACCCCATCACGCTGGAGCTGGCCGGCGGCCGCGCCGTCCTCACCGAACTGCCCGACGACATCGGACACATCTGGGAGGCCACCGGCGAAGACGGGGAACAGGGCGAGGCGGACGAACCACTGAACAGCCAGGCTGAGGCCGCCGCCCACGCCGGAGCCTGGCTTCAGCAGCACGAATACGGCCCCGACGAGGCGCACGCCGACGGCCTCACCCTCCGACTGGGCACCGACGGCGACCCCGTCGACTACGACGGGAACCCGGTGTGAGCACGCCGGAGTTCACCACCGAGTCCCAAGAGGCGGAGTTCTGGATCTCCATGGGCATGAGCAGCCTCGACGACACCGAGGCCCAAGACCTCATGACCCGGGTCCGCCACGAGGTCACGTGGGACCTGGTCAAACTCCTGCGCGCCCACGGGCACGAGAGCGCCGCCCGCCTCCTCGACAGCACCCTCCCGCCGCCGCCCGAGTAGGTCAGCGCCCAACCGACTAGGACGAGTCGGGAGTTGCGGGCAGTGTCCTCGGCCGTACGGGCAGTGTCCTTGACGAGCACCGGCTGCGTGCTGCTCCGTGGAGCCGACGGGCCCGTGGTCTTCGGGTCGGCTGGTCATTACTGCCTGAATGTGAGCCGACGAGGGTTCGTGCAGGACCCAGTAGGCTCGAACCTACGCACGGTTCAGAAGGGGCCCCGTCTCTCGCACGTGTAGTTTCACCACCTCGGAATGGTCAAGTTCTTGACTGGTCAATACTTTGACTGCCACGGTGAAGTCTCACCAGCGAGAAGGAGCTCTCCCCGTGCGCGGATTCCAATGGCCCCGACCTGCCGTGAAGTTCCCTTCCCGGATGGCCCGCACGTTCGAGGGACTGCTGGCGGCCCTCCATGAGGAGGGGCTGACTTGGCTGACCGTGGACGACGTGATCGACAACCTCGGTGCCGTGGCCAGATGGCACCAGCAGTCCAGCAGGCCAGTCGAACGGTGGTACCACGACCCGGAATCCGGGCAGGCCTCGGGCCCGCACATCGAGGAGCGCTCGATGGGCGATGCCCGGCTCGACCTTCAGGATCTGTGCGTCAGAGCCGGATGGCCGCTGCCACTGGACGGCGGCGGCCGGGACCACACGACGCCGGCCGCGCTGGCAGTCCAGGAGGCCAAGCGGCTGCTCGCCGAGGCGATGGTCGCCGACAGCACCGAGCAGGGTGCCAGCGCGAACATGATTGCCGACCGTGCCCGCAACGCCCAGAGTCGGCCCACCACGCTCAAGCTCCTGTCCACCGAGGTGCTGCGCCACGACACGGTCCAGGCCTTGGGCGCCCTCATGGATGCGGACGTGCCGTTGTTCGTGGACGGGACACTGGCCCGCGAGGTGACGGTGGTGGCCGCATGGGACGACGAGCCCCAGGCGGTACGCCGTCAACACCTCACCGAAGCCCAAAGGGCGTTGGAAGGGGCACGTCTGGAGCTGTGCGACGAGAGCGGGCAGCGTCTCGACATCACCGTCCTGGCCGCCGACGGCGCCCCGTCGGCGACGGTCCGCCGCATCGCGTAGTGCCACGCCGTGGCGTCGCCCGGATGGCAAGGATGCAGAGCCCCAACTCAGGACGCGCCCGCCGAGGACACGGTGGCCACGTCAGGGACAGTCCCAGCGTAAGCAGCACCTGCACTTCTCCGAAGGCGAGACCTGACATGACGTCGACCCGAACTCCCCGGCACGTCCGCACGTTTGTCGGTGGCATGGCCCTGACCCTGGCACTGGAGCTGCTGAGCGCCCTGTGCGCGTGGTGGCTTCGACGAGGGCCCGTCGAGAACCCCGTGCTCGACGGCCCTGCAAAGGTCGTCGAGCAGGTCGCCGACGTGGCCGCGGCACCCCTGGCAGTCGCCGGTGTCTTCGTGGCCGCGATCACGGTCTACGTGGCCGTGGTCCAGTCCCGTACCGCCGACCAGGAACCACGCACCTAGCAAGGTCCGTACCCGGCCGTGCCCGCCGACGACACCGACGCGGAAGACGACTTCGAGTAGGAACTCCACCGTGAGCAGCTGGAGTTCGCTCCTGGCCGCAGTTCTCGATGGGCGACCTGGGGGACCGTCATCATGAGCAGCTTCATCGAAGCCCGCCGGTGCTGGTCGCGGCACCTGCCCCGACCAGCAGGACGCGTGCGGCGGCCACTGGCCACAAGGCCTATGACGAGTCCGGGTACGAACTATCGCAGCGGCCACCGGGTGCGTGGGTGGCCACCAGGGACCGGTCCTGGGCACGGAAGCGGCGCGGGACGGTGGCCACCGTGCCGACCGGAGCAGCCCCTCCTTCAGGAGCGCCCGGCCGTGCACGGTGGCCATTCCAACGGTGGCTACAGGTCGTCGGTCTGCTCGGCGATGTAGGTCCCGTCGTGCCGCAGTGTGTCGGTCAACCGAAAGCGCAGCGGGCGGCTGTCCACGACGAAGACCACGCAGGCCCCCGGCGGCTGGGCGCTGACGCGCTGGTGGGAACCCCAGGCGGGACCGTTAGCCGAGTAGAGGGTGTAGAGGCGCAACACGGGCAGCCCTTCTGGAAGGGGAGTGGCCACCGCCTCGGCGGCCCGAGGGTGGCGTGAACGCAGTCGGCGGACTGCTGTGCGGCCCCGGTGCAGTAACCCGAGGATCAGGAGGGCAGCGAGTGCGCCCACCGTTTCGGTCAGTGCGTCGGTAAGCAGTGGGAGCAGGGACATGAGGACCTCGCGGGATTCGGAGCGGCCTGCCGGATGGACGGGCCGCGCCGACTATCGGGGAGGCGGTACTTAGGCACGCAAGTCCCGTCTCGCCGCTCCTACTTGTCCGGAATGTTCACGAAAGAAGAGGGCTCCGGCCGGGCGAAATCGACTGTATGATGTTCTGCGGCCCTCTCAGGGCCTGACAGGCCAGATCACCCACAGGTAGGCGCGCTCGGCGCTCCTAGGGGGTATTTTGTGGGTTGGATTTTGCCCTGTATCAGAAGAATGCCGTTTCTAAGCCGTATCGGCATGGGGGAGGCAGTCACGAGCCTGACGGTTGGCAGACGGCAAAACTCTCCGAGGCAGCCAAGAAGGCACCTATGGCGGAGCGCCAGTGCCCTGCCAGGTCGGTGGTAGTCACCGTGTCGTCTGTACGGGCGGAGGCGGAGGGTGTACGCCTTGGGTGTGCTCCATGTAGGCGTCGAGCACACCCAACGCGCGGGCGGCGGGGGCCAGTAGTTGTCGGGCGGTGGGGTCCAGTGTGCCGAAGGCAGTCATCAGGTTCTGGATAGCCACCCACGCGTAGCGGTATGACTCGTCTGTCCACGCCGGGATGCGCCGCAGCTCGGCTGTTGCCGTCGCCGCATTCAGTGCGGCGCGCGTATAGCGGCAGCCGGATGGTGGGCGGGGAGCGGCTCCGCCGCCCATCTCGACCCATTCCTTGGCTGCCATGATGTAGGGCTTTTGCGCATCGCAAGCCTCGGCGTGCAGCTTTGTCTCCGCCCGCAGAGGTGCGTATGCCTTCCCCTCGGCCTTCCACCCGCAGTATCGGCAGCGAGCCATGTAGCCGACGCGCCCGGGGCAGCGCGGGTCCAGTGGTTGCTGCCGGTGTTTTCCCTTGCCCGTACGGGTACAGCGGGAGCCGTCTGCGTGTTCGGCCCAGATCTGCCCGTCGAAGATGAGGACTTCCTCAACGGTTCCGTCTCCCTTGGAGAGGTGGGCCGTTGGCATCGCGGCCGGTCCTTTCGCGCGTGGTGTCGTTTGGCGTTCCACCGACACAACGGCCTCGCTCGGCCGACGGTCACGTAGGACAGCGTCGGGTGGAGCCCACTGGTGCCTCTGGCCTGTATCACGGTGCGTCAGATTCGGCATGGCGGCGAGAGTGAGGTGCGTGCAGGCGCCAACAAGCGGCCGGGCCGAGAACAAGTGTGCCCGACGGCAGCATCGGCTTCGGGATGGGCACCGCCGGGCACTGCTCAGAATGACATTGCGCTGGGACATCGCTCGCAGAGGGGGCAGTGTGTTGCCCGAGCCTGCCTAGAGTCTGCGCAGGACGGCGGTGACTTTGCCGAGGATGGTGGCCTCGTTGCCCCAGATAGGTTCGTACCCGGGATTCTCCGGGAGGAGCCAGACCTGGTCACCGTCGCGCTTGAAGCGCTTGACGGTGGCTTCGCCGTCGATCATCGCGGCGACGATGTCCCCGTTCTGCGCCTCGCTCTGGGCGCGGATGACGACCTGGTCGCCGTCCGCGATGTGGGCGTTGATCATCGATGAGCCGACAACGTCCAGGACGAACAGGTCGCCTTCGCCCACCAGGCGGCGGGGGAGCGGCAGCACGTCTTCGACGTGCTGCTCGGCGAGCACCGGAGTGCCGGCCGCGATCCGGCCGACCAGCGGCACGTGCGCGGTCCGCTGCCCGTCGTCCTCCTGCTGCTGCCCGGCCAGGGCGGCGAAGCGGTCGGCGCGGATGCGGTAGGCACGCGGGCGCTGGGGGTCGCGCTCCAAGACGCCGTGCCGCTCCAGGGCGCCGAGCTGGTGGGCAACGGAGGAGGTCGAGGCGAGTCCGACCGCCGCGCCGATCTCGCGCATTGAAGGCGGGTACCCGTGGACGCGGATGTGGTCGCGCACGGCCTCCACAATGGCGCTCTGGCGTGCGGTGGGGCCGTCGGGACCGGGGCGGATTCCCCTGGGGCGGCCGGGGCCGGGACGGGTGGGGGGCATGGCTCTCCCGGTTGTGATCGTTTCGTGCACGCTACCCCGCCCTGCACCCACATGCGAACACGCAAGCGAAAACTTTGAGTGGCCTCACCCCTTGGGGCGACTGGCCGTGACCCCCTTCCCCGCCTCCGTGAAACCCGTCGCGCCATGCAGGCCCGGGTGGCGCGCGCTACTGTATTCGCACAGGGGTTCTATTTCATTCGTGGGGAGGGTGAGCAGATGAGAGGCGGCAGGTCATGGCCGGTTTTACCCATCTGCACACCGCATCCGGGTTCTCCGCCCGCTACGGCGCCTCCCACCCCCAAGCCCTTGTCCGGGCAGCCGCAGACCGGGGCATGGGCGCGCTCGCGCTGACCGACCGCGACACCGTCACCGGCGCCGTGCGCTTCCTCAAAGCCGCCGAGACAGCCGGAGTGCGCCCGATCCTCGGGGTCGACATCGCGGTCGAGCCCCACGCCCCTTCCGCCGCATCGGCGCCACGTCGCCGTACCCCGGTACGCGGCGGTGCCCACGTCACCGAGGCCCCTCTGCGGATCACCCTGTTCGCCCAGGGCCGGGCCGGTTGGGCGCGCTTGTGCCGTCTGGTCTCCTCCGCCCACGCCCTCCCCGACGGCCCGCCGGTCGTTACGCATGAGGCGCTCGCGGAGTACGGCGCCGACGGCCTGGCCGCCCTGCTCGGCCCGGCCTCGGAGCCGGTACGGGCGCTGTCCGCCGGCCGCCCCGACCGCGCCGAGCACCTGCTCGCACCCTGGCGTGCCCTCTTCGGCGACCGCCTGTACCTGGAGGCCCTGTCGTACGGAACCCCCGGCACCGGTCCCGGCTCCACCCGGCTGGCTGCCCGTACCCTCCAGTTCGCCGACCAGTGCCGCATCCCCGCAGTGCTCACCAACGCTGTCCGCTACGCCGACCCGCATCAGCACAGGCTGGCCGACGTCCTGGACGCGGCCCGTCTGCTGCGTCCGATCGACCGCCGCCGCCTGGACTCAGGCCAGCGCTGGCTGAAGGGGCCCGCCGACATGGCCGCCGTCGCTGCCCGGATCTGTGAGGCCGCAGGTGAGGGGCCCGAGCGGGCTACCCGCCTCCTGGCGCAGACCGCCGAGACCGCACAGTCCTGCCTCCTGGACCCCGTCGCCGATCTGGGCCTGGGACACCCGCACTTCCCCGAGCCGGAGGTCGTCGGCGCCGGACCCGGTCCGAACGCGGCCGCGGCGCTGCTGCGCACCCGGGCCGAGGCCGGTCTTATACGACGCGGCCTGCACCACGCCCCCGCCGCGGTGGAGCGGATGGAAGAGGAGCTGCGGGTCATCACGAAGCTGGGATTCGAGGCGTACTTCCTGGCGGTCGGCCAGGTCGTCGCGGACGTCCGCGAGATGGGCATCCGCGTTGCTGCCCGCGGGTCAGGGGCCGGGTCGATGGTCGCGCACGCTCTGCACATCGCCACGGCGAACCCGCTGGAGCACAACCTGCTCTTCGAGCGGTTCCTCTCCGAGCGGCGTACGTCGCTGCCCGACATCGACATCGACGTGGAGTCCGCCCGCCGCCTTCAGGTCTACGACCGCATCTTCGATCGCTTCGGCCCGGAGCGGGTCGCGGTGACCGGCATGCCCGAGACCTACCGCGCCCGCCACGCCCTGCGCGACACCGGACTCGCCCTCGGCATTGCACCCCAGCAAGTCGATCGGATCGCGAAGTCCTTCCCACATATCCGGGCCTGCGACATCTCCTCCGCGCTGGCCGAGCTCCCCGAGCTCCGTCAGCTGTCCGAGGAGGCGGCGTCGGGCCGGTTCGGGCCGCTCTTCGAGCTGGCCACCGGCCTCGACAAGCTGCCGCGGGGAATGGCGATGCACCCGTGCGGCGTCATCATCACCGACAACACCCTGCTGGACCGGCTGCCGGTGCAGCCGACGCCGGGCGGCAACTACCCGATGGTCCAGGCCGACAAGCACGACGTCGAAGACCTCGGCCTCATCAAGCTCGACGTCCTCGGCGTGCGCATGCAGTCCTCCATGGCCCACGCCGTGAATGAGATCGCCCGCACCAACGGCCAGCCCCGCATCGACCTCGACGACCCCGCCCAGGTGCCGTTGGACGACTTCTTCGCGTTCAAGATGATCCAGGCCTCCGACACGGTCGGCATGTTCCAGTTGGAGTCGCCCGGTCAGCAGGACCTGCTGGGCCGGTTGCAGCCGCGCGATCCGCAGGACGTCATCGCCGACATCAGCCTCTTCCGTCCCGGCCCGGTGTCCGGGGGCATGCCCGCCCAGTACATCGCCGCCCGCCACGGCGCCGCTCCCGCCTACCCGCACCCTGACCTGGAGCCCGTCCTCGCTGATACGTATGGCGTGACGATCTGGCACGAACAAATTATCGACATGTTCGCCGTCCTGACCGGCTGCGACCGTGCCATGGGTGATGTCGCTCGACGCGCCCTCGCCGACAAGCAGCGCCTGCCCAATGTCCGCGCCTGGTTCCTCGACGAAGCCGGAGCCCGCGGGTACGACCACGACACCCTGCTGAAAATCTGGGAGGTGATCGAGGGGTTCGGGGCCTACGGATTCTGCCGCGCCCACGCGGTCGCCTTCGCCGTCCCCGCCCTCCAGAGTGCGTGGCTCAAGGCGCACCACCCGGCCGCCCTGTACGCGGGCCTGCTGGAGCACGACCCGGGCATGTGGCCGATGCGGGTGATCATCTCCGATGCCCGCCGCCACGGTGTGCCGGTCCTGCCCGTCGACATCAACGCCTCCACGGCCGCCTACCAGTTGGAGCAGGTGCCGGACGGGACATGGGGGGTGCGGATGTCGCTCTCCGGCGTCAAGGGCATCCAGGAGGACGACGTCCGCCGGATCGTCGCCGGCCAACCGTATGCCGGGCTGGCGGATCTGTGGGAGCGGGCGCACCCTTCCCGCCCGACCGTGGAACGGCTGGTGGAGATCGGTGCCTTGGACAGAGTGCGCGGTACGCAGAGCCGCCGCGATCTCCTGCTCCAGGTCCACGAGCTGCACCGGCATTCCCGCCAGCGACAGGCCGAGGGACAGCTCCCGCTGGACGGGCTCACCGCGGCGTCCGGCCCGTCCGGGCTGCCCGAGATGACCGCCCGCGAGGCCCTCGGCGCCGAACTGGAGGTCCTCAAGGCGGATGTATCCCAGCACCTGATGGACCACCACCACCGGATGCTCCGCGAGGTCGGCGCGACTGACGCCGCCCATCTGAAGTCGATGCGCGCCGGACAGCAGGTGTTGGTCGCCGGGGTCCGCGCCTCCACCCAGACGCCGCCCATCCCCTCCGGGAAGCGCATTATCTTCGTCACCCTCGAAGACGGCTCCGGCCTGGTGGACCTCGCGTTTTTCGAGGACTCCCATGAGGCCTGCGCGCACACCGTCTTCCACTCCGGGCTCCTCCTGGTCCGCGGCACCGTCGAAGAACGCGGACCCCGGCGCACCGTGGTCGGGCAGATGGTCTGGGACCTGGACGCGCTCGCCGAGGCCCGCCGCGACGGCGGCCCCGAAGCCGTCCTCGCTCTGCTCGGGCGCTCCCGCACCAGCCCCACCCCGGCCCAGCCACAGCGCATCCTGCCCAACGGCACGGCAGGATCGCGGCTGCACGCCTGGGCCGACCTCCAGCCCGCGGGCACCCGCTCCGCCGACCTCACCGCATACGGCCATCGCAGTCCCGGGAGTCCAGGATGATCACCCCCATCACCGCCGGTGGCGTGCGTGAACGGCACATCCTGCGCGTTCACTTCCACCTCCCGTGCGACGACCCCGGCCTCTACGACGAACTGCTGCGCCTGCTGGCCACGGTGACGCCGTTGGTGCAACCACTGCCGCCGCTGGCGGCCGAGCTCGACGTCACCGGCTCACTCCGGCTGTTCGACCGGAATGTCGAAGCGCTGGGACGCCTGCTGCAGATCCGCGTCAAGGCCCTGTACGACATCGACACCAGCGTCGGCGCCGGTCCCAACCGCACGCTCGCCACCATGGCCGCCGACACCACCCCGCCCGGCGGCCTCACCCTCGTACCCAACACTCCCGACCTGGTCGCACACTTCCTGCGCCCGCGCCCCGTCGCCGCCCTCCCGGGTGTTGGTCCGGCCACCGCCCGCACGCTCACCCGCAACGGCCTGCACCAGATCGGCACCCTCGCCGACACCCCGCTGCTCACCCTCCAACGCCTGCTCGGCACCGCGACCGGCCGCCTCCTGCACGACCGTGCCCATGTTCTGTATCCAGTGACTGTTGTTGTGCGGGCTCGTTGTAACCCACATGGCGGAGTTCGAGCCGGTGGCGCGTTGTTGGCAGCTGCACAGGAGTGACCCGAGTCGTACGGCCGATGACGTGGCCGAGTTGCTCCGGGACCTTTCGCCAGGTCTGGCGGCCCGCGTGGAGGGGCGTGTTGTGCGGGAGGGGCAGCGGTTCGTGATCGGGCCTGATGGTCTGCCTGATCTGCGGGTGAACTGGTGCCTGGGTTCTGCGAAGTGGCGCACGATGGCCCGGCGTTCACAACGGGATTACGCGTACTCGGTGCTGGTGTGGCTCAACTATCTGTTCTCGGCCGGGGTGAACTGGTGGGATGCCGACGATGACGTGGCGTCCGAGTTTCTGTTCTGGCGGGTCACCGATCCCTTGAACCCGGAGACGGTGGAGACGGGGACGTTCGCGAGGGACCTTGCAGGGCTGAGGAAGTTCTACAAGCTGGCCGCGCGTTTTGGGGTGCGCGATCCGTTCACGGACTTGGACCGGCCCCGCATCGTGCGACACGCGGACGTGAAGTGGCTCGATCCCGGCGGGTATACCCGATGGCGCGATCTGGGCATCCGCGGCCACGACCTCGCTGGACGCGCTGATCCTTGGTGGAGGGGCCGCAACGAGCAGCGCGACCGGGCATTTTGCGACGGTCTGTACGGCAACGGCCTGCGGGTGTCGGAGTGGGCCAGTGTGATGCTGCCTGAGCTGCCCGCCTACGACCGGCGGCGGGGCTTCTTCACCTGCGAGCTTGCTGACGCATGCGCGAAGGGGGGTTACGGCCACACGTACTGGACCCCGCGGGCGGCCCTGCGGGGTGTCCTTGGGTATGTGGAGGGTGCTCGGGCGGCAGCGGTCCGGCGGGCGCAGTCTGCCGGACGCTATGAGCGGGTGCGCGGCCGTCGTATGGTGCTGGCCGTTCATGGAACCCATGCGGTGACCATGACCTTCGCAGACGGCGGCACCCGCCGGGAACGGTGGAACGATGTCGGGCCGCAGACCCGGCTGCGCCTTTTCCGTCAGACTGCCCAGGGTGTGGAGCCGGTGGCCCTGTGGCTGAACGAGGACGGTCTGCCCCGCGACGGCCGGGGATGGGAGCACACCTTCGACGTGGCGAACGACCGGGTCGAGGGGCTGGGGCTGCAGAACTTCCGCTGCACCGCTCATATGCTCCGGCATTCCTTCGCCCTGAAGTGGTACGCGGTCGGCAAGCTGATCAAGTACCGGCGGCTGGGTCACCTGACGGCCGGTGAGCAGCGTGATTTCCGCGAGGAGATCGGTGACGTCTGGCATCTGGTCCAGACGATGCTCGGGCACCGCAGCGTCGAGACGACCAAAGAGGTCTATCTGGAGCCGTTTCGCACGCTGGAGGTGGAAGCGCTCCTGGCCTGCGCTGACGGCTTTCCCGTCGAGGCGTTCATGGCGGACGTCTTCGCCCGGCATCCGCGTGTTCGGACCGATCCGCTGATGGAGGCGCGGTGAGCCGGGGTCGTCGGGCGGCCCTGCCGACCGGCTCCTCCGGGACGCGGCATGGGCTGATGACCAACGAGGACGGCCGCCGGATCGTCCGGTGCTACGGCCAGGACGGCGAGGACCGCAGTGATCTCGACGTGTCGGTCCTCACCATGCCCGATGCTCTGAGGGAAGCGATGGTCGCTGCGCTGGTGGTCCGTACTGCTCCGGGAGGCGGGCTGACGTCGTGTCACTCGTTCAAGAAGTCCTTCTGGGTTTTGAGGACGTTCGACGGCTATCTCGCTGGTCTGGAGAGAGTTCCGCAGCGTGCGCTTGAGGTGGCGCCCGAGCACTTCGACGGGTTCGGCGATCACCGTCGTGGCAAGGGCATCAAGGTGGTCCGGAGCGAGCTGACAGAGCTGCGGCAGCTCCTGCTGCGCACGGAAGGCATCAGCGGCACCCTGTCCGGCCGGCTCGCCGGTTCCTTGCCTGCCCGGCCCAGGAACGAGCCCGCCCACAGTTACAGCCAGACCGAGCTCAAGAGGATCGTGCACGCCGCGAGGGCGACCTTGCGCGCAGCGGATGCCCGCATCCGAGGCAACCGTGCGCTGCTGGAGCAGTTCCGGTCCGGCGCACTCGACGTCAGCGCCGATGTCCACCTGCGACGCCGTGTGCAGATCCTCGACCATCTGGAGCGTGTGGGTGACCTCCCGCGGCGGCGGTGCCGGGGAGGTGACCTTCCGCAGCGCTGGGTCAGGGCGCGGGGGACGGTCAGGGACGTCGTCGGGTGGCTCTACCTGATGCCGGAGGAAGTCGCGGCGGCGGCGGTGTTGTTCGGCGTCATGACGGGGCAGAACACGGAGGTGATCTGCCGGATGCCGGCCGCCCACCACCGGGCGGACGGCGGCGTGGGTTTGGGCACAGCCATCGTGGGCCTGCGTAAACCGCGTCGTCAGAACCGCGCCTACATGGATCTGGCGCTGTCAGAGGTTCCCGACTGGATCAGTATCCCGGAACAGCCCGGTGAGCTGTCCGCACGGGACGCCCTGCACACGCCCTTCGGTCTTTACGTGCTGGTCCACGATCTGACGGCGCGGGCGCGGCACTTCACCGGCGGCAATCGCCTCCTGGTCGCCTACATGGTCAGCGGCCCCGGGAAAGTGGGCGAGGGTCGGGGATGGCGCCCGATTCCCACGAACGGGGCGTTAGTCAGCAAGCTCGGCAGGTCCTGGAACCTGCCCTCCGACGAGGTGAAGAAGGACGGACGGCCTGTGCCCATGCGGCCGTTGAGCCTTGAGACGCTGCGGATGACGTACGTCGAGCTCCACCAGAAGCCGGTCGCCCACACCGAGCGGACTGCGGCAACCCGGTATCTGGTCCGCAACCGCGGCAACATCAACGCCTACCGCAACGTCATCGCCGAGGCGCTGCACGCCGAGGTCGCCAAGGCTCGCACCCGTTCCAAGATCGCCACGATGACGGCCGAACAGGTGGCGCACGCCCGCGAGGATGTCGAGCAGGCCGCTGCGCAGATGGGCCTGGACCCCAAGGTGCTCGCGCGAATGCTCGCCGGCGAGCTGGACACGGTGCTGGCGGCCTGCACTGACAACCAGAACGGCCCCTACACGCCACCGGGAGAACCCTGCCGGGCCTCGTTCCTGCTCTGTCTGGACTGCGAATGCGCCCGGGCCCTGCCCCGCCACCTGCCCGTGCAGGTGGTCGTTCATGACCGGCTCGCCGACCGGCGCGAGCAGATGGACACCCTGCGCTGGGCCCAGCGCTTCGCCGGGCCGCACGCGCAACTGGCCGACCTGCTGGCCCAGCACGACGCCACTGCGGTCGAGGATGCCCGCCAGAGCGCCGGTGCGGCCGAGCACGCACTTGCCGAGCGCCTGCTGAACGGGGAGCTCGATCTCCGATGACAATTCCTGCCCCGGTCGCGCCCGATGAACCGGCCGGGCTTCCTGAAGGGTTGCCCGAGGGCACCGCTTGGCCGGGCCCGAGCACGCTGGTGCTGTTGAACCGGCAGATCAGGGCTGACGCACACCTGTCCCGGCTGTCCCGGTTCGCCGATGACCGCTGGGACCTGAACCCGGCGATCTTCGCGGAGCACGCACGCTCCGGGACGCTCAACTTCGACGTCATTGCCGAGCCGTTGCGGCAGGCCACGAAGTTCTACATCTGGCAGTTGATCAATCACCCCCAGGCCCGTCCCCTGCGGCACGCGGCGGCGGGCCGGATGGCCATCCATTCGATCCGGGGCTTCTTCTACAGTCCCCTGCAGCAGGTCCTGAAGTGGTTCGCGAGCCAGGGCATCACCGAGTTCTCGCAGGTCACCGAGGAGATGCTCTGGGACTACCTGGAGGCGCTCAACGACGACGAGGTTGCCACGCCCCAGCGCTACCGCCGCCTCACCGAGATCCGCCGGTTGTGGATGCACCGCGACATCCTGCCGCCCTGCCTGAGGCTTCCCGAGCCACCCCCCTGGGACGGCGAAGACACCCCCGACCTGCTCGAACGCCGACGCCGCGACGGAGAGAACCGGACGAAGCGGATCAGCGAACACACCATGCAGGCCCTCCTGCACTGGGCGGTGCGTTTCGTCGAGGACTTCAGCCAGGACATCCTGGCGGCCTGGGACGAACACCAGACACTGACGGGACGGCGCCCGGAGAACCACACCGGCAGCCGGCCGCCTCGCCAGCCCGGTGCTCTGCAGGCCGAGATCGCCGTCTACCTCGACGAGCTGCGCAGCCACGGCGAACGCCTTCCCGGCAAGCGCCGGCACGACGGCACCCTGGAACCAGCCTGGCGCCATATCGCTGCTCTGCTGAACTGCCCGCCCTCGTTCCGGTACAGCACGGCCGGAGATCTGATCACGGAGTCCGGGGTGCCTGTCGAGGACGACGTCTACCTCGATACCCCGATCACCGGTGAGCTGGACGGCCGGCGCTGGTATCCACGGATCCCGTTCGACCACGCCCCGCAGCTCGCCCGGCTCCTGAGCACGGCATGCTTTGTCATCGTCTCCTACCTCTCCGGCGCGCGGGTGGGGGAGATCCTCAACCTGCAGCGAGGCTGCATCACCTGCGACGCGGACACGGGCCTGTGGCTGATGGAGGGGCTCTACTTCAAGGGCGCAGAAGACGAAGACGGGAACACGATCCCGGAAGGTGCCGTCCGCGAGGAACCCTGGGTGGTCATCGAACTGGTCGCCCTCGCCGCCCACGTGATGGAACAGCTGCACGAGAGCCACCTGCTCTTCCCGAACCGGCTCAGGCCGATCACGCACGGCTCCGGCAAAGAGCCCAAACGACGCGGCGAGGCGCGCTCGGACCGCGCCGTCGCCGGGGACGTGGCCGCCTTCATCACCTGGGTCAACGACTACTGCCAGCGCGGGGGCCGCACCGACCTCATCCCCGCAGATCCTGCCGGGGCGCTCGCGCCCAGCCGCTTCCGGCGCACCCTCGCCTGGTTCATCAGGCGCAAACCACGCGGCCTGATCGCCGCGTCGATCCAGTACGGACACGCCTACACCCGGATGCTGCAGGGCTACGCGGGCTCCTACGACGCCGGATTCCTGGATGACTACGCCTTCGAGGACTGGCTCTTCCGTCTGGAAGGCATCGCCGAGGACGAACGACGCCTCCTCGCCGGTGAGCACGTCAGCGGACCGGCCGCCGACGCCTACCGATACCGCGTACAGGCCGCCCACCACGAGTTCGCCGGCCGGGTCGTGCACCGCGAACGGCAAGCACGTGATCTGCTCGGCAATCCGCTCCTGCAGATCCACCATGGCCAGGGCATGACCTGCGTCCTCAACCCCGCCACCGCAGCCTGCCAGCTCAACGGCCCGCCGGACGACCCCCTGGTCACCCCCGATACCGACGACTGCCGCCCCCGCTGCCAGAACATCGCCCGCACCGACCGCGACATCGCCCGCCTCCAGCAGCGTGCAGCCGAACTCCACGACATCGTCAACGACTCCCTCGCCCCGTCCATCCGTCATGCCCGCGAGCAGAACGAACTCACCAGGCTCCGCGGCATCATCGACGACCACGAGCGCCGAGAGGGCACATGACCAGCCTTCCGCTCGACGGCGAAACCGACCCCGTCCGCCGCAACCTCATCGCCGCCATGAACCGGCTCCTGTCCGGCACCCCACTGCGCTCCAGCGGCCGGCTGAACATCAGCCAACTGGCTGTCGAGGCCAACGTCGGACGATGGCACCTCACCCACCAGCACACCGACCTGAAAGCTCTCTTCCAGAGCGAAGCAGCACGGGAAGAAGGCAGGCGGGCCTCCGCCGCCCGCTCCGGGCCGGACCGCGAGGACCTGAAAGCTCAGCTCGCCGAACTCCGCACGTACTGCCGCGGGTTGGAACAGCGCATGGAGGTCTACGCGGCAGCCCTCCACCAGCTCGCCCTGGAGAACGCGGCGCTCTCGGGACGCGACGCCGAAGCAGCCAAGGTCAGAACGCTCCCGCGGCGACGCCAGCACCTGCCCTGACCACCACTGCGGCCAGGGGGAGCACATCCAGGAGGGTGCGGTGTCAGTCCAGTTGCTGCCACCACCAGGCGATGGCCGGGATCGGGAGCGGCGCGCGGTCGTTCGACAGCGGTGTGTGCCGCCAGTATGGCGCTTGGGCTGCCGGGCGGTCGGTGCCGGCGGCGGATCGGAAGCCCTTCGCTGGGCCCCGAGCCGTATCCGGTCTACCAGGTCAGGACGTGGCGGGGAGTTTTCACGTGGGCCGTGCTCATTCCGGGTACGTGCCCGGAGCAGCAAGGTCAGGCGTGGTGGAATCGGATGGATCCGGCCGCCAGGTTGCCTCGTGCAGCAGCCGCCTCCAGGGCAGATCTCCCTGGTTGGGCGGGCGCGGCTGGCGGGCGGCCGAGACCGAGATCGTCCCCAGCGTAGAGCACGACCACCCCCAACTTCGCTGCTGCGACTGCCCATTGGGCGGGCAGCCCAAGGGCCACAGGGTGTACGAACGGTTCGCTCATCAGGGGGCTGGTGACCATGACCGACCCTTCGGCCAGGGACACCCGCCACCCCGGGGCCGGTGGTACCGCCAAGGCGCCGCTGCGGGCCCGATGCAGACCGGCCGTGAGCGCGGCGGACACGAACGCGCAGACTCCGCCCGGCCCGGGCGAGGGCTCGTGCGCATCTTCCACCCACAGGCAGGGCACGGGGAAGACCGGATGAGCGACCACACCGCCGCCTACACGAATTGCACTGACTCGCCCCATGGGGGCAATCTTCCTCCGCCGTACCGCTGCAGCCCGGCCCGCCGCGCAGGCACAACCCCATGGTGGAGTCTCTGGAGCGCCTGTACGTTACCCGGCTGGTTTCCCGACTCCATGGGACTACGCAAGCTCACCGCGGTGGAGTCGGTGTGGGGCTCGTTCGAGCAGGTCCAGCAGGCGATGGAGCGCCGCTGCGGGAAGGCGAGGGGCGACGGCGTCTCGAACATTCCCGCCCTGTGCACCCGTGAGATGCCGCTGGTCATCCAGCACGACGGCACAGCCGTGGTCATGCGGGCCGAGGCACAGCGCGAGGCCGCCCGCAGGGCAGCTGCCAAGGCGGCGGCCAGGGTGGCCTGGTCGCTTTGCCGCGCGCGAGAAGCCCCACGGGAAGCGGATGGCGATCGTGGCCTGCGTCATCGAGACCGTTCCCGTCCCGTGCCGGCCGCACGACATCCTCCATCCGCCCGGCGGACGCACGGATACTCGGCAGGCGAGGCGGGGCCCGAAGGGCACAGTGCAAGTGGTGCACGACTTCGTGATCCGCATTCCGGAGCAGGTCGTGGCCGCTGTCTTAGACCAGGCTGAGGCGTTGCACCCCGCAGCATCTGCGGGACGGGGTCGCACTGGTCGACGGCGCCCCGCGCCCCACGGGTTCCTCCTGAGCGGCCGTGAGTGCGAAAGACCTGGATATCGCGGAAGTGAGGATGCGGGTTTCCGGGCTGCCGTGATGGCGCTGGGGTGTGGTGGGGTTACCAGCGGTGGGGGGATTTGTTCTGCCAGGAGGCAGGGGGGTGGTAGTCGGTGCAGCGTGCTGGCCAGCCTTGTTTCCAGTCGGGGCATGACGGTCGTGCTTTCCTCAGTGGGGGGCGGCAGCACAGGTAGGTGACGGCGGCGATGACGGCGGCCAGTTCGATTTCGGTGGGCTGTCCGGCTACGCACCATCTCTCAGGCGGTTTCTCCTCGGGTTCATCCACCGGAGTTCCTCCTTGCGCCAGGCGCCGTGTCGGCCGGTTGCGGAGAGGGGTGCGGCTTCGAGGGCAGCGAGGTCTCCGGCGGGGCGGTACGTGCCCGGGCGGAGGTCTGCAGGGTGGTGGGTGGTGGCGTGGGGGTGCGGGGTTGGGTCATGGGTGTGTCCATGGGGACAGGGCTTCGCGTTCGCGGGGGGTGAGTTTGCGGGGGCGGCGGGTTGTGGTGTCGATGGGGAAGAGGGTGCTGGTGGCGCGTGCGTAGATCTGGTCTGCGTCTTTGATTTCGTACGCGAGGTGCAGGGTGATGCGGGCCATGGCGGTGATCCACGTTTCGATGGTCACCGGCTGCGGCCGGTAGACGAGGGGCCGCAGGTAGGAGATTTCCTGCTGGGCGACGAGGAAGGTGTCCGGCAGGGGTTCCTCGTCGCTGTGGCTGCTGTCCTGGTGGAGCCGCACGCGGGCTTCTTCGAGGTAGCGCACGAGTTCGACGTTGTTGATGTGCTGGTTGGCGTCGGTGTCCGACCACCGGAGCGGGCAGAGGAAGACGTGTCGGGGCACGGTGGGGGCTCCTTGCCGGTTTGGCGTGACCCGCGCGCCCTCCTGCGGCACCCGACTGGCAGGGCGGGGCCAATGCTGTCCCTGACGGGAAGCGTTGGCCGCGGCGGACTCACGTGCAGTGGGGGTGTGGGGTCAGGCGGCGGAGAAGACCAGGGCGGCGTTCTGTCCGCCGAAGCCGCAGGAGGTGGAGAGGGCGTGCTCGTGGGCGAGCGTGCGGGGGGTGCGGGTGACGACGTCGAGTTCGCGTCCGCTGTCCTGCTGCTGGAGGTTCGCGGTGGGCGGCACCTGCTGGTGCTGGAGGGCCAGGATGCTCAGGGCCGCTTCGATGGCTCCTGCAGCACCGAGTGAGTGGCCCAGGATGCTCTTGGGCGCGGTCACCGGCGGCGGAGTGCCGTCGAACAGCCGCAGCACCGCCATGGCTTCGGCCTTGTCTCCCGCCGGAGTGGAGGTGCCGTGTGCGTTGTGGTGGCCGATGTGACGGGGGGAGAACCCAGCATCGGCCAGGGCCGCGCGGGCCGCTTGCTCCACGCCGGCGCCTTCGGGGTGGGGTGAGGTGGGGTGGTGTGCGTCTGCGGAGGCGCCGTAGCCGCGGAGCCAGGCACGGACACGGGCCCGGCGGGCGAGCGCGTGCTCACGGCGTTCCAGGACGAGGACGGCGGCGCCTTCGCCGAGGACGAAGCCGTTGCGTTCGGTGTCGAAGGGGCGGCTGGCGTGCTCGGGGCGGTCGGTCCAGGTGGAGAGGGCGCGCATCTGGGAGAACCCGGTGGAGGCCATGCGGGAGATCCCGGATTCGCTGCCTCCGGTCACGACGATGTCGCAGGCGCCGGAGAGCAGCAGGTCGCGGGCGGTGCCGATGGCAGTGGCACCGGAGGCGCAGGCGGTGGAGACGGTGAAGTTGGGACCCCGGGCACCGGTGTCGAGAGCGATCTCACCGGCGACCATGTTCGGGACGCTGCGGGCGAGGGCCAGGGGGGAGACCTTGGTAGGCCGGTCCTCGTGGAGGCGGCCGAACTCCCGCACGTAGTGCTCCAGGCTGTTGCACCCCACGCCCAGGACGACGGCGACGCGGTCGGCTCCGGTGAGCGGCAGGGAGAGGTCGGCGTCGGCCAGGGCGCGGCGGGCCGCGGCCAGTCCCAGGTGGGCGAAGCGGTCGAGGCGGCCGGCCAGCCGGTCCCCGAGCTCTGCTGCGGGGTCGAAGTCGGTGACCCGGCAGGAGAAGTCGACCGGCAGACCTGCGAAGGACGGGTCGGTGCTGGCCAGGGAACGGCCTGCGGACATGGTCTGGTGGAAGGTCTCAGGGTCGTTGCCGGCCGGTGTGACCAGGCCCAGTCCTGTGACGGCGACGTCGCCGCGTGATGCCATCCCTCTGCGCTCCTGTTGCGTGGTGCTGGTGCAGCACCCGGTCGGGTCTGCGTGGCGTGTGCGGCCGCGGGTGGGCGGGCCCCGGCGCTGCCGCACGCCGTCTGGACGGTGTGCGGCAGCCCGGAGCTGTCGAGGAGGTCAGGTGTTGTCGGCGACGGTGATCTTCTCGCCGGTGATGACTTCGCGGGCCTGGGCCAGGGTGCTGGCGGGCGAGAGCTCGGTGAGCTTGTCGGACAGTTCCTCGCCCGTGCGCTCCTCCAGAGCGACCAGGACCTCCATCAGCGCCAGGGAGTCCATGCCCAGCTCGTCGAAGGTCGTCTCGTCGGTCATCGACTCGCGCGGGACCTTGAACTGGGTGTGCATGACGTCGTGGAGAGTCTCTTCGGTGAGCGGCTGCTTGGCGGGAGTGGTCATGAATGCCTCCGGAAAAGTTGAATTGCCAATAGGGGAAGTGAACCGGCCGCGTGCCGAGGTCGGCATTTGGGGCAGGGCCAAATGGGGGGTGCGTGCGGGGACTGGCCGGGCCGGCTGCGGACATAGAGGAAAGGTTTCTGCGCCTGCCGCACGTCGGTCCCGCAGAAAGAGGGTGCGATTGAGAAGCCCCGCCGCGCTTCTGCGTGATCGGCGCGGAGTTCTATTCGGTACGGGCTCTTTCGTGGGCGTCGTTGCGTTCGGCTTCGCGCTGGGTGAAGCGTTGCGCCCCGCTCTCCAGCCGCCCCAGCAGGGCGGCCAGTTGGTCGCGGTGCTCTTCGCCGGACGGCCCCAGGTCGGTGCGGTCCATGACCTGCAGCGCGCGCATCAGGGGGGTGACGACGGAGTCGAGGTGGATCTGCGGGGTGTAGATGCCCGCCGAGGCCATCTTCACGGACATCGCAGCGAAGCCCGGCATCGAGTAGCCCGGCATGCGGAAGTCCCGCACGGTGAGCGCGAAGGCTTCCATCGCTTCGTCGGGGAACAGGTCGAACATGGCCGTGAAGAGATCCCGGTAGAAGATCATGTGCAGGTTCTCGTCCTGCGACATCCGGTCGAAGAGCCGCTCGCAGACGGGCTCGCCGCAGTGCTTTCCCACGTTCCTGTGTGAGACCCGGGTGGCGAGCTCCTGGACCATGACGTAGGCGAGACGCCGGGGGTCCTGGTCGGGGAAGACGTCTTCGACCGGGGTGGACATGTGCTGCATCCGGGCCCGTTCCAGGGCCACCGGGTCCACCGCCCGCGTGGCGTGCACGTAGGACTGCAGCACGGTGGAGTGCCGGTCCTCCTCGGCCGTCCAGCGGTGTGTCCATTCCGCCCAGGCGCTGCCGGTGGTGGACACCTGGGAGATCTGGTGGTGGTAGGTGGGGAGGTTCTCCTCGGTGAGGAGGCTGAGCACGATCGCCGACTGTGCGATCGGCGTCAGCTGCGACTGGGCGTCCTGCCAGGGCGTCCCGTCGAGCGGGCCGTCGAAGTCCTTGCCCTGCCCCCACGGCACGTACTGATGGGGAAACCACTCCTTGGACATCTCCAGGTGGCGGTCCATCAGCTGTGCAATGACCGGCTCCAGTTCACCGGACCAGTTGGCCGTGCGGAGGGAATCGGAGTTCCTCGGGGTGCTGCTCATGGGGGGCGAGCGTACGCGTTTGCGGAACCATTTCTGACAGACACACACAGAGAAACCATTCGAATAGTATTCCAGAAAACACATAACCATGCTGGAATGCCGCAATGGCATATTCACAACCACTGTGCGACATCATCGTCCTTGCCCCATTCAGGTCAAGGGAATTGACACCTTTTCCGGAAGGACCAAAGCATTGCTGCATGGCCGACACACCTGCTTATCCCGCCACTGCGCGGAACGAACGCACCGTGCTCCCGGGTCGGGCACGCCCATGCTGACCGCGATCACCGGTGCGACCGGATTCCTGGGTTCCTACCTGCTGTCCCGCCTCCTGGAGGACGGCGGTGAAGCCGTGGTACTGCTGCGCCACGACCAGGCCGCGGGCTGGAACCGGATCGAGTGCGCCCTGGCGGGCGTCGACCGGCCCTTGCCCGAGGACTGGAAGGACCGGGTCGAGCTGGTGCGCTGCGACGTCACCAGTGAACGCCTGGGGCTCGCCCCCCAGCAGTGGCAGCAGCTCGCGGACCGCATCGACGCCGTCTGGCACAGCGCGGGGCTCATCGGCCTCCAGGACACCCCCGAGGCGCTGGACCGGGTCAACGTCGCCGGCACCCGGCGCATCCTCGAACTGGCCGCGGCCTCCGCGCGCCGTCCCCGCGTCGTCCACGTCAGTACGGCGTTTGTCGCGGGCGAGCGCACCGGGGGCACCATCGCCGAGGACGACCTCGACGACCGGTACGGATTCCTGTCGACCTACGAGGCGTCCAAGTGCCGGGCCGAGCAGATGATCCGCCACTGGGCCCGCGAGAACGACTACCCGGTCACGGTCCTCAGGCCGAGCATCCTGCTCACCGACCGGCCCCTGCCCCCGCGCGCGCCTCGCCATCCGCACGCCGAGATCGGCGCCCGGCTCCGCATGCTCAACCGCAACCCCTCGCAGGCCCTGCCGCTCGACGCGGCCGACGCCGGCGTGGCCACCCGGTTTCCCGGTCTGCCCGGCGCGGCCACCAACCTCGTCCAGGTCGAGTACGCGGCCGACGTCATGGTGCACCTGGCCCGCCGCACCCCGGAGGCCCTGGTCGAGACCTTCCATGTCACCCATCCAAAGAACACGTCCGTGCGGCAGATCGTGGACGTCATGCTGATGGCCTGCCCCTGGCTGTCGCTGGAGCTGGACCCCGACATCACCTCGTTCGGGGAGATGGAGCGGGCGCTGAACGACGTCCTCGGCGGCATCGGCACGCTGCCCAGGGCCGACCGCCTCTACGACCGCTCGCGCACCGAGTACGCACTCAACGGCGCGGTCGCCGACCCGCCGGTCATCGACGACGCCTACCTGCGCGCCAGCTTCGGGATGCAGGAACCGGTCCCGGCCGCCTGACCGCGCCCCAGGGGGCCGCTGCCGAAGAGACGCGTCCGGCCTTCCGGTACCGACGGCATGTGCCTCGGGGCGGACCATGACGGGCTGGCGAGTCTGTGGTTCGTGGGGCGGGGGCCATCAGCTCGGGGCGGGACCACCCGCATCACGGTAGCGCGGGAGGACCCATCCGCGCAGGAGTGCGGCCGATCACAGGCCCCCCTGCGGGCGGACCGGACGATGCCACGTCCGGCTGCCCGCGGCACGGTCATACCTCTGGAACGCGCAGCCGCACGGAAGCCACCGCCACGAGGCGCCCCGACCCCGCATCGCGCAGGACCACGTCCGCGACCTCCTCCCGCGCGTCCGTGCCCGACCCCCACAGGCCCACCGTCAGATCCAGCTGGGTGCCCGGATCCGCATTCGCGAAGTAGCAGATCTGATGATCCAGCAGATGACGCCCCAGGAAAGCCTGTTCGCTCCTCCCCAGATGTGTCCACAGCTGAAGCATCGCCGTGTCGACAATCGAGAAATACGAAGCGAAGTACAAAAGCCCCGCCCCGTTCAGGTCCCGCGCCGCATCCACCCGGTAGCGGGTACGGAAGTCCGGCTCAGTGCGCCGAAAACCCGGAACCGGCGGAAAGAGCCCTTCCTGACGGACAGCCGCCACCGTGGCACGAGGCGAACAGTTCTCCGGCAGCGGAGGAAGCACGGAATGATCAAAACCGACGGGGATCGAGGTGAGCAGCTTCTGGTTGCTTCCGCCCTCTCTCCGGCTCAGCCACCGGTTGAACGTCTCGACGTAGAGGCAGCCCGGCTCCGGATGATCAAGTTCCTCGGGGCGAAGACGCTGCACCGCAGGCAGCGTGGCGCTGCGCCTGGACGGAGTAAGCCGGTGCACGGTGAGGGCCGAATCGATACCGGCACCGTAAACACAGGATTCCAGGTCCAGCTCGTCACCGAACGTCAGACCATAAGGATGAACATCCGTACTGCCGCGCGTGCGGAAATAGGAAAAAGCCAGATACGCGGGTTTCCCGTCGGCGGTGCGGGCCTGGAAGGTGTTGAGTGAGGCAGCCCGGCCCACCGCTTCCCAGGTCCAGTCACCGGCCTGCGCGAAGAACAACGGCCCCGGACCGCACATCGACGGTGAGACCGTGATGCGCCGGGCCGCGGATGCATCCGGCATGAGAGAAGATGCCGCTGCAACGGTCAACACTTCGGAAGTGAGCGGGTCGTTCATTCCGGTCTCCTCAGGTTGTCACGCACACTCCGACGGCTCACAGCAGTGCCGGGTGTGTCAGCACCACATGGGTACCAGCCGGTCCTCGTTCCCACACCGATTTGATCGCTGGCTCATTCACCGGGCACTCATTTCAACGATCCCGGAGGCCGGTTTCTGTGCCGACCGGCAGTTACTGTTCGTTCCTTCGCTGCTTCCCGCACACCGCGGCTAAGGTCGACTGTTCAGTCGTAACGAGAGGGGGATCAAGATGGGGCGCCGGTTGCAAACAGCTGCCGCAGTAACCCTGTATACCGGACTCAAAACCTGGCTGGTCGTCGGCGGGACGGTCGTAGGCGCATGGGAATACTGCCGTCAGCGCATGAGCGCACCCATGCCGAGGAACCGGCTGACCCAGAAACGGGAACGTCCTCTCCCCCGAGAGGAAAAGCAGCCTTAGCCGTGCCGAAGAGAGGTATTCGCGCGCCTATCGGCCTTCGACAGGCGCTTGCCCCGCACACCACCTGCCGTCCGTACCGGTGGTCGCGACTGTGTACCAGCCGCGTGCACGGTGAACGTCCACTGATGAGTGAGCGTCAAGTTCGCCCGCGGCCAGACCGCGAGTGGGGAGACGGGCAAGAATACCGCTCCGCCGGAGGGCCAGGCCGATGCGGACGGCTGCGCCAGCTGACGGTGAACTCTGCGTGGCCGCCCGCATATGCCTTCCCTCTTGCGGGTGATGCCGGGCTCACGGGCGCCCCTCTTACCCGCAGCCCTTTCGTGTTCACCGGGTTCCCCTCAATGCGGTGGAGCAAAAATCAGTTCTAAAATCCATGAATGCCAACACAACAGGATCTGGCGGCCGAGCTGGACTCCCTGCTACAGCAACTGGGATCAGGGGACTGGCTGCCGACCGCGCGCGAACGCGCCTGCGCTGCCTACGTACTCGCCGGCCCGGATCTTCCCACCGCCGAAACCCTGGCCACCGCAGCCCACATGTGCACGCCGCATACAGGCTGCCCGCTGTCTCCCGTCCTGGCGGGCTGCGTTGCTCTGATCCGCTCTGGGCAGCAGGATGACCAGCCCGGAGAACTCCCGCTGCAAGCCATACTCCAGTCGCTGCTGCACGCCGTGCGCGCCACCCCTGCGTCCACGGACGAAATACTGGAACTGGCCCGCGGTTGCCTCGACGAAACCTGGTACCACTACCGGGACCGTCGGCAGCCCGTACCGGATGCAGACCTGGCGGCCGCGCGGGCATCCGGTCTCGTCACACCCCCAGCCACCCCCGCAGAAACGGCCGCCGAAGACGCCGTCCTCCAGCAGGCGGAGCTGCTGGTACGTGCAGTACCGGCGCTCCGGCACGCAGCGACGCTTCCTTCCTCCGGCCCGCTACCGCTGCTGATCACGCTTGTGGCTGACCTGTGCGACGCCCTACGGGAGCAGGTCGGGCCGATGGACCAGCCGAGGAACCGGTTGTCTGAGGAAGGAGAGGCACGAGCACACCGCAGTGACCTGGTCCGCCAGCTTCAGGAAGTGAACGTCCTGTACTTCCGGCTTGCTGCCGCGCTTGGCTCGCTTCTGGCCCGCCCCTAGAAGCCCTCCCGCACCTCCTGGACCAGCCGGTGCGTGCCCTGCAGCGCCTCGAAGTCGATGCCCCGGGTGCGGAGCTAGGGGACCGGGGCGAGGATGCGCGCCGTCTCGGCGTCCACGGTGGCGAGCGCCCCCGTTACCGCCTTCGCCGTGTCGACGGCGTCTTCGACGGCAAGGGGGCCAGCCGTCGCGGCCGGCGGTTTCGGCGGCGTCGGCGAGGAGGCAGCCGAGGACGGCCTGGGCGTCGGCGAACCGGGCGACAGGGGTGCGGCCGGGGTGGTGGTGTCGTCCACAGCTCTTCAACGAGGGGCGGTGCGGGCTTGGGGTGTGCCCCTCAAGGTCGGATATCCCGAATTCTGTGAGGCTCCCCGCCGGGTCCGTCACCTCTTCGCCACTCAGTGGCGACTGCTTCTTCCCGCCGGTGGCGGCGTGGTGCCCTTCGGCAGGGTTGCCGGGCGCAGCGTGAAGGCCCCGGCCGGTTTCCCGGCCTGGGGCCTCGGAGCCACCTTCACGTGGGCAGTCTGGCCGTGTCACTTCCGGCCTCTCCCGCGTCTACGGAAGGGGGTCTGCCGCGAGTGCCTGATGGCCGGTGCGTGTCAGGAGAGGGACTGGCACACCGCGTAGATGGTCATCTTGTTGTCGATGGTCGAGCGGGCGGCCGCGTTCCAGCCCTTGGCGTCGTCCGTCGGGTTGTTGCGGTAGACCGAGTGCTGTGCGGAGAGCGAGCCGTCGGAGATGAACGCTCCTCCGCCGGTGACGGTGGTTCCGGCAGGGCAGAACGCCTTGCCCTGCGAAGCGGTGTTGGCGGGGACGTCGATCTCGTTGGTGACGATCACCGACTCCTTCGCGACGCCCTTCGCGCCCGCCGGCCCAGCAGGACCCGCCGGACCGGCCGGGCCAGCAGGGCCAGCAGGGCCGGCCGGTCCCGCGATGCCGTCCTTGCCGTCCTTGACGCCAAGGGTTTCCTTGATCTCGTTCTTGTTGTTCTTGATATACGTCTTCACGCACTTGGCACACCAGTTGTCGTCCCCGCCCTTGGGCGCGGCGGCCTTCTCGGTGACCGTGCGGGAGTTGGCGGTGGCAGGAGTCTCGGTACCCGAGTCGGTGGTCTGGGCCAGGGCCGGGCCGGAGGCGGTCGCGAGGCAGACGGCGGCAGCGGCGATGACAAGCAGGGGATTCTTCATGCCCACCACTCTTAAGGGGCAAAAGCGCCTCGACACACCGCTGCTACGGCAAACGAGGAAGCAGGCCACCCGCACGGCCCACACCCCCGGACGCGGACAGCCGTGCCGCACGGGTACACGCCCACGGCGGCCCGCCCATGCCGGAACCGTTGCGAGCCCGGTGCCGGGAACGGAAACAGCCGTACATGACTCTGCGATCACAGGGTCCTGTACGGCTGTCCCCCTTCGTGCCAGGTGGTGCGGGTCAGACCGTGTTCACGCAGATCCCGAAGGCCTGGAGCTCGGTTTCGGTGCTGGCGTTGTTGCCGCCGACCACCTGCCAGGCGCGGACTGGCGAGAAGTCCCTGTCCAGGACAGGGCACGGCCGTGCGGGGCTCTGCGATGGCAGAGCCCCGCACGGCTGCTGTTGCGGTCTGGGGTGGTGCGGGTCAGGCCTTCTTCACGCAGATCGCGTAGGCCCGGACCTCGGTGTCGGTGCTGGCGTTGTTGCCGCCGACGACATACCAGACGTTGCCGGTGGGGTAGCTGCGCACAAGGTAGGTGTTGCCGGGGTAGATGCTCTCGACCCGGCCGCCCCCTCCGGTCAGGACCGTGCCCGCCGGGCAGGAAGCGGCGGCGGACCGGGTGGTCTGAGCAGGCAGCGCCGTCACGGGGCCCTCGACGATCTGGGACTCCGGGATACCCGTGTTCGAGTCTCCCTTGTCGCCCTTGGGCCCGGCGTCGCCCTGGTCTCCCTTGTCGCCCTTGGAACCGGCCGGTCCGGTGTCACCCTTCGCGCCGTCGGCACCGGCAGGACCCTGCGGGCCAGCAGCTCCGGCGGCACCCTGCGGGCCTGCGGCCCCGGTGTTGCCCTTGTCACCCTTCGGTCCGGCCGGGCCCGCCGGGCCCATGTCGCCCTTCGCGCCCTGGGGGCCGCCCGGAGTGCCGGGGTCACCCTTCTCGCCCTTGAGCTCGGCCTTCTCCGCGTCGGTCCAGTCCTTCGGGCTCGTCGCCTTGCCCTGCGGTCCCTGCGGTCCGGCCGGTCCGGCCGGACCGGCCGGACCGGCCGGTCCGGCCGGACCCGCAAGGCCCTGCTTGCCGTCCTTGCCGCCCAGGAGCTTCTTCAGCTCCTTCTGGTGCTTGGTGATGTAGCCCTTGACGCACTTGTGGCACCAGTCGCCGTCCCCGCCCCGGGGGGCCTCGGGCGCCGACACGGCGGTGAGGGCACGCGACTGCGGCAGAACGGTAGGGGCGGACAGGGCCAGGGCGGGAGTGGCGGTGGCAGCGACAGTCGCAGCGGCCAAGACCATCCCGAACAGTGTGTTCTTCACGGGCTCAGAGTCAGGGTGACCAGCCGTCCCACCAAGCACATAACTAACAGGTCATCAGATGAGCACACGTTCGGACCAGTCGCCAGCCCATAGCGCCTGGCCGACGCGGGAACCCGCAGGAGACAAAGGAAATCCCCGCCGGGCTGTGAAGAAGACGATCTCGGGCCCGGCGGGGATACCCCACCATAAGCACCATCCCCCGGGCCTTCGGGACCAACGCGCCGCACCCTCCCCAGCACCCCACGCGGCCCCAGCCCGTAGCCAACCACCCCACGTCACAACCAACAGGGGAAGTGCCACAGCTTCTCACTAATGGCGTTCCGACGGGCCGCGTGGTTCTCGGAATCTTCGAATGCTGGATCGTGATGTCCAGGGCGGCCGGGCGGGTAACGCCTTCTCAGAGGCCATCGAACCGCATGTGGGTAGCTGTTCTCACCGCAACAACGCTGTTGCTCATCAGACCAACCCACCAGGCCTATGAACAGGGAATCCCCGTCCCATCGCGGATCAGATCACCTATATCAACTGGGGAAAGAACCCATGGACGCGACCCCCGGCCCGTCGAACCAGGCGAGCGCGCAAAGTCCACGCGTGCCACCCGCGAGTTCTCCCACGACACCCTCGACTCCACCGCCCAGCACGCGGCCCTCCTCGGACTCGCGGAGGACCTCGGGCTGCGCCTGCGCACCACCGGCCAGGTCACCAAAGCCCTGACGCTGACGGTCCGCTACGCCGACCGCACCACCACGAACCGCTCCCGCACTCTGAAGGAGGCCACCCAGCACAGCCGCGCCCTCGCCGCCGATGCGCACGCGCTCCTGGCCGTCCTCGGCCTGCAACGGGCACGCGTCCGCGCCTTCACCCTGCGCGCCGAAGGCCTGAGCCCGGCCGCCGACGCGAGCGCCCAACTGTCCTTCGAGCCCACGGACGAGCACGCCCTGGCCCTGGAAACCGTCGCCGACCGCATCCGCGCCCGCTACGGCTCCTCAGCCGTCCAGCCCGCCACCCTCGCCACACCCCACGTCCAGTCCCGCTCCGCGACACGGCAGGAAGACCGCAGATGAACTGGCAGCCCAGCCCGTACGAGCACTACCCGCACGTCTACGCGGCACTTGCCGCCACCCACCAGGGCCGACCCACAGCAACTGTCGTGGCCCTGCTGCGCCAGGCCGCCGACAGAGCGCTGCTGGAGTTCCCCGAACGAGATCTCTACGACCAGGCCCGCGCCATCACTTCCGGCTCCGCCTACCGTCTGCGCATCGCACCCTGGACGCACGCATGAGCGAGCGAACGGTCTACCATCTGACCCTCCGCTTCCGCCCCACCGGACCGGAGGTATACGGACAGTGGGAAGACGCGGCGACCGCCGACGCCAAGTTCCGCACAACCGTGGGCCTCTACGCCACCCCCGGCGTGACGATCGAACTGCATGAGCAGCACGACGGTCTGCCGGAACGCCTCCGACGACGCTGGCGCGCATAGGGTGCAGCGGGCCCCACTCCGCTGCTCGCCTGCCCCGCCGGTCCCCGGGACCGGCGGGGCAGGCCTTCGACGGGGCGGTGGTGCCCTTGCCGCATGATCTGCTGGCGCTGCTGGAGGTCGTCACGACCCGCATCGAACAGCTCGCCGGAGGCCTTCCGGTCGCGGTCGCGGGCCGCCCGCTGTCTGGCGGTCACCGCGAGCCGGGTCTGCCACGAGGCTGCGCACCGGAGGTGTGTCCTGATGGCGCCGGTCGACATGGCCGCAGAACTTGGCCCGGACGAAACGGCGGTACAGGCGGTGCTGGGTCGCCTCGGCGGCCGGTCGTCGCTTACCGAAGCCTTTGTGAGGAGTTGTGGCCGGATCCCGGGCCGTCTTCCCTCAGCCTGCACCACCTGAGCCGACCCCACCCGACGTTACAGCGCAGGCCAGGGCTGAGTGCGGTGGATGGGATCATGAGGAGGGCGGGGCCTGTCGTGGTGTCCGCATCTCCTTCTGTGTCTTCATACCGTGAGGCAAGTATGTTACGAATACCGATCTTTCGGCTGTGGGTGGCGGCCCTGCTGGGTCTTGCCCTCACGGCAGGGGGACTGGTCGCGGCAAGACCCGCCGAGGCCGCGGATCTTCCGCTCTCCCGGGCAACCGTGATCAGCAACAACCTTCAGGGCGGGACCGCCGGGGCCGACAGCAAGTGGACCACCACGGTGACTGGGCAGATCCGATTCGCCGACGTGGTCTTGCTCCAGGAGGTCGGCTCCAGCGGGCCGCCCAGCGGCAGGCCCCAGACCCCCATCATCGTCAACCCGGGGGGACGGGGGAGCGTGACCATCGAGCACTCCACCTGGATGCCCAGAGACATTCCCTACAACGTGTACTTCCTGCGGACCTCCAACGGCGGCCGGGTCAACAGCGCGATCGTGACCCGCGATGTTCCCGACGAGGTCAACGTGGTGGAGAACCCGATTCCCGATGGGCGAGCGGCACTGGGGGTCCGGTTCGGCAACCACTGGTACTTCACGTTCCACGGCCAGAGCGGAAGCGGCGGCGATTCCGGTGCCCTCCTGGGCGCTGTCAATACCCAGGTCGCGCAGTGGAGCAACGGCCGAGCGGTATGGACGGTGGGCGGTGATTTCAACGTGGAACCTGGCGTCTTGCCCAACCGGTCCGGATATCCGAGTGGTGTCGCGCGCATTCATAACTCCGGGCTGCCCACCCACCAGAGCGGCAGCGAGTTGGACTACTTCGTCACCAACGACCTAGTAACCGACACCCCCACTACGCGCCTCCCCGGTGGACAGCCCGACCACTACCCGGTGAACCTGGGCGGTCTGCGAGCCGCTGCGCTACCGCCTGTCGCACGGATCCGACCCACCGTGCCCGATATCGACAATGTGAGATCGGGCATCACGGACGTGTTCAAGGGGCTGGGCGTCGGGGTGCTGGCGTTCTTCGCGATCACTTCTCTGAAGCGTGACGTCCCCGTGGACTTTGTCGGCTCCCACCACACCTCGGACGGTGTCGCCTACGACACCTTCGACCACGCACCTGCGGATGCGGGCGGCGCCAATATCGTGCTGCTCCAGCCCAGTGCCGCCACACTCGATCTGAACGACACCGACAAAGCGATCGCGGGCATCCGCAGCCGGGTCAACGCCCTTCAGGTCAATCCCGATGTCGTCGTCATCCTGGGCGGGGTACTCCCCGCATCCGGCACCGACCCAGGACAAATCAAACGGTTCAACAGTGCCCTGCGGGACTTGTCCATCCAGATGGCCGGCAACAAACGGCGCGTTGTCCTGGCCGACACCAGCACGATCACCGCGGGCGATGTCACGGCCGACGGCTCCCTCACCGATGCGGGCAGAGCCGACCTGTCACGCGCCTACAGCGAGGCGGTCGTCTCTGCCCTCGTACTGGGCTGGGTCGAAGACATTGACGAAATCCCGGGCAAGGAGAAGGCGAAGGTCCGGCTGATGCCGGCGGGTGACTCAATCACGGCAGGCTTCCAGTCCTCGGACAACAACGGCTACCGCGGCACCCTGTACACGGACCTGGGCAAGAGCCCGCTGGTCGACGCCAGTTCGCTGGAGTTCGTCGGGTCCATGCGCTCAGGCAACATGGCCGACCCCGACCACGAAGGCCACAGCGGCTGGCTGATCGCGGAAATAGGCCAGGCCCTCCGTGACGCCGTTCCCGCGTACCGGCCGAACGTGGTGACGCTGATGGCCGGCACCAACGACACCGACCGCGACCACCAAGTGAGCACGGCACCGGAGCGGCTGGGCAGTGTGATCGACCAGATCCTCAAGGACAGCCCCGGCGTGACCGTGCTGGTGGCCACCATCCCACCCAACGCGAACCCCGCCGGCCAGGCCCGCGTAACGGCATACAACAGGGAAGTCACCACGCTGGTCTCCTCGCGGGCCGCCACCGGCGCCAAGGTGAACCTGGTCAACATGAGCATGCTCACCCCAGGGGATCTGAGCGACGGACTCCACCCCAACGACACCGGCTACCAGAAGATCGGGCACGCCTTCGCCGCCGCAGTCAACGGGGCCATCCGCGCGGGACAGATCAGCTCCCGCGACGACGGCGGACAGCAGTGCACCGACACCCCGGGACGCTGGATCGACCGGGGGCAGATCGCTTCAGGCATCGCCGCTCGTTATACCGAAGAGTATGTGTTTGCGGATCTCGACGGAGACGGGCGTGCTGATTACCTGCTTGCCGACAGAGCAACGGGTGCGGTTCGGGCCTGGATGAACAGGGGCGGCGACCAAGACGGTAGAGCTGGCTGGGAGCCGCGCGGCCAAGTCGCCTCCGGTATCGCCTCAAAGGACGAACGCCTCGTGTTCGCGGATCTCGACGGAGATCGACGCGCTGACTACCTTCTGATCAACTACGAAACGGGTGCGGTTCGGGCCTGGATGAACAGGGGCGGTGACCAAGACGGCAAACCTGGCTGGGATCCGCGCGGCCAAGTTGCCTCCGGTACCCTCACCTCTCCGCTATCAGAGTGGGTCGTCTTCGCCGATGTCAATGGCGACGGACGTGCTGATTACCTCGTGGCCGACCGCAAATCCGGCGCCGTCCAGGCCTGGATGAACATCGGTGGTGACCAGGACGGCAAACCCGGCTGGAACCCGGTCGGCCAGATAGCCGCCGGTACCGGCGGCGACGGTTATGACGTGAGCGGTCCGTATTTCGCGAACGTCGACTGTGACAAGCGGGCCGACTACCTGATCGTCCACAGCAGGTCCTGGCCCAGCCCCGTTACCGCCTGGCTGAACAGAGGCGGTGACCAAAACGGGAAATCCGGTTGGATACCCCGCGGCCAGATCGCCGCAGGTATTCCCCTGGGACACTCTGAATACAGCGTATTCGCTGACATCGACGGAGACGGCCGCGCCGACTACCTCGTGGTCGACCGAGGGACCGGAGCCGTCAAAGCCTGGATCAACAATGGCGGCGACCCTTCCTAGGCCCTGACCTGAGAGCTGCTGCTGTGCTGGGTGGGCTGACCGGGGAAGGTCTCGGGCAGTCCACCCAGACTGTTAGGCCGTGCGCGAACTCGGGGCCGACGACTGTGGTAATCCCCTTCCTCCAGGACCGCGACCAATATCGGGGGCCGGGCCCCGGATGCGCAGAAGTGGGACCGGGCAGCACGCAGGGTCACCGCCCGCTGGGAGAGCATCGGCTTCGTGCGCCTGCGCAAGGAAATCCGCCTGGACCCGGCCGCGGAAGCCACCGAACAGCACCGCGAAGCCCTGAACGAAGCCTTCGCCCACCTGTGCTGCGCCTACCAGGAAGCCATGTTCTCCGCGTAGCCCCTATCGGTCAGGTGGGCGGGTCGGCGATGTGGCGGCGGGCAGGTTCCCACACGTTCTCGAACTCCTCGCGGGTGAGGGGTTCCGGGTGGTGGCCCTCCCACTCGGACACCGGGATCTCGGCGGTGATCCCGAACCTGCCGTCGTACTGATCGAGCTGGCCCGCGTCCTGGGCCCGCTGCCACTCGGCCAGGGAAGCAGCCGCGACAGGAACCCGCTGGGGCCCCTCAAGCTCGACCTGCCGGGTCACCCACCCTGAGGCGTCCACCTCGAAGTAGAACCAGGTGTCGTCCTCGTCCCAGTAGCAGCGCATCCACGTCGTCACCCGCCCATGATGACGGCACACCCGCTGACCGCAGCCCCAGGCCCCCGTTCGGTTCCACATTCCGAGGAACGATGTGCGGATTTCCCGTCCCCAAGAGGGAGGGGTGGGTCATGGTCGTATCAGGCCCGGGAATCCCGCCCGGGACACACCAGGGGGCGGCCAGCCCGGGAAGGGTGGGGGTGCACGGTGGTGCAGGAGCGTTGGGACAGCGACGAGTTCGGGGCGTCGCACGAGGGCCGGGTCGGAGTGCTGCTGGCGGACGGCAGCGTGCCGAAACCGGTGTACTTCGACGGAGCCTCCGCCTACGGGACCACGTCGGACCTGTGGGCGTACTACGACGGAGGCCGCTTCCACGGTCCGCGCGCTGATGCGCTGCGGGCGGTGTGCTCCTGCGGCTGGGTTGGTACCGCGCGCACGCTGGACTGGCAGCAGATCGGCGAGACGCCGCTGCGCGAGGGCGGCGAGGACGTGGCGGACGCGTGTTTCGAGGACTGGGACCAGCATCTCCAGGCCGTCGAACGCGCCGCGGTCCCGCTGCCGCGGGACCTGACCGCGCTGCTGGAGGAAGTGGTCTCCCGCATCGAGACCCTTACCGCAGATCATCCGGTGGCCGGGGTGAGGGCGGCCCGCCGTCTGGAGGTCCTCGCCACCCAGCTCGGCGTCACAGCCGCCCGCGGTGCGGCAACCTCACCGCCGGACGAGGTAGCGCCCGCACTGGGCGTCAGCGTGGACGCGGCGCGCTCCCTGCTGGCCCGGCTGGGCGGCTGGAGTGTCTACAGCACGGCCTTCGAGGAGAGCGGGGTCTTCTGATCCAGCCCAACGGCAGCCCAGGGCCCGCGGGCCCTTGTCCCTGCTCCGGGTGCCGGGGCGGAGGGGTCGTTCTAGGCTGAAATGCCCTGGATGCTGGAGGCCTGTCATGCCACGCCCTGTCTGGAGCGGAGCCGTCAGTTTTGGTCTTGTGACGATCCCGATCAAGGTCTATCCGGCGACCGAGTCCCACAACATCAGCTTCCACCAGTACCACCTGGAGGACATGGGCCGGGTCCGCTACCAGAAGGTGTGCGAGCTCGACGGCGAAGTCGTCCAGCAGGACCAGATCGGCAAGGCGTACGAGGTCTCCAAGGACACCCTGATCGCGGTCACCGACGAGGAACTCGACCAGGTGCCGCTGCCGACCGCGAAGGCGATCGAGGTGATCGGGTTCGTGCCGTCGGCGTCCATCGACCCGGTACGCATCGGCGCCTCGTACTACCTGGCCGCCGACGGCCCGGTCGCCGCGAAGCCCTACACCCTGCTGCGGCGGGCCCTGGAGCGCAGCAGCAAGGTCGCCGTCGCGAAGTTCGCCTGGCACGGCCGTGAGCGCTTGGGGTTGCTGCGGGTCATGGAGGACGCCCTGGTCCTGCACGGCATGAAGTGGCCCGATGAGGTCCGCTCCGCCGATGAGCTCGCCCCGCGGAAGATCGACCTGGACGACAAGGAGGTCGACGCGGCGATCTCGCTGATGGAGGAGATGACGTCCGACGACGGCCTGGAGGGCTACCGCGACCACTACCGCGAGGCCCTGGAGGAGCTCCTCGCGGCGAAGGCCGACGGCCACCAGCCCGCCACCTCCGAGGACGCGGGCAGGCCGAAGGAGAAGGTCGTCGACCTGATGGCCGCCCTCCAGCAGTCCGTCCAGTCCGCCCGCGCCTCCCGCGGTGAGGACGCCAGCGTCCACGACCTCGCCGATCACGCCGGGAAGAAGGCGGCCCGGGCGAAGAAGGCCCCCGCACCGGTGAAGAAGACCGCGAAGGCGGCCAAGCAGGCACCGGCGAAGAAGTCCGCCCGCACGTCGACCGCCTGACCCGTGGCGGGGTCAGTCCCGTACACGGGTGACCGTGACGGTGGCGTGCCGGGTGGTGCCGGCGAGCACCTCGACCACCAGGCCCGGCGGGCACGGCGTGTACCGGTCGCCGCCGCTGGTGCGTACGGAAGCTGCGGGCTCGACGCCCGCGAGGTGTGTGCTCACCCCGGTACGGACGTCCGCGGTGATCCGCCGGGACAGCACGGTCTGCCCGTCGGGGAGCGCGACCGCGAGGAGGACGGGATAGGCGCGGGTGCCGGTGTAACCCACGACGGGGCAGTCGACGGTGTCCGCGTGCCGGTACTTCTTCCACCCCCTGCGCCCTGCCGGGTACACCCCGTCCAGCCTTTTGATCACGAGGCCTTCGATCCCGATGTCCCGCAGCCCGTCCCACCACACACGCGCGACGTCCACGTCCAGCGTCATCGGTACCGCCTGCAGGGGCGGCCCGAGCGGGGCGAGGATCTCCTCCAGCAGAGCCCGCCTCTCCCGGTACGGACGCGACACCAGGCTCCCGTGGTCCGGGTGGTGCAGGATGTCGAACGCGGCGTACGAGGCCGGGTAGCGGGCAATGAGCGCACCTGCCTTCGCGGTGCCCGCCGCCGCCCGCTGCTGAACCGCTCCGAAGTCCAGGCGGCCCTCTCGGTACACGACGGCCTCACCGTCCAGGAGCACCCCGGGCGACAGGTCCATGGCGGCGACCGCAAGGTCCATCCACGTAGACGTGACGACCCGTCCCGCCTTGCTGCGGACGATCACTCGGTCCTGGGTGCGCTGCAGCGTCATCCGATGGCCGTCGAATTTCGGCTCGTACGCGAGCTGCCCCTTGTCCACGGGAAGGGTGTCGACGGCCTGGGCGAGGGCCAGGGTGATCGGGGCGTCCATGCGTCCAGCCTGCGACTTCGTGTGGCGGAGCGCGCGCCGCGTTAGTCCGCAGCGGGGCCTTCCTCTCCGGTCGTAAACCCCTGGTGGACGTGGGTCTCTGCGCCAGGCCGAAGGCGACGATCACGTTGCGGGAGCAGCAGGGCGACCGGGCAGGGCGCCTCGTACGGTGCCGGCCTGAACAGAGCTATGGCGTGGAGCGGACCAGCCCCAGCACCGGGTCCAGATACAGCAGATGCCGTTGGGTGCGGTAGCCCTCGGTCCGGCCGTCGGAGAGCACCTGGTGGGGGAGCAACCGCAGGTCGCGGGCGAAGGGCGAGGTGTTCCACGAGGTGGGCACGGCGGTGTCCGGGGTGTCGGGGAGGTAAGTGCCGGGCGCGGTGACAGTCAGGCGGGCCAGTTCAGCGATCTGCGCGGCGGAGAGCCGTTTGTGCCCCGCAGCGGGCACGGGGAGTTCGCATTGGCACGCGGGGTCGAGGAAGAGGGCGCCGTCCACGGTGCGGTAGACGGGAAGGAGGCGGGCGGAATCGGCGCCGAGGCGGGTGGTGAGCAGGTCGGGGTCCACGTCGCGGTCGGTGATCGGGTAGAGGTCGGTCAGGGTGCGCGGGTGCGGGATGGCCGCGAGGTCGGCGGCTGCGCTCAGCGCTGCGTCCCGGCCTGCCCGGCGGACGTCGTCCAGGAGGGCTTCCTCAGCGAGGGAGTTGAGGTCCGCATACACGGACTCGATCATCGCGGTGACGTCCTCGGGGACACGAACGCTGCTGCTGGCCTTCGCGGTAAGGAGATCGCGGGTACGGCGCAGCAGGGCGGCGTCGTAGACGGTGCCCCATGCCGGGGGCGGGAGGACACCGGTGGGGGTGAGCACGACGAGGCGGGGGTCGGCTGCCCAGGACGGGCGCTGGCCGCGATCCCCGAGGGTGTGCCGGTGTCCACGTCCGGCCCGTTGCAGGAGTTGCGCGAGCGGGGCGAGGTCGGAGACGACGAGGTCGAAGTCGACGTCGAGGGACTGTTCACAGACCTGCGTAGACACCACGATCCAGGGCTCCCCGGGCCGGGACGCACGAGGGCCCAGGAGGTCGAGGAGCTGTTGAGTGTGGTCCTCGCGCTGCCACTGGGGCATGCGGGCGTGCAGCAGGAGAAGGCGGGGCGCGCGGGATCCGGGACGCGCGGCCAATGCCTGGTACGTGGCCTGGGCGTCGGGCACGGTATTGCACACGACCAGCACCGAACCCGCGTCTTGGGCGCTGTCGTACAGCGGGCGGAGCGATTCCTTCAGCTGGGCTGCTCGCCCTCCGGGCACGTCCGGGTCATGCGTGTGGTGGACCTGATACTGGGTCACGGCCAGGGCGTGGGCCCGGGTGCTGGGAATCGTCCCCGAGACCGTCAGCTTGCCGCTGGCGGCGTCGGCGAACAGCCAGCCGGGATAGGCCGGGGCAACCGGCTGCGGGCTGTCGTGCCCGGCGCCCTGGAGGTAGGCGTGCACCAGGCGCTCGGCAAGGCTCCCGGCGAGCGTCGCCGACAGCAGGACCACCGGAACGCCCAGGTGACCGAGCCACTGCAGCAGCCGGATCGTCAGCGCGTGCCCGAACGCGTCGTAGGCGTGCGCCTCATCAATGATCAGCGTCTTCCCGGACAGGCCCAGCCAGCGCAGGGTGTTGAACCGCATCGGCAGACAGGCCATCGCGCCCTGGTCCCAGGTGGCCACCGCCGCCCCCGCGACCAGCCCCAGATGCTTGCGGCGCAGAAAGTCCCCGGTCGCGGTGGACACCCCGTCATCACAGAGCTCACCGTCCGCAGCCTCCGGGGAGTATGCCTCCATGAGCCAGGCCATCCCGTGCAGCAGCGCCACCGGCGTATCCGTGACAGCGGCATCGCGGACATAGGAGCGCACCCGCTCCCACATCGCGTTCGTCGTCGCCATCGTCGGCAGCAGCACCGCCAACCCCGCATGCCCGGACGCCGCACCCAGCAACCGTGCCGCGAAGAGCCCGGTCTCGGTCTTGCCGTCCCCGGTCGGGGCCGTCACCAGCATGATGCCCGCCCCCGACACCAACCGAGGAAGCCGGGCCGCTATATCGGCCTGCAACGGATACGGCTGCGTGATCTGCGGAAACATTTCCGAGAACGCCGAAGCCGGCCCCCAGGCGGGGGCAGCGAGCTGCAACGCTTCAACAGCCGGGCCCGCCGCGGCCGCTGACCGTGCGAAGTGCGCCTGCCAGTCCTCGCTCCCGTCCTTTACCCAGGCGTCCTGCCGAGCCCGCACCCAGGACACGCCGGACGCGATCCAGTCCGCCAGGATCACCAACCCGGTCACCAGCACCGCTGCCCCCACCGGGGCCACCCGTGCGGGAGCGGCGGGCCGCCCGCACGCCTCGTGGACGACGTCCACCAGCGCGGCACGCTGCTCACGCCACCCGCTCGCTGTACCTACCCGCGGTTCCGCCTTCTCCGGATGCCGCATCGTCGCCCGATCGAGCATCGCCCCGTACACGCCGTGATGACCGCCGAGGATCTGCGCTACCTGATGCCCCACGGCCTTCCCCGGGCGGGAGGCGGCGTCATACCCGTACTCAGCAAGCACCGACGGCAGCACCAGATGCGTCACCCGCTCATGCCGCACAGATCCCTCGTTCATCCACCCCGACGGGGCGGCAAATTCTGCCCGCCGCAGGAACTCCGGCAAGGGGCCCGTCGGGGCAGCCTGGAACGAGGGACAGCACTTGCCCACATCATGCAGGCCAGCCCAGAACGCCAGCATCGAACCCGCCTGCTCCGGCGGCACGCCGAAGGACTCCGCGACGAAGCGGCGCTGCCCCGTCGTGAAGTGAACGTCCCACAGCACCCGAGCAACCGCTGCCGTGTCCAACAAATGACAGCCCAGCGGGTAGGGGACATCGAGACCCTCGAACTTCCCCCACATACAGGGGCATACATCGAACAGCACGGGCGGAACACACCTTTCTCAGATCTAGCAGAAGGTTGGGCAGGGGGAACGTCGTACTCCCGCGTGGGCGCGGGCGGGACGTCGAGGAGCGCGGTGTTGAGGCTCTGGCCGTCGTTGTACTCCCGCGTGGGCGGGCTGGACGTGCACTCGACGACGATGAGCCGCGGGCGGTGCGTCGTACTCCCGCGTGGGCAGGCTGGACACCCGCGAGCAGGTCCGCGTCCTCCTGAAGGTCGTCGTACTCCCGCGCGGGCGGGCTGGACCCGTCTGCCGAACAACTGACCGGGAGTCGAGGCGTCGTATTCCCGCGTGGGCGGGCTGGACTCGCTGAGGAGGGCCGCTACGTCTTCGGCGCGCGTTGTACTCCCGCGTGGGCGGGCTGGACGAGCGGGAGACCGGCTCCTCGGACAGGCCCGCCGTCATACTCCCGCGTGGGCGGGCTGGACGCGTCGAGGACGTCCCAGGTGGACTCGGGGAGCGTCGTACCCCCGCGTGGGCGGGCTGGACTGGGTCTCGGCGCCCAGGACGTCGCTCGGGTCCGTCGTACTCCCGCGTGGGCGGGCTGGACTTGACCTGCTCGAACTGTGGCTCCTCGTTGAACGTCGTACTCCCGCCTGGGCGGGCTGGACCCCGGGTCCCTGTGGCGGAAGCCAAAAGCTCCCGTCGTACTCCCGCGTGGGCAGGCTGGACTCGCGTTGCTTGGGTCAGAGCGAGGTGTCCGCGTTGTACTCCCGTGTGGGCGGGCTGAACTGCGGCCTCGCGGGTGCGTTCTGGGGAATCCTCGTCGTACTCCCGCGTGGGCGGGCTGGACGCTGAAGTACAGCTCACGCTCGACGCCACCGGCGTCTTCCTCTCGCGTGGGCGGGGCTGGACGGTCGCAGGCAGGCGGATCACAGGATCGCCCCCGTCGTACCACCGCTCGGGCGGGCTGGCTTGCGATGACGGGGTCTACCAAGTCGACAACGTCGGCGTACTCCCGCTTGGGCGGGCTGGACATCTTGGTCGACTCCGTTCAAGGGCGGGCGTACGTCGTACTCCCGCGTGGGCGGGCTGGACATGTTCGGCCCGATGGTCAGCGGGGCGAAGACCGTCGTACTCCCGCGTGGGCGGGCTGGACAGCTCGTTGGCGCGGACCCCCCAGGTGGGCCCCGTCGTACTCCCGCTTGGGCGGGTTGGACTTCGCGTGCCGCAGCGTCGGGTTGGACTTGCCCGCGCGCCGCCGCCCGATCTTCCGGTACGTCGTACTCCCGCGTAGGCGGGCTGGACTCCGTCCGGTTGCAGTAGGCACCCAGGAGCAGCGTCGTACTCCCGCATGGGCGGGCTGGACTACATCGGCCACTGCCTGACCCTGGCGACGATCGTCGTACTCCCGCGTGGGCGAGCTGGACAGACCCTGGACGACGTCCGCTATGACCTGTCGCGTCGTACTCCCGCGTGGGCGGGCTGGACGCCCTGGTGAACGGCTGCGGCATGATCGCCGCCGTCGTACTCCCGCGTGGGCGGGCTGGACGGGCCGGATCGAATGCCACGGCGGGCCCACTCCGTCGTACTCCCGCGTGGGCGGGCTGGACGTCTGGGGGCAACGCGGCGCACAGATCATCACCGTCGTACTCCCGCGTGGGCGGGCTGGACTTGGCGACCACCACACCGAGCGCGGCGGTCAGCGTCGTACTCCCGCGTGGGCGGGCTGGACCACACGACCGGCCTGCCGTACGAGAAGGACATCGTCGTACTCCCGCGCGGGCAGGATGGACGCCTCGGCCGCCCGGATACGGCGCATCTCGCACGGCGTACTCCCGCGCGGGCGGTGTGGGTTCGGCCACGCACGCCGCGATGGCGTCGCAGTCCGTCGTACTCCCGCGATGGCGGGCTGGGCGTGTGGCGGACGGCCTTCAGATTTCCCGGTGCCCGTCGTACTCCCGCGTGGGCGGGCTGAACTGCGGCCTCGCGGATGCGTTCTGGGAAATCCTCGTCGTACTCCCGCGCGGGCGGGCTGGACCGGCCCTGCGCCACGATCGCGTCCTCGGGGTCCGTCGTACTCCCGCGTGGGCGGGCTGGACTCCGCCTGATGGCCCGGCGGGGGTGGCCGGAGCGTCGTACTCCCGCGGGGGCGGGCTGGACGAGTCGGCCCGGATCATGGCGGGGATGGGCGTCGTCGTACTCCCGCGTGGGCGGGCTGGACCTTGCGGGCCTCCTCCTGGGCCGCCGCCTCTGCCGTCGTACTCCCGCGTGGGCGGGCTGGACGATCTGCGGCGCAAGGGCGGCAAGGGCCGCGTCGTCGTACTCCCGCGTGGGCGGGCTGGACCGCAGCCCGAACAGGACGCTGTCCTCGTTCTCCGTCGTACTCCCGCGTGGGCGGGCTGGACGGGTCGCCGTCGGCCCAGGACGCTACCCGCGTCGTCGTACTCCCGCGTGGGCGGGCTGGACGAGCACCTCCGCACCTGGCTCACCGATTCCGACGTCGTACTCCAGCGTGGGCGGGCTGGACAACATGCGCGGAGAGACCTCCTACCGGTCCGTCGTCGTACTCCCGCGTGGGCGGGCTGGACACATCTGGGACCCGGAGAAGCGCGCCAAGCAGCGTCGTACTCCCGCGTGGGCGGGCTGGACCCGTGATCGGCGTTGTACGCCTCTCCGATCGACGTCGTACTCCCGCGTGGGCGGGCTAGACACAGGACAACACCCCTCCACCCGAACTCGACCCGTCGTACTCCCGCGTGGGCGGGCTGGACACCCACCTCCACGGTGACGCGCTGGCGCAGGGCGTCGTACTCCCGCGTGGGCGGGCTGGACATCAACCTGTGGGCCTACCAGGCGCATCACCTCGTCGTACTCCCGCGTGGGCGGGCTGGACCCGAAGCAGCCAGCAGCCCCGGCGGCAAAGGGCGTCGTACTCCCGCGTGGGCGGGCTGGACACTTTCTGACCTGGTGTTTCTTGAGGGCTTTGCAATTCTTTTATCAAGGTGCGGGGTTGTTTGGTGGGGGGGATGTGGTGCTGGCTATGCGGGGTGGGGGGCTATGGAGAGGAGGCCGGTGCCGAAGGCGCGGCCGCGGCCGATGCCGGTGGTGAGGGCGGTGGTGAGGGTGGTGGGGTCGGTGATGGTGGCGGTGCCTTCGAAGCGGGTGACGTTGCCGCGGATGCGGATGCGTTTGCCGGTGGGGTTCTTCTTCCAGCCGGCGATGTCGGGTTGTGCGGTGGTGCGCGTGGTGTCGTGGTGGGGGTTGAGGCCGGAGGCTTGGGCTCGTTCGTGCCACCAGGTGGTGGCGTCGGTGTCGTAGAGGGGGGTGAGGCGGCCTCGGTTGAGGCTGCCTTTGTTGTCGCGTCCGGGGTTGGCGGGGCGGGTGCAGCGTGTGGGCTGGGCGTCGATGCGGTAGCGGAGGGTTGCGCCGGTCTGGAGCCAGGCGAGGAGGGGGGTGAGGTCGCGTTCGTCGGTGGTGGTGGCGTAGCCGTGGGGGAGGGCGTTGAGGTGGAGGGGGTGGCGGGACTGGATGAGGAGGGTGTGTCCGCGGGGGTGTTGTTCGAGGCGGAAGAGGATGCCTGCGGCTTGGCGGGGGGTGTCGCCGAGGTTGTGGGGGGCGAGGGAGAGGACGGTGCGGTGGAGGGCGTGGGCGTCGCGGAGGTCGTGGGCGGTGTGGTGGGAGGTGGGGTTGAGCTGGATGCGGGTGAGGTGTGCGCTGGGGGGCATCGGGGGCTCCGGTGGTTCCCGCGGGGGCGGGTAGGGGTGGTCAGGTGCGGTGCTGGGTGAGTGCGTTGAGGTAGCCGGTGCCGTGTCCGTGGCAGAGGGATGCGGGGAGGTGGCGGGTGGTTTCCCAGATCGGCCGGGTGGTGAAGGTGCGGCCGGGGCGGGGGGCGTCGTCGAGGATGCGGGTGGGCGGGGCACCGGGGGCGGGCGGGTGTTCGTGGAGGTAGGTGACGGGGACGGTGTCGCCGGTGCGGGGCGGGGTGCGGTGCAGGGGAAGTTGGTCGAGTGCGGAGAGCGCGTCGTGGACGGGGGTGGGGGTGAGGAGGAGGGGGGTGTCGGGGCGGCAGGACCGGCGTCCGAGGTGGGGTGGGTAGACCGGCTTCTGGAGTGCCTGGGTGAGGTCCTCGATGAGTGGGGCTGGTCCGGTGAGCGCGACGGTGAAGGCTGCGTCGTGGAGGTACCAGTCCTTGTAGATGAGGGCGTTGCCGCGGTGGCCGCCTGCGGCGGTGGCAGCGGTGAGGTGTTTGGGGTATCCGCCGCCGACGGTGTGGAAGTCCAGGAGGAGCTGGCCCGGGCGGTCGACGCGGAGGGTGTGGGTGAGTGTGTCGAGGTCGGTGAGGTCGCTGCCCCGGGGGCGTCCTTGGGCGGCGGCGAGGAGGCCGGTGATGCCGCTGCGGGTGGGGTGGGGGTGGCTGGTGCGGGTGTTGCCGCCCTGGGGGCCGCCCCAGAACTGGAGGCCGGAGAGGTGGAGGAGGAGGCCGGGGCTCACTTCGTGCCCGCCTGGGGGAACGCGGCGTCCACCATGGCCGTCACGAGGTCGTCGAGGCGGGGGATGTGGGTGCCCAGTGCGGTGACCGCGGTGAGGTCGGCGGTGCCGGAGTGGGCGGCGGCCAGGAGGTGTTCATCGCCGAGGAAGTTGCTCACCGCCGCGGCGTGCTGGTCGAGAGCGGTGATGCTGGGGGCAATCCAGCCGGAGGTGTCGTCGGCGGTGACCGCGGCTTCGAACGCGCCGGAGAGGTTGATGGGCTGGTCGGTGCGGACGGTGATGTAGACCAGGGCCGGCGGGGTGAAGGGGGCGGTGCTGTTCTTCTTCGCGGCCGGGACGTTGAGGGCGAAGCCGGTGAGGAAGCCCTGGACGAGTTCGCGGGCCATCGCCAGGTCGCCGTCGAGGTTGTTCACGAGCTCGTCGACGGTGATGGTGGCGTACTGGTAGAAGGTGCCGGAGGAGAAGGCGTGCTGTCCCATGTGGGCGGAGCCGTTGTCGGATCCGGTGATGTCATCGACCGCGGTGAAGAAGTCCGGCTGCTCTTCTCCTGCATGCGTGGTGAGGGCGTGCGCGACGGCGATGGCCCCGTCGACGGTGGCGTCGGGGGTGTTGGCGAGCATCCGGCCGAACGCGGCGATGGAGCCGTTGCGGCGGCACAGCAGCTCGTGGACCGTCTTCTGGAGCTGTTCGATGCGGGCCTTGGTGTCCTTGTCCAGGGCCGGAGCCTTGGACTTGGTCTTCGCGGTGGATTTGGTCTTCTTCTCGGCGGCGGCCTCGGCCTTGGCGCGGGCCTGTTCGGCGGCGGCGGCCAGCAGGTTGCGGTGGGCTATCGCGAGATCGGCGAGATCGGCGACCACCGACTCGGGCACGAACAGCATCAGGTTGGTGGTCGCGGCATCGTCGAGCTTCATTCCGGAGACCTGTCCGGACAGGGTGATGGCCTGCCCGGCTTCCCGGGCCTCGTCTTCCGGCCAGCCCTGGGCCACCAGTGCGGCAGCGATCTTCGACGGCAGCCGCCGGGTGCGCAGCGCCTTGTCGCCGAGCACGGTTTCGGTGCTGATGCGCACGCCGCGCTTCTGGCAGGCGGACGAGATCCTGGTGCGTTCGGTGCCGCCCAGGAGTGCGACCTTGGGAGACCCGAACTCGTCCCTGTTCAAGTTGGACAGCGGGTAGGCGTGCAGGACGTGGATGTCGACGTACAGGCTCATGCGGAGGTCTCCTCGGTCAGGGGGGTGGGGCTGTAGTAGCTCTGCATCCAGGCATCGGCGATGCGGACGCGGTATCGGGGCCAGCTGTTGACGTCGCGCAGCAGCCGGGGCCAGGACAGCGGGACACCGGCAGCGGTCAACCGGGCGACGGGCCGGTGCAGCAGCGCGAGGGCGGGCTGGAGCCGCCGCTGGCGGGCCAGGCGCTCCAGGAGGTCGGCGGTGCTGTCCTCACGCAGAACCTCCTGGCCGACGGCGCGTTCCAGGGACCAGCCGAGGTCACCGTGCTCGGGGTCGTACAGCACGGGAGCGGTGGTGTCGGTGGAGGGGTTGGGTGCCTGGTGGGCGTAGAGACCGGCCACGGCCAGGTGCGCGAGGGTGGCGTCGGGACCCCAGCGGGGGATGCGGGTGCGCAGGTGGCGCATCATGCGCCAGGACTCTTCCAGTTTGCGGAGGTTGAGCCCGTCGCGCAGATCGCGGCGGCCCTGCGGGGTGGAGCAGACGTCGGCGACGTACTGCATGAACGCGGTCTCCCGGGCCAGCCAGGCGGGCGGCTGCACGGGCTGCAGGCCCGGGGCCGGGGGAGCGTCGGGGGTCTGATCGGCGGGTGTTCGGGGCATGGGGGTGCGGTCCTCATTTCCGGGGAATGGCGCAGGGGTCAGGCCGGGGTGCGGGGCGCGCGGCCCGGCGTGCGGGCGGGGCGGGGCCGGGTCAGCTGGGCACGGGACTGGGCGATGGCGCGCCGCCCGTGACCGGTCGCCTTCAGCGACGTCGTGCTGGCGTCGAAGGCCTCCACCGCCAGGGACCGGAACGCCGGAGGCCGTCCGAGATCGGACAGCACGGCCCAGAACTCTGCCTCGGCCGCCGCCCAGTACCGGGCGCGCCCCTGGTTCACGAAGCCGTCCTTCTCCTTGGACTCGCGCTTCGGGTACGCCCCGTCCCACGCGTTGGCCAATGCCCCGTACAGGGCGCGCGAGACCCCCTCGGCACTGTCGCGGGCAGCGGCGATGGCGGCCGCCCCGTCGGGGTCCGCCTCGGCGAGATGATGCAGGACGGGCGGGGTGGTGGCGCTGTACCAGGCGAAGTTGCGGTCCCGGCCTTCCTGTTCCCAGCCCAGTGCGCGCACACCGAGCCGGGCCAGCAGGTCCGGGTCGAGTTCGGCAAGATGGTCGAAGACCGTGGGGCGGCGCCAGGTGGCCTTGTCGCCCGCCCGCTGATGGAGCAGCAGGGCGTCCAGGTCGCGCCAGAGGTGGCGACCGCGATCGGCGCGCACCGGCCCCCCGGTGTCGCGTTCGATGACGTACGGGTCGGTGGCGGGCGGCAGATCCGTGAGGGTTGCCCAGGTGGCCCGGCACCCCACGGTGCGGTTCTCCCCGTCACCGCACAGCAGCACGGCATGGGCGGTCCGGCCCGCGAGCAAGGAGACAGGCCCAGCGGGCGGCCGCACTGCCAACGGGTCGGGCAGCTGGGCGGTTTCCCACGGAGCGAGGTCCGGACCGGGGCACTGGGGCCAGGCGCTGGGCGCGGGCACGGACAGTACGAGGCTCGCGAACAGACTGCCCGGGAGGTGGGGGAAGTACGAGATCAGGGACCTGTAGGGGCCCGCCTTGGTGATGTGCGTACTGCGCCCGCCGTGCCTGCGGGTGTTGTTGGTACCGGACGGCCCGAACCCGTACCAGCCCAGCAGCCAGGCCACCGACTCGGCCGCGCCGACCGGAACATCCTGCGGAGTGCCGTCCGACCACAGGGCGTTCGCCCCCGACGCCCGGGACATCACCAGGCGGCCGGGCGCCGCAGGGTCACCGCCCTCCTCGTCCAGACGCGGGTCCTGGAGAAACGGACGCGGCCCACCGAACAGCCACCAGCGCTCCGGTGACGGATCGAAGTACGCGCCCACCGCGTCCGGATCGAAGCGTCCGCGCTCCAGCAGGTCCTCGCGGGCGTCGAGCCACACCTCCCCGTCACGCGTATCGAGGCGGCCGACGCGCACCGTCATCGCGGCCAGCAGGCGACGCCACATCGCCTCAACGGGCGGCTGCGCCACCAGGAGATCGGCGAACAGGTGCGCACCGCCGAACAGCTCCCGCAGCCCGACCACGGCCATACCGCCTGGGACCGCACCCGGTACGAGGACAGCCAGCTCACCGGCTTCTTCGGGGGTGAGGACCTCACGTATGCGGACCTCGACGCAGGGGTCACGGTCAACCCGAAACGGATGCACCACGCCGCTGTCTCCTCTCGCTCTCGGTACCACCGTCTGCGAAGCCGCAGGCCAGGCGGTGAGTGAGCGATATAGAAGCAAGCCGCCAACCGATGGCGCAAAACAGCCTTCATGGCTTGAACATGACGATCCGTTGAATTGTCAGAGGGCACGGATAGAGTCCGCGCCTCGGCGCTGCGCACCCTGCCGGAACGCCCTCCAGGCTTCCCGGCAACCACAGCTCGTTACGTGGAACCATGAGCAACTAGAGCAGGATGAAACGGACTTGACGCACCGGGGCGCGCCTGTCCGGCCACCAGGGTCAAAGCCTTCCCGTTGCCCTTCGTGCCGGGCTGCCCGTCACGCACCCGGGCCCAAGACCACTGGCCTGTGAGATGTCGCACAGGCTGTGGCGACCCGGCAGCGGCGGCCCGCACCCGGCGCAAGGTGAAGGGAACCTGCGGGAAGCGATGTGTTGACTGCCCCGAAGGGAGGGCGCAGCCGGGAGGCCGCGCGCGGGGGCGGCGCGTGAGGTCAGCCGAAGTCAAGGCGGGAGAGCAACTGGTGGTCGGACGATACCGGGGTGTCCACGTGGCGGGCGCAGGGCCCTCCGCTTGTCGCGACGGAGCAGAAGGAACCGTCGGCCTTCTGTGCGCGGCACTGCACGTCGGGGCCGTGCACGGGGCACAGCCCCGGCGGCCGTGCCCCGATCGGGCACGCCTTGCCAGCCCGGGTGCGTTCCCGGCACTGCGCAGGCCAGGACTTGGTGTCCGGGCCCGAGCGGGAGACGCTGCTGGAGCGCTGTTTCGGCTTTTCCGGGACCGCCCAGAAAGCCCCCCGAGCGGAGAGACCGGGGGGCTTCTGATGGAGGTAGTGCTCAGGCGCTGCACTCTTCAACGACGCATCCCGTACCCGGGTCACGGCCCGCTCGTACGAGCTGGTCGGTTCAGCTTTCGGGCGGAATCCGAGTGTGGAGCTGGTGGGCGAACCAGCCAGCCTCCTCAGCGAGTTCGTCGTCCTCTTCTGCGACAAGCCGGAGCAGTCGCAGAAGATCCTGGGCCTCGGTGAGGCTGAGCAGAGGCAGGAGGCCGGAATCCTGGGCAGGGTTGCCGGGCGCCGGGGGCGAGGTCTCAGAGAGCGTCACGCTCCGTCCAACGCGCCCCGACCGCATGGGATACCCATGCCCGGTGAGTTGCGCTCTTATGGCCCCGTAGGGGTACTGGTTGTCTTCGCCTGTCACGTACCCGCACAGGGTGGCCCCTGGTCCCAACTGCCCCTGCACTGTGCCTGGCGCGGGCAGGGCAGCGTCCCGCTGATGCGTGCAGCGACGGGGTACGGATGTTGAGTCGCTTCAGTCGCTGTGAGGCATGGGCGGGCGCTCTGAACTGGGCTTTCCTTGTTTCCGGTCGCAGCGACTGGATGGGGACGCCGCATTGTGCGCACGAGGGGACCTGCGGTTTACGACTGGGGGAGTGTTATGCCGAGTTCCTGCATGGCGGGGGAGGCGGGGCCGCCCTGGCTGCGTTCGGTCTTGTGCCCGGTCTCGCGGGGGGCGAGGGTGCGGGGGTCGACTGCCTCTCCTGGGGCTCCGGTTTCGTAGTATCCGTTCGGCTGGCTGTCGCGGTCGTGCGGGGCGAGCCAGAACACGCGGCGAAGAAAGGTTCCCGAGGCTCGGGAAGCGCGCGCAGTGTCGGCGAGGAGTGCGTAACCGACCATGCGTCCATCACGGTGGAACGACGGGCGCTTCATCCGCCAAGGGACCCGGTCCAGGTGCTGGCGTACGTAGTCGAGGGGTTCGATGTCTTCCAGCCAGACGAGTTCGCTCTCGTGGGCGATCTCGGAGGGCTCGATCAGGGAACTCATGCGTCGTCTCCTGCTTCCTGTACGAGCCCGATGCCCGGATAGAACTTCTTCTGGTTGGAGAGCACCATGTCCTTGGGGCTGGCGAGCCCCGCGGTCTCGCGGACGCGGGCGGCGAAGGCGCGGTTGGAGAGCGGGGTGGCGCCTTCCATCTCACACCAGGAACGGTAGCTGGTGTAGAGGGAGCGCTGTTCGGCGCGCATGGCGGGGTCGAGGAGGCAGCACTCGCTGAGGAAGCGTCCGGTGTGGTCTTCGGTCTCCGCGTAGGAGGTGGTGGCGGTCTGCACCTGCTGGGGGCCGGTGAGGTCGCGGGGGCCGGTGAGGTAGCGGGTGGCGCCGGTGATCAGCCAGTGCAGGATGCCGGGACCTTCTTCGGCGACGAGGACGTCGGCCAGGTTGTCGATCTTGAGGTGGTCGGCGACGACCCGCTCGAAGGGCAGCAGGCGGATGCGCCGCCAGAAGGCGTAGCCGCCGGTGCCGACCTCGGGGCGGTGGTTGCCCAGCAGCCACAGCTTGTGGGTAGGCGCGAAGGAGAAGAAGTCCTGCCGCATCCGGCGGGCCTTGATCCGGTCACCGCCGGTCAGCAGTTTCACCCGTGCTTCGTCGAAGCGGTCGCCGGCCTTGAGTTCGGAGCACACGATGATGCGCCGCCCGTGCAGTTCGGCGAGGTCGGTGGGGTGGCCTTCGAAGGGGCGGGCCATCAGGAAGCCGGGCGGGGCGGCGTCCGCGTAGTCGCCCAGCAGTTTGACCACGACGTCCAGGAGGACGGACTTGCCGTTCTTGCCCCGGCCGAAGAGGAACGGCATCACCTGCGCGCCGACGTCTCCGGTGATGGAGTAGCCGAGCAGCTGGTGCAGGAAGGCGATCATCTCGATGCCCTCGGGGTGGCTGCCGAAGGTGTCTTCGAGGAACTTGTCCCAGCGAGGGGTGTCCATCGCGACCGGTGCCAGGCTGGTGGCGCGGGAGTGGTGGTGCTTTTCGGGATCCGCCGGCGCGGTGAGCCCGGTCGTCAGGTCTACGATGCCCGCCGGGGTGCAGAGTGCGTACGGATCGGCGTCCAGGAGGGCTGCGTTGAGGACCATGCCGGGCGAGGTCCGGGCCTGCGTCAGCATGGCCTTGAGCCCCGATGTCGACAGGGCGCGGCGTCTGAAGGCCCGCACTTCCCGGTCGGTGTAGGTGCCGCTGGGGTCGCTGTCGGCGAGGCCTTCGGCCATGTCGCCCGCCGCCCAGACGACGCTGTCGTCCTCGTCCAGCTCCCACCGGTAGCCGCCCCACCGGTACCAGCCGATCCCGGGCACATGGCGGAACTCCCGGCCGTGCCTCTGTACGAACAGCTTGGCGCTGCCCCGGTCGGAGAGCGAGCCGGGCAGATACCCGCACACCTCCGGGCGCGGCCCGGCTGCGGGGACAGGGTTTCCCTGGGCGGGGAAGTTCAGCATCTGCGCGGCAGCGGCGGCCGGGTCGAAGAGCGCCTCCTGGTCGGGGGTGTCAGTCACGTACGGTCTCCCGGTCCACGGGCGGTGCGGTACTCCCAGCAGGCTCGGTCGCTGAACGACAGCCTGAGTCACTGGGGGAAAACCCCAGGTCACATGGCATGTGCGTCTCCTGTAAGCGACTCAAGCGACTCAAGTTCTGTATCGGTGTCAGCACAGGCTAGCCGAGTCCCCCGGTCCATCCCCGCACAACCCCGCACGCACGCGGGGGAACTGTGGCCCCCAGCACCCCGGCACCGGCCACCGCCGCACGCACACAGCGACCGGCGACTGACGCAGCGACCGGGAATCCGTTCAGTCGCTGCACAGCTCGAACAGGAAACCCCAGGTCAGAGACCTGTATGCAACGGATCAGCGACTGAAGCGACTCAAGGTCTCCATCTATGAACGCACCAGGAACTCGCACCTACCTCATGTGCGCGCGCATACCCACGCGGGCGCGTTGCTCTGATAGATACAGAACTTGAGTCGCTTCAGTCGCTACTGCAATGGTGACACCTGCTCTGAACTGCTGGTTTCGTTGCACCTGTGGTGCAGCGACTGAAGGAGATGAGTCGCTTCGGGTTCAGTCGCTTCAGCATCGCGGCCGCCTGGACAGGACGCCGAGCACCGCGGGGACATGGGTGCACTCTCAGGAGGTCGGTTGAGAGAGCAGGCGGGCCGCTTCTGTGTGCTGCCAATGCTGCGGCCCTGTGCGCGGCCGACCGGGCACCCCGCTCGTCTGCCGCTGCCTCACTGCTGCGATGGGGCAGGCCGTTGCCGGGCGTAGGGGCCCGTGCGCGCAGCACGGCAGGTGTTCCCCAGGCTGGCGTGGGGTGACGGGTTGTCAGTGGGGTGCGCTAGGTTCATCGCGCCCTGCGGGGCGCCGTTCCCGCCCGGTTCCTACGTCGGGCCGGGCGGGAACGGACTGGACCACGCCCCCCGGGGTGTTTCTTGGCACGGGAGCGTGCCTCTTCCGGATGGAAGACCGACACCGAGGTGTCTCGTTCCCATACGACGGCGTCCGGGCGTGGATTGCAAGGAAAACCGGGAACTTTGCCCACACCGTGGCCATGGTGTGCATGCCGCGCCGCGGGCCCGCCGTCACCGGCGGACGGGAAAGGGTCCCGCCGGGGTGTCTCCGCTGCCCCGGCGGCGGCCTGGTGCTGGTCCGCGAGGGCGGGCATTGTTCCGCGATTCCTTGATCACGTCGCGTTGTGGCCGTGGTGCGGTCCATGCTGTTGCTCCTCAACGGCGGCGTGGCACCCGCCAGTTGGGACACCTCCTTTGGCATGGGGTGCATTCCGGATGGCAACGACTCGCACTGAGGACAGTGATGAAACGCAGGCAGATAGCGGCGGCAATGGCGCTGGCGCTGATCACCGTGATGGTGTTCGGCTGGAGCATGGCCATGGCCGCGATGGGACACGCGGCGCTGATCGCGACCGTGGCACCGATCCTGGGCCTGACGGTGCAGCAGGTCTACCGCTCCTACCGGGCGCGCACCACACCGGCCCCCGCCCCGATACGCGGCAGCACGGGACGGAAGGGCGGCCCCGACCAGTGAACGACTCCGACTCCGCCGCAGACCCGGCCCCGGGCCGCCCCGGGCGCAAACTCGGCCCGATCGCCGGCCACGTCTCCACCTCCCACCGGGCCTGGCTGGAACCGACCCGCACCAGCTACCTCACCAGCGGCCTCACCCTCGCCGACCTCTCGGCCACCGTCCTGCTGGCGAAATCGAAACTCTCCGAGCTCCTGCGCGGGGTGGGCCACTACCCCCGCTGGGAAGTCATCCACCGCCTCTCCGCCGAGCTGAACATCCCCAACTGGCCCCTGCACCGCCTGTGGGCGCAGGCCGCCATGGACCTCGGCAAGACCCGCGACTGGGTGGAGCGCTCCACCGACGGCACCACCACCGTGGCCACCGCCCGCCTCGGCCCACCCGTGTCGGCGTACTCGCGTATGTGCAGAGGCTGGTACGGATGAACGTGCAGAGCAAGTAGCCGTCGGCTGGTGTCCATTGCCGTGCGAGATGATGTA
>NZ_JBIUXN010000032.1:35233-90587 GCF_044744005.1 Streptomyces sp. NPDC087440 | reverse complement strand
GCGGCGGGGCCGCCCCCCGGGGGCGGGACGGGCGGGCAAGGGGGCGGCCCCTCCCGCTCCCGGCCCGCCCGGGTGCCGCCCCTGGCCCAGCCCCGGCACCGGCTGCGCGTCACCGCAGGGGCCCCGGGCCCGCCTCCCGGCACCGGGCACGCGCAGCCCCGCCCCGCCGGGGCAAGGGGGTCCCCAGCCCCGCCCCTTCACCTAAACCCGCGGGGGCATGCACGGTTCCCGTGCGGGTGAGTGGGTGGCTGATCGCGCAGTTCCCCGCGCCCCTGACGGGGCACGGCTTGGCGGTAGCGAGCCGTTTGGTCGCGCCCGCGCGGCGGAGCCGCACATCGATACAGCCCCGCGCCCCTGACGGGGCACGGCTTGGCGGTAGCGAGCCGGCTGGTCGCGCCCGCGCGGCGGAGCCGCACATCGATTCAGCCCCGCGCCCCTGACGGGGCACGGCTTGGCGGCAGCGAGCCGTTTGGTCGCGCCCGCGCGGCGGAGCCGCACATCGATACAGCCCCGCGCCCCTGAAGGGGCGCCCCGCCCCCACGCCCCGGCAGGAAGCCATCGGGCGGTGGTTTACTGCCACCGTGGACACCCCCGCCTCCCCCCACCGCATCGCCCTCCTCACCTTCCCCGCCGTCCGCCCCTTCGACCTCTCCGTCATCACCGAGGTCTGGGGCACCGACCGCACCCCCCACGGCGTCCCCGCCTTCGACCTGCGCAGGGTCGGCACCGAACCCGGTCACCCCGTCCCCCTCCGCGGCGGCATGTCCATCACCCCCGACCGCAGCCTCGCCTGGCTGGCCCGCGCCGACCTCGTCCTCGTACCGGGGCTGGACGACCACCACGGCCGCGCCCCCGAACCCCTCCTCGAAGCCCTCCGCCGCGCCCACTCCCGCGGCACCCCCGTCGCCGCCCTCTGCGCGGGCGCCTTCACCCTCGCCCAGGCCGGGCTCCTCGACGGGCGCCGCGCCACCACCCACTGGAAGCTCGTCGACGAGCTGCGCGCCCAGCACCCCCTGGCCGTCGTCGAGCCCGACGCGCTCTTCGTCGAGGACCGTGGGGTGTGGACCTCCGCCGGTACCGCCGCGGGCATCGACCTCTGCCTGCACCTGGTGCGGATCAACCACGGTGCGGAGGTCGCCGCCACCATCGCCCGCGCCATGGTCACCGCCCCCTTCCGCACCGGCACCCAGGCCCAGTTCATCGAGCACCCCACCCCCAGCACCGACCAGAAGGCCGACGCCCTCGCCGCCGTCCGCAGCTACGCGCTCCAGCACCTGGCGGAGCCCCTCACCGTCGCCCGGCTCGCCGGCCGGGCCGGAATGTCTCCCCGCACCTTCGCCCGGCAGTTCGCCGCCGCCACCGGCGCCACCCCGCTGCGCTGGCTCCTCGACCAGCGCATCGCCGCCGCCCAGAAGCTCCTGGAACACACCGACCTGCCCATGCCGGAAGTCGCCCGCCGCACCGGCTTCGGCAGCGAGGTCACCATGCGCCAGCACTTCGCCAACCGGCTCTCCACCAGCCCCCGCGCCTACCGTGCCTCCTTCGCCGCAGGACCGGTGAAGGAGGCGCGGTAGACCCCCGGTAGGGTCCTCTTCCATGCCGGAATCCTGGGTCAATTCCGCCGAACGCATCGGCATCGACCTCCACGTGCACCTGCCCGAGGGCAAGGGCGGACGTCAGGCCGCCCTCACCAGCGCCCTGCGCGACGCCATCCGCGACGGCAGGCTCGCCCCCGGCACCCGGCTGCCCCCGTACCGCTCCCTCGCCGCCGACCTGTCCATCGCCCGCAACACCGTCGCCTCCGCCTACGCCGAACTCGTCGCCGAAGGCTGGCTCACCGCCCGCCAGGGCTCCGGCACCCGCGTCGCCGACCGCGCCGCACCCCCGCGCCCCGTGCCCGTGCCGCACGGGACGACGATCCCGCCGCGCCCCACCCACGACCTGCGCCAGGGCGTGCCCGACGCCGCCTCCTTCCCCCGCACCGCCTGGCTCGCCGCCGCCCGCCGCGCCCTGACCGCCGCCCCGCACGAGGCCTTCGGCCCCGGCGACCCGCAGGGCCGCATCGAACTCCGCCGCGCCCTCGCCGAGTACCTCTCCCGCGCCCGGGGCGTGCGCACCACCCCCGACCGCATCGTCATCTGCTCCGGCTTCGCCCACGCGCTCAGGCTGCTGTACGGGGGAGTGGGCGGCCCCTCGCGCGGCGTGCTGCGCGGCCCGCTGGCGGTGGAGGCGTACGGCCTGCCCTTCCACCGCGAACTGCTGCACGGGGCGGGAGTACGGACCGTACCCCTGGAGATCGACGAAGGCGGGGCGGACGTCGCGGAGTTGGGGGCGGTGCGGGGGCTCCGGGGCGTACTGCTCACCCCGGCGCACCAGTTCCCCACCGGCGGTCCCCTGCACGCGGAGCGGCGGGCGCAGGCGGTGGACTGGGCACGGGCCCACGACGGGCTCGTACTGGAGGACGACTACGACGGGGAGTTCCGCTACGACCGCGAACCGGTGGGCGCGGTGCAGGGTCTCGACCCCGAACGGGTCGTGTACCTCGGGTCGCTCAGCAAGAGCCTGTCACCCGCGATCCGGCTGGGCTGGATGGTGCTGCCCGCCCACCTGGTCGGCCCCGTGCTGGCGGTGAAGGGACAGCGGGAGGCGTGGGCGAGCGCACTGGACCAGCTGACCCTCGCCGACTTCCTGGCCTCCGGCCACTACGACCGGCACGTCCGCCGCACCCGCCAGCGCTACCGCTCCCGCCGCGACCAACTCCTCGCGGCCCTGGCGACGCACGCCCCGCACATCCACGCGACCGGCATCGCCGCAGGCCTGCACGCCGTGCTCCGCCTCCCTCCGGGTACCGAACCGGACACCCTGCGAGCCGCCGCCCACCAGAACCTGGCCCTGGACGGCCTCACCTCCTTCCGCCACCCCGAGGCCGCCGTCACCGCCGCCCCCGACGGCCTGGTCGTGGGCTACGCGACTCCTGCCGACCACGCCTACGGCTCGGCCCTGGGCGCTCTGTGCAGGGCCCTTCCCGCTCCGGACTAGGAGCAGTCGCACGCGGAGGCGTCCAGCAGCCCCGCAGGGTCAGGCGGCCCGCCCCGCCCCCAAGCGGCTCTCCCAGTACCTCCCGGCCGGCCCCGCCACCCCCCGCCACGTCGACACGAACAGCTCCGTCGCCTCCCGCCCCGGCCAGTCCCCGGGCAACAACACCCCCGGCAGCCGCGGATCACGCTCGAAGGTCAGCCGCCACGCATGCACCAACCGCGTGCGCAGCACAAAGGCCTCCTCGTCGGTGGCCGCCGACGCTCCCGTGAACCGCTTCAGGAAGTCCTCGTGCGCCCGGCGCACCGCATCCAGGTCCCACGCCGTGGCCAGCAGCCGCCGCTCGTCCGCCTCGTCCCCCGCCCGCGTCACGCACCACATCGCCCGCTCCGACAGGCCCTGCTCCCGCAGCAGCCCCTTCAGCGCCCCGACCCCGCCCGCGTCCGCCGCCACCCACAGCCCGCCCCCCAGCGGTCCGAAGCCCTCGAAGCCCAACTGCTGTTCCACCAGGGCCCGGTCGCGCCACTCCTCCGGCGGAACCCGCAGCAGCAGCTGCTGCCACTCGCCGTGCCACGGCGTCTCCTCCACGGCCCGTTCCAGCCGCCGGGTCCACGCGGTGAGCAGGGTGGTCAGCCGCGGCGTGAGGACCAGCCGCGCGTACCGGCCGGATGCCTCCGTGCGCAGCCAGCCCTCCTGGGCGAGCCGGGTCACCGCCCGCCGGGCCGTCGCCTCGCCCGTGCCGCACGTGCACAGTGCCCCTACCACCGCCCGCGACCACACCTTCTCCCGGCCCGCGTAGCGCACGTACTCACCGAGCACCGTCAGCAGCAGCGTGCGCGCACTCGGGCTGCCGTCGGCCCGGCGCCGGGTGCGCGGCGGGACGGAGGGCGCGGTCAACGGGGACACCCGGCAAGGCGGCAGACGCCGACGCGCATACGCACCGTCCTCAACTCCTCTGTCCGTCCTACGGGTTGACCATTCAACCACCCAGGTATAGGACCTGATGCAGGACGTAATTCCCGTCCTCGCAGAGCTTATGTCCCACGTCCTTTCGGTGAAAGGTGTACGTGTGCATTCCGCCAGGCCCGCACCCCACGGCCCCCATCGCTTCGGGATCTTCCTCGCCCCCTACCACGGCCTCGACGGCCACCCCGCCGTCCAGCTCCACCGCGACCTCGACCTGATCGCCCACCTCGACGCCCTCGGCTACGACGAGGCCTGGGTCGGCGAGCACCACTCCGCCGGGTACGAGACCATCGCCTCGCCGGAGGTCTTCCTCGCGGCCGCCGCGGAGCGCACGCGCCGGATCAGGCTCGGTACGGGCGTCAACTCCCTCCCGTACCACCACCCCCTGATCCTCGCCGACCGCATCGTCCAGCTCGACCACCAGTCGCGGGGGCGCGTCATGTTCGGGGCGGGGCCCGGGCAGCTCGCGTCGGACGCCTTCATGATGGGCATCGACCCGCTGAAACAGCGCGCCATGATGGCCGAGGCGCTCGACGCGATCGTCCCGCTGCTGCGCGGCGAGACCGTCACCGCGAGCAGCGATTGGTTCGAACTCACAGACGCGCGACTCCAGTTGGGCCCGTACGGCCGTGACGGCATCGAGATGGCCGTCGCCTCCACCCTCTCCCCCTCCGGGTCCGTCCAGGCGGGCAGGCACGGCATCGGACTGCTCTCCCTCGCCGCGGGCGACCGCGCGGGCGAGGCCGCGCTGGCACGCAACTGGGCGGCGTACGAGAGCAGTTGTCGGCAGAGCGGGTACCCGGCCGACCGTGACGGGTGGCGGCTCGTGGTGCCCCTGCACCTCGCCGACACCGCCGAGGAGGCCCGCAGGCAGGCCGAGTACGGGGTGCTGCACCTCGTCCGGTACATCGAGGGGCTGTCCGGCATGACCATGCCCTGGGGCGGCGACCCCGCGTCCGCCGTCAAGCAGTGGACCACCGAGGGCTTCCCCACCTTCGGCATCGCCACCATCGGCACCCCTGCCGACGCCATCGCCCGCATCGAGGCACTCGCCGAGTCGTCCGGCGGATTCGGGACCCTGCTCCTCCTCGACCTGCCCACCGGCACCCCCGAGGACAAGCGGCGCAGCTACGAGCTCTTCGCCGAGTACGTCGTCCCGCACTTCACCGGCGCCAACCGCCGCCGCGCCGCCTCCATGGACTGGGCGAACGCCAACAGCACCCGCTTCGTCGGCGCCATGCGCCAGGCCGTCGAGAACGCCCTCACCGAGCACGTCCCCGCAGAGAACGCCCGCACGGAAGCAGAAAACGCCCGCACGGAAGGGGACGCACGATGATGCGAGCCGCCGTCCTGCGCGCCGGGACGTTCGTCGTCGACGAGGTGCCCGAGCCCGTGCCGGGACCGGGCCAGGTGCTCGTGGAGACCCTGGCCACCGGCATCTGCGGGTCCGACCTCTCCGCGTACCGGCACACCGACGCCTTCCTCAAGGCATCCCACGACTCCGGCACCACGTCGTTCGTCTTCGACCCGGAGGCCGACCTCGTCATGGGGCACGAACTGTGCGCCCGCGTGATCGGCCCGGGGGAGTGGGAGGGACGTACGGTCGTCGGCCTGCCCTGGGCGCTCGACGGCGCGGGCGTCCTGCGCACCATCGGGTACGCCAACGACTACCCCGGCGGCTTCGGCTCCCGCATGGTCATGCAGACCGCCGCCCTGGTGGAGGTCCCCGAGCACGTTGCGCCGCCCGTCGCCGCCCTCACCGAGCCCCTGGCGGTCGGCTTCGGGAACGTCGCCCGCACCGACCTGCCCACCGGTTCCGGTGCCCTCGTGCTGGGGGCCGGACCCATCGGCCTCGGGGCGACGGCCGCCCTCGTCGAGCGCGGCGTGGGGCCCGTGATCGTCAGCGAGCCGTCGCCCCGCCGCCGGGAGCTGGCCGCCCGCTTCGGCGCGCACACCGTCGTCGACCCCGGCGTACGGGACCCCTTCGACGCCTGGCGGGAGGCCGCCGAGCCGGGGCAGGCACTCACCGTCCTGGAGTGCTCGGGGAAGGCCGGGATGCTGGAGGAGATCCTGCTCAGGGCGCCGCGCGAGACGACCGTCCTGCTGATCGGCGCCTGCATGACCGAGGACACCTTCCGCCCGGTCGTCGGCATCTACAAGGACATCACCGTCAAGATGTGCCTCGCCTACCCGCCCGAGGAGTACGCCCGCACCCTGCGCCGCATCGCCGACGGACGCATCGACGCGGCGGCCCTGATCACCGGCGAGGTCGGATTCGGCGGGGTGGCCGCCGCCATCGACACCCTGGGCGCCCCGGACGACCACATCAAGGTCCTGGTCCGCCCGGAGCTGCCCGGAAGGGCCATCCACCCACCCGCGGTGCCCTAGGCCCGCAGACGTCCACCTGACGCCCCTGTGGACCACACGAATGAGGGCCCCCGCACCGGTTTGCACCGGGCGGGGGCCCTCTGACGTACAGCAGCGAGCAAGGACTACGGCAGCTGCGCCGCCCGCGCCTCGCGGCGGTTGTCACGGAACGTGTTCACGCGGCGCGCCGTGGCGAACAGCGGGATCACGGCGCCCAGGACGACCTGGAGCACACAGCCGGTCTGGAGCAGCAGCTCACCGCCGGGGGCGTTGAACGCCCAGGCGACGAGCATGCCCATCGCCCCGATGATCCAGCTGAGCATCGCGACCGCGAGGACACCCCGCGGCTTCGGGTACTCGACCCGGCTCACCATCAGCCACGCCACGCCGATCACGGCGAGGAGGGTGGCGATGAAGGGGAGCTCGAGGAGGACGATCGAGACGACCGTGAGCGCTCCGAAGGGGCTCGGCATGCCCTGGAACATGCCGTCCTTCATGGTCACGCAACTGAACCGCGCAAGCCTCAGCACCACCGCCAGCAGCACCACGATCGCGGCCAGCGCCGCCACCTTCTGCTGGGCGTCGTCCGCCACCATTCCGTACACGAGCACGAAGTAGGCGGGGGCGAGCCCGAAGCTGATCAGGTCGGAGAGGTTGTCCAGCTCCGCGCCCATCGGCGAGCTGCGCAGCTTGCGGGCCACCAGCCCGTCGCACAGGTCGAAGATCGCGGCGAGCAGCATCAGGATCACGGCGGTGGCGGCGCTGTTGCGCGCCATGCCGGTCTCGGCGCTGCCCTGGAGGTGCGGGATGAGGATTCCGGTGGTGGTGAAGTACACCGCCATGAATCCGCACGTCGCGTTGCCGAGCGTGAGGGTGTCCGCTATCGACAGCCTCAGACTGAGCGGCATGTCCTCCGCGTCACTGTCGGCCTCGGCCTCAGGAACCCAGCCGGCCTGCGTCTCTGGATCAGTCACGGTCAATTCGAGTCACCCCCGCGGTAGTGGTCTGTCCCACCTCGACCGCGACTTCGACACCTTCCGGAAGGTAGATGTCCACGCGCGATCCAAAGCGGATCAGTCCGATCCGCTCGCCCTGCTCCACCTTGGTGCCCTGCGGGAGGTAGGGGACGATGCGGCGGGCCACAGCGCCCGCGATCTGCACCATCTCGATGTCACCGAGCTCCGTGTCGAAGTGCCAGACGACGCGCTCGTTGTTCTCGCTCTCCTTGTTGAACGCCGGAACGAAACCGCCGGGCACGTGCTCGACGGACGTCACCGTGCCCGCCAGGGGCGCGCGGTTGACGTGGACGTTCAGCGGGCTCATGAAGATCGCGACGCGCGTGCGCCCGTCCTTCCACGGCATGATGCTCTGCACCACGCCGTCGGCCGGCGAGATCACCCGGCCCTGGGCGATCTCACGCTCGGGGTCGCGGAAGAACCACAGCATCCCGGCCGCGAGAGCGGTGGTGGGAACGGCTGCGGCGGCCCAGCGACCCGACTTCCGCGACTTGGCCAGCGTGAGGGCCGCGGTCGCGACGGTCGGCAGGAGCCACGGCGATGCTCCGCGAGCAAGGCGGCCCTTGGGGATGAGACCCGAGGAGACGCCGTCGCGTGATGCAGAGGTTTGGCTGTGGGGCATGGAAGACCTTCGTAGCGGATGATGCCGCGCGGAGACGGGGGACGGCGGCTTTCCGGCGATGCTATCGGTTGCGGGGTGCAACTGGGCAAGCCGGAAAGCGAGTCAGCGGCCGGAAGCTGATGACAGGGTGTGATCTTCTTCGCGTTGAAATCTACGCAAAGAGAACAATCAGCCCTGGAACCGGTATTCCTCCAGCAGTCGCCGCCCAATGATCATTTTCTGGATCTCGGCGGTACCTTCACCGATCAGCAGCATGGGTGCCTCGCGGTAGAGGCGCTCGATTTCGTACTCCTTCGAGAACCCGTATCCGCCGTGAATGCGGAAGGCGTCCTCGACGACTTCCTTGCAGTATTCGGAGGCCAGGTACTTGGCCATCCCTGCTTCGAGGTCGTTTCGTTCCCCGCTGTCCTTTTTGCGTGCTGCATTGACCATCATCGCATGGGCGGCCTCGACCTTGGTGGCCATCTCGGCCAGCTTGAACTGGATCGCCTGGTGCTGCGCGATGGGCTTGCCGAAGGTGTGGCGCTGCTGGGCGTAGGAAACCCCGAGTTCGAAGGCACGCTGCGCGACGCCGCAGCCACGGGCGGCGACATTGACGCGACCGACCTCGACACCGTCCATCATTTGGTAAAACCCTCGGCCGGTGGTCCCGCCGAGCACACGATTGGCCGGAATGCGCAGTCCGTCCATGATCAACTCGGTGGTGTCGACACCCTTGTATCCCATTTTGTCGATCTTGCCGGGAATGGTGAGACCCGGACGGACCTCTCCGAATCCGGGCTCCTTCTCGACCAGGAACGTCGTCATCGACTTGTGCGGGGCGGTGCCCTCCGGGTGACCCTCGTCACTGCGGCACAGGACTGCCACGAGTGAGGAGGTGCCGCCGTTCGTCAGCCACATCTTCTGCCCGTTGAGCACGTACTCCTCGCCGTCGCGCACGCCCTTGGACGTGATCGCCGACACGTCCGAGCCGAGTGCCGGCTCCGACATCGAGAAGGCTCCGCGCACCTCGCCGAGCGCCATCCGGGGCAGGAAGGTGTCCTTCTGCTCCTGTGTCCCGTGCTGCTTGAGCATGTAGGCCACGATGAAGTGCGTGTTGATGATTCCGGACACACTCATCCAACCGCGGGCTATCTCTTCCACGCAGAGCGCGTATGTGAGAAGGGACTCACCCAGGCCGCCGTACTCCTCCGGGATCATCAGGCCGAACAGGCCGAGCTCCTTGAGGCCCTCGACGATCTGCGTCGGGTACTCGTCGCGGTGCTCCAGCTCGGTCGCGACCGGGATGATCTCCTTGTCGACGAAGTTGCGGACGGTGGAGAGGATTTCCTGCTGGACGTCGGTCAGACCGGCGGTCTGGGCGAGACGGGCCATGGTTACTTGTCCTTCGCCTTCGGCTCGGGCCGGCCGGGCTGCTCCCCGCCGCGCTCCTTGATGTACGTCTCGGTCGGGACCATCACCTTGCGGCGGAACACGCAGACGACGGTGCCGTCCTGCTTGTAGCCCTTGGTCTCGACGTAGACGATTCCTCGGTCGTTCTTCGACTTCGACGGCGTCTTGTCGAGGACGACGGTCTCGCCGTAGATCGTGTCGCCGTGGAAGGTCGGCGCGATGTGCTTCAGCGACTCGACCTCCAGGTTGGCTATCGCCTTGCCCGAGACGTCCGGCACCGACATGCCCAGCAGCAGGGAGTAGACGTAGTTGCCGACGACGACGTTCTTGCCGAAGTCGGTGGTCTTCTCCGCGTAGTTGGTGTCCAGGTGGAGCGGGTGGTGGTTCATCGTGAGGAGGCAGAAGAGGTGGTCGTCGTACTCGGTGACCGTCTTGCCGGGCCAGTGCTTGTAGACCGCGCCGACCTCGAACTCCTCAAAGGTGCGTCCGAACTGCATGGTGATCAGGCCTCCGGGGCTTCGAACTTCGAGGTGCGCTTCATGCCGGCGGCCCGGCCCTTGCCCGAGATCACGAGCGCCATCTTGCGGCTGGCCTCGTCGATCATCTCGTCGCCGAGCATCGCCGAGCCCTTCTTGCCGCCCGCCTCGGACGTGTAGAAGTCGTACGCGTCGAGGATCAGCTCGGCGTGGTCGAAGTCCTCCTGGGACGGCGAGAAGATCTCGTTCGAGGCCTCCACCTGGCCCGGGTGCAGCACCCACTTGCCGTCGAAGCCGAGGGCCGCGGCGCGCTGGGCGACCTCGCGGTAGCCGTCGACGTTGCGGATCTGGAGGTAGGGGCCGTCGATCGCCTGGAGGTCGTTGGCACGGGCCGCCATCAGGATCTTCATCAGGATGTAGTGGTAGGCGTCCGCGCCGTAGCCGGGCGGCTGCTCGCCCACGACCAGCGTCTTCATGTTGATCGACGCCATGAAGTCGGCCGGGCCGAAGATGATCGTCTCGGTGCGCGGGGAGGCCTCCGCGATCGCGTTGACGTTGTTGAGGCCGCGCGCGTTCTCGATCTGCGCCTCGATGCCGATCTTGCCGACCTCGAAGCCCATCGTCTTCTCGATCTGGGTCAGGAGGAGGTCGAGGGCGACGATCTGCTGGGCGTCCTGGACCTTCGGCAGCATGATGCAGTCGAGGTTCTGGCCCGCGCCCTCGACGACGGTCACGACGTCGCGGTACGTCCACTCGGTCGTCCAGTCGTTGACGCGCACCACACGCGTCTTGCCGGTCCAGTCGCCCTCGTTGAGGAACTTCACGATGGTGTGCCGCGCCTCGGGCTTGGCGAGCGGGGCGCAGGCGTCCTCCAGGTCCAGGAAGACCTGGTCGGCGGGCAGCCCCTGGGCCTTCTCCAGGAAGCGGGGGTTCGACCCGGGGACCGCGAGACACGAGCGGCGGGGACGGAGACGGTTGACGGTCATGCGGGGACCTCCGAGATTTCCAAGGGGCTGAGCTTGTTCGCTGTGCGGATCTCGTCGACGATACGGCCGATGATCTCCGTGATGCCGAAGTCCTTCGGGGTGAAGACGGCGGCGACTCCCGCCCTCTTCAGTTCTTCGCCGTCGGCGTTCGGGATGATCCCGCCGACGATCACCGGGAGCTCGGCGGCTCCCGCCTCCCTGAGCCGCTCCAGTACGTCCGGCACCAGCTCGGCGTGCGAGCCGGACAGGATGGACAGGCCCACGCAGTGCACGTCCTCGGCGAGGGCCGCGCTGACGATCTGCTCGGGGGTGAGCCGGATGCCCTGGTAGACCACCTCGAACCCGGCGTCGCGGGCCCGTACGGCGATCTGCTCGGCCCCGTTGGAATGCCCGTCCAGACCGGGCTTGCCGACCAGCAGCCGCAGCCGTCCGGAGCCCAGCTCGTCGGCCGTGCGCTTCACCTTCTCGCGTACGAGGGCCAGCGGCGTCCCGGGCTCCGCGGTGACCGCCACCGGGGCGGAGGACACGCCGGTCGGGGCGCGGAACTCGCCGAAGACCTCGCGCAGCGCCCAGGCCCACTCGCCGGTGGTGACACCGGCGCGCACGCACTCCAGGGTGGCCTCCATCAGGTTCTCGTCGGAGGCGGCGGCCTCCTTGAGGCGCTCGATGGCCTGCGCGGTGGACGGGAAGACCAGCGGATCGCCCATGCCCTGGCGGTCGTTGGCCTCGTCACGCGTGGTGCGCCACTGACCGAGAGCGGCGACGACGCGGGCTTCGACGGCCGGGTCGACGGTCATGATCGCCGTGTCCAGGTCCGAGGTGAGGGGGCTCGGCTCGGTCGACTCGTACGAGTTGACGCCGACGATCTTCTCCTCGCCGGACTCGATGCGGCCCCGGCGCAGCGCGTGCGAGGAGACCAGCTCGGACTTGAGGTACCCGGACTCGACGGCCGCGAGGGCGCCGCCCATGTCCTGGATGCGGTCGATCTCGGCCAGGCATTCGTCCACGAGGGAGGAGACCTTGGCCTCGATGACGTGCGAGCCCTCGAAGATGTCGTCGTATTCGAGGAGGTCGCTCTCGTGCGCCAGGACCTGCTGGATGCGCAGGGACCACTGCTGGTCCCAGGGGCGGGGGAGCCCCAACGCCTCGTTCCAGGCCGGGAGTTGGACGGCGCGGGCGCGGGCGTCCCTGGAGAGGGTGACGCCCAGCATCTCCAGCACGATGCGCTGGACGTTGTTCTCCGGCTGGGCCTCGGTCAGGCCGAGGGAGTTGACCTGGACGCCGTAGCGGAAGCGGCGCTGCTTGGGGTTCTCGATCCCGTACCGCTCCCGGGTGATCTTGTCCCAGATACGGCCGAAGGCGCGCATCTTGCACATCTCCTCGATGAACCGGACGCCCGCGTTCACGAAGAACGAGATGCGGGCGACGACGTCACCGCGCCGCTCGTCGGGGATCTGCCCCGAGGCGAAGACGGAGTCCAGGACGGCGATGGCCGTGGACATCGCGTACGCGATCTCCTGGACGGGAGTCGCCCCCGCCTCCTGGAGGTGGTACGAGCAGATGTTGATGGGGTTCCACTTGGGGATGTTGTTGACCGTGTAGCAGATCATGTCGGTGGTCAGCCGCAGCGAGGGGCCGGGCGGGAAGACGTGCGTCCCGCGCGACAGGTACTCCTTGACGATGTCGTTCTGGGTGGTGCCCTGGAGCTGGGTGATGTCCGCGCCCTGCTCCTCGGCGACCACCTGGTAGAGGGCCAGCAGCCACATGGCGGTGGCGTTGATGGTCATCGAGGTGTTCATCTGCTCCAGCGGGATGTCCTGGAACAGGCGGCGCATGTCGCCGAGGTGCGAGACGGGGACCCCGACCCGGCCGACCTCGCCGCGGGCGAGGATGTGGTCGGGGTCGTAACCGGTCTGCGTGGGCAGGTCGAACGCGACCGACAGCCCGGTCTGGCCCTTGGAGAGGTTGTTGCGGTAGAGCGCGTTGGACGCCTCGGCGGTCGAGTGACCGGCGTACGTCCGCATGAGCCAGGGCCGGTCCTTCTGGCGCGCGCTCTGCCCACCGGGCTGACGGTCACTCATCACACGTCCCTGAAGCGGTTGATGGCGTCGATGTGCTGCGCACGCTTCTCGTGGTCGCGGACGCCCAGCCCCTCGCGCGGGGCCAGCGCGAGGACGCCGACCTTGCCCTGGTGCAGGTTGCGGTGGACGTCGTACGCGGCCTGGCCGGTGTCTTCGAGGGAGTACACCTTCGAGAGCGTCGGGTGGATCTTGCCCTTGGCGATCAGGCGGTTGGCCTCCCACGCCTCGCGGTAGTTGGCGAAGTGCGAGCCGATGATGCGCTTCAGCGACATCCACAGGTAGCGGTTGTCGTACTCGTGCATGTACCCGGAGGTGGAGGCGCAGGTGGTGATCGTGCCGCCCTTGCGGGTCACGTACACGCTCGCGCCGAAGGTCTCGCGGCCCGGGTGCTCGAAGACGATGTCGATGTCCTCGCCGCCGGTGAACTCGCGGATGCGCTTGCCGAAGCGCTTCCACTCCTTCGGGTCCTGGGTGTGCTCGTCCTTCCAGAACTGGTAGCCCTCGGCGCTGCGGTCGATGATCGCCTCCGCGCCCATGGACCGGCAGATCTCCGCCTTCTGCTCGCTGCTCACGACGCAGATCGGGTTGGCGCCGCCCGCGAGGGCGAACTGGGTTGCGTACGAGCCGAGTCCGCCGCTGGCGCCCCAGATCAGGACGTTGTCGCCCTGCTTCATGCCGGCGCCGTTGCGCGAGACCAGCTGGCGGTACGCGGTGGAGTTGACCAGCCCCGGAGCCGCGGCCTCCTCCCAGCTGAGGTGGTTGGGCTTCGGCATCAGCTGGTTGGACTTGACCAGGGCGATCTCGGCGAGGCCGCCGAAGTTCGTCTCGAAGCCCCAGATGCGCTGCTCGGGGTCGAGCATCGTGTCGTTGTGGCCGTCGGAGGACTCCAGCTCCACGGACAGGCAGTGCGCGACGACCTCGTCACCCGGGTTCCAGGCGTTCACACCCGGTCCGGTGCGCAGGACGACACCCGCCAGGTCGGAGCCGATGATGTGGTACGGCAGGTCGTGACGCTTCGTCAACTCGCTGAGGCGGCCGTACCGTTCGAGGAAGTTGAAGGTCGAGACGGGCTCGAAGATCGAAGTCCAGACGGAGTTGTAGTTCACCGAACTGGCCATCACCGCCACCAGGGCCTCGCCCGGGCCGAGCTCGGGGATCGGCACGTCGTCCAGGTGGATCGACTTGCGGGGGTCCTTCTCGCGGGTGGTGAGACCGGAGAACATCTCGGCCTCGTCCTTGTGCACGGTGATCGCGCGGTACGACTCGGGGAGCGAGAGAGCGGCGTAGTCCGCGGCAGTCGCTTCCTGCGACTGGATCGCGTCCAGGATTTCCTTCACGGTGTGCCTCCGGCGGGAGCGCCCTTGAGGGAGGGGCGCCTTGAGGGGTCGTCGGGGTGCTGAGGGGGTGGTGAGGGTGGAGGTGTGCCGTCGGTTCGGCGAGGGGTTCAGATGTTTCCGGCAGCGCGAGGGTGTGCGCGGGAGGTGCCTGTGACGCAGGCGTCCGGGCGCGCCCACCAGGGGTGGGCGGGGACAGCCGGGGTGCGCGTTTTCCGCGTCCCGGCCGCCCGGACAACATCAACGTATGGCACCCCGTGACAGTCGGCAAGGCACTGAGTGCCAACAAATTCGCTCAGATGGTGAAGGGGGGTGCCCATCTGCACGATGATCGATCGAGAGCGGGTCGCCGGATGTCCGATTCGGCCGCGTTGAGGCATGAAAAAAGCCGCTCCCACCAGGGGGAACGGCTTCTTTCGTGGTGTGCGTCTCAACAGCCCCGTCAGTAGCCCCGTCACGGGCCCGGCAGCCCCGCCGCGGGCCGGGTCGGGGACCCTCAGCGCTGTTTCAGCGCCTCCTCGATGGTCCGCATGACCTCGTCCAGCGGCGCGTCCGTGCGGGCCACCGCCACCAGCACCTCGCCGTCCCGGCGGACGGCCGCGGGGGCGGGCTCGCTCTGCGCGGACTCGGTACGGGCGCTGCGGCCCGCCCCGATGCCCGTGCCGAAGGTGTCCCGCACGATCGCGAAGGCGTGGTCGAGCTGGGTCTCCACGTCGCCCTGGCCGCCGGCCCGCAGCCAGCGCCGCAGCACGTGGTTGTGCGCGGTGACGACCGCCGAGGCGGCGACCTCCGCGAGCAGGGGGTCGTCGTTGCCCGGCTGGTGGTCGTGCTCGTCGAAGTGGCCCAGGAGGTAGCGCGTGAAGAGGCGCTCGTAGCGGGCCACCGAGGCGATCTCCGCCTCCCGGAGGGTGGGGACCTCGCGGGTCAGCTTGTAGCGGGCCACGGACACGGCGGGGGCCGCCGCGTACATCCGCATGACCTCCTTGATGCCCCGGCACACGGTGTCGAGCGGGTGCTCGTGCGCCGGGGCCGCGTTCAGGACGGCCTCGGCGCGCACCAGCGTGTCGTCGTGGTCGGGGAAGATCGCCTCTTCCTTGGAACGGAAGTGGCGGAAGAAGGTGCGCCGGGCGACGCCGCCCGCCGCCGCGATCTCGTCGACGGTGGTCGCCTCGTACCCCTTCGTCGCGAAGAGCTCCATGGCGGCGGCGGACAGCTCGCGGCGCATCTTGAGGCGCTGCGCGGCCGCGCGCGAACCCGCCGCGCTCTCGGGCGCGTCGGGTGCGGAGTTCGTACGGGATGTCCTGGGGGCCTGGGGCATGCCCTGAACGTAACCCATCCGCGCAGGAGAGCGCGCCTGCGGGGGCGGGCTGCCACCGTCTTCCAGCAGCCCGCCCCATCCCGGCACGCCGTCCTGCCTACCGGCGCGCATACTCCCGGAAGCCCCGGCCGGTCTTGCGGCCCAGGCAGCCCGCCGCCACCAGGTGTTCCAGGAGCGGGGCGGGGGCCAGCCCCGGGTCGCGGAACTCGCGGTGCAGGACCTGCTCGATGGCGAGGGAGACGTCGAGGCCGACCACGTCCAGGAGCTCGAAGGGGCCCATCGGGTAGCCGCCGCCCAGCTTCATCGCGGCGTCGATGTCGTCCAGCGACGCGTAGTGCTCCTGGACCATCTTGACCGCGTTGTTCAGGTACGGGAACAGGAGCGCGTTGACGATGAAGCCCGCCCGGTCCCCGCAGTCCACCGGGTGCTTGCGGACCTTCACGGTGAGGTCGCGGACGGTGGCGTGGACGTCGTCGGCGGTCAGGACCGTACGCACGATCTCCACCAGCTTCATCGCCGGGGCCGGGTTGAAGAAGTGCATCCCGATCACGTCCTGCGGGCGCGAGGTGGCGCGGGCGCAGGCGACGACGGGCAGCGAGGAGGTGGTGGTGGCGAGGATCGCGCCCTGCTTGCAGACCTTGTCGAAGGTCGCGAACAGCTGCTGCTTGACCTCCAGGTCCTCCGCCACCGCCTCCAGCGCCAGGTCCACCTCGGCGAACGCGTCCAGGGAGCCCGCCGGGGTGATCCGGGCGAGGGTCTCGTCCCGGGCCTCCGCCGTCATGCGGCCCTTGGCGACCGAGCGCGAAAGGGACTTGTCGATACGCGACTTGGCCGCCTCCGCCTTCTCGAAGCTGCGGGCCGCCAGCACGACCGCGTACCCGGCCTTCGCGAAGACCTCCGCGATGCCCGAGGCCATCGTCCCGGAACCGGCCACGCCGACCGAGCGGATCTCGCGGCCGTCGGCGAGCGGGGCAGCCGCCGGCGGGGTCAGCGCGTCGCGGACGACGGTGGCGCTGTCGGGTGCGTCGTACGTGTAGAAGCCTCGGCCCGACTTCCGGCCGGTCAGTCCGGCGGCGGCCAACTGCTTGAGGATGGGCGCCGGGGCGTGCAGCCGGTCGTGCGACTCGGCGTACATGGCGTCCAGGACGGTGCGCGCGGTGTCGATGCCGATCAGGTCGAGCAGGGCCAGGGGGCCCATCGGCAGCCCGCAGCCCAGCCGCATCGCCGCGTCGATGTCCTCGCGGGAGGCGTACTTGGCCTCGTACATCGCGGCGGCCTGGTTGAGGTAGCCGAAGAGCAGCCCGTCCGCGACGAAGCCCGGGCGGTCGCCCACCGCGACCGGCTCCTTGCCGAGGTCGTGCGCGAGGTCGGTGACGGCGGCGACGGCGGTCGGCGCGGTGAGCACGGAGGAGACGACCTCGACCAGCTTCATCGCCGGGGCCGGGTTGAAGAAGTGCAGTCCGAGCACGCGCTCGGGGCGCGCCGAGTCGGCGGCCAGGCGGGTCACGGAGAGCGCGTTGGTGCCGGTGGCGAGGATGGTGTCCGGGCGGACGACGGCGTCCAGGGCCCGGAAGACCTGGTGCTTGATCTCGTACGACTCGGGCACGACCTCGATCACGAGGTCGGCCTCGGCGGCGGCCGACAGGTCCACGTCGGTACGGAACCGGGCCAGCGCCTGTGCCCGGTCGACCTCGCTGAGCCGCTCCTTGCGGACGGCGCGGGCGGTGCTCGCCTCGACGGCGGCGACCGCGCGGTGCACGGCGTCGGCGTGGACGTCGATGCCGATCACGGTGCGCCCGGCACGCAGCAGGACCTCGGCGATGCCGGTGCCCATGGTGCCGAGGCCGACGACGGCGACGGTGGCGAGGGAGGAGAGAGGGGTGGTGGAGACAGGGGTGTCCATCACGGGACTCCAGGGATGAGTGACGACTGAGACGAGGGGCGTCTGCGCGAGAGAAGACGGACCGTCGGCGCGCGAGAAATGAGGAGCGCGGGCGGACGGCAAGCGTCATAAAAGGGTGCTGCTGCGGCGGGCCCTGTCCCGGGGCCGATGCCGTACGCGTGGAGCGAGAACGCCGAACCGACTGACTTTCTCCGGGCGGCTGCGTCACCAGGCCGCCAAGAGGTGATCTTCCAGCGGGTGTTGAGCCCTGTGGTGGGGGCAGCCCGCTCACTTGAGATTAACCCGCCGGTAACGAGCGCGCCAGCCCCTGGGCCCGGTGGCCGGATGTGATCTACGCCGCCCGGAGCGTCCGCGTGCTGGCTACGCTGGCCGCATGGACGAGGAACTGCGGTCCCTGATCGACCGGCTGGACGAAGAGGCCGGGGAGTCCGCCCCGTACGAGGAACTGATCGCCACCGACGACCACGAGATACTGGCCCGCGTCCTCACCGAACCCGAGCAGCCGCTCTGGGCGCGGGAGTTGGCCGCCTTCCGGCTCGGCTGCGCGGGCGACCGGCGGGCCTTCGAGTCCCTGGTCCTGCTCCTCAACCACCGCGACCCCGAACGCTGCGTCTCCGCCGCGTACGCACTGGCCAGGCTCGGCGACCCGCGCACCGCGAAGGCGGCGGCCGCCCTCGCCACCAACCCCCTGCGCACCGCCTACGCCCTGCAGCCCGTCCGGCTGCTCACCGAACTGCGCGCCCCCGAGTCCGTGCCCGCGCTGATTACCACCCTGCGCGGCCTGCTCGCCCCGAACGACCCGCACTGGCGGGTGGCGCTGGCCTGCGTGGAGGGGCTCGGGCGGCTCCGCGACGTACGGGCCACACAGGTGCTGGACGCGGCGCTGGATCACCCCCGGCTGGGGGCGGCGGCAGCGGCGGCGCTCAGCAGGCTCACGTAACGCACCTCCGCAAGGACGGCGCCGTCCAGCTCGAAGGGCTCCTCGGCGCCGTCCCAGGCGCTTCCGGCCTTCTCGTAGAAGCGGCGGGCCACCGCGTTCTCCTTGAGCACCCACATGCTCAGCGCGGCGAACCCGGCGGCGCGCGCCCCGTCCAGGCACGCGGTCATCAGGGCGCGGCCCGCGCCCGTCCCCTGGTGCTCGGGGAGCGCGTAGAGGGTGTACAGCTCGGCGACCGGCCGCTCGGGGGTGCTGTGCGGGGGCACCCCCTCCGTCTCCCGGTATGGCCCGAAACAGGCCCAGGCGACGACCTGTCCGCCGCGCTCGGCGACGAGGTTCACGACGCGGGGGCCCGCCTTCGTGACGTGGGCGCGGCGCCTCTCGGCCTCTTCGGCGAGGTCCATGCGGTCGAGGTACGCCTGCGGGACGATCCCGGCGTACGCGTGCTGCCACCCCCGCACCCGGCAGGCGGCGACGGCGGTCACGTCGTCCAGGGTCATCGGGCGTACGCGGACGGGGGCGTGCGGAGGTGAGGTGTCCATGGCGGAACGCTAGTCCCCGTATCGACATGGCGTCGTCCCGATTTTGGCCGCCGCCCCCGAGGTGGTTGGGTGAGCGCACCCACGGAGAGGGGCCCGCTGTTCCCGGCGGTGACCCCCCGAAGAATCAAGTGCTGGAGGAAGAGGCATGGCGCAGGTAGAGGCCACGACGGAGCGGATCATCGCGGCGGATGCGGAGACGGTGTTCGACACGCTGGCCGACTACAGCGGCACGCGCGGCAAGCTCCTCCCCGAGCACTTCAGCGAGTACGAGGTGCGCGAGGGCGGCGACGGCGAGGGCACCCTCGTGCACTGGAAGCTCCAGGCCACCAGCAAGCGGGTCCGCGACTGCCTCCTGGAGGTCGGCGAGCCTACCGACGGCCAACTGGTGGAGAAGGACCGCAACTCGACCATGGTGACCACCTGGACCGTCACCCCCGCCGGTGAGGGTTCCGCCAAGGCAGTCGTGACGTCCGTGTGGAACGGCGCGACCGGCATCGGCGGCTTCTTCGAGCGCACCTTCGCGCCCAAGGGGCTCGCCCGCATCTACGACGCGGTGCTCGCCAACCTGGCCGCCGAGGTCGAGAAGAAGTAACTCCCCGTACGGGGAAGGCCGTTACGGGCAGATTCCGCACTCACCGGTTCGAGTGGTCTTCCGTGCCGGTCCGTTGTACGCCGTAGGGGCTCCCACCGGCCCGAATTCACCCTGCACGCCCCCTGCGCGTCAATCGTCGCGCTTGCTCCGCCTTGTCGCCCAATGCGACAAATGGGCGGCGCAGGCGTGACGAGAGGCGCGACGAGGGGAGCAGGGACGTGGGCGGCATCACTCTGGTGGAGGGCGAGCGGGACACACTGAGTCCCCCTCAGGTCCCCGCCGTGCAGGACGTGTTCGACATCGAGCAGGTGGAGCGGCTCGACAAGGCCGCCGAGGGAAGTCCACCGGAGCCCGAACAGGGCGCTCCCGCAGGGGAGTTCAGCCCCCGTCAGATCCGGCTCGTGTTCTTCGGGCTGATGCTCGCGCTGCTGCTGGCCGCGCTGGAGCAGATGATCGTCGCCACCGCCCTGCCGAAGATCGTCGGCGATCTCCAGGGGCTGGACCGGATGTCCTGGGCGATCACCGCCTACCTCCTGACCTCGACCATCGGCCTGCCGATCTACGGGAAGCTCGGCGACCTCTTCGGCCGCAAGGGCGTTTTCCTCTTCGCCATCGTCGTCTTCATCGTCGGCTCGGGCCTGGCCGGCTGGTCCCGGTCCATGGACGAGCTGATCGCCTTCCGCGCGATCCAGGGTGCGGGCGCGGGCGGGCTCATGATCGGCGTGCAGGCGATCATCGCGGACATCGTGCCGCCGCGCCGGCGCGGCCGGTTCATGGGCCTCATCGGCGCCGCCTTCGGACTCGCCTCGGTGGCCGGGCCGCTGCTCGGCGGGTTCTTCACCGACCACGCCTCCTGGCGCTGGTGCTTCTACATCAACGTGCCGTTCGGCCTGGTCACCCTCGCCGTCGTCGCCGTGGTGCTGAAGTTGCCCAAGCCGACCATCCGGCCCCGGCTCGACATCATGGGCGCGATCCTGCTCGCCGCCGCCTCCACCTGCCTCGTACTGATCACGAGTTGGGGCGGGACGGAGTACGACTGGGACTCCCGGGTGATCCTCGGGCTCGCCGCCGGAGCCGCCGGAACGTCCCTGCTGTTCCTCGTCGTCGAGCACTACGCGGCCGAACCGATCATCCCGCTGCGGCTGTTCCGCGACTCGATCTTCAACATCACCGGTCTCGTCGGCGCGGTCGTCGGCGTCGCCCTCTTCGGCGCGGCCAGCTACCTGCCGACCTTCCTGCAGATGGTCGACGGGGCCAGCGCCACCGAGTCCGGGCTCCTGATGCTGCCGATGATGGGCGGCGTCGTCGTCGCGTCCATCGTCTCGGGGCAGTTGATCAGCAGGACCGGGCACTACCGGGTCTACCCCATCCTCGGCAGCGCCCTGTCCGCGCTCGGCATGTGGCTGCTGTCCCGGCTGGAGGCCGACACCTCGCAGCTGGAGTACAGCCTGTGGATGGCCGTGCTGGGCATCGGCATCGGGCTGATCATGCCGGTGCTCGTGCTGGCCGTGCAGAACTCGGTCAAGCCCGGCGACCTCGGCACCGCCACCAGCGCCAACAACTACTTCCGGCAGATGGGCGGCAGCATCGGCGCCGCCATCTTCGGCACGCTCTTCGCCGGACGCCTCGTGGACGCGCTCGCCGAGACCCTGCCGTCGGGCGTCGACCTGCCGGACCCCTCGTCCATCACCCCGCAACTGGTGCACTCCATGCCGCCGTTGCTGCGCGACGCCTACATCGAGGCGTACGCCGTGGCGATGCCGCGCATCTTCCTCTACCTCGTGCCGGTGCTCGTGCTCGGCCTGCTCATCGCCTGCTTCCTCAAGGAGAAACCACTGGTGTCCGCGCACAACGCCCCCGCCGAAGCCGCCGCCGATGCGTTCGTCGCGCAGCCGCTTCCCGCGCCGCAACTCCCCGTCCCCGCCCAGCAGTCGGGCGGCGTCCCGGTCTGCGGCACCGTCCAGCACCACGACGGCTCCACCGTGCCGCGCGCCGCGCTCACCCTCATCGACGTCGGCGGCCGCCAGGTCGGGCGGGGCGCCAGCGGCAGCGACGGACGGTACGCGCTGAGTGTGCGCGGACCCGGTTCGTACGTCCTCATCGCCGCCGCCGGAGGGCACCAGCCGCAGGCCGTCACGGTCACCGTGGGGGAGCGGCCGGTCGAGCTGGACGTCGTCCTCGGCGGTGCGGGCCGCCTCGCCGGGTCGGTGCTCACCGCCGACGGGAACCCGGTGCGGGACGCGGCCGTGACGCTCACCGACGTACGGGGCGAGGTCGTCGCCTCCACCAAGAGCGGGCGTGAAGGGGCGTACGTCATCTCGGAGCTGGTGGCCGGGGAGTACACCCTCGCGGCCAGCGCCCCCGCCTACCGGCCCGCCGCGCTGCCGGTGAGCGTGCAGGCCTCCCGCGAGACCCGGCAGGACATCGAGCTGGCCGGCGGTGCGGTGCTGCGCGGCACCGTGCGGGCCAACGGCGGGCGCCCCGTCGAGGACGCCCGGGTCACGCTGCTGGACGCTGCGGGCAACGTGGTGGACACCCTCACCACCGGCTCCGACGGCACGTTCCGCTTCGTGGACCTGTCCTCCGGCGAGTACACGGTGATCGCGGCGGGCTACCCGCCGGTGGCCACCGTCCTCCAGGTCGCGGGCGGCGGGCGCACCGAGCGCGACCTCCAGCTCGGCCACGAGGACTGACCCTCCCGACGCCCGGGACGCGGTAGCGGACGGACCCTCCCGACGCCCCGCACGCGGAAGCGGACGGACCCTCCGGGGACCGTCCGCTTCCGTTTTGTCAACCCCAGCGCGCACGGCGCGTGCGCGGCGTGCACGGCCGTCGTCGCAGCTCAAGCGGCCGACAAAGGTGTATGTCGACACCTTGTCGTGCGCCGTGGGGAGGGGGACGGTGGAAGCGATCTTCACACATGGCCCACCGCACCCCCGGGAGCTGAGCATGAGCGTGACGAGCCGCTACAAGGACGCCTGGGAAGGTTTCTGGCAGGACGTTCCGGACCGGGCCGGAGCCGTCCTGTGGGACGCCGAACCCGCCCTCACCGCCGGTATCCACCTCGCCCTGTTCGAGCCGCACATGACCGACCCGGCCCTCCCCGTCGTCGACCTCGGCTGCGGCAACGGCACCCAGACCCTCTACCTCGCCGACCGCTTCGAGCACGTCGCCGGAGTGGACCTCGCCCCCGCCGCCATCGCCCGCGCCCGGCGCGGCGACCCCGAGGGGCAGGTGGCGTTCACCGTCGCCGACGCCACCGAGCCCACCACCGTCCGCCGCCTGCACGGCGAACTCGGCGACGCCCAGGTGTACCTGCGCAGCGTCCTGCACCAGTGCGAGCCCCTCGACCGGGGGCCCCTCGCGGAGGCCGTGGCCGTCCTGCTGGGCACGCGCGGCCGGGCCTTCGTGGTCGAGCCCGACGAGCGGGCCGGGCGCATCCTGCGCGACCTGGCCCAGAGCCCCGACGGCCCGCCGCCCAAGCTGCGCCCCGTCTTCGCGCACGGCATCGCCCCCGGCGCGATGCCCGACGCCCAGGTGCCGGAGCTGTTCCGGGCGGCGGGGCTCGACGTACTGGCGAGCGGTGAGCTGCCGCTGACGACCACTGAGTACCTCCCCGACGGCACCCGCATCGAACTGCCCTCGCAGTGGCTCGTGGTGGGGCGGGCGGCCTGACCAGGGCCTCGTCACCGCACTGTCGTACCCCGTACGTACACTCACCTGGCATGACGCCGCGACCGAACCCGCTGATCCCCGCCGACGAAGCCGCCCTGCGCGCGGCGATCGAGCAGGAGGGGCTCGCGGAATGGGCCGACGACATCGTTGCCGTCGCCGAGCACGGGATCCAGCTGAAGGCCGTCGACGCCGCCGCGTCGTCGGCCTTCAGCCGCAGCGGAGTGCTGCCGTCCGTGCCGCCGGGCTTCACCTGGCCGACCCTGGAGCCGTACGAGGACGAGCACCCCTTCCCGCTCGCCCTCGTCGCCCAGGTGGACCTGGCGGAGCTCGCCGCCCAGGACGTCAACAACCTCCTGCCGCCCACCGGCCTCCTGTACTTCTTCCACCCCAACGGCGAGGACGCCTACGGCGACGTGCTCCAGGTGGCGGTGCGACACTTCCCCGACGCGACCCCGGCCGACACCGCCCCGTACGACATGGCGCTGCTGCCCGGGGCCGCGGACTACCAGGAGGAGTGGCACGAGCCTCCCTACGCCTTCCAGCGTCCCGTCGCCTACGAGCCGGCGGGGCGCGGCAAGGTGCCCAGGCACCTGCACCTCGAACTGGGCATCCAGGGACGCGAGCTGGACGACGAGGACGTGTACCGGGTGTACGACGCCACTCGCGCCCTGGACGACGCGTTCGGCCCCAGCGGTGAGGTGTCGATGCTCGGCCCGGACGACGACTTCGACATCGACCTGAAGGCCTCCGCCGCCGCGCTGGACACCGGCGAGGGCGAGGTGAGCCGGTCCGACGGCGTACTGCGGCTGAACGGCGCCCGGGAGTACCGCGACGCGAGCGGGGCGGCCCGCGCGGTGCGCGACGAGTGGCGGGTCCTGCTCGACATGGGGGCGACCGACGCCACCGGCTGCCCGATGTACTTCCTGATCCGTGACGACGCGCTCGCCGCCGGTGACTTCAGTAACGTCGTCGGTGCATCTGTGCAGTGGTGACGACAGCGGTACGCGAGCGAAGGGTGTGACGGTCAGTGAAGATCCTCATCAGCGCCGACATGGAGGGCGCCACCGGCGTCACCTGGCCCGCCGACGTGCTGCCGGGGACCCCGCAGTGGGAGCGCTGCCGCGCGATGTTCACCTCCGACGTGAACGCGGCCGTCCTCGGCTTCTTCGACGGCGGCGCGGACGAGGTCCTCATCAACGAGGCCCACTGGACCATGCGCAACCTCCTGCTCGAACGGCTTGACGAACGCGCCCAGATGCTCACCGGCCGCCACAAGTCGCTCAGCATGGTCGAGGGCGTCCAGCACGACGACGTCGACGGCATCGCCTTCGTCGGCTACCACACGGGCGCGGGCGCCGACGGCGTCCTCGCCCACACCTACCTCGCCAACTCCATCACCGGCGTCTGGCTCAACGGGAGGCGCGCGAGCGAGGGCCTGCTCAACGCGCACGTCGTCGCCGAGTACGGCGTCCCCGTCGTCCTGGTCACCGGCGACGACCTGACCTGCAAGGACGCCGACGGCTACGCGCCCGAAGCGCGCAAGGTCGCCGTCAAGGACCATGTCTCGCGGTACGCGGCCGTCTGCCGCACGCCCGCCCGCACGGCCACCGACATCCGGGCCGCCGCGAAGGAGGCGACGGCCCTGGCCGTACGTCAGGAGCCCGCCCGGGGCGGCCCGTTCACCGTGGAGCTGGAGTTCGACGCGGCGCACCTCTCGGACGCCGCCACCGTGGTGCCCGGAGTGGCCCGATCCGGTGAACGGCGTGTCGCCTACACCAGCCCGACGATGTATGAGGGCATTCGTACCTTCAAGGCGGTCACGACGATCGTCTCGGCCGCTGTGGAGGAGCAGTATGGGTGACCCCGTGACCCCCGAAGGTCCTGTGATCGACGAGGCTTCCCTGGACGAGGTGGTGACCTTCACCTCCGACCTGATCCGCATCGACACCAGCAACCGGGGCGGCGGCGACTGCCGCGAGCGCCCCGCCGCCGAGTACGTCGCCGAGCGCCTCGCCGCCACCGGCCTGGACGTCGCGATGCTGGAGCGGACCCCGGGCCGCACCAACGTCGTCGCCCGCATCCCCGGCACCGACCCCTCGGCCGACGCCCTCCTGGTCCACGGCCACCTCGACGTCGTGCCCGCCGAGCCCGCCGACTGGTCCGTGCACCCCTTCTCGGGCGAGGTGCGGGACGGGATCGTGTGGGGGCGCGGCGCGGTCGACATGAAGAACATGGACGCGATGGTCCTGTCCGTCGTACGGGCCTGGGCGCGCGCGGGAGTGCGTCCGCGCCGGGACATCGTCCTCGCGTACACCGCCGACGAGGAGGCCAGCGCGATCGACGGCGCCGACTTCCTGGTCGAGCGGCACGCCGACCTCTTCGAGGGCTGCACCGAGGGCATCAGCGAGTCCGGCGCGTACACCTTCCACGCCGGACCCGGCACCCAGATCTACCCCATCGCCGCAGGCGAGCGCGGTACCGCCTGGCTCAAGCTGACCGGGTACGGCACGGCGGGCCACGGCTCCAAGGTCAACGGGAACAACGCGGTCAGCCGGGTCGCCGCCGCCGTCGCCCGGATCGGCGAGCACGAGTGGCCGGTGCGGCTCACCCCGACCGTACGGGCCTGTCTGCGCGAACTGGCCGCCCTGCACGACCTGGACGTGCCCGACCCCAACGACCCGGCGTACGACGTGGACGCCGTCCTGAACAAGCTGGGCCCGGCCGCCGCCCTCGCGGAAGCAACCGTGCGCAACAGTGCGAATCCGACCATGCTGGACGCCGGGTACAAGGTCAACGTCATCCCGGGCAGCGCCACCGCGTACATCGACGGAAGGTTTCTGCCCGGCGGCGAGGACGCATTCCGGACCACCCTGGACGCCCTCACCGGGGAGCACGTCGACTGGGAGTTCCACCACCGCTCGGCGGCCGTCGAGGCACCGGTCGACTCGTCGACGTACCGTCAACTCCGGCATGCCGTAAGGAAATTCGCACCCGAGGGGCATGTGGTGCCGTTCTGCATGTCGGGCGGCACGGACGCCAAGCAGTTCTCCCGGCTCGGCATCACCGGCTACGGCTTCTCGCCGCTGAAGCTGCCCGAGGGCTTCGACTACGGGGCACTCTTCCACGGGGTCGACGAACGCGTACCGGTCGAAGGACTGCACTTCGGGGTGCGCGTCCTGGACCATTACCTACGGCACGCGTGAACCGCTCGCGCCCGGAATCCGTACAGATCCGCAACGAAACACAGACCGCAGCAGGGGGAGTTGGCAGCATGGTGCCCACCGGGCCTTACGGAAGCTGGCCGTCGCCGATCGACGCCTCGCTCGCGGCGTCCCACGACGGGGCCCCGCAGTTCGTCGGCATGGTCGGCGACGAGGTGTGGTGGATCGTGCCCCGCCCCGAGGAGGGCGGCCGGCAGGCGCTGGTGCGGCTGCGTCCGGACGGCGTCGAGGACGTCGTCCTGCCCGCGCCGTGGAACCTGCGCAGCCGGGTCGTCGAGTACGGCGGCCGGCCCTGGACCGGCACCGCCCGCGAGGCGGACGGCCCGCTCCTCGTCTTTGTGAACTTCGCCGACCAGCGCCTCTACGCGTACGAGCCGGACGCCCCCGGCGCCCCCGGACCCCGCCCGCTCACCCCCGTCTCCTCCGTCGGCGGCGGGCTGCGCTGGGTGGACCCGGTGCTGTGCGACGGCGAGGTGTGGTGCGTGCTGGAGGAGTTCACCGGTGAGGCCCCCACCGACGTGCGCCGGGTGATCGCCGCCGTGCCGCTCGACGGCACGGCCGCCGAGGACCGCGGTGCGGTACGGGAGCTGAGCGACGGGCGGCACCGCTTCGTCACCGGGCCCCGGGTCTCGCCCGACGGCACCCAGGTCGCCTACATCGGCTGGGACCACCCCCGGATGCCGTGGGACGGCACCGAGGTGCTGGTCGCGGAAATCCCGTACGGGGCAGGAGGGTTCACCGACACGCGCTCTCTGGCGGGCGGCCCCGACGAGTCCGTCTGCCAGGTCGAGTGGGACCGGGACGGGACACTGCTGTTCTCCTCCGACCGGGGCGGCTGGTGGGAGCTGTACCGGCTGCGCAGGGACGGGCACCGCATCAGCGGGGCGCTGTGCCTGGGGCGCGAGGAGGAGTTCGGCGGGCCTCTCTGGCAGATCGGGCAGCGCTGGTTCCACCCCCTGGACTCCGGGCTGATCGCCGTCGTGCACGGCCGGGGCGCCACCGCCCTCGGCATACTCGACCCCGAGACCGGCGAACTCGTGGACGCCGCAGGACCCTGGACCACCTGGGCCGCCACCCTCGCCGTGCAGGGCGACCGGATCGTCGGCGTCGCCGCCAGCCCGCGCAGCGCCTACGAGGTGGTCGAGCTGTGCACCGCCACCGGCCGGGCCCGCGTCATCGGCTGCCCGCACGACGACCGCGTCGACGCCGCCTACTACCCCGAACCCCTGATCCGCACCTTCACCGGCCCCGAGGGCCGCGACATCCACGCGCACATCTACCCGCCGCACCACCCCGGCCGGATCGCCCCCGCCGAGGAGCTGCCGCCGTACGTCGTGTGGGCGCACGGCGGGCCCACCGGCCACGCCCCGCTCGTACTCGACCTGGAGATCGCCTACTTCACCTCGCGCGGCATCGGCGTCGCCGAGGTCAACTACGGCGGCTCCACCGGCTACGGGCGCGAGTACCGGGAGCGGCTGCGCGGCCAGTGGGGCGTCGTCGACGTCGAGGACTGCGCCGCCGTCGCCCTCGCGCTCGCCGACGAGGGCACCGCCGACCGGAACCGGCTCGCCCTCCGGGGCGGCAGCGCGGGCGGCTACACCACCGCCGCCTCGCTCGCCGACACCGACGTCTACGCCTGCGGCACCATCAAGTACCCCGTCCTGGACCTGATCTCCTGGGCGAACGGCGAAACCCACGACCTGGAGTCCCACTACCTGGAATCCCTGATCGGCCCGCTCGCCACCTGCCCCGAGGTCTACGCGGAGCGCTCCCCGCACGCCGACCGGATCACCGCCCCCTTCCTGCTGCTCCAGGGCCTCGACGACCCGATCTGCCCGCCCGTGCAGGCGGAACGCTTCCTCGGGCAGATGGCCGGGCGGGGCGTCCCGCACGCGTACCTCGCCTTCGCGGGGGAGGGGCACGGCTTCCGCGGCGCGGAGACGATACGGCGCGCACTGGAGGCCGAACTCGGGCTGTACGTCCAGGTGTTCGGGATCGAACGGGACGACGTGCCGCGACTGGAGTTCAAGAAGTGACCCACTCCGTCCCAGGGCTCGCCGAACTGTCCCGCCCCGCCCGGCTGCGCCCCGGCGCGCGCGTCGCGATCGTCTCCCCGAGCGGCCCCGTGCCCGCCGAACGGCTGGACGCCGGGCTCGACATCCTGCGCGGCTGGGACCTCGACCCGATCGTCATGCCCCACGTCCTGGACCGACACCGGGAGTTCGGCTACCTCGCCGGCGACGACGCCGACAGGGCCCGCGACCTGACCGACGCCTGGTGCGACCCGTCCGTCGCCGCCGTGATGTGCGCACGCGGCGGATACGGCGTCCAGCGCATGGTCGACCTGGTCGACTGGGCGGCGATGCGCGCGGCCACCGCCGCGTACGGGCGGCCCAAGCCGTTCATCGGGTACAGCGACATCACCGCGCTGCACGAGGCCTTCGCCACCCGCATGGGCGTCGCCACCCTGCACGGGCCGATGACCGCCACCGTCACCTTCCTCAAGGACACGCCCACCCAGGAGTCCCTGCGCGCCACCCTCTTCGAGCCCGAGTCCGTCCGCACCCTCGGCCTGCCCACCGCCCGCACCCTGGTCCCGGGGCGGGCGCACGGCATCACCCTCGGCGGCTGCGTCTCGCTGCTCGCCGCCGACCTCGGCACCCCGCACGCCCGGCCCTCCGCCCGAGGCGGCCTGCTGGCGATCGAGGACATCGGGGAGGAGGCGTACCGGCTGGACCGCATCCTCACCCAGCTCCTGCGCTCGGGCCGGCTGGACGGGGTCGCCGGGATCGCGCTGGGCTCGTGGGTCGACTGCGGACCGTACGAGAGCGAGATCCGCCCGGTGCTCCTCGACCGGCTCGGCGCGCTCGGTGTGCCCGTGGTCGAGGAGCTGGGCTTCGGCCACGCGGCGAGCGCGCTCACCGTGCCGCTGGGCGTCCCGGCGGTACTCGACGCCGACGCGGGGACGCTCACGCTGGACGCCCCCGCGCTGGTGTGAGCGTTCATCAGGCCTGGGCGTCGAGCTCCCACTGGGTCCGGTAGTCGCCGGTCGCGCCGTCGATGAGCTCGCGGACGATGTCCATGTGGCCGGTGTGCCGGAGGGTGTCCTCCAGCATGTGCACCAGCACCCAGCGCAGCGACACCGTCGTGCCGTCCCACGAGGTGCCCAGGTGGTCCAGGTCCAGGTCGTGGATCACCCGGTCGGCGGCCTTCCTGGCCCGCCCGTACAGCTCCACGATCTGCGCGGTCGTCTCCTCGGGGGCCACCGTCAGGTCGTCCTCGGGGGCGAACCACAGCTTCTCGGTCTCGTACCCGAACGTCTCGCAGAACCAGCCGTACTCGATCGCCGCCAGGTGCTTCACCAGCCCCAGCAGGCTGGTGCCGGACGGGGTGAGCGGGCGGCGCACCTGTTCCTCGTCCAGGCCCTCCAGCTTCCACAGGGCGATGTCGCGGTGCTGGTCCAGGGAGGCGAGGAGGGTGGACTTCTCGTCACCGGTGAAAGGGACGCGCTCGATGCGCTGGGGAGTCTCGGTCATGGCGGGACCGTAACAGTGCGCGTCACCCGTACGGCTGACTGGACTGCCCGTCGGCGTACGGGATCTGCTCATGCTGGAGGTCGAGCGGGGCGGGAGTCCCCCCTTCCCCCAGAGACGCAGGAGGCACAAGTGGTACGGAAGCGTGCGGCGATGGCGGCGGCCGGTGCGGTACTGACCCTGACGGTGGTCTCGACGGGGGCCGCGACGGGAGCGGCGACGGCGGCCCCGGTGACCTCCGCCCCCGTGGCGGCGGTCGCGGCCGACGAACCGGACCCGCTGCCGAACTTCGTCGGCCGGAACCTGTTCCGGGTCTACAGCACCGTCAGCGCCGAGACCGCCCTCAAGATCCGCGACCTGAGCGGCGAGCACCGCAAGGTGCTGTGGCCGCCGAACTGGAAGGTGTGCACCCAGTCGCCCAAGGCGGGCACCAAGCTGCGCGGCGGCACCCTGGAGCTGGGCGTGGTCAAGACCGACGAGAAGTGCCCCAAGCGGTAGTCGTAGCCTGGCCGGATGTCCGAACCGCTGACCACCCCCACCCCCGCCTACCTCGCCGAGGGCCCGCGTGTGGGCATCCGGCCGTTCCGCCGCGGCGACGCGGAGGAATTCGTCGCGCGGACCCGCGAGAGCCGCGCCCTGCACGGGCCGTGGCTGACCCCGCCCGAGACGGTGGAGGCGTTCCGCGGGTATGCGGGTGCCCTCGTGCAGAGCCCCTCCCGGGCCGGATTCCTCGTCTGCACCCGGGACGACGGCGCGATCGCCGGGTTCGTCAACATCAACAACATCGTCGAGGGCGCCTTCCAGTGCGGCGCCCTCGGCTACGGCGCGTTCGCCCACGCCGCCGGGCGCGGCCTGATGGCCGAGGGCCTGGACCTGGTGATGCGGCACGCCTTCGGCCGCCTCGGCCTGCACCGCCTGGAGGCCAACATCCAGCCCGGCAACGAGGCCTCGCTCGCCCTGGTGCGCCGGGCGGGATTCCGTTACGAGGGGTACTCGCCGGACTTCCTCTTCATCGCGGGCGCCTGGCGCGACCACGAACGCTGGGCGATCACCGCCCCCGAGTACCGGCCCCAAAAGCCTTTGCGGGCACGGGAGTCGGAGCCGCAGCATGACCCGCATGACCGCACCTGAGCACACCACCGCGCCCGACCGCATCACGCGGCTCAACCCCGACACCCTGCACAAGACCCCCGGCTACCACCACATCACCGTCGTCGAGGCGGGCCGCACCGCGTACCTCGCCGGGCAGTGTCCCCTCGACCCGGCGGGAGACCTGGTCGGCCCCGGGGACCTGCTCGCCCAGACCGACCAGGTGGTGGCCAACGCGCTGGCCGCGCTCGCCGCCGTCGACGCCGGACCCGAGCAGGTCGTCCGCAGCGTCATCTACGTCGTCACGGACGACCGGACGGCGCTCGGCGAGGTCTGGACACGGCTGCTGGCCTCCCCGCTCGCACCCGCGTTCACCAGCGCCGGCACCCTCCTCGGCGTCGCACAGCTCGGCTTCCCCGGGCAGCTCGTCGAGATCGACCTTACCGCCGCGCTTTCCGGTTGACCTTCATGGTGTCCATGTCGGTCACCGTGGAGCGCAGTTCGGCGTGGGCGTGGCCCAGGGACCTCAGATGCGTCTCGGCGCGGTCCTCGGCGATCGCGCCCGCCATCTCGGGACCGTCCTCGGCGTCGGACTCCACGACGTACCGCATCGAGAAGTGCTTCAGCGGCACGTCGTAGGTGAGCGAGCCCTCCGCCGAGAACTGCATCGAGGTCAGCCCGTGCGCGTCCTTCTCCGCGAGCAGGCGCGTGCGGCTCTCCTCGGTCAGCCCGTCCCAGGTGCCCCGCACGATGACCCGGTACGTGTGCTGCGTGCCCATGTGGCGTCAGTCCCTCTGCTGTGTCCGTCCGCCCCGCTGGCGGACCTCGGTGAAACGCCAGGCTACGGGGACCGTCCAGTTTCCGCCTTTGCATAATCCTGACCGCCGGAACCCCTGGTCAGGCCCGTGCCCAGCGTGTTCGGATGGTCACGGAAGAGGGGTGCGCGAAACCGTGCGCCCGAGCGTGCCGGTGATCGAGTGAGGTACCTGTGGCCACGAGCGTGCGACGCGCCCAACTGACCCTGCCCGTGGCCCCGTTGGGCCCCGAGAACCCGCTGCCCGGGCTGCGCACCCTCGACCAGGTGCACGAGCTGGACGACCGCGCCAGGGAGGGCCTGCCGCGCGACATGAAGCGGCAGATCGGCAACGCGCCGCTGCGCACCACCCTGCCCGTACGCACCCTCGACGGCTACGGGCGCGAGCGCGCAGCGACCGAGGTCGAGTCGATAGTGATCGAGAACGACCGCCTGCGGGCGACCGTTCTCCCCGGCCTCGGTGGCCGGATCCACTCCCTCCACCACAAGCCCACCGGCCGCGAACTGGTGTACCGCAACCCCGTCCTGCAGCCCGCCGACTTCGCCCTCAACGGCGCCTGGTACTCCGGCGGCATCGAGTGGAACATCGGCGCCACCGGCCACACCACCCTCACCTGCGCCCCCCTGCACGCGGCGGTCGTGCCCGCCCCCGACGGCGGCGAGATGGTCCGCCTCTGGGAGTGGGAACGGCTGCGCGACCTCCCCTTCCAGGTCGACCTGTGGCTGCCCGCCGACTCCGACTTCCTGTACGTCGGCGTGCGCGTCCGCAATCCGCACGAGCGCCCGGTGCCCGCCTACTGGTGGTCCAACATCGCCGTCCCCGAGGACGAGCACACCCGCGTCCTGGCCCCCGCCGACGAGGCCTGGTACTTCGGGTACGAGCGGTCCCTCGCCCGCGTCCCGGTCCCGCACTTCGACGGCGCGGACCGCACCTACCCCACCCGCAGCGAGGACCCCGCCGACTACTTCTACGAGGTCCCCGGCGAGTCCCGGAAGTGGATCGCCTCCCTCGACCGGGCCGGGCAGGGCCTCGTCCAGACCTCCACCGACCGGCTGCGCGGCCGCAAGCTGTTCGTCTGGGGCGCGGGGGCGGGCGGCCGCCGCTGGCAGGAGTGGCTCACCGAACCCGGCACCGGCGGCTACGCCGAGATCCAGGCGGGCCTGGCCCGTACCCAACTGGAGCACGTACCGCTCGACCCCGGCGCCGACTTCAGCTGGCTGGAGGCGTACGGTCCGCTGTCCGCCGACCCCGCCCCGGTGCACGGCGACGACTGGGCCGCCGCCCGCACCGAGGCCGCCCGCGCCCTGGACGAAGCCCTGCCCCGGGCCTCCGTGGAGGCCGCGTACACCGCCTGGCTCGCCCACGCCGACCAGGAGCCGGGGGAGCTCCTGCACACCGGCTCGGGCTGGGGTGCGCTGGAGGTGCTGCGCGGCGGCCACAAGCTGCCCGGCACCCCCTTCCCGGAGTCACTGATCGGCGAACAGCAGCGCCCCTGGCTGGAGTTGCTGCGCTCCGGCGTCTTCCCCGCCCCGCGCAAGGTGGTCCCGCCCGGTCCCTCCCTGGTCGCCCCGCACTGGCGCGACATGCTGGAGACCGCCCCCGCCGAGCCCCTCACCGAGTACCACCTCGGGGTCGCCCAGTGGCATGCCGGGGATCTCGCCCAGGCGGTACGGAGCTGGGAGCGCGGCCTGCAACTGGCCCCGTCCCGCTGGCCGTTGCTGCGCAACCTCGCCCTCGCCGACTGTGCGGCGGGGCACGGCGAGCGGGCCGCCGACCTGTACGCGGCCGCCTTCGCCGACCTCTGCGAGGAGCGCCGCGACGGCGAGCACTGGACGGCGGCCACCGCGGCCCTGGGCCGGGAGGCGATCGACGCCCTCCTCGCCGAGGGGCGCACCGCCGAGGCGCGGACCGTGTGGGAGGGCCTGCGCCCCGCCACCCGGACGACCGGCCGCTTCCGCCTGATCGAGGCCCGGCTGCTGGTGGCGGAGGGCGACCGGGAGGCGGCCCGGGCGGTGTTCGACGCGGGCTTCGAGGTCGCCGACCTGCGGGAGGGGTCGACCGAGGTCAGCGACGTGTGGGCGACGATCACCGACGAGCCGGTGCCGGGGGCGTACGACTTCCGCAGGCTGTCCTGAGGCTGTTCTGAAAGATCCGCTCAGGGGGTCGGGTTGCGGTCCACGTACTCGAAGACCGAGCCGTCCGGATGCAGGGCGATCAGGCTGCGGCCCGCCGGGGTCGGCACCGGGCCCGCGACGATCTGCGCGCCGGCGGCGGTCAGGGTGACGTGGGCCTCGGTGACGTCCTTGACCGCCACCGTCGCCGTCAGCTTGCGCAGCAGGTCGATCTCCTCGCGGGGGCCGCTCATCACCAGGAAGCAGCCCACCGCGGCGACGGAGACGCCGCCGCGGTCGAAGCGCTGCGCCGTGGCACCGGTGATGCGCTCGTAGAAGGCGGCCGTGGTGTTCAGGGCGTCGGTGCCCTCCACGTAGATGCGCAGTGTGGTTCCCAGAATCTCCATGCAGGCGAGGGTAGTTGGCCGGCACCATCGGTGATCGGCCCCGCCGGAAATCGGTTGTGGGGGCCCGGGTGCGGGTGGGAGCGTCCGGGGATGGTGACGATACGCGCGTACGAGGACCGGGACTGGGCGGCGATCGCCCGCATCCACGACGCGGCACGGCTCGACGAACTGCGGGCGAGCGTGGGGGGCGAGGCGTTCCGCACGCTGGACGACACCTACGAGGGCGAGGGGCTGTTCGACGGGGCGGTCTGGGTGGGGGAGAGCGACGAGGGAGCCGTCGTCGGATTCGCGGCGCTCGCCGACGACGAGCTGACCTGGCTGTACGTCGACCCCGGGTGGTACCGGCGGGGCGTGGGGCGGCAGTTGCTGCGGCACGCGCTGGCGGCGACCGGGGCGTCGTGCGTCGAGTGCACGGTGCTGGACGGGAACACGGGGGCCCTCGCGCTGTACGGCAGCGAGGGCTTCGTGCTGCGGGAGACCAGGAGCGGGCGGCTCGCGGGGAACGAGGAGTTCCGGGCCACCGGGCACATCATGGAGTGGCGGCGGCCGCCCGGAAGGTGAGGGTCCGGGCGGGCTGACCGCGTCCGTGCGGTGCCGGGGTCAGGCGCGGCACAGGATCTCGCCGTGCGGGACCATGAACCAGGCGTCCTCGTGCGTGCCCCACTCGCGCCAGGCGCCCGAGATCTCCTTGAGCTGGGCCTCGGTGGCGTGGCCGCTCTCGGTCGCGCGGGCGGCGTAGGAGGAGGCGACGGTGCGGTCGGCCCACAGGCCGGTCCACCAGGACAGCTCGTCGGGGGTGGCATAACACCAGGTCGCGGCGGAGGACGTCACGTCGGTGAAGCCCGCGCTCAGCGCCCAGGAGCGCAGGCGGCGACCGGCGTCGGGCTCGCCGCCGTTGGCGCGGGCCACCCGGCGGTACAGGGTCAACCAGGCGTCCAGGGTGGGGTGTTCGGGGTACCAGGTCATCGCCTGGTAGTCGCTGTCGCGGGCCGCGACGATCCCGCCGGGCCTGCACACGCGGTGCATCTCGCGCAGGGCGGTCACCGGGTCGCCCACGTGCTGGAGCACCTGGTGGGCGTGGACCACGTCGAAGGAGTCGTCGGGGAAGTCCAGCGCGTGCACGTCGGCCGGTGCGAACTCGGTGTTCTCCAGGCCTCGTTCGGCGGCGGTGGCACGGGCCTGGTCCAGGATCGCGGCGGCGGAGTCGACGCCGGTGACGTGCCCCTCGGGGCCCACCAGGGCGGCCAGGTCGGCGGTGATGGTGCCCGGACCGCAGCCCACATCGAGGACGCGCAGGCCGGGCCGCAGGTGGGGGATCAGGTAGGCGGCGGAGTTGGCGGCCGTACGCCAGGTGTGTGAGCGCAGGACGGACTCGTGGTGGCCGTGGGTGTAGGTGGCGGTCTCTTTCGGCATGGCGGGGCCCTTCCTCCGTGGCTTCCGGGGTGCTGGGTACACCGTACGTCTGCGTGTTGGAATGTGAGATACGTGTCTTGGGATGTGGACAAGGCCCTTGTGGGCGTTGGGCGTTGGACATGCGGGGTACGCGAGAGGCATGGACATCAAGCCGAACGTGAACGTGGTGGAAGAGGTCGAGCGCGCGGTCCGGGAGGGCGTCCGGGACGCGGTCGCGGAGGAGATGCGCCGGGAGATGGCCGCCCGCAAGCGGCCCGCACGGCTGTACGCGGGGGCGGGCGCGGCGGGGCTGTACGGGGGAGGCGCGGTGGTGGCGGGGATCGTGCTGGGCCTGGGCATGGTGGTGCCGATGTGGGTCTCGGCGCTGGTGGTGGGGGTGGGGTTGCTGATGGGGGCGGTGGTGCTCAGGGGGATGGCGCGGGGGGCCCGTGGGGTGACGGTGGCGCGGGGGGTGCGGCCCGGGGAGCGGGGTGGGCCGGCGGGGGTGGTGGGGGTGCCGCCGGTGCCGGGGGTGGCGCCGAAGGTGTGAGAGGGCCTCTGGGCGGGGGTGGTGGGCTGCGGTGGGGCTCTTCATGTGCCGCGTCCGGCACCCCGGTTGCCTGCGGCGCTGCCCCGGTCCCGCCCCTTCACCTAAAGCGCTTGGCCGCGCGGCTTGAGTGTGGTTGCTCGCGCAGTTCCCCGCGCCCCTGACGGGGCGCTTCTCAGGTGCAGCGGTAGGACTCTGCGGCCTCGTGGCGGAGGGTCAGGCCGTGGCCGGGGGACGGGTGGGGGTGGAGGGTGCCGCCCGTGGGGTCCAGGGCGCCGGAGAAGAGGAGGGATTCCACGCGGACGTGGTCGTGGTACCACTCCACGTGGCGCAGGTTCGGGAGCGAGGCCGCCGCGTGGGCGTGCGCATGGGGGGCGCCCCGGGTCGAGACCTCCAGGCCGTGGGCCTGGGCCAGGGCCGCCGCGCGCAGGAAGACCGTCAGGCCGCCGCAGCGGGTCGCGTCCAGGGTGAGGCAGTCCACCGCCTCCGCGCCGATCGTGCGGGCGCAGTGGGGGAGGTCGCCGGTCGCGCCCGCCGTCACGTCGCACACCACCGCGTCCCGGACCAGGCGCAGGCCCGGCAGGTCGTCCGCCGGGACCGGTTCCTCGAACCAGCCCACGCCGTACTCGGCCAGCGGGCCCCCGATCCGTACCGCCTGCTTGCGGGTGTAGGCGCCGCTCGCCTCGACGTACAACTCGGCCTGGGAGCCGATCACTTCGCGGGCCAGGCGCACCCGGTCCAGGTCGCGGACCACCGCCCGGCCCCAGGCCTCGCCGATCCGGATCTTGACGCGGTCGATGCCCTGGCCGTGCACCCAGCCGCCGAGCTGCGAGGCCAGGTGGGTGTCGTGGTAGGTGGTGAAGCCGCCGCTGCCGTAGACGGGGACCGTGGGGCGGGCCGCGCCGAGGAGGCGGGACAGGGGGAGGGAGAGGAGGCGGGACTTCAGGTCCCAGAGGGCGATGTCGACCGCGGAGACCGCCGCCGCGGACAGGCCGGAGCGGCCGTGGTCGCGGGCCGCCGCGCACATCGCCGTGTGCGCGGCCGGGATGTCGAACACGTCCAGGCCGATGAGGAGGGGGGCGAGTTCCTGGGTGAGGTAGGCGCCCACCGCCGGAGGCGCGTACGTCCAGCCCGTGCCGTACGTCGTCCCGTCGGCCCGTGCCTCGACCACCACCACCGGCGTACGGTCCCAGCTCAGCGTGCCGTCCGCCTCCGGGGCGTCCGTGGGGACGAGGTAACAGGCGACGTCGAGCTGTTCGAGGGGGAGCAGGTGACTCATCGGGGAGCTCCGGCCTCAGCAGGCGTCGCGGCGGCGCAGGACGACCGACCTGATCCGGGCCAGCAGGTACGCGAGCCGGGTGCGCAGGGTCGGACGCCAGGCGGGGGACGGTTGGTGGGCGACCTGGGTCAGTCTCATCTCAGGGCTCCTGAACCTGGGGGAGGACCTTGGTGCGGTAGAAGTCGAAGAAGCCCCGCTGGTCGGGGCCGATCTGGTTGACGTAGACCCGGTCGAAGCCCGCGTCCGTGTAGGCGCGCAGCCGGCCGACGTGGGCGTCCACGTCGTCGCCGCAGACGACGTTCGCGGCGACCGCCTCCGGGGTGACCAGGGTGGAGATCTGCTCGAAGTGGCGGGGGGTGGGCAGGACTTGGCCCATCTCGCCGGGGAGCTGCTCGCAGGCCCAGAGGCGGTGGGCGGTGCGGACGGCGTCCTCGCGGTCCTGGCCGTAACAGACCTTGAAGCCGCCGCTCACCGGCTTCGCCCCGCCGCCGCCCTTGCGGAAGCGCGTCACCGCGCCCTCGTCGGGCTTCATCGTGATCAGGCCGTCACCGGTGCGGGAGGCCAGCGACATGGCCTTGGGGCCGAAGGCGGAGATGTCGATGGGGACGGGCTCCTCGGGAACCGTGTACAGGCGGGCGTTCTCCAGCCGGTAGTGCTTGCCCTCGTGGCTGACCTCGTTGCCGTCGAAGAGGTTGCGGATCAGCAGGACGGCCTCTTCGAGCATCTCCAGGCGGGTGCGGGCGCTCGGCCAGGGACCGCCCATGATGTGCTCGTTGAGCGCTTCGCCGGACCCCACCCCGAGCCGGAAGCGGCCGCCGAGCTGGACCGCGGCCGTCGCCGCCGCGTGCGCCACCACCGCCGGGTGCATCCGTACGGTCGGACAGGTCACGGCGGTCTGCACCGGCAGCGACACCGCCTGGGACAGCGCGCCGATCACCGACCAGACGAAGGGGCTCTGGCCCTGCTCGTTGTTCCACGGGTGGAAGTGGTCGGAGATCCAGAGGGCCTCGAAACCGGCCTGCTCGGCCATCCGGGCCTGCTCCACCAGCTCGGCCGGGCCGAACTCCTCGCAGCTGAGGAAGTAGCCGAATGCGGTCATGGGGATGTGCCTCCCGACTGTGGGGCGTGCCGTCCGGACGCAGGGAGCGAGTGTCGTACGCGTGTGCGGCTGGTGTCGTAGGTGTGTGCGACACGTACGGTCCGCGCGCCCGCGAGCGGCGTTCGCTTGCCGGGTAACCCGGCAGGACGCCCGGAAACACACCGATCACGGAGTTTGGGCACGCCGGGTGTGGGCACGCGGGACGGGTCCCGGGACCACGGCCCCTCCGCACCCGCGCGCCCCGCACCTCCGGCGGAGCGGCGGGCCAGACCCGTACGAGGAGAAACATGCCCAGCGAAGGACTCTCAGGCCTCTCCGTCGACGAACTCACCGAACTCGGCCAGCAGTTGCGGGTCGACTCCGTGCGCGCCACGGACGCCGCCGGATCGGGGCACGCGACCTCGTCGATGTCCGCCGCGGACCTGGCCGCCGTACTCCTCGCCCACCACCTGCGCTACGACTTCGACCGCCCCGACCACCCCGGCAACGACCACCTGATCCTCTCCAAGGGCCACGCCTCGCCCCTCCTGTACGCCCTCTACCGGGCGGCCGGAGCGATCACCGACGAGGAACTCCTCACCTTCCGCAGCCAGGGCAGCCGCCTGGAGGGCCACCCCACGCCCCGGCTGCCGTGGGTGGACGTGGCGACCGGCTCGCTCGGACAGGGGCTGCCGGTCGGCGTCGGCATGGCGCTCGCGGGCAAGCGGCTGGACCGTATCCCCTACCGGGTGTGGGTGATCAGCGGCGACAGCGAGATGGCCGAGGGCTCGGTGTGGGAGGCCGTGGAGCACGCCGGGTCGGAGGGGCTCGACAACCTCACCCTCATAGTCGACGTCAACCGGCTCGGCCAGCGCGGGCCCACCCGGCACGGCCGCGACCTCGACGCGTACGCCCGGCGGCTGAAGGCGTTCGGCTGGCACACCGTCGAGGTCGACGGGCACGACCCCGCGGCCATCGACCGCGCGTACGCCGAGGCCCGCTCGACCACCGGCCGGCCGACGGCGGTCCTGGCGAGCACCGTCAAGGGCAAGGGTGTCGAGGCCGTCGCCGACCAGGAGGGCAAGCACGGCAAGCCGCTCCCGGACGCGACCGCGGCGATCGCGGAGCTGGGCGGCGTACGGGCCCGGCACGTCGACGTGCACAAGCCGACCGCGGCCCGCACCCTGCACGCGGTGCCCAGCGGCCACCTCGACCTGCCGAGGTTCGACCAGGGCGGCGACCCGGTCGCCACCCGCGACGCGTACGGGCAGGCGCTCGCCGCGCTCGGCTCGGCGCGCGGCGACGTCGTGGCCCTGGACGGCGAGGTCGGCGACTCGACCCGTACCGAATACTTCGCGAAGGACCACGCCGACCGGTACTTCGAGTGCTACATCGCCGAACAGCTCCTCGTCGCGGCGGGCGTCGGCATGCAGGCGCGCGGACACGTCCCGTACGTCTCGACCTTCGCCGCCTTCCTCACCCGCGCCCACGACTTCCTGCGCATGGCCGCGGTCAGCCGCGCGAACCTGAACGTCGTCGGCTCGCACGCGGGCGTCGCCATCGGCGAGGACGGCCCCTCCCAGATGGGCCTCGAAGACCTCGCCATGATGCGCGCCGTCCACGGCAGCACCGTCCTCTATCCCTCGGACGCCAACCAGACCGCGCGGCTCGTCGCCGCGATGGCCGACCTCGACGGCATCCGCTACCTGCGCACCGGACGCGGCAAGGACGCCGTCCTCTACGGCCCCGACGAGGAGTTCCCGATCGGCGGCAGCAAGGTGCTGCGCCGCTCGGACAGCGACCGCCTGACCCTGGTCGCGGCGGGCGCCACGCTGCACGAGTCGCTGGCCGCCGCCGACCTGCTCGCCGCCGACGGCATCCAGGTCCGCGTCATCGACCTGTACTCCGTCAAGCCGGTCGACGCGCCGACGCTGTGGGCGGCGGGCGAGGAGACCGGCTGCCTGGTCACCGTCGAGGACCACCACCCCGAGGGCGGCCTCGGCGACGCGGTCGCCGAGGCGTACGCGGACGGCCGCCCGGTGCCGCGCCTGGTCCGGCTCGCCGTGTCGAACATGCCCGGCTCGGCCAGTCCGGACGAGCAGTTGTACGGGGCCGGGATCGACGCCGAGTCGATCGCGGCGGCGGTCCGGCTGCTGGTGGAGAAGGCGGTGGTGCGGTGACCGGGAGCACCACGGACCCCGACGGGGCGCTGGAGGTGCGGGCCGGGCGGCACACGGTGACCGTGCACCGCCCGGACAAGCTCCTGTTCCCCGACGTCGGGGTCACCAAGGCGGACCTGGCCGCCTACTACCGCCGCATGGCGCTCTTCCTGCTGCCGCAGCTGCGCGACCGGCCGCTGATGCTGGAGCGGCTGCCGGACGGGGTGAAGGGCCCGCGCTTCGTGCAGAAGGACACCCCGGCGGCCTGGCCGGAGTGGGTGCGCAGGGTGCGGGTCGACAAGGAGGGCGGGACGATACGTCACCTGGTCTGCGAGGACAGCGCCACGCTGGTGCACCTCGCGGACCAGGCGTGTCTGAGCCTGCACCGGTGGCTGTCCCGTACGGACCGGCTGCCGTGGCCGGACCGCCTGGTCTTCGACCTGGACCCGCCGGGGGACGACTTCGCGGCGGTGCGGGACGCGGCGCGGTGGCTGGGCGAGCTGCTGGACGAACTCCACCTCTCCTCGGCACCGATGACGACCGGCTCAAAGGGCCTTCACGTGGTCGTCCCCCTGAACGGGCACACCACCTACGACGAATCCCGCTCCTTCGCGAAGGGCGTGGCGGAGGTGCTCGCGGAGCGGCATCCGTCCCGGCTGACGACGGCGGTACGCAAACGGGCCCGGGGCGACCGGCTCTACCTGGACGTCCAGCGCAACGGCTACGCCCAGACGGCGGTGGCCCCGTGGTCGCCCCGGGCCCGGCCGGGGGCGCCGGTGGCGGTGCCGGTCACCTGGGAGCAGGTGTCCTCGCCGGACGTGACGGCGCGCACGTGGTCCCTGGGTGACGTGGACGCCGTCCTGGACCAGGCCCGCCGGAACCCCTGGGAGGGCATCATGCGCCGGGGCCGCGGCCTGGGCCCGGCGCGGCGGCGGCTGGCGGGGATACAGGGCTGAGCGGGGCCCCTTGGGACACGCGTCCGGCGCAGGCGCTTGCCAAGGGGCGGCACCGGGCGGGGCCGGTAGCGGGAGGGGCCGCCCCCTTGCCCGCCCGTCCCGCCCCCGGGGGCGGCCCCGCCGCCCAAGGGGACGGCGGCGGCAAGGGGGCGGCTCCGCCGCCAGGGCTATGGCTGCCCGAAGGGCATGCCATCAGGGGCGCGGGGAACTGCGCGACCAGCCACGACGCACCCGCACGGGACGGGGACCACGACGCACCCGCACGGGACGGGGACCACGACGCACCCGCACGGGACCCGCGCACCCGCCCTCCCTGCACGGGCACCGCATACCTTGCTCGCCCTGCACGGGCACCGCGTACCTTGCTCGCCCTGCACGGGCACCGCGTACCTTGCTCGCCCTGCACGGGCACCGCGCACCCCGCTCGCCCTGCACGGGCACCGCGCACCCCGCCCGCCCTGCACGGGCACCGCGCACCCCCCGCCCGCCCCGCACGGGACCCGCCCGCCCCGCGCCCTAGCGGACCGCACTGAGCGGCTGCGCGATCGACTCCAGCGACTTCCGCTCCGACTTCACGCCCAGGAAGGCCTCCACCACCCCCGCCCCCACCATCAGCGCCGCACCGATGCAGAACGCCAGCGTCGTGTCCGCCGGCTTCCCGCTGCTCACCAGCCCGTTGAAGAGGATCGGCCCGGTGATGCCGCCCAGCGCCGTCCCCACCGCGTAGAAGAACGAGATGCACATCGCCCGCGTCTCCAGCGGAAACACCTCACTCACCGTCAGATACGCCGAACTCGCCCCCGCCGAGGCGAAGAAGAGCACCACGCACCAGCAGGCGGTCATCGTCGTCGCGGTCAGCACCCCGTTCTGGAAGAGCATCGCCGTACCGAACAACAGCACCCCCGACAGGATGTACGTGCCCGCGATCATCGGCACCCGTCCCACCGAGTCGAAGAAGTGCCCCAGGATCAGCGGCCCGAGCAGGTTGCCCACGCAGATCACCGCGAAGTAGTAGGCGGCGGACCCGGTGCCCACCCCGAAGAACTTCTCCAGGATGACCGCGTACCCGAAGGTGATCGAGTTGTAGAGGAACGCCTGCCCGACAAAGAGGGACAGCCCCAGAATCGCCCGCTTGCGGTACTGCGTGAACACCGTCCGGATGATCTCCAGGAAGCCGATCGACCCGCGCTGGCGGACCGTGATCTCCTCCTCGGGCTGCGGCAGCGGCGTCCCCGTCTCGTCGTGGACCTTCTGCTCGACCTCCTTGACGATCCGGTCGGCCTCCTCCTCCTGCCCGTGGACCATCAGCCACCGCGGGCTCTCCGGCACGTGCCGTCGTACGAGAAGGATCACGGCACCCAGCACCACACCGATCCCGAAGGCCAGCCGCCACCCCACGTCCTTGGGGAAGAGGTCCGTGTTCAGCAGCAGCACCGACGCCAGCGCGCCCAGCGCCGCGCCCGCCCAGAACGTGCCGTTGATGATCAGGTCGATGCGACCGCGCAACCGGCTCGGAATGAGCTCGTCGATCGCCGAGTTGATCGCCGCGTATTCACCGCCGATTCCCAGCCCGGTGACGAATCGGCACAGGAAGAAGAACCACGCCGAGCCGGAGAACGCCGTCGCCGCCGTCGCGGCGAGATAGACGGCCAGCGTGATCAGGAAGAGTTTCTTGCGGCCGAAGAGATCGGTGAGGCGGCCGAAGACCAGCGCGCCCACACAGGCGCCCGCCACATAGAGAGCGGCCGCGGTGGTCGTCACCTGCGCGGTGGTGATCTGGATGCCGCTGCCCTCTTCGGCGAGCCGCACGACGATATTGCCGACGATGGTCACTTCCAGGCCATCGAGGATCCACACCGTGCCGAGGCCGATGATGATCCTCCAGTGCCAGGGGGACCACGGGAGGCGGTCCAGCCGCGCCGGAATGCGCGTGCGGACCTCCGGGAACTCTCCGCTGTCTGTTGTTGTCATGGCGCGACGGGTACCCCGCCGTGATTCGAACAACTCTCCCGTCCGGAGGGTTTGCGCCAGACGTGTGCGGTTACCCGGTCCTCCGAGGCAGACATGGCAAATACATCTGAGAACACTTCGAAGAAAACGCAGACCAAGGCCGACGACGCGCCGGAAGAAGCGCCGGAAGAGGCGTCCGAAGAAGCGCCCGAAGAGCAGAGCGAACCGAAGCGGCGGAAAAAGCCGGGTCCGATGCAGATTCTGCGCGCAGCCCGCGAGCAGGTGTCGGAGCTGACCGGAATGCCCGCCGAATCGGTGTCGTCGTTCGAGCAGTCCGAGGACGGCTGGGTGTTGCGCGTGGAGGTGCTCGAACTGGAGCGCGTCCCCGACACCATGAGCCTGCTCGCTTCGTACGAGGTCCAGCTGGACCACGACGGCGAGCTCACCGGATATCGCCGCGTCGGCCGTTACGCGCGCGGACAGGCCGACAAGTAGCAGCACCGGCCCCGCGCACCCAACAGAGAAGGAGACCGGACGACATGTCCGTTGTTCCCGCACAGCAAGGTGGAGGCGGCGGCGGAGGCACCAGTGGCCTCTACGACGTCCTGGAGCTCGTCCTCGACCGGGGGCTCGTGATTGACGCGTTCATCCGTGTGTCCCTGGTCGGCATCGAGATCCTGAAGATCGACATCCGTGTCGTGGTCGCCAGCGTGGACACGTATCTGCGCTTCGCCGAGGCCTGCAACCGCCTCGACCTGGAGACCGGTGCCAAGAAGCCCTCCGGGCTGACCGACATCACCGGCGACATGATGGAGAAGGGCGCGTCCGGCAAGACCAAGGGCGCCCTCTCCGGTGCCGCAGAGACCATATCCGGCGCCTTCCAGGAGGCCCGTGAGAGCAGCACCCAGTCCAAGCCGCGGGCCCGGCGCACCACGACGCGCCGGAAGGAGGAGCAGGAATGAGCACGTACGTCTACGGCATCACCCGGGCGTCGCATCCCGCGCTCCCCGAGCAGATGGGCGGCGTCGGCGACCCGCCGCAGCCCGTCTACGCCATCAAGACCGGTGAACTGACCGCCCTGGTCAGCGAATCGCCGGAGAACCTGCGCCCCAAGCGCCGGGACCTGCTCGCCCACCAGAGCGTGCTGTCCGAGGCGGGCGCACAGGGCGCGGTGCTGCCGATGCGGTTCGGCAGCGTCTCGGAGGACGACGAGACCGTCAAGAACGTCCTCGCCGAGCGCGAGAAGCACTACCTGGAGCGGCTCGACGCCCTGGAGGGCAAGGTCGAGTACAACGTGAAGGCCACCCACGACGAGGAGGCCGTACTCCACCAGGTGCTGGCCACCGACTCCGAGCTGCGCACCCTCAACGAGGCCAACAGGGCCGCCGGGGGCGGCACTTACGAGCAGAAGCTCGCCCTCGGCGAGCGCGTCGTGGCCGCGGTGCAGCAGCGCGAGAAGTCCGACGGGCTGCTGGTCCGCCAGGCCCTCGAAGCCGCCGCCGCCGACACGAACCCCGGACCGGAGTCCACCGGCTGGCTGGCCAACGTGTCCTTCCTCGTCGAACGCGACAAGTCGGCCGACTTCGTCGAGGCCGTCGACGCCCTTCAGCGGGAGGCCCCGCACCTGGTGCTCCAGGTCAACGGCCCGCTGCCCCCGTACAGCTTCGTGGAGTAGCCCCATGGGGCTCCTGGGAGAGCTGCTGATGCTTCCGTTCGCCCCTGTCCGCGGCACCGGTTGGGTGCTGCGGCAGGTGGTCGCGGAGGCGGAGAAGCAGTACTACGACCCGGCGGCCATCCAGGCCGAACTCCGCGCCCTCGAGGAGCGCCTCGAGGCCGGGGAGATCGACGAGGCCGAATTCGACCGCCTGGAGGACTCGCTCCTCGACAGGCTGGAGCAGAAGCAGAAGGGGATGCAAGGACAATGAACAACAGGCTCGGACTGGGGCTCGCCGTGGGCGCGGGCTATCTGCTGGGGCGAACGAAGAAGCTCAAGTTCGCTTTCGCCGTCGGCACGTTCGTCGCGGGCAAGAAGCTGCAGCTGAGCCCGAAGGCGCTGATGGACTTCGCGTCCTCGCAGTTGCAGAACAACCCGCAGTTCAAGGAGATAGGCGACCAGCTCCGCGAGGACATGCGCGGGGTCGGCAAGGCCGCCACCGGCGCGATCATCAACCGCCAACTGAGCGGTCTCGCCGACAAGTTGCACGACCGCACCCTCAACGTCCAGGACAAGGCCGCCGGGATCGTCCCCGACATCACCAGCCTGAAGGACGAGAAGGGCGAGGAGGAGTACGACGAGGAGCCGGAGGCCGAGGAGGAGCGCGAGGAACCGCGCCGCCAGGCCCGTCCTCGTAAGCAGGCTTCCTCCTCCTCTTCAGGCTCCCGTACGACTTCCGGCTCCCGTACCGCCAAGAAGGCGACCGGCAGCGCCCGTTCCACCGGTCAGGGCGCGGCCAAGAAGACCGCCTCGTCCGGCACGGCGAAGAAGGCGACCGGCGGCACGGCCAAGAAGGCCACCGGCGGCGCCCGCAAGACCGCCTCCGGCGCGACCGGCGCCGCCAAGAAGACCGCGGCCCGCAAGACGAGTGCCGCCAAGGGGGGCCAGAACCGTGGCTGACCTCAAGGGCGCGGCCGGCGCGCTGAAGCCGGACCCCGAGATCACCGACCGCCTCAAGCAGGAGGCGCAGGCCTACATGGCCGCGAAGGTCACGAGCATCCTGACCGGCGCGGGCCGCAAGCTGGGCGAGTCCACGAACAAGCTGAACGACATCGCCGAGGGCAACAGTCCCGGCTTCGCCAAGCTGGCCCTGTCCGGCGGCAAGAAGCTCGCGGAGGGCAAGGGCCCGATGCGTACCGCCGTGGAACTCGGAGCCGGCCATGTGAAGGACAAGGTCAAGGACGGTTTCTCCGGCCTGTTCGGCGGCAAGGGCAAGCGCAAGAAGGGCGGCGGGGGCGGCAAGCCCATCGTCATCCTGGAGACCATCGACGTCGGCGTGCCGGTGCGGGTCGCGTACGACCAGTGGACCCGGTACGAGGACTTCTCGACCTTCGCCAAGGGTGTCAAGAGCGCGACCACAGCCGACGACACGTCGTCCGACTGGAAGCTCAAGGTCTTCTGGTCCACCCGCAGCTGGAAGGCGCACACCACCCAGCAGCTGCCCGACCACCGGCTCTCCTGGACCACCGAGGGAGCCAAGGGCACCACCAAGGGCGTCGTCACCTTCCACGCGCTGGGCGACAACCTCACCCGAGTGTGCCTGGTCATGGAGTACTACCCCAAGGGCCTGTTCGAGCGGACCGGCAACATCTGGCGTGCCCAGGGCCGCCGGGCCCGCCTCGACCTGAAGAACTACGCCCGGCACATCTCCATGAAGGGCGAGATCGACGACGGCTGGCGCGGCACCATCGAGGACGGCGAGGTCGTCAAGACCCACGAGGACGCCATCGCCGAGGAGGAAGAGGCCCGCGCCGAGGAAGAGGGCCACGAGGGCGAAGAGGGTCACGAGGGCGACGACGACCGCCCCGAGGGCGAGTACGACGAGGAGTCCGAGGCCGAAGAGGGCGACGAGGAACACGACCCCGAGGCCGAGTACGAGGACGAGGAACTCGACGAGGACGCCGAGGACGAGGACGCGGAGCACGACCCGGAGGCCGAGTACGACGAGGAGGGCGCCGAGGAGGAGGGCGACCCCGAGGCGGAGTACGAGGAGGAGGGCGACCCCGAGGCCGAAGCCGAGTACGAGGACGTCGAGGAAGAGGAAGAAGACCCGGAGGCGGAGTACGAGGACGCCGAACTGGTCGAGGACGACGAGGAGGACGCGGACACGCGCAAGCAGCGTGAGTACGCCGATTCCGGAGACAAGGGCAACCGATGAGCACAGCCGCCAGAATGCCGGACCCGTACGGGTCCGGCGGCGGGGCGAACCTCGCCGACATCCTGGAACGGGTCCTGGACAAGGGCGTCGTCATCGCCGGCGACATCAAGATCAACCTCCTGGACATCGAGCTCCTGACGATCAAGCTCCGGCTGATCGTCGCCTCGGTCGACAAGGCCAAGGAGATGGGCATCGACTGGTGGGAGGACGATCCCTCGCTCTCCTCCGGGGCCAGGCGCCGCGAGATCGCCGAGGAGAACGAACGCCTGAAGCGTCGCATCGCCGATCTGGAAGCCTCCGCTCCGGAGCTTGAAAGGGCGAAGGACGGGCAAGCAGAACAGGCATGACAGACATGACAGGCAACACGAACAGCACCGGCGGGTCCGGACAGCCCGGCGCGTCCGATCGGCCGGGGCAGCCCGGCCCCCTGGGCCCCGACGAGACGTTCCAGGACGTGTCGGGGCCCGCGGAACTCCGCTACGTCTACGCCGTGACCCGCCCCTTCGAGGGAGTCCTCCCCGAAGAGGGCGGGCGCGGTCTGGACGGGGAACCGCCCCGCCTCCTGCACCACGACGGCCTGGTCGCCGTGGTCAGCTCCGTCCCCGCCGCCGACTTCGACGAGGCGCCGCTCAAGGCCCACCTCGAAGACCTCGACTGGCTGGCCGGCACCGCCCGCACCCACCAGGCCGTCGTCACCGCGCTGACCGCCGTCACGACGCCGCTCCCGCTGCGCCTGGCGACGCTGTGCCGGGACGACGACGGGGTGCGGCGGCTCCTGACGGACGGGCGGGACCGTTTCGTACGAGCGCTGGAGCGGCTGGACGGGCGGGTCGAGTGGGGAGTGAAGGTGTACGCCGACGCCGCCCCCAGGAAGCCCGCCGCACCGGCCGCCCCGCCGTCCCCCGACAAGCCCGGCGCCGGACGCAGCTACCTCCAGCAGCGGCTCGCCCAGAAGCGCAGCCGCGAGACGGAGTCCCGCAACGCCGACGCGCTCTGCCGCACGCTGCACACGGAGCTCTCCGGGACCGCCGAGGCGGCCCTGCTGCACCGGCTCCAGGACGGCCGCATCTCCGGCCGCACCGGGCAGAACGTGCTCAACGCCGCCTACCTGGTGCCGCGCGCCGACAGCGAGGCGTTCGTGGAGCAGGTGCAGGCGCTCTCCCCCGAGGAGGGCGGCGGCGTCACCGTCGAACTCACCGGCCCGTGGGCCCCGTACTCCTTCACCGGAATCGGCGACGACGACAGCGCGTCACGAGAAGGCGGTACGGCATGACGCACTACACCGACGACCACGACATAGACGCCCTCGCCCAGCGCGAGATCGCCCTGGTCGACCTGCTCGACCGGCTGCTGGGCGGGGGAGTGGTGCTCTCCGGCGACCTGACGCTGCGGATCGCGGACGTCGATCTCGTACGCATCGACCTCAACGCCCTCATCAGCTCGGTCAGCGAGAACGTCCCCTCGCCCTTCGAGGACATGAACTGACATGAAGAAGAAGGGAGTTGCCGTGACCGACGACCGCCTCGACCGCATCGCCGAATCGATCGACCAGATCACCGACATACCCGGCACCACCACCAGCGCCGAGTTCGCCACCGCCGACCTGGACGAGGCGGTGGCCACCGGCAAGGCAGGCAACATCAGCCTCGGCTCCACCGGCGCCGCCCCGGCGACCACCGGCGACGAGGCCCGCCGCAAGCAGGTCGAGCTGGACGCCGACACCGTCGAGCGCGACCTCGCCAAGCTGGTGTTGACCGTCGTCGAGCTGCTCCGCCAGCTCATGGAGCGCCAGGCGCTGCGCCGGGTGGACACCGGCGAACTCACCGAGGACCAGGAGGAGCGGATCGGCATGACGCTGATGCTGCTGGAGGACCGGATGGACATCCTCCGGGACAAGTTCGGCCTGAAGCCCGAGGACCTCAACATCGACCTGGGGCCCCTCGGACCCCTCCTGCCCCGGAACTGACGCCGGTGACCGACAACAAGCCCGCGCCCAGCGGGTCCGACAGCGGGTCCGAGAGCAAGGCCGACAGCAAGGCCGACAGCAAGGCCGACAGCAAGGCCGAGAACGGCGCCGAGAGCAGCGCCGACCGCAAGACCCGCATCACGATCCTGGTGGCCCTCGGCGCCAACCTGCTCATCGCCGCCGCCAAGGCCGTCGGCGGCCTCCTGGCGTCCTCGCCCGCCCTGCTGTCCGAGGCGGCGCACTCCGTCGCCGACAGCATCAACGAGGTCTTCCTGCTGGCCGCGCTGCGCCGCAGCCGCCGCCCCGCCGACCGCCAGCACCCCTTCGGCTACGGCAAGGAGCGCTACTTCTGGTCGCTGCTCGCCGCCGTCGGCATCTTTGTGCTCGGCGCCGGATTCTCCTTCTTCCAGGGCGTCGAGGCCCTGGTCAAGCCGCCCGAGCCGGAGGCCACCAGCGGTTACGTCGCCGGGCTGATCGTCCTGTTCGTGGCGCTCGTCGCCGAGGGCACCTCGCTGGTGCGCGCCCTGTGGCAGGTCCGCAAGCAGCCCGGCAAGGGGCTCGGCAAGGACCCGGCCCTGCGCACCGTCGTCGCCGAGGACTCCACGGCGGTCGTCGGCGTCCTGGTCGCCATGGCCGGAATGGTCGCCCACATGGTCACCGGTCAGGTCGCGTACGAGGCCGCCGCCTCCCTCACCATCGGCCTGCTCCTGGTGTACGTGGCCTACCGCCTGGGCTCCGACGCCCGCGCCCAGCTCATCGGCGAGGCCGTCGACCCGGAACTGCGCGACGGCATCCGCGACCTGCTGGACGAGCAGCCGGAGATCGACCGGGTCGCCTCCCTGCTCACCATGCGGCTCGGCATGGAGTCGACCCTCGTCGCGGCCCGCATCGACCTGATGCCCGGCCTGGACAGCGAGCGCATCGAGCTGGTCTCCGAGCGCATCAAGTCGCACATACGCAAGACCTGGCCGGAGGCCGACCAGGTCTTCCTCGACGTGACCGAGGCCCCCACGGACGAGGACGCCGACGGCGAACTCGTCCCCGGGGACCGGTCCGGAACTACAGAGCCGTCTGCACGGTAGGCAGCGGCCGGTACACCGTGAGCGCCTCGTCCGCCTTGTCGATCGTGAAGGCGGGCGGGGCCTCGGTCACCTCACCGTCGAACGCCAGCGGCGTCCCCGGCTCAAGGCCCGCGATCCGCACCCGCCGCATCCGGCCCGCCGCGTGGAACGGCGAGCGGCTCAGCGGCCCCGACAGCGCCGCCAGGACGAGCCGCAGCCCCGGCAGCCGCCCGCCGTGCACCACCCGCACGTCGAGCAGCCCGTCCGCGAGGTCGAAGCGGCGGCCCGGGGTCGGGCCCATCCGCTGGTACAGGCCGTTCCCGGCGAACAGCATCCACATCCCGCGCTTCTTGCCGCGCACCTCTGCCTTCAACGGCCTTTCCCTGCGCAGCACTTCGTAGGCGGCGAGCACCCCGGCGGGCCAGCCGCCGATGCGCGGCGACCAGTGCTCGCGGATGCGGACCATCTCCGGGTAGACGCCCAGGCTGAAGGTGTTCAGGAAGTAGCCGGGAGCACCGTCCGGGTTCGGCCCCGGGGTGAACCGCCCCAGGTCCACCTTCACGGCGTCGCCCGCCTCCACCGCCCGGCAGGTGTCCTGCACGGTCTCGATGTTCAGGTCGTACGCGAAGTGGTTGAGGGTGCCGCCGGGGAACACGGCGAGCGGGACCCCGGCCTTGGCGGCGGCCACCGCCGCACGGTTCACCGTGCCGTCGCCGCCGCACACGCCCAGCGCCCGGCCCTGCTCGACGGCCTTGTCCAGCTCGGCGCACAGGTCGGCGGGGTCGACCTCGCGGACCTCCGCCTCGGGCAGGGCGTCGCGTACGAGAGCGGCCTTGGCGGCGGCGCTGCCGGACGCCCTGTTGACGACGACCACCAGGTCCCGGCCCGCGGGCAGCTTGGGCGCGTCGGTGTGCGGGCGGCCGGGGGAGGGGAGCTGGTCACGGGTCGGTACCAGCCCGCGTACGGCGAAGGCCGCCCCCACCCCGACGGCCGCCCCCACCAGCACGTCGCTGGGGAAGTGCACCCCGGTGTACACCCGGGACAGTGCGACGGCCGCCGCGACGGGCGCGACGGCGGCCCCCCACCCCTTGGACTCCAGTGCCACACCGGCGGCGAACGCGGCGGCCGACGCGGAGTGCCCGGAGGGGAAGGAGGTGGTGACCGGCTGCCGTTTCAGCTGCCGAATCACCGGTACGGAATCCAGTACGGGCCGGATGCGCCGCACCGAGCGCTTGCCGACCGTGTTGACGGTCGCGGAGGCGAGTGCCAGGGAGGCCACTCCGCGCACGGCGGCGCGCCGCGAGCGGGTGCTGCCGCCGAACGCGGCGATGCCCGCCGCCGCGCCGAACCACAGCAGCCCGTGATTGGCGCTGCGGCTCAGCCGGGGCAGGACGTGGTCGGCGCCGGGCCAGTGGCGGGTGGCGACGGCTCGGAAGACGGCGTGGTCCCGGGCGGTGAGCCAGTCGGCGATGCGGCCGGGCGCGCGGGACGGGACGGGAACATGCGCAATGGGGTCGGACATGGCACCCGGTTACCCTGCTCAGCCCCTCCGAACCGATCTCCCACCCGGGGGTGCGTCACCCCTGGACGCGCGAAACCGGACCGAGGCATCCGGAGAAGCCTCGGCCCGGCCCTGAGGCGGTGACCGCCCGCGTCGGGCGGAGCCCGCCGGAGGGGATGCCCGCGTCAGGCGGAGCCCGGCGGTGGGTGACGCCCGCGTCAGGCGGAGCCCGCCGGGACGGCCGCCACCGCCACCTCCTGGATGGTGGTGAAGACCGCCCCCTCCGGCAGTGCGGCGACCCGCTCGCACAGCGGGTCCGGCGCGTTGTCGTGCCGCAGCATCGACACCACCGCGTCCCGGTCCGCCGGGAACTGGCTGCGTCCCAGGTGCCGCGCCAGTTCGAAGCGCACCTTCTCGAACTCGCCCGTCGGCCCCGGCCGGGGCGCCATGCCCGAGGCCAGCTCCGGATCGTCGTCCGCGACCGGCTCGGGGTCGTGCCACTCCTCGGTCCTGGTCGGGTGACCGGACCGCAGCAGTCCTTGCAGCTCGTGCTTCATCTCGTCGTCCTGCCTGCGGCTGACGCGGTCGCTGCCTCGCTGCATGAATGCATCACTCCAAGCTCTTTCGGGGGTCCCGGGCTGGTACCCGACACACGGCCCCCAAACATCCCGCCCGCACCGGAATGCCCCGCTCCGTCAACTGCCTTGGGCGGCGGGGGGTTTGGGAGGGCCGAGCCGGGGGACTCGAACGGCGGCCGCAAGGCCACCTTGGGATAGGGATGGGCTCCGGGCGCGGGCCCCGCAACCGTCAGGGACGGCGTGTGCGGGACCGCGCCCGGAGTGGGTTCCCGCTTCCGAGGCCCTGAGAGCACCGGTTCCGGCCGTCCCCGCCCCGCCGTGTTTAGGGCCTGTGGCCCGGGTCACCCGCACCCCACAGGCCCGTACCCATTCCACGGAAGGACGGGGCCATGGCGTTGCTGGCGGTGCTGCTGCCCGTATTCATGCTCGGAGCGATACTCGCGCTCGGAGCCTACGAGGACGTACTGCTCCCCCCGCCCCCTGCGGGTCCGGAGCGCGAACCGATATCCCTGGACGCGATTCCTGGGGGGAAGGCCTGACATGGGCAAAGTGCTCTACAAGCCACTGGGACTGATCTTCGGCATGGCGGGCGGCATGCTCGCCGGACTTGCCTTCCGCAAGACCTGGAAGGCGGTCACCGGGGAGGACGACGCCCCCGACGGGCTGGACCAGGACCGCCCGTGGCGGGAGATCCTGCCCGCCGTCGCCCTGGAAGGGGCCATCTTCGCCGTCGTCCGTACGTCGGTGGAGCGCGGCGGCGCCACCGCCGTGCGCAAGCTCACCGGGTACTGGCCGGGCTGAGCGCCCGACGCGCCCGCGGGGAGGGCCCGGGCGGCACGTGCCGCCCGTTCCCCCGCGGTGAGCGGGGACAGCGACGCGGACGCGAGCGGGGGCGACAGTATCGTGACCCGTCATGGACGTCCGAAGAGCCGCAGCCGCCCCGTCCGCCCCCCAGGACCCGGCGGACGACATCCGTGCACAACTGCGCGAGCTGACCCTGCGGCAGCAGCGCTTCGAGCGCTTCCTCGGCCGCCGGCTCCACGTCGACCCGGCCGGACTCGCCGTCATGGACCACCTGGTCAACGTCGCCCCCACCACCCCCAGTGAACTCGCCCGTCACCTCGGCACCTCCACCGCCGCCATGACCCTGGTCATCGACCGGCTCGCCGCCGGAGGCCATGTGCGCCGCGAGCCCCACCCCACCGACCGCCGCAAGGTCGTGGTCGTCCCCGCCGAGGAATGGCCGGACACCGCCTTCGCGTACGTCGCCCCGCTCGTCGCGGGCATCACCGCCGCCACCGACGAGCTGGCCCCGGACGAGCGTGCGGTGGTCGCACGTTTCCTCGCGCGCGCGGTCGCCGCGTACGACACGGCGACCCCCTCCTGACCCTCTGCCTCCCGGCTTCCCCGCGCCCGGTGTGCCGCGCGTCACAGATCCAAGTGCGCCCCGTTTGCCGCGAGGACGCCAGGGCAGGCGAACCCTGTGCTTCGGACCGGAGGCACGTCCGTGGGAGCGGTGGACAGTGCTCCGGACGTGTGTCCGAGCGATGGGCGCGCATCCGGAACCGGCCCCCTCTGCTCCCCACGGTGACACCCATCCGTCTGCACCGTGACAGAGGTTCCAGGGAGCAATCCGATGCGCACTCAGACTCCGCGCACCCGTTCGCGCCACCCGCACGACGACGCACCCGACACCACCGAGGCCTTCCGGCGGCTCGCCGACCTGCCGGACGGCCACGAACGCGACGTGATCCGGCAGGAGATCGTCAACGCGTGGCTGCCGATGGCGGAGCGGCTGGCGGGCCGGTTCCGCAACCGCGGGGAGTCGCTGGAGGACCTGCGCCAAGTGGCCGCCCTCGGGCTGGTGAAGGCCGTCGACCGGTACGACCCGGAGCACGGCGCGGTGTTCGAGTCCTTCGCCGTGCCGACCATCACCGGTGAGATCAAACGGCACTTCCGCGACCACATGTGGACCCTGCACGTCCCGCGCCGCGTCCAGGACCTGCGCAACCGGGTCCGCACCGCGCACCAGGAACTCGCCCAGACGATGGTGGGCCGCTCCCCGACGGTCGCCGAGATCGCCGCCCAGGCCAAGATGACCGAGGAGGAGGCGCTCGCCGGGCTCGAAGCCCTCGACTCCTTCACCGCGCTGTCCCTGGACGCCGAACTCCCGGGCAGCGACGACGGCTACTCGCTGGTCGACGCGATAGGCGGACCCGATCCCGCGCTGGACGTGATCGTCGACCGGGAGGCCATCAAGCCCGGGCTGCGCAGGCTGCCCGAGCGGGAGAAGAGGATCCTCTACATGCGGTTCTTCCGCGACATGACGCAGAGCAGCATCGCCGAGGACCTCGGCCTCTCGCAGATGCACGTGTCACGTCTGATCACCCGGTGCTGCACCCAACTGCGGGCGCAGGCACTGAAGGAAGCCGCCTGAGACGACCCGACGCCCCCCTGTGCGCGGTGGGTGGGCGCGGCCCCGGGCGCCCGCCCCCCCCCCCCCACCCCCCCCCCCCCGTTAAACAGGGTACCGCGGTTACCACCCGAAACCCGGGCGTGGGACCGGGCCGCCAAACCCCCGGCCCCCCCGCGCCGG
>NZ_JBIUXN010000032.1:0-35223 GCF_044744005.1 Streptomyces sp. NPDC087440 | reverse complement strand
ACCTTCTCTGGGGGGTTGGGGGTTTTTTCGTTGTTTGCCCGCGCCCCCCCGGGGGGGGGGGGGGGGGGGGGGGGCCCCCCCCCCCCCCCCCCCCCCCCACCGCTCCACGTGGACCGCTCGTTTCACGTGGAACGCTCGTTCACCACGGAAACCGTGGAAGTGGAACGGGACCTCAGACCGCGAGCACCCGCAGCGACGGGTGGTCGTAGGTGTTCAGGTACAGCTTCTCCTTGGTGCCGTCCTGCTCCAGCTCCACCACCAGCCGGTAGTGGTAGAGCCCCGGCTTCGCCGTGCTCAGGATCGTGCCCGCCCAGTAGTAGTAGACCGGGGTGAACTTGTCGCGCATCTTGTCCGGGCCGCCGTAGATCTTCAGCTCGGTCAGGATCTTCTTCTCCGCCACGTCCTCCTCGTCACCGATCTCGGTGTCCAGGACGACGATGTTGTTGATCTTCGGCATGGGCGGCCAGGTGCCGTCGGGCCGCTTCTCCATGTCGATCGGCCGGATGATCCAGTTGATCACCTGGCCCTGCTTGCAGAACGTCTCCAGGTGCCGGGTGCCCTGTCCGGTGCCGCCGACGCTGTTGTCCATCATGTAGATGGCGTTCTCCAGCGACTTCTCCCGGATCGCCCGCTCCATGTTGACGATCGTGACGATGTTCAGCTGAACGGAGTTCAGCTGTCCGGGATTCTGCTTCTCCTGGTCCTGCACGCCGGTGTTGCGCGTCATGGTGCTCAACGTTCCTCCTCTAGCCGAACAGGAAAGACGACTGGTGGCTGGTGACGGGCTCGGTCCGGGTGCCGACCCGGTACCTGATCCTGTACGGGACCGCCTCGCCCGGCACCGTCTTCACGGTCGCCGTCCAGTACGAGACGTCCGTCCCCGGGTAGACCTTGCGCACCGGTTCGGCCACCGCCGGGTCGATCTCGATGCCGTCGATGGCGACGTACGCCTCACACTCCAGGGCCAGCGGCGACCAGACCAGCGTGTCGCCCGTCCGTACCTTGGTGCGCAGGGACTCGGTGCCGAACCCGGTCGATCCGCCGGTCCGGTTGGTGTCGTACATGTACACGTGGCCGTCGGTGCTCAGGGACGCCAGTACGCCCACGATGTCCACGACCGCGCTGATGGCGATGGGTCGTTGGTTGATGGCGCGCGGTGCGGACCGCGGCTTCGCTTTGGTGGTCATCTGCTCCTCCTCGTCCGTCTGTTGTCGATGGGGGTGGTGCGCACGCGCTACGAGAGGGGCAGGAAGTTCAGGCCTGCGCCGGTGAAGGCGTTCCGCTTGGGCTCCGAGGTGATCCTCAGGAAGGACTCGCAGGTCAGGTTGACCGGCTCCCAGAGCATCTCGGTGCCCTGCTCGACCAGCTTGTGCAGCTGGATCTTCATCGTGTACGCGTACGTGCCGGGGCGGGAGGTGTCGACGGTCGCCGACCAGTACCAGCCGTCGGTGACCATGTCGGGGGAGCCGTACTCCGCCGGGTACATGATCTTCTCGTCCACGGCCTCGCCGTAGATGTCGGTGATCACCGGGGCCGGGTAGCTGACGGCCGCGGTCGAGTCCGCGGCCACCACCTTGCCGGTGATGTCCAGGACCTTGGTGTCGGCGGGGCCCCGGGTGCGCCGGGTGTTCTTGACCTTGGTGCCGACGCTCCGCTGGAGCTGGGCCAGCTGCGAGGAGGTGTCCGTGCCCTGGGCGCCCTGCTGGACGATCGTCTGCAGCTCGGCCAGCGCCTGCTGGTCGGTCTGCCGGGCCCGGTCGGCCTGGTAGCCCTTGGGGACCGTGGGCGGGATGGAACCCAGGCTGTAAGGGAGCCAGTTGAGCACCTGCTCGCTGGCCTGGGAGCCGTCGCTCCAGTAGGAGCCGTTGATCGCGGTCACCAGCTTGCCGGTGCCCTCGTTCTCGGAGCCCTGGAGCTTCATGTTGTCGAACAGGTAGGTGTTGTCCTCCAGGGACTTGGCCTCCAGTGCGTTGGCCACGTCCACGAGCACGATGATCGCTAACTGCTGGGGCATGAGCCCGCCTTCCTCGACTGATCCGTTCCTGTGGTGTGCGCGCAGTCCATGGGGTGCGCCGCGTGCGTCCCGGGCGCCGTCACTGACGCGGGGCCTCGGCCACCAGCGCGGCCGACTCGACCGTCAGGGTGCTCCGCAGGCCCTCGTACATCTGGAGTTCCAGCCGGTACCTCAAGGGGGTGCCCGGGGTCACGTGGAAGGGGACCACGCCCGACCAGACGGCGAGTTCCAGGTTCTCGTACGTCTCCTTGTGGCCGTTGGACTGGTGCACGGCGCCGCCGTTGTCCCGGTCCTGGGCGAGCCCCTGCGAGGTGCCCCGGGTCGTGTCCTGCCTCGCCCGGGACGTGTCGTGCCCCGCCCGGGACGTGTCCTGCCGGCTGCCGTGCGTGCTGTGGGACGCGCCGTTGCCCCGGTGGCTCTGCTCGTCCTGGCCGATGAAGGTGATGCTCTTGATCTCCACCGGCGTCTGGAGGTCCACCGCCAGCGCGGTCCACTGGACCGTCTGGCCGGGGCTGACCACGGTCTGGAGCTGCGTCGTGCCCTGGCCCCGGCTGTCGTGCGGGCTGTCGTCGATCAGGCAGAGGTTTCCGTTGCCGAGCGTGCCGTCGGACAACGCGCCGATCACATCCACCACGGCGACGATGTTGACTTTCTGCTGTACTGCCGCTGTTGTCACTGGTGCCACTCCTGTCGCGTGCTTTCGGGAGTTCTCTTGACCCGTCGGGCAGGCCTAGCCGCGGTCGCGGACCAGGGGGACCTTCCCGACGTCGGTGCGCTCGATCTCGGCCGACATCCGGTGCACGAACTTGACCTGGAACTGGTAGCCGGTCTTCTCGATCGAGGCGGGATTCGCCTCCCCGTGGTTGAACAGCGAGAGCGACCGGGGGAGGGAGTTGAGGAAGGTCTGCCGCAGCCCGTGGGGGCCCAGCGCCGTGTCGAGGCTGTACGTCAGCCCGGCGACGTCGTCCACCGAGGCGATGAACACCAGGGTCTTCGCCTCGCGGTAGTTCACGAACTGCACCTCGTGCGCCACCGCGTCCAGGTCCACCCCGGTGTTCGCCCGCAGCTCGTCGCGCAGCGCCTCGAACGCCCGCGCCGCCGAGTACTGGCTGTCGTTGAGGTGCAGTACGTCACCGGTGCGCCCCGCGAACTCGAACTGCTGGGTCTTCAGGCCCGGCCCGTCCAGCCGCGGCCGCCGGATCATCCGGTCGCCCAGCTTGAGGCGCAGCAGCGGGGTCTCGTGGGCGTGCAGCCGGGTGACGACGAGCTCGCCCTCCTCGCCCTCGGCGACCCACCGGCCGTCCTTGTCGACGATCTCGATGAAGTGCAGACCGGGCACCGAGGCCAAGTACGGGGAGTCCTCGGTGAGTTGGAGGCCGATGGTCTCCGCCTGGGTGGCGGCGAAGTAGCTGAGGATGGCGAGGTTGGGGTACATCGCCCGCAGCTCCGCCCGCTTGCGCTGGGCCAGCACCCCGCTGCCGTACAGGGCGACCCGGAAGCTCTCCTTGGCCTCCTGGCTCATTCCGGCGCCCAGGTCGCTGAGGATCGCGATGCCCGCGGTGATGCCCATCAGCGCCTTGGGGCCCGGGTAGGAGAACATGTGCTCCAGGACCGGGGCGGTGACCGGTCCCGCGCCGATGTAGTTGACGCCCGGCACATGGCTCAGCACCCCGCCGACCATGGTGCCGCTGCTCCACATCTGGTAGTCGGCGAGGGTGGTCATCAGCCACTTGGGGTCGGTGCCGGGCAGGTGCTTGCCCAGTTGGTACGTCCCCATGAAGTCACCGGCGATGCGGTAGGTGTCCTCCAACTCGCGCAGGGAGTAGACCACTTCGAGCGGACGGCCGCCGCTGGTGCCGCCGCTGGCCACCACCTCGAACCCGCCGTGGTGCAGGGGCACCACCATGCCGGGCCGCTCGTCCATGAAGAAGTCCCGCTGCACGTCCTTGTCGGACAGCGGCACCCGCTGCCAGTCGCGGTACGAGGCGGGCGCACCGGTGATGCCCGCCTCGGTGAGCCGGGCCCGCCACAGCGGGTTCAGCCGGGCGGTGTTCACCAGCTGCTGGAGGCGGCGCAGCACCAGGGCGTCCTGCACGGCGTGCGGGAGTTCGGGGTACGGGGCCTGGTAGGCGGCCGCGGCCTCCACCAGCTTGCCCGCGAAGGTGGGCAACGCCCGGACGGCGCCGACCGACTGGGGGTTCCACTCCCAGTCCGGAATCAGTCGCGTCGCCAGTGCGGTGGCCTCGTCCGTCGGTATCGGAGGCAGCGCAGAGAGAGTGGTCATACGGCAAGTCCCTTGCTCGAACGGTGTGCGGCCGGGTGCGGCCGTGGGGAGGAGGGCCGGGGGTGTGCCCGGTCAGCCGTGGAGCAGCTCTTCGCCGGCCTTCCGGATCTCGCTCAGCAGCATCCGGAAGTGCTCGACGGTGATGTGGTGGTTCATCATCACGACGCGGAGCGCGGCCACTCCGTCGACGTTGACCTTGGAGAGGAAGAAGTTCCCCTGCCGCTTGATCCGGTTGCGGATGGCGACCTGGAGGCGGTGCGTCTCGTCGGCCCTGATCAGGTCGGAGGGCCGGTAGCGGAAGCACAGGATGTTCGACTCGGGCCGGTGCAGGGCGTCGAAGTCCGGCTCCTGCTCGACGACCCGGTGGGCCTCGGCGGTCAGGTCGCAGAGGTAGTCGATCTTCTCCGCGAACAGCGCCCGGCCGAACACCGACCACAGCGTCCACAGCGGCATGATCATCGGCCGCTTGGTGCACTCGAAGTTCTTGCCGCCGCTGTCCAGGTCGGTGTAGACGTCCGGCTCCTCGTCGAACACGTAGCTCGCCTGTTGCCGGAACGCGCCGAGTGCCTTCTCCCCGTTCCGGTAGAAGAGCAACGTGCAGGGCGCGGGGACGAACATCATCTTGTGGGCGTCCCAGGTCAGCGAGTCCGCCTTCTCGATGCCCTTGAGCTTGGCGCGCTGCTTGTCCGACACCAGCAGGCTCGCCCCGTGGGCCCCATCGACGTGCAGCCAGATGCCCTTGCGGCGGGCCAGGTCGGCGAGTTCGTCCAGCGGGTCGAAGGCGCCGAGCGAGGTGCTCCCGGCGGACGCGACCAGGCAGAAGACCTTGAGGTTGCGTTGCTCGGCCGCCTCCAGCACGTGGGGCGCCTGCTCCACGCAGATCTGCTTGGCGTCGTTCAGGGGCAACCGCACCAGTTGGTCCTCGCCGATGCCGAGCACTCCGGCGGCCCGGGAGACGCTGTAGTGCACGTCCGCGCCGACCGCGATGGCCGGACGCGGCAGCCCGGCCAGTGCGCTGCCTCCCTCGGCCCAGTACTGGGGGTACGTGGCGTTGCGTGCGGCCAGCAGGGCGGTGAGGTTCGCCAGCGAGCCGCCGGAGGTGGTGATCATGTCGAAGCGGTCGGGGTCGAAGCCGATGAACCGGTTGAGCTCGCCCGCCATCAACTGCTCGGCCACGTTGGGGAGTTGACCTGCCTCGTAGAAGGACGACGGCTGATTCACGACGGAGCTGACGAAGTCCACCACGCCGGACAGGGGTACCACGCCGGAGAACTGCCGGCCCATGGAGCCGGGGGAGTGCACCGGGATGCCGGTCCGGATGTAGAGGTCCAGGATCGCCCCGAGCCGCTCCTCGTCGAAGGGGTGGACACGGTCGCTCTCCGGGGCCATCAGCGCCTGTGCCGCTTGGGTGAGTGCGGCGGGCCTGATGAGTTCGAGACCCCTGATGGAGAGGTCCGACAAGTGTTTTTCCAGCCTGCCGAGGGCCGATTCGGAGTTCTCCCGGAACAACTGCGGGTCAAACGCTTCGAGCAGTAAACCGGCGGCGGGGTCCTCTGGCCGGGACTGCGTCATGGCGGCCTCCTTGGAGAAAGGGCTGAATGCCCATTGCGTGGTCTGTTTCCGGGCAGGGGAGACGTCGTCCCGGAAAGCATGGAGAAATGAAAGTGAAGGGGCGGGCGGTTCGGCGATTTCGCACAGGGGAGTTCCGAAACGCTCGTTCCTGCCCGCGCGGAATTGTTGAGTACGGCGTGCGGGTGTTGTTCGGCTGAATGCCGGGGCGCATGGGGTTGTCCACCGTGCGCCGCGCGGGTTCGCCGGCCGGGCGATGGCCTGCCCGAGGGCTGGGGGCAGCGCCGGAACGCGGAAGGTCGTGCCTGGTGGCCGAGGTCCTGGTGGGAGCTGTCCGGCCATGCTTCGGCGACAGGTCACGCCGCCTGATCGAGGGTCCGCGTTCCCCCGGAGAATGTGATGCCGTATACCAGCGACTGCCCCCCTCGGACATACGTGGTCCACCGCGGCGAAAGAATTCTGCATCCCGACCGGTTTCTCCCCAGTAACCGGACGGGACGCAGAGCGCACTCCATTTCGTGCGACCTGCTACGCAATGTTGTCGCTCTCTTACAGAACTGACAATAGGCCCTGCGGTTCCGCCGTGGCGCGGTGCACGTGCAGATGTCCGGAAAGCATGCGCCGAGTTGGTCTGCACCTACCTTCGGTACGTGCCAGCGTCACAGGTCAGGCACCCTTTCGGGGTGGGGGTGAAAACCCCTTGCGGGGTGCGCGGGTGTCTGTTTCCGGCAGGTGGGGAAGGGGGCTTCTCGGCCGAACGGCGCAAAGTCGTATCCCGTTTCCGGATCGTGAAATGACGCCCTGGTTAATCAGGGGTGACACGTGACCCACGGGGTGGCGGGGGTGCTCCGCCGCGCACGGGAGGCGGTGTGCTGCAGAGCTACGTATAAAGGGCAAAGGGGTCAGGGTGGATGCCCTGACGACGTGGACCCGGCACCCGGCGGAGGTTTCAGGCATGCAGCGGACGGCTCCCGAGGACCCCGCGCGCGCCGGAGAAGGCACCGCACCGGACCCGGAACAGGATTCCGCACCGGCATCCGGCCGGGAGGACGCCGCACCGGCATCCGACCGAGGGCGGGTGCGGCACGGGCCGCCCGCCCCCGACCCCGGTCTGCCCGTCCTGCCGGAGCTCGCCGCCGTCCTTGCCGCCGCCGCGGGCCGCACCGTCAGCGAGCCGCCCGGCGGGAGCGCTGCCCTGCGCGCGGCGGCCGTCGGCCACTGGCGGCGTCGCGGCATCGGCGTCGCGGCGGACGACGTCGTCGCCGCCCCGGGCGGACCGCCGCTGCTGTTCGCCCTGATGGCCGCGGCCGGGGGCGATGTGCTGCTGCCCCGGCCCTGCCCCGCCTGGTGGGCCGCCCAGGTGCGGCTGCTGGCCGGGGTCCGCTCGTCCTTCCACGTACCCACCCCGGCCGAATGCGGCGGCGTACCCGATCCGTACGCACTCCTGGAGACCGTGACGCGGATACGGGCCGAGGGCGGGCGGCCCCGGCTCCTGCTGCTGTCGGTGCCCGACGACCCGACGGCGACCCTCGCCCCGCCCGAGACGGTGCGCGCCGTCTGCGAGGTGGCGCTCGCCGAGGGGCTCACCGTGGTCAGCGACGAGACCTGGCGCGACACCGTGCACCGGCCCCGCGAGACGGTGTTCTTCAGCCCCGCCGAGATGTTCCCCGACCACGTCGTCGTCCTGTCCGACCTCGCGGGCGCCCTCACCCCCACCACCTGGCCCGTCGCCGTCGCCCGGCTGCCCGCCACCGCGGCGGGCGCCGCCCTGCGGGCCCGCGCCCTGGACGTCCTGGCCGCGCTCGGCGCGACCGTCCCCGCGCCGGTCGCGGAGGCCGCCGCGTACGCCCTGCACGACCCGGAACCGGTCGTCGAGCGGGCCGCCGCGGCCGCCGCGCTGCACGCCCGCGTCCAGGCCGCCGTGCACCGGGCGGTCCTCGACGCGGGGGCGCTCGCCCTGCCCCCGGTCGCCGGACGGCACCTCTACGCCGACCTCGGCCCGCTGCGCGAGGGCCTCGCCGAACGCGGCGTCACCGACTCCATGGAGCTGGAGGAGTACCTCACCGCCCGCCTGGACACCCCCGTTCCCGGCGGCCACCGCTTCGGCGACTCCCTGGGGGCCCTGCGCGTCCGTCTGTCCACCGCGCCCCTGCTGGGAGCAACCCCCGCACAGCGCACGGAGTCCCTGACGGCACGAGACCCGCTTGAACTGCCGCATCTGGAGCAAGCGTTGAACCACCTGGGAGCGGCCCTCGCCGAACTGGGCCGCGCCCGCCGCACATGATGCCGACGCACCGGCCGCACCGCTGTACGCCACCGAACGGAGCCTCTCGATGACGGAACAGACCGAACTCACCGACCCTCCGGAACGCTCCGCCGGCCGCACCCCCGGCGGCCTGGCGGAGCGCCCCCGCCCGGCCGCGCCCGCCCCGGCCCCCCTCACCCGTACCGTCGGCGAGGTCCGCGCCACCCCCTGGCCGCGCACCTTCGCCGACCGCCTCACCGCCCCGCTCCCGGGCGTACGGGCCCTGGCCAGGCTGGCCCGCGAAGGCGCCATCCGGCCGGGGCGGGACGGGCTGCGGGACATCTCCCGGCTGCCGTACGAACCCGGGCCGCTGCCCGTCGTCGACGCCGCCACCGTGGCCGTCACCTGGGCGGGGCACGCCAGTTGGGTGGTGCGCATCGGCGGGCTCACCGTGCTCACCGACCCGGTGTGGTCCCGCAAGATCCTCGGCACACCGCCCCGGGTCACGCCGGTGGGGGTGCGCTGGGAGGACCTGCCGCCCGTCGACGCCGTCGTCATCAGCCACAACCACTACGACCACCTCGACGCGCCCACCCTCAAGCGGCTGCCCCGCGACACCCCGCTGTTCGTCCCGGCGGGCGTCGCCCGCTGGTGCCGCCGACGCGGGTTCACCCGGGTCACCGAGCTGGACTGGTGGGAGGGCGCCGAACTCGGCGGCGTACGGCTGGACTTCGTACCCGCCCACCACTGGAGCAAGCGCTCCCTGACGGACACCTGCCGCACGCTGTGGGGCGGCTGGGTGCTGTCGGACGGGCGCGGGCAGCGGGTGTACTTCGCGGGCGACACCGGGTACGGGCACTGGTTCCGCGAGATCGGCGAGCGCCACCCCGGGATCGACCTCGCCCTCCTGCCCATCGGGGCGTACCACCCCAGGTGGTGGCTCCAGGACGTGCACATGGACCCGGAGGAGGCGGTCCGGGCCTGCGGCGACGTGGGCGCCCGGCGCATGGCCCCCATGCACTGGGGGACCTTCGTCCTCTCCGCCGAACCGGTCCTCGAACCCCTGACCCGGGTCCGCGCCGCGTGGTCCGCCTCGGGACGCCCCCGCGAGGACCTGTGGGACCTGGGCGTCGGCGCCTCGCAGGTACTGAACAGGTACTGACCTGGTACTGACCAGGTGCGTGCTGACCCGACGCGGGTGGGCCGGGGCGCTCAGGCGGCCCCGGCCGACCCCCGCACGCGACGCCACAACGACGGCACCCCGCTGATCAGCAGCGTCACCGCGATCGCCGCCACCACCCCTTCCCACGGACGGGCGAAGAGGGTTCCGCCCAGGACGCCGATGAGCTGGTACGCCGCCGCCCACGCCAGGCAGGCGGGCACGTCGCCCCGGGCGAAACGCCGGATCGGCATCTTCGCCAGCAGGCACGCCAGCATCACCGGGATCCGCCCCGCCGGAACCAGCCGGGAGAGCGTCAGGACCTGGGAGCGGTGCTCCTCCAGCTTCCGCTGTGCCTGCTCCAGCCGTTGCTTCGGCGCCCGCTTGCGCAGCGCGTCCAGCCACTTCGAGCCGTGCTCCGAGCGGACCCCGCGCACCCCGAGCCAGTACAGCGCCAGGTCCCCGACGAAGGCCGCGGCGGCCGCGACCAGGAAGACGACGAGCAGGGACAGGGCGGGCACGCTCTGGTGCAGGGCGACCACGGCCGCCGTGCTGACCAGCGCGCCCGTGGGCACCACCGGCACCAGGGCCCCCAGCACCACCAGCGCGAAGAGCATCGGATAACCGACCGCCTGCTGGGTCGCCTCGGCGGGCACCTTCACGTCCACCGCCTGCGCCGCGTCCAGCACCCACTGTGCCGACGCCCATCTCGCACCGCTCACCGCGCGTCCTCCGTCCGCACGCTCTCGCCGTGCTCCAGTCTGTGCACCGCCACCTTCGGCGCGAGCACGGCCGCCTTGCGGACGAACTCGGCCCCCGGCGCGTGGAACTCGTGCGGCCGCACCCCGTCCAGCCCGATCGGCCAGTACGTCCCGTAGTGCACCGGCACCGCGTGCCGGGGGTCCAGTTCCGCCAGGGCCTGCGCCGCCCGGCCCGCGTCCAGGTGGCCCGGGCCCAGGTTCGGGCCCCAGCCGCCGACCGGGAGCAGCGCGGTGTCGATCGGGCCGACCGTCTCGGCCATGCGGTCGTAGTGGCCGGTGTCCCCCGCGAAGTAGGTCGCCGACGCGCCCTCGACGACGTACCCCAGGGCCGGGCAGCGGTGCGGGCCGATCGGCAGGCGGCGTCCGTCGTGCTCGGCGTGCACCGCGCGGACGGTCAGGGCGCCCACCCGCAGCGTCTCGTCGGCGGCCAGCTCCGCCGTACGGAAGCGGCGCAGGGCCGGGACCGCGCGCAGCGCGCCGCGGGGCACGACGACGAGCGTGTCCGGGGCCAGCCGGGAGAGGGAGGGCAGGTGCAGGTGGTCGGAGTGCAGGTGGGAGATCAGGACCGCGTCGGCGCGGGCCGCCTCGGCGGTCGGCAGCGCACCCCGGCGCCGCCGCAGGTGCGCGAAGCGCCGTACGAACAGCGGGTCGGTGAGGACTCTCGTCCCGGAGTCCTCGACCGTGCAGGTGGCATGACCCCACCAGGTGATGACCGTTCCCGCGCTGCTCACAGTGATGCGCACTCCTTCCGCGACGTCCGATCCACCCTACGGCGCTCCCGAAGGCGCACCGCGCCACCCGTTCACGCCTCCTCGTCGCCCGGACGATCGGAGTAGGGTCGTCCGCGACAGCGGCGAAGGGGACGGGTCATGGGCGAGTCGCGTACGCACTCCGCGGAAGCGGCCGCACCCCCCCGGGACGTCCGGGTCGTGGTCATCGCCAGTCTCACCCCCCTCGAAGAGCTCGACCGCGACCCCTTTCTGGTCGACACCCGCAGCCAGCACGCGATGTGCGCCCGCTGGGCCGCCGACAAGGGGTACGTCGTCGCCCGCCAGCTCGTCGTGCACGCCCTGCCGCACGACCACCGCGCGCTGTGGGCCGACATCGACGCCGGACACGTCGACTTCTTCGTCACCGCCAACGAACGCGTCCTGGACCGTGCCGTGCGCTCCGTCGACGACTTCTTCGCCGAGTGCGAGCGGCGCGGCGTCCGGCTGGAGACGGCCGGGCTCGACGAGCCCGTCTACAGCGCCACCATGAAGGCCGAGGTGCACCGCAGGCTCTCCATGCCGACCGCCGGATACGACGGCTGCTGACCTCGCCCAAGGCACTGTGTCCCGTTGTGTCTGGGTTGATTCGGGAGTGCCCCGCCCGCTGTGACAGGCTGGCCGGACACGTGGGTCCGCTCTGCGGGTCCGGGTACGTGGGCCGGGTACGTGGGTCGGATGCAGACGAACAGAGGTGGACGCGGCGTGGTGGCCGAAGGGCGTTGGCGAAGAATCAGCTGGCGGCGGGCGGGCGGCACGCTCCTGCGCGTCATCACCGTGTGGGCGGTGTCCACCCTCACCATGCTGGCGCTGGCCGGAATCCTCCCCGAGTTCCAGCTCCAGGGCGACGACTCCGAGTCGCTCACCGACGTCGCCCTCACCGCCGCCTGGGCAGCCGGGGCCTTCGGGCTGCTGTCCGCGCTGGTGTGGCCGGTCGTGGTGCGCGCGCTGCTGCTCGTACCGGCACTGGTGCTCGGGCTGCTCGCCTTCTTCCTCAACGGGTCCCTGCTGCTCGTCGCGCTGAGCGTGCTGCCCCGGGGCAGCGGGGAGGCGGACCCCGAGACCGCCGTCGTCGTCGCGGCCGTCATGTCGGCCGTCGCCTCCGCCACCTCCACCGCGCTCGCCGTCCGCGACGACGAGGCGTACCGGCGCAGGCTCTCCCGGCTCGCCCAGCGCCGCCGGGGCGGCAAGCGCGACGCCGGACGGCACGGCATGCCAGGCACCGTCTTCCTCCAGCTCGACGGCCTCGGCCACGACACCCTCCGGCGGGCCCTGGACAAGCAGCTCATGCCCACCCTCGCGGCCCTGCTGGAGGGCGACCTGCCCAGCCACCGGCTGACCCCCTGGCGCACCGACTGGTCCAGCCAGACCGGCGCCAGCCAGCTCGGCATCCTGCACGGCTCCAACCACGACGTGCCCGCCTTCCGCTGGTACGAGAAGGAGACCGGGCGCACCATGGTGTGCTCCAGCCCGGCCAGCACCGCCGAACTCCAGCAGCGCGCCATCGAGCACACCGGCGACGGCGGCCTCCTCACCTACGACGGCGCCAGCCGCGGCAACCTCTTCTCCGGCGGCGCCGACCAACTCGCCCTGGTGCTCTCCATCGCCGCCCGCCGCGGCCCCAACAACCGCTCCCGCGCCGGGTACTTCGCGTACTTCTCCGACCCCGCCAACGCGGTCCGCACCGCCATGTCCTTCGTCACCGAGGTCTGCCGCGAGATCCACTCCTCGGTGCGCTCCCGGCTGCGCAAGGAGACCCCGCGCGTCGGGCGCGGCGGCCTCTACCCCTTCATCCGGGCCTTCGCCACGGTCGTCCAGCGGGACGTCGTGGTCGCCGCCGTCATAGGGGACGTCCTGTCGGGGCGCACCGCCATCTACGCCGACCTCGTCTCGTACGACGAGGTGGCCCACCACTCCGGGCCGCGCAGCCGCGACGCCGACAAGATCCTGCGCCGCGTCGACCGGTCGGTCGCGCTGATCGCCAAGGTCGCCGAGCACGCTCCGCGCGCGTACCGGATCGTCCTGCTCTCCGACCACGGCCAGAGCCCCGGCGAGACCTTCGAGGGCCGCTTCGGGCTCACCCTGCGCGACTACGTGCGCGCCAGCTGCGGTCTGTCCGTGCCCCGCCGCGCCCAGCGCACCAGGAGCGGCGCCGAGGCCCGCGACGCCGTGCGCACGGTGCTGCACCGGCCGGTCGACCTGGCCGAGGCCGCGCACTCCCACCCCGCCGGGTCCGACGCCTCCGACCCCATCGTGATGGCCTCCGGCAACCTCGGGCTGATCAGCTTCCCCGACATCGAGGGGCGTGCGTCGCGGGAGGAGATCGACCGCCGTCACCCCGCTCTGCTGCGCATGCTGGCCGGCCATCCCGGCGTCGGCTTCCTGCTCGTGCGCAGCGAGGAGCACGGGGCCGTGGTGCTCGGCGCCAAGGGCGTGGAGGTCCCGCTGGCCGAACTGCGCGACGGCGAGGGCCCGCTGACACCCTTCGGTGCGGGCGCGGCCGACGCGATCCGGCGCACCGACTCCTTCCCGCACACCGCCGACCTCATGGTCAACTCCTCGTACGACCCCGAAACGGGCCGCGTGCACGCCTTCGAGGAGCAGATCGGCTCGCACGGCGGCCTCGGCGGCGAGCAGACCCGCCCGTTCCTGCTGTGGCCCCTCGCGATGTCCCGACCGGTCCCCGAGGGCGAGGAGATCGTCGGCGCGGAAGCCGTTCACCAGGTGTTCCGTCGCTGGCTGCGCGAATGCCAGGGGCCGCAGGTGCCCGTCGGCACCGCGCAGGAATCCCGGCCGGACGCACAAGCGGAAGGAGTATTTCCGGTTGCAAGCCGCGCCGTACAGGATGAAAAGGCGTGATTTTGCGCATGCTTCCCCGTACCCGACCATGGGCGTCGCCCGGCGACCCTGGGCACTTCGTACGGCGAGAGGCACCACCCCATGCACGACACCGGAACCGCTGCGCAGTCGGAGCCGGCCGAGGACAGTGACGGCCAGAGCAGGCATTCACGGCGATTCGGCCTTTTCGCCGCAACCACCCTGGTCATGGGCAACATCATCGGCGGCGGAATCTTCCTGCTCCCCGCGTCCGTCGCCCCCTTCGGCACCATCAGCCTCCTCGCCTTCGGCGTCCTGACCCTCGGCGCGATCTGCCTCGCCCTGGTCTTCGGCAAGCTGGCCAACCAGCACCCGCAGACGGGCGGCCCGTACGTCTACGCCCGCGAGGCGTTCGGCGACTTCGCCGGATTCCTCGCCGCCTGGAGCTACTGGATCACCGCCTGGGTGTCCAACGCGGCGCTCGCCGTCGCGGCCGTCGGCTACCTCGACGTCGTCTTCCCGCTGGGCGACTCCAAGTTCGCGATGATGCTGGCCGCACTGGTCGTGCAGTGGCTGCCCGCCGCCGCCAACTTCGCGGGCACCCGCTACGTCGGCGCGGTGCAGGTCGTGGCGACGGTGCTGAAGTTCGCACCCCTGCTGCTGGTCGCGGTCGGCGGGCTCTTCAGCTTCCGTACGGAGAACCTCGGCCCGTTCCAGGCCAGCGGGTCCGGGGCGGTCGGCGCGGTGTCCGCGTCCGCCGCGATCCTGCTCTTCTCCTACCTGGGCGTCGAATCGGCCGCCGTCAGCGCCGGTGAGGTCCGCAACCCGCGCCGCAACGTCGGCCGCGCCACCATCTTCGGCACGCTCGGCGCCGCCTTCGTCTACCTGCTGGGCACGCTGTCCGTCTTCGGCAACGTCCCGCACGACAAGCTGGTCGACTCCGGCGCGCCGTTCTCCGACGCCGTGAACAACATGTTCGGCGGTACCTGGGGCGGCACGGTCGTGGCCTGCGCCGCCGTCATCTCCATCCTCGGCGCGCTCAACGGCTGGACGCTGCTCAGCGCGCAGACGCCGTACGCGGCCGCCAAGGACGGCCTGTTCCCGCAGGTGTTCGCCACCAAGAAGCGCGGCGTCCCGACCGTCGGCGTCATCGTGACGGTGATCCTGGCGTCGCTGCTGACCGTCTACAACTACACGGCGGGCTCGGACGGCGTCTTCGAGATCCTGGTGCTGGTGACGACCTTCACCGCCACGGTGCCGTACCTCCTGGCGACCGCCGCCCAGCTGTACTTCCTGCTCTCCGGGCAGTCCGAGCGGGTCAACCGGGGGCGGCTGGTCCGGGACGGCGTCCTGGCGGCGCTCGCGGCCGGCTTCTCGATGTGGCTGGTCGCCGGATCGGGGTACGCGGCGGTATACCAGGGCGTGCTGTTCCTGTTCGCGGGCGTGATCGTGTACGCGTGCATGTCGGCGCGGAAGAAGCGGGCGGCCGCCGCTTCCTGAGGATCCTCCCGGGAGGGGCGCTTAATTCGGATGCGGGGCGATGTCCGGTACGCACATGATGGTGCGTACCGGACATTCGTTTACCCCAGCCCCCGTGAGGAACCACCACGTGCAGGCAGCCGTCACCGTCACTCCCGCCCAGATCCCCGAGCTGCTGCTCGGCCTCGCGACCGTGCGGCCCGTGTTCCTGTGGGGCGCGCCCGGCATCGGCAAGTCGTCGCTGGTGCGGAAGTTCGCGGACTCGCTGGGGCTGGAGTGCGTGAGCCTGCTCGGTACGCAGCTGGCGCCCGAGGACCTGATCGGGGTGCCGCAGATCCGGGACGGGCGGTCGGTGTTCTGCCCGCCGGAGGCCATCGCGCGCGACGAGCCGTACTGCCTGTTCCTGGACGAGCTGAACGCGGCGACGCCCGACGTCCAGAAGGCCTTCTACTCGCTGATCCTGGACCGCAGGATCGGCTCCTACGAGCTGCCCGCCGGGTCGATCGTCATCGGGGCCGGAAACCGGTCCTCCGACAACGCGCTGGCCCGCCCGACCGCCTCCGCCCTGGTCAACCGGCTCACCCACGTGCACCTGCGGGCATCGGCGACGGACTGGCTGGTGTGGGCGGGCGAGAACGGCATCCACCCGTGGGTGGTCGACTACCTCGGCGACCGGCCCGACCACCTCTGGTCGCCCGCACCGAAGGCCGAGGAGCCGTTCTCCACGCCCCGCTCCTGGCACATGCTCTCCGACGCCCTGCACTCCTTCGGGCCGACGCTCGACGAGGAGACCCTGAAGGTCGTCGCCCACGGCACGCTGACCCCGGCGCACGCGGTGTCCTTCTGCGGCTACGCGAAGATCGTCCGTCATGCGTACGGGCTCGACGCGATCCTCAAGGGCGACGCGACCTGGCCGAACCGGCTGCAGGACCGGGACCTCCTGTACTACCTGGCGGAGGCCTTCCGGGGACGGCTCGCGAAGGAACTCCCGGCGCAGAAGGCGCACGTCTCGCCGAGCATGCAGCAGGTGGCGTACCGGGCGAAGGCGCTGCTGGTGCAGCTGGCGGAGATCTCGGTGGAGGTGGCGCAGACGGTGATCGCGGAGGACGCGGACGGGCAGCCGGTGCTTCCGGCGTGGTTCCTGGTCGAGGCGGCCCGCGACATGCCGCGCCTGGTCGAAGCCCGCAAGTAGGGCGTGCGCGCCCTTCCCTCCCCAGGAGCCCCATGCCCCCCGCCAAGAAGAAGAGCGACCCCGCCGCCGAAGCCTTCGCGGCCGGGCTCGCCCTCGTCAAGCGCAACCCCGCCCTCGCCGCCGTCGACGCCACCGTCTGCCGCGGCGAGAAGTGCACCCAGGTGTCGTACGACGGCCTCGTCAGCGTCGACTCCAACGGCACCCTGCACGCCCACCCCCAGCGCCGCGCCGACCCCCGCGACTGGGCCTGGGCCCTCGCCCACGGCCTCCTCCACCTCGGCTTCGGGCACGTCCCCGCGGACAAGGGCGAACGGCCGCAGCCCACCCCCGCCCAGCTCGCCGCCCGCTGCACCGTCGTGAACCGGTTCCTGGCCGACTCGCCCGTCGGCCGTGCCCCGGACGGGCTGACCGCCTCCTACCCGGGCAGCGACGAGGAGGAGCTCGCCGCCCGCTGGCACCGCGACGGGATCCCGGACGTCTTCCGGCACGGCGGTACGAACGGCAGCGAGCCCGACCAGGTCCTCACACCCTGGCACCACTGGGGCCAGCGCGTGCCCGACCACCAGCTCGCCTTCGCGCACGCCCTCACCCGGACCGTCTCCGCCGCCATGGACGTCGCGGGCGGCCGCCGCGACACCCTCACCGGGGAGCGGCAGAGCCAGCACCCCTGGGACCGGGCGCTCAACTGGTTCGTGTCGTCCTACCCGTTGCTCGGCGGGATCGCGGCGGGGCTGAAGGTCGTCGCCGACGCCGAACTGGCCCGTGCGCACGACATCTCCATCGCCGCCGTCGACGCCGCCGCCGGGGAGATCTACGTCAATCCGCTGCGCCGCTTCGAGGAGGAGGAGTGGCGGTTCGTCCTCGCCCACGAGATGCTGCACGCCGCCCTGCGCCACGGGGAGCGTGCGGGAGGACGGGACCCGTACCTGTTCAACGTCGCCGCGGACTACGTCATCAACGGGTGGCTCGTGGAGATGCGCGTCGGGGAGATGCCCGAAGGGCTGTTGTACGACGCCGCGTTGAAGGGTCTTTCGACGGAGGAGGTGTACGACCGGATCGCCACCGACCTGCGGAGGAAGCGGCGGCTCGCCACCCTGCGGGGGAAGGGGCGCGGGGACATCCTGGACCGGCCCGTCGGGCGGGTGCGCGACTACGTCGACCTGGACGAGTTCTACCGGCGCGGTCTGACCCGGGGCTTCGACCTGCACGCGTACGGCGAACGGGGGCTGCTGCCCGCCGGACTGGTGGAGGAGATCAAGGCGCTCAGCCACCCGCCGGTGCCCTGGGACGCCCGACTGGCCCGCTGGTTCGACGAGTTCGTGCCCCGCCCCGAAGCGCTCAGGACGTACTCCCGGCCGTCCCGTCGGCAGGCCTCCACCCCCGACATCCCGCGCGCCGGGCGGTACTTCCCGCCCGAGGAGATCGCCCGCTGCACCTTCGGCGTCGTCCTCGACACGTCCGGGTCGATGGACCGCACGCTGCTCGGCAAGGCGCTGGGCGCCATCGCCTCGTACGCGGAAGCCCGCGACGTACCGGCCGCACGCGTCGTGTTCTGCGACGCGGCGCCGTACGACGCGGGCTACCTGGCGCCGACCGAGATCGCCGGACGGGTACGGGTGCGGGGGCGCGGCGGGACCGCGCTCCAGCCCGGCATCGACCTGCTGCTGCGGGCCGACGACTTCCCGGCGTCGGCGCCGCTGCTGGTCATCACGGACGGGTGGACGGACGTCCTGCGCATCCGGCGCGAGCACGCGTTCCTGATCCCGCAGGGGGCGTCCCTGCCGTTCACGGCGCGCGGCCCGGTCTTCCGGGTGCGCTAGCCCAGGCCGACACCGCCCGCCGCGGTCTTCTTGCGGCGGCGCAGCACCAGCACCCCGCTGCCCGCGAGCAGGGCCGCGCCCACGCCCGCACCGATCGCCACGCCCGGCGCCATGCCCAGCAGCGTGCCGTCCGAGCCGTCGGCCAGCTCCACGCCCTCCGCCTTCGCGCCCGCGGGCAGCAGGTCCATGTCGCTGGAACACACCACCGGGACCTGCGACTTGGGCAGGTACGCGCAGACCGTGCTGGCCGCCCGCAGCGCGCCCGCCTGCTCCGCGCCCAGCGTCGCCGACGACGTCAGCACCGTCTTGCCGTGCGCCCGCACGTCCGCCGTCCACACCGCCTTGCCGCCCGCCACCTTCGCCTGCTGGTCCGCCGTGGCGCCGGAGACGCCGGTGGGCAGCTCCTGCTCGATGCGCAGCCCGGCCAGGTTGGCCGCGCCCTGGTTCTGCACGGTCACCGTGTAGGCGAGCCGGGAGCCCGAACTGACGGTGTCCACACCGTTGGAGAGGGCGATCGACATGGGCGGGGGAGCGGCCGCCGGGGGGTTCTTGTCATCGGCGGCAGCGGGGCCGGTCGCGGCGAGCAGCACCAGGGGTACGAGAGCGGCGGCACGGGTGGCGAGACGGGTGAAGGCGGGCATGGAGTCCCCTCCGGGAAGGCCGTGGGAGGCGTCGGCCGCGCAGGGCGGAGGCCGTGCGGGGCCGGGCCGAGGATCGGGGCCCATCCGAGCACCGCCCACCGGCTCCGCCCGCCCGACCGGGCCGCCGACCCGCCGGGATTCACCCGCCCGTACGCGTCACGAGGGGGCGTGCGCGGACTCCGCGCACGCCCCCTCGTCTTGCCCATGTCCTGCCTATGCCGCGCCCAACGTCTCCCGCACCAGCGGCGCGACCTCCTTCGCGAAGAGGTCCGTCTGCCGGTCTCGGTCGTCCTCCGGCCAGAACACGAACGCGTTCATCCCGGAGTCGCGGTACAGCGTGACCAGGGTGTCCGCCCACTGCCGTGCGGTGCCGTGGAAGGGGTCCGCCGACTCGGTCCCGGAGACCAGCCCCGCCACGTTGTACAGCTTGCGCAGCCCTTCCAGCTCCGCCGGATCGCGGCCCGCCTTCTCGGCGCCCTCGGCGATCAGGGCGTTGCCCCGGGCGAGTTCGGCGGGCGGGAAGTACATGTTCGACACCACCCAGCCGTCGGCCTTCGCGCCCAGCAGCCTCAGTGCGCGCGGGCCGGTCACACCGAGCCAGATGCCCAGGTTGCCGTCGGCGGCCGGGGGCCCGGGGTGGGCGCCCTTCACCGCGTAGTGGGTGCCGTCGGTGCGCACCGAGCGCTCCCGGCTCCACACCGCGCGGATCACGTCGACGGCGTCGCTCAGCGCGCCGAGCGCCTCGCCGGGCGTGCGGCGTTCGCCCCCGTACGCCTCGATGGCGTCCCAGAACGCGCCCGCGCCGAGACCGAGTTGCAGCCGCCCGCCGGACAGCAGATAGGCGCTGGCGGCCGACTTGCCGAGCACGGCGGGCGGTCTCAGCGGCAGATTGGCCACGGCGGGCAGCACGATCAGCTTCTCGGTGTACGCGAGAATCCAGTTGGCCAGCGTCCAGGTGTCGTAGAACGCGGGCTGGTACGGGTGGTCCTGGACGGTGATGATGTCCAGCCCGGCCTCCTCGACGCGCTGGGCATGGAGGATCGGGCGCAGCGGATCGTCCCAGGTGGGGTCGACGTTCGCACCGAGTAGCAGGGGAAGCATGCGGGGAACCTTTCGAGGTGGGGGATCGGGCTAGGGAACGATCAGCGTCTTGCCGCGCGCCCCGCCCGAGCGGCTCTTCGCGACGGCCTCCGGTGCCTTCTCCAGCGGCACCCGCGCCTCGACGTCGATCTTCAGCCGCCCCGCGTCGACGGCCTCGGCGAGCGTGGCGAGCAGGTCCCCGCTCGGCGCCATCTCGAAGCCGATGGCCTCCACCCCCTTCGGGGCCAGCGCCGGGTCCTCCTGGTGCAGGCTGGTCAGGGCCACACCGCCGTCGTGCACCAGGGCCGCGCTCGCCGCGAAGTCCTCCTTGGTGCGCGAGACCAGGTCCACGAGCGCGTCCACCCCGTCCGGGTACTCGTCGCGCACGGCCGCCGTCAGGTCCTGGGTGGTGGTGTCGACGGTGACGGCCGCGCCCAGCGAGCCCATCCGCTGCCGCGCGTCCCCGCGGACGACGGCCAGCACACGCACGTCCCGCGCCGCGGCCAGCTGGGTGAGGTACGTGCCCACGCCACCGCCCGCCCCGATGAGCAGCAGGCTCTCACCCTCCCGCACGGCCGCGGCCTCAAGAATCTGCGCGGCGGTCATCCCCGCCACCGGCAGGGCCGCCGCGTCGGCCAGCGGTACGCTCCGGGGCGCCCGGGCCAGCGGCGCGTCCTCCGACACGCTCACGTACTGGGCGTACGAGCCCCTGCCGAGCGCTGCGCCGCCCACCTGCCCGAAGACCTCGTCCCCGACCGCGAACCGGGTCACCCCGTCGCCCACGGCGGTCACCGTCCCGGCGAAGTCCGCGCCCAGGACCAGCGGAAACACATGCGGCGCGACACCGTCGAGCAGGCCGTCGGCGATCAGCCAGTCGACGGGGTTGAGCCCGGCCGCGGCGACCTTCACGACCATCCGGCCCGGTTCCGCGACCGGATCGGGCACCTCGACGGCCTCGGGGACGGCCCGGAACGCGCTGACGGCTACGGCACGCATGACGGATTCACCTTCTCTGCGGCGGCGGGCCCCGGGGAGGTCCAGGAGGTCCCATATGTCACTTTCGTCACATACGAACCAAGGATCCCCGCTCCTCATTCCCCCCGCACATCGGCCCCGCGAGCAGGCCGCCGGGCCGCCGTCCGTAACGGGCGGGGGGTGCGGCGCGTTGGCCGGACCATGAAGACCCTCCGGATCACGAGGCTCCCGCGACCCGTTCGGGCCCCGCGCGCCGTGCGGCCCCGCCACCGTGCCGTCGCGCTCGCCGCCGCCGCCGTCCTCGGCGCGTCGGGCTGGATGGCGTACGACAAACTCGACGCCTACGGCCGGACGACCGAGTGCTTCCTGTCCTACGACACCGCCGACGACCGCCAGGTCGCGTTCGCCGCCGCCGACGTCTTCGAGGGCCGGGTGCTGGACCACGACGGGCCGGAGCTGCTCGACACCCTGCCCGTGGACACGTACGAGGTGGCAGTGGGCGCCCGCCACAAGGGCGACCTGCGCGGCACCGTCACCGTCATCCACACCCGCAACGGCTCCGACCGCCTGAAACCCGGCTCCTCGTACGTCTTCGCCACCCGGCGTTGGCGCGAGGGCGACGGGGTGTTCGACGCGGCCGGGCACTGGATCCTCGCGGGCACCACCCCCGCCCCCGCCGGACGCGGGGCCGTCGCCGCGCACTGGCGGGGGGCGGTGGCGCACGCCGTGGACCCGGAGGCTATGCGGCGGCCCGCTCGCGCAGGTAGGTGACGGTGTCCGGGTCCGCGGGGAGCATCGTCTCGATGGCCAGCTCGGCGACCGTCACGTCCATGGGCGTGTTGAACGTCGAGATCGACGACACGAACGACAGCACCCGCCCCTCGTGCTCGATCCGCAGCGGCAGCGCGAAGTACGCCTCGGGCGGCTCCGGCTCCCGGCTCGCCCCGTCGTGGCCGGGCGGCAGCGGATACGCCGCGACCTCGTCGTACAGCGCACGCAGCGGGGCCGACCTGAGCAGGGCTATCTGCCGCTCCATCTGGTGCAGCAGGTGCCCGCGCCACTGGGGGAGATTGCGGATGCGCGGGGCCAGGCCCTCGGGGTGCAGGGCCAGTCGCATCGCGTTCGGCGCGGCGAGGAGGTGCTCGGCCACACCCCCGAGCAGCGACCCGATGCCCCCGTTGGAGGCGATGACGTTGTACGTGCCGTCCACGACCAGCGCCGGGTACGGCTCGTACCCCCGCAGCAGCTGGTCGATCCCGGCACGCAGCGCGCCCATCGCCGGGTCGTCCAGCGGCGTCTCGGCGAACTGCGGGGCGTAACCGGCCGCCAGCAGCAGGTCGTTGCGGTCCCGCACGGGCACATGCAGGTGCTCGGCGAGCCGCAGCACCATCTCGGCACTGGGCCGCGACCGGCCGGTCTCGATGAAGCTGATGTGCCGGGCCGACGAATCGGCCCGCAGCGCCAGCTCCAGCTGGCTGAGCCGCCGGGTCTCGCGCCAGTGGCGCAGGAGGGCGCCAACTCCGGTTTCGGTGGAGAGGGTTGTCATGCCACGAAGGTAGCCGCAAGCCCGGCCCGGGGGCCTGCCCCGGCGGGACGGACATGCGATCCGGGTGCAGGGTGACCCCTGGAGCGAGATGGTGGGAAGCTGATCCGTACAACGCAGGCGAAGGGAGTCCGGCCATGGCCACGGAGCCGTTGTCGCAGAAGGACATCGAGGACCGGCTGCGGGAGCTTCCCGGGTGGGCGTGGGAGGAGGACCGCCTCACCCGTACGTACGGGTTCGGTTCGCACCTGGCCGCTGCCGCGATGGTCGTCCATGTGGCGCAGATCCAGGACGAGTTGGACCATCACGCGGACATCGTGCTGGGCTACCGCACGCTGGGGCTGGCCGTGAACACGCACAGTGCGGGCGGGGTCGTGACGGAGAAGGACTTCGAGCTGGCCCAGCGGGTCGAGGAGATCGCGCCGGGCCACCGCGCGGACTGAGGTCCCGTGGGGCGGGGGCTCTAGGGCTGCCGGGTGGCGCCGAAGCCCGGTCTGGGCTGCGCCGACAGCCAGCGCGTGTAGCTCGCGCTGCGGGAGATCGCCTCCTCGTACGCCACGCCCGTGTACCCGGACACCGCCTTCGCCGCCTCCGCGGCGGGGGCGCCCGGGTGCCAGCCCAGCAGGTGCCGCCAGGCCAGCGGCGCACCGGTCAGGGGCCGGGTGACGATGCCCGGCGTGGGCGGGAAGGTGGCCCGGCACAGCCCGACCGCCCGCCCCACCTGCACCAGGTGCACACAGGACGCCGTGTCCGTCTCGTACACCTGCATCGGCGCGAACCCCGCCCGCGCGCACGCCGCGGTGAAACAGTCCGCGAAACAGCCCTCCCCGGGAACGTCCGTCCAACACTCCCCGGAGAGCTGAGAGAGGTCCAACTCCACCTGACCGACCAGCGGATGACTCTCCGTCAGCATCACAAAGACCGGGTCGACGCCCACGACCTCCCAGCTCAGCCGGTCCTGCGCGGGCGGCCGGCTCTCGCCGCAGGTGCCGATCAGGGCGAAGTCGAGCCGCCCCTCGACGAGCATGCTGCTGATCTCACCCACCGACCAGGTGGTGTACGTCGTCACGGGCACGCCGGGTCGCGCCGTGGCCAACCGGTCCACCAGCCCGCCCAGGAGGGGGCCGTGCGTGGCGCCGAGCCGGAAGCGGTCCAGGTTCGCCCAGGTGTTGGCGAACCGGACCGCGTCCTCCTGGAGCTCCCGGACGGCGGGAAGCAGAATCCGGGCCCGCTCCAGCACCAGCTCGCCCAGCGGGGTCGGCCGTGACCCCGTGTGGTCGCGGTCGAACAGCGGCCCGCCGAGGGCCCGCTCGATGCGCCGCAACTGGGTGCTCAGCGCGGGCTGCGCGAGCCCGAGCGCCGCCGCGGCCTTGGTCAGTGACCCGGCGTCGGCGATGGCCCGTACGGTCCGCAGATGACGCAACTCCAGCTCCATACCGGCAAGTTATGGGCATGGGTTACCCCCGGCAAGAGACGTGCGGGACTTCTGTGCGGGGAGCGGGTGGAGTGTGCCCCGTACCGGCGTCGTCGTGGTGCTGGATGACGACGTCGAGGCCGTCCGCTGCGACTGGGCGCGGGGCGGGGCGGGGCGAGCCCGGGGCCCTGGTGCGGCGCGCAGCCGGTGCGGGGGCTGGGCGGGGGCGGCACCGGGGTGGGCCGGGAGCGGGAGGGGCCGCCCCCTTGCCCGCCCGTCCCGCCCCCGGGGGGCGGCCCGTCGCCCAAGGGGGCTGGGGAGAGGAAGCGGGGGGGAGGGCGGCCCCGGCGCCCCAGGGGGCTGGGGCGGAACCCGAGGCGGTGGCTGCGGGCGCGGAGACCGACGGGCTGGGCGGGTGCGGAGACCGACGGGCTAGGCGAAGGGGTGGGGAGGGCGACCGAGGACGTGGAGGACGTCGTTCGTGGTGGACGCGTTGTGTCCGTCCAGCAGCATCCCGAACAGCCCCGCCATCCACTCCGCCTCGGCGGGCGGCAGACCGTACCCCTGGAGGGCGGCGGAGTACTCCGCCACCGTCACCGGTACGTAGCGCACCTCCCGCCCCAAGGAGCGGGACAGCTCCGCCGCGACCTCCGTGAGGGTGAGCAGGCGCGGGCCCGTCAGCTCGTACACCTCACCCCCGTGCCCCGGCGCGACCAGCGCCTCCACGACCACGTCCGCCACGTCCTCCGCGTCCACCCACGGCTCCGCCGTGTCCCCGCCCGGGAAGACGATCTCCCCGGCCGCGACGCCCTCCGCCAGCGCCCCCTCGCTGAAGTTCTGCGTGAAGAAGGCCGCGCGGACGACCGTGAGGCCCGACGGCGAACCCCAGGCCTCGCGGAGCGCGGACTCCGCCCGTACCGCGTCCGGCTCGCCCCGCCCCGAGAGCAGGACCAGCCGTCGCACGCCCTGTTCCGCGGCGGCCAGGCCGAAGGTCTGCATGGCCTCCACCGCCCCCGGCGCCGCCAGGTCCGGGTAGTACGTCACGTACGCCGCGTCCGCGCCGGCCAGCGCCGGGCCCCAGCTCTTCTCGTCCTCCCAGTCGAAGTGGACCGCACCGGTGCGGGACCCGGCCCGCACGTCGAGGCCGCGTGCCGTCAGCCGCTCCGCGACCCGGCGTCCCGTCTTGCCGGAGGCCGCCGTCACCAACACCGTGTTCACGTTCTCGTGCTCGTTCGTTGTCATGGCTCCAGCTTCGTCCCGTCCCGCTGGACGGACCATGCTCCACCGGCTCACCCGCATACGCGTGCGTCCAACTCGCCGCGCCCCGGCTAGAGTTGCGGACATGGATGCTCTCGCCGGGCTGCTCGACGGGCCCCGGGCCCGCGGCGCCTTCCTCCTGCGGGCCGTGCTCGACCCGCCCTGGTCGCTGCGCATCGAGGACCAGGCCCCGCTCACCCTGATGTGCATGACCCGGTCCACCGCCTGGGTCATGCCGGACAGCGGCGACGCCGTGCTGCTGCGCCCCGGTGACCTGGCCATCGCGCGCGGCCCCGAACCGTACACCTGCGCCGACACCCCCTCCAGCCCCGTCCGGGCGCGGATCGGGCCCGGCGGCGTGTGCAGTACGCGGTTCGGCACGCCGCTCGCGGAGTCGATGCAGCTGGGGGTGCGGACCTGGGGCGACCGGGTCGACGGCGAGTCCGTGATGCTGATCGGGACGTACCAGCTGGGCGGGGAGGTCGGGCAGCGGCTGCTGGACGCGCTGCCGCCGCTGGCGTACCTGCCCACCGAGGTGTGGCGGTGTCCGCTGCTGCCGGTGCTGGAGGAGGAGATCAGCCGGGACGAACCCGGGCAGAGCGTGTACCTGGACCGGCTCCTCGACCTGCTGCTGATCGCCTCGCTGCGGGCCTGGTTCTCGCGGCCGGAGGCCGAGGCGCCCGCCTGGTACCGGGCGATGGGGGACCCCGTCGTGGGCCGGGCCCTGCGGCTGATGCAGAACGAGCCCGCCCGGCCGTGGACGGTCGCCTCGCTCGCCGCCGAGACGGGCGTCTCCCGGGCCGGACTGGCCCGCCGCTTCAGCGAGTTGGTGGGGGAGCCCCCGATGTCGTACCTCACCGGCTGGCGGCTCACTCTCGCCGCCGACCTGCTGCGGAGCACGGACGCGACGGTGGAGGCGGTGGCGCGGAAGGTCGGCTACGGCGGGTCGTTCGCGCTGAGCGCCGCGTTCAAGCGGGTGCGCGGCGTCAGCCCGCAGGAGCACCGAAGAGCTGCTGCGGGCTGACGCTGGGTCAAAAACCCCTCACGTGCTACGGCTTGGGGAGCGCGCAGCCCGGACGCGTCAGGTCGATCTTGCTGCCCGTCGTGATGCACGGGACCATGTTGTACGTCTGCTGGCCGTAGTTGATGCCCTTGCGGACCGTCACCTTCCCGGCCTCGTCGACCTCGCACGGGTTGTTGTCCGTGCAGCGGGCGCCGTCCTCGTTGCCGGTGTTGTTCACCGCGACGACCTTGCCGGTGTTCGTGTCGAGCACCGGGGAGCCCGAGGTGCCGCCGATGGTCTGGCAGGCGGAGGTGTAACGGACCGAGTCCTTCCAGGTCCAGGCCCCCTCCTTCAGCCGGTAGGCGAACCCGTCGACGTTGCAGCTGTACGTCTTCTTCCAGTAGCCGGACACGACCGTGATGGCCGAACCCTGCGCCGGGCGCGCCGCGCTGAGCTCCAGCGCCTTGATCCCGTACTGGCTCTGTATCTGTGCGTACGTGCTGGTCAGCTGGTACAGCGAGACGTCCGTGTCGGTCATCGTGCCGTACGCGATCTTGCTGGCCTTGAGCGTGCCGACCTTCTGGGCCGCGCCGTTGAGGAGCGAGAAGGTGCGGGACGAGGCCCTGTTGACGATGACCTGGCCCGCGGCCGGGAAACCGGTCTCCAGGCAGTGGCCGTTGGACATCACCAGGGCCGGGTCGTTCGGCTGCGAGGCGGCTGTGCGCACGACCGAACCGGAACAGTTGCTCAGCGCGACCGTGCCGGCGAAGTCAACCGCCTTGGCCTTGGCTCCTGTTGACGCCTTGGCCGTGCTCGTGGCCCGGGTCGGCGCCGCGTCCTGGCTGGTGGCCGCGAACGCGGGTGCCACGCCTGCCCCGACGAGCAGGGTGGCGAGGAAAGCGCCGACGAGAGGCTTCTTCATGTGGGGGTCCCCTCAGTGCCTTATGTGACCGGGGCTGGGTGGCCCCGGTTTGTCATGGGCATTGTTCGGGGATTCCACGAGGTGGACAAGAGGGCCTCTGTGAGGCTGCTGTGCGTGTTGCGGCACGAGAGGTGAAGGTCCCGTCGTGCCGCAACACATCTGCCGGGCAATTTACTTGCGCTTGGGCTCCGGCAGACGGCAGCCGTGCCGGTCCAGGTCCACCTGGCTGTTGCGCGCGATGCAGCGGGCGATGCCGTACGTCTGCTGGGCGTAGTTGATGCCCTGACGCACCGTCACCCTGCCGTGCCTGTCGACCTCGCACGGGTTGTCGAACGTGCAGCGCTCGCCGCTCTCGTTGCCGGTGTTGTTCACCGCGACGACCTTGCCGGTGCGGTTGTCGATCACCGGGGAGCCGGAGGTGCCGCCGATGGTCTGGCAGGCGGCGGTGTAGCGGACCGAGTCCTTCCAGGTCCAGTCGCCCTCCTTGAGCCGGTAGGCGAAGCCGTCGATGTTGCAGCCGTACGTCTTCTTCCAGTAGCCGGAGACCACCGTGATGGCGCGGCCCTCGCGCGGGTGCTCGGTGTTCAGCTCCAGCGCCTTGATCCCGTACTTCTTCTGGATCTGCGCGTAGCTCTCGGTGAGCCGGTACAGCGAGATGTCCGTGTCGGTCATCGTCGCGTACGCCAGCTTGCTCGCGGTGAGCGTGCCGACCTTCTCCGCCTTGCCGTTGAGCAGGTCGAACGTGCGCTTCGACGGCAGGTTCAGGACGACCTCGCCCGCGCCCGGCATGTCCTGCTCGGTGATGCAGTGCCCGTTGGAGAGGATCAGCGCCGGGTCGCCCGGGCGGGACTGCGGCATGCGGATCACGGAGCCCGAACAGTTGCTGAGTGCGACCGTCCCGGCGAAGTCAACGGGCTGGGGCTTGTGTTTCGCCGCCGGGGCGCTCTGGCTCGTGACCGACTGGCTCGCGCCCGTCCGGTTCGCGCCCGGCTGGCTCGTGGCTGCGATCGCGGGTGCCGCACCGGCCCCGAGGAGCGTCAGGGCGAGCAGTGCACCGAGGTAAGGCTTTCTCATGCGGGTTCCCCTCCAGCGACGAATGTCAGGGGCATTCTTGGAGGGGATACATGTGCCGGGCAAGGGTTTTGCCGCAAGGAAATCGCGTGTCGGGGCGTCAACCACCGTATGTTTTACGTCACTTGACCGGCGCGGGTGACCGGCGCGGGCCCTCGTGCTCGGGGCCCCTCGCTCAGCCGTCCACCGGTGCGGGCTCCACCTGCCACCACTGGAAGGGCGAGTCGGTGTCCTCCCACTGCTGCACCCGCCCGCCGTCCTCCGTGCCGCGGTCCGCGACCTCCAGCAGCAGCCCGCTGATCCAGCTCACCAGGCTCACCCGCCCCGGCGCGTCCGCGTGGTGCTCGACGATCCACTCCTGGGCGCCGAAGTTGTTCGCCGACCACTGCTGGATGCGTACGCCGTTCTCCAGCTTGGCGCCCGCGACGTCGAGCCGCTTGCCGCTGGCCGCGTTCACGACGTGGTGCAGCCCGCTGCCCTCGTGCACCGGGGTCAGCGTCCACCGCTGGGCGGCGGCCCCGCTGTCCTTGCCCTGCTGCACGGGCGCTCCGCTGCCCTTCGCGCCGTCGCGCACCTCCAGCAGCAGTCCGCTGCCGACGTTGCGGAGGAGATGGGTGCCGTCGAGTGTCATGAACGCGCTTTCGGAGGAAGGGAGCCCAGCACCGCGTCCAGCAGTCCGGGGAAGCGCGCGTCGAGGTCCGCGCGCCGCAGTTCGATCGCCTTGTAGCGGCCCGCCTTGTGCTCCCGGGTGACCCCGGACTCGCGCAGCACCCGCCAGTGGTGGGTGGCGGTCGCCTTCGTCACCTCCAGCGGCAGGCTGCCGCAGGTGCGCTCGCCCTCGGAGGCGGCGAGCTCGCGCACGATGCCGAGCCGAACCGGGTTGCCCAGTGCGGCGAGGACGTCCTCCATGAGGAGCTGATCGCGGTCGGGGTGGAGCGTGGCCATGCCTGCGAGTGTACGACGACCTTCGTACGGTGTCGGGCGCGCGATGCCCCGGGGTGCGGCCCGCGGTGCTTGCCGCCCGGCGCGGGATGCCCGGTTTGCGCCGGTCGACGGTTCGACCGTACGGTAAATCACGTACAGTCGTACTGGCGAACAGTCGCACTCACGAACAGTCCCGGGAGGACCCCCATGCCCGTCACCCTCGTCACCGCCGCCGCCTCGGGCATCGGCAGGGGCATCGCCACCGAGCTGACGAAGGCGGGCCACACCGTCTCCCTCCTCGACCTCGACCCCGCCGTGACCGCGCTCGCCGACGAGCTGGGCGGCCTCGCCACCGTCGGCTCGCTCACCGAGCCCGCCGACCTGAAGCGCTTCGTCGACACCACCCTCGACCGGTACGGCCGCATCGACGCGGTCGTCAACGGCGCGGGCCACGCCGCGAACGACACACTCCTGAAGGTCACCGACGAGCAGTGGCGCGACGGCCTCGACATGCTCCTGCTGAGCGTCGTGCGCATGGCCCGCCTGGTCACCCCGCACATGGAGGCGGCCGGGCGCGGGGCCTTCGTGAACCTCTCCTCGTACACGGCCTTCGAGCCGCTGGGCATGATCCCGGTCAACTCCAGCCTCCGCGCGGCCCTCACGAGCTTCACCAAGCTGTACGCCGACCAGTACGCCGCACGCGGCATCCGCATGAACAGCCTCATGCCCGGTTACGTCGACAGCTGGCCCGAGGACCCGGACTTCCTGGCGAAGATCCCGGCCGGGCGCTATGCCACGGTCGCCGAGATCGGCAAGCTGGCCGCCTTCCTCGTCTCCGACGACGCCGCGTACGTCAACGGCGAGAGCATCCGCATCGACGGCGGCGCGTCCCGCTCGCTCTGACCTCGGCCATGTCCCGGTGCCGGTGGGGGAGTTGGGGCATGATGCGGGCATGGCGACAGGGGGAGAGACGTCCCGGGTGATCGGCGGCCGCTACCGGCTGGCCGAGCGCCTGGGCGCGGGCGGCATGGGGGCCGTGTGGGCGGGACGCGACCTGGTCGTGGACCGGGACGTCGCCGTCAAGGAGGCGTACGTACCGGAACGGCTGCCCGAGGGGAGCCCGGAGCGGGACGCCCTCCTGGAGCGCATCCTGCGCGAGGCCCGCGCGGCGGCCCGGGTCAACCACCGGGCGGTGGTCACCGTGCACGACGTGGTGGTGGAGGACGGGCGGCCCTGGATCGTCATGGAGCGGGTGCGCGGCGAGTCCCTGGAGGACCGGCTGCACCGGGAGGGCGCGCTGCCCGAGCGGGAGGCCGCCCGGATCGGCCTCGCGGTCGCCGAGGCCCTGCGGGCGGCGCACGGACGCGGGGTGCTGCACCGCGACGTCAAGCCCGGAAACGTACTCCTGAGTGAGGACGACGGGGGCCGGGTGGTCCTGTCGGACTTCGGGATCGCGTACATCGAGGGCGACGAACCGCTGACCAGGTCGGGGGAGTTCGTCGGGTCGCTGGAGTACACCGCGCCCGAACGGATGGGCGGCAACCGGCCGGGACCGGCGTCGGACCTGTGGTCACTGGGGGTGCTGCTGTTCCGGATGGTGGAGGGGTGGTCGCCGTTCCGGCGGGACTCCCTGGAGGGGACGGTCACGGCGGTTGTCATGGCGGACGCGCCGAAGCCGGAGCGGGCGGTGGAACTGCGCCCGCTCATCGTGAGGCTGGCGGCCAAGGACCCCGAGGGGCGACCGGAGTCCGAGGCGGTGGTGGCGGCGCTGCGGGCCGTGGCGGAGCAGCCCGCCGCTCCTGCGGTGGTACGTCCTGGGGCCGGGCGGCGACAGGCGCTGATCGCGAGCGTGGCGGCGGTGGTCGTGCTGGCGGGGGCGACGGGGGCGTACGTCGCGTTGCAGGGGGACGGTCCCGGCGATGTCGCGGCGGGCCCGAAGGCGGCGTCGACGCCTTCCGCCGCGCTGTCGCCCACCCCCTCCGCGCCGAAACCCGCCGCCCTGGGCGTCGAGGACGCGTTCCGCATCGAGGTCCCGGCCGGGTGGACGCGCCTGGGCAAAAATGGCCGGGGCCAGTACCGGTACCAGGGGGCGGGCCTGGAGCTGGTGGTGGTTCCGGGGAGGGACTCGACCGCGACGTTCGGGTCCGACCCGGTGAGGTACCAGACGGAGAGCGAGCCGGAGACGCAGGCCGTGCGCCTGGCGTCCTGGGCCACCGCCTCCGGCATGAGAGAGATCGCCGCCGACGGTCAGACCGGGGTCGAACGGCGGTACACCTGGAAGGACGGGGCCGGCCGGGACCTCTACGGCTGGAACCGCGTCCTCGTCCATGAGGGCCGCTACCACACCGTGTCGGTCAACGGTCCCGAGTCCAGCCGGGCAGCGGTCGACGAGGTGTACGCGGCGGTCGCGCCGTCCTATCGCGTACGGAACTGAACCGCCCCCGGTCCGAACCCGCGGACCGGGGGCGACGCCCTGGATCGCCAGGCGTCAGGCGTCAGGGATCAGGCTTTGGCTGGTCGGGCTTCGGCGATCAGGCGCCGAAGACCGCCGGGTCCGGACCCAGCCGCTTGCCCTCGTCGAGCGCGGCGAAGGCCGCCATGTCGTCGGCGTCCAGCTCGAAGTCGAAGACGTCGATGTTCTCCGCGATCCGCGACGGCGTCACGGACTTCGGGATCACCACGTTGCCCAGCTGGAGGTGCCAGCGCAGCACCGCCTGGGCGGGGGTCTTGCCGTGCTTGCGGGCGACCGCCACGACGGTCGGGACCTCCAGCAGGCCCTTGCCCTGGCCGAGCGGCGACCAGGCCTCGGTGGCGATGCCGTGCTCCTGGTGGAACGCGCGCGACCCGCCCTGCTGGAGCTGCGGGTGCAGCTCGATCTGGTTGACCGCCGGGACCACCGAGGTCTCGGCGAGCAGCGTCTTCAGGTGCTCCGGAAGGAAGTTGGAGACGCCGATCGCCCGGGCGCGGCCGTCGGCGAGGATCTTCTCGAACGCCTTGAAGGAGTCCACGAAGGTGCCCTGGGCGGCGACCGGCCAGTGAATCAGGTACAGGTCGACGTAGTCGAGGCCCAGCTTGCCGAGCGACTCGTCGAAGGCGCGCAGGGTGGAGTCGTGGCCCTGCTTGTCGTTCCACAGCTTGGTGGTGACGAACAGCTCGTCACGGGCGATCCCGGAGGAGGCGAGCGCACGGCCCGTGCCCTCCTCGTTGCCGTAGATCGCGGCGGTGTCGATGCTCCGGTAGCCGGCTTCCAGAGCCGTGCTCACCGCTGCCGTGGCCTCGTCGTCCGGCACCTGCCAGACGCCGAATCCGAGCTGCGGCATTTCGACGCCGTTGTTGAGGGTCAGGGAAGGGACCTTGCTCACGAGGAAACATTTCCTTACGTCGTCGGGGGTTTCTCCATGCTCAACGATCATCGCCGGGCGGACATTCCCGGTCCGGTCGATTGAGGTCGCAGGATGGCTTTTCTCCACAAATGCAGAGATCATCCGCGTATGAGCACTGAAAATCGTACGTTCGACGAGCTGATCGCCGAGGCCGAAGCGGTGTCGGTCGACGGCTGGGACTTCTCCTGGCTGGACGGCCGGGCCACCGAGCAGCGCCCCTCCTGGGGATACCAGAAGCAGATGGGCGAGCGCCTGGCGGCCGCCTCCGCCGCGCTCGACATCCAGACCGGCGGCGGCGAGGTCCTCGCCGGGGCGCCGAAACTGCCGCCGGTGATGGTCGCCACCGAGTCCTGGCCGCCGAACGTGGCGAAGGCCACCCGCCTCCTGCACCCGCTGGGCGCGGTCGTCGTCGCGGACGCGGACGAACCCCCGCTGCCCTTCGCGGACGGCGCGTTCGACCTGGTCACCAGCCGCCACCCGGTGAAGGCCTGGTGGGAGGAGATCGCCCGGGTGCTGGCACCCGGCGGCACGTACTTCTCCCAGCACGTCGGCCCGGCCAGCGTCTTCGAGGTCGTCGAGTACTTCCTCGGCCCGCAGCCCGAGGCGCGCCTCGGACGCCGCCCGGAGACGGCCCGCGAGGAGGCCCAGGCGGCGGGCCTGGAGGTCGTGGACCTGCGCTCGGAGTCGCTCCGTACGGAATTCTTCGACATCGGGGCGGTGGTCTACTTCCTGCGCAAGGTGATCTGGATGGTGCCCGGCTTCACGGTCGCCAAGCACCGGGACCGGCTGCGCGAGCTGGACGAGCAGATCCGTCGCGACGGCTCCTTCGTGGCACACACGGCACGCTTCCTGATCGAGGCCCGCAAGCCTGCCTGAGCGATGGCGGGGTAAGGGGCGCCCTCCAGGGAGGGCGCCCCTTACCTGCGCTTACCGGTGCGTACCCGTGCGGGGCTACGACAGGGACACCAGCCCCAGGTGCTCCTGCCCCCACAGGTCCTCGGTCCCGTCCGGCAGCACCAGCACCCGGTCCGGCCGCAGCGCCTCGATGGCGCCCTCGTCGTGCGTGACCATCACGATCGCGCCGGGGTACGTGTCCACCGCGCCCAGCACCTCGCCGCGCGAGGCCGGGTCGAGGTTGTTGGTCGGCTCGTCCAGCAGCAGCACGTTGGCCCCCGAGTGCACGAGCCCGGCCAGCGCCAGGCGGGTCTTCTCGCCGCCCGACAGCACCCCGGCCGGCTTGTCCGCGTCGTCGCCGCCGAACAGGAACGCGCCGAGCACCCGGCGGGCCTCCCCGTCGTCCAGGTGCGGCGCCGCCGCCGCGAGGTTCTCCCGTACGGTACGGGCCGCCTCCAGCGTGTCGTGCTCCTGCGCGAAGTAGCCCAGCCGCAGCCCGTGCCCGTGCACGACGCGGCCCGCGTCCGGGGCCACATGCCCGGCGAGGATCTTCAACAGGGTGCTCTTCCCGGCCCCGTTGAGGCCGAGCACCACCAGCCTGCTGCCCCGGTCCACGGCGAGGTCGACGCCGCGCAGCACGTCCCGGCCGCCGTACGCCTTCGTCAGGCTGATCGCCCCGAGCGGCGTCCGCCCGCAGGGCACGGGTTCGGGCAGCCGAATCCGCGCGACCTTCTCGGTGCGCCGCACGGGTGCCAGGTCGCTGAGCAGCCGGTCGGCGCGCCGGGCCATGTTCTTGGCGGCGACGGCGGTGGACACGCGGGCGCGCATCCGGTCGGCCTGGGTGTGCAGGGCGGCCGCCTTCCGCTCGGCGGCGGCCCGCTCGCGCGTACGCCGACGCTCCTCGGCGTCGCGGGCTGCGAGGTAGGTGTGCCAGGGGGTGTTGTGCACGTCGAGCGCACGCCGCGCGGGATCGAGATGGAACACCCGGTTGACGGTGTCGGCGAGCAGCTCGACGTCATGGCTGATGATGACGACCCCGCCCCGGTGGGCGAGCAGGAAGGCCCGCAGCCAGGTCACGGAGTCGGCGTCGAGGTGGTTGGTCGGCTCGTCGAGCAGGAGGGTGTCGTGGTCGGCGAAGAGGATGCGCGCCAGCTCGACCCGCCGCTTCTGGCCGCCGGACAGCTCGCCGACAGGCCGGTCCAGGGCGTCGGCGGGCAGCCCGACCCCGGCCGCGACCCGGGCGGCCCCGGCCTCGGCTGCGTACCCGCCGCGGGCCTGGAAGTCGGCCTCGGCGCGGGCGTACGCGGCCATGGCGCGGCGCTCCTGGGCGGGGCCGACGGCCCCGCCCAGCGCGGTCTCGGCGGCCCGCAGGGCACGGGTGGCCCGGTCGAGCCCCCGGGCGGACAGAATCCGCTCGCCCACGGACACGGCGGGGTCGGCGGCCCGCGAGTCCTGGGCCAGGTACCCCAGCGACCCGGTGCGCTCGATGACCCCGTTCCCGTTCCCGTTCCCGTTCCCGTGGGCGGGCGGGGCGGTCGCGGAGAGGGCGTTGAGGAGGCTCGTCTTGCCCGCGCCGTTGCGGCCGACGAGGCCGATGCGGTCGCTGGGGGAGACGTGGAAGGAGATGTCGGACAGCAGGAGTCGGGCGCCGACGCGAACGTCGACACCGCGGACGGTGATCATGGGATTACGCTCCGGAATAGCGAGAGGTCACACGGGTGGCGTGGGAGTGGGTCCTCAGCTAAGAAACACGGGGCGTAGACATGCACCCGAGGCTACGCGCAGCCCCCTCCCCCCGGCGAACGCTTTTCCTGCGCGCCCCTTCAGGGGCGCGGGGCCGTGCTCGACGTGCGGCTCCGCCGCGCGGGGGCGCCCCTTCAGGGGCGCGGGGAACTGCGCGACCAGCCACCCACTCACCTGCACGGAACCGTGCAATGGCCGCGCGGCGAGCGCTTTAGGTGGAGGGGCGGGTCTGGGGCCTCTCTGCCTGAGCAGCCCGGGGCTGCACG
>NZ_JBIUXN010000031.1:0-101001 GCF_044744005.1 Streptomyces sp. NPDC087440 | reverse complement strand
CGGGGCGCGCACTCAGCAGCGGGCCGAGGGTTTCGAGAACCTCGTGCACCGCCTGGTGGAATTCGCTCTCGCCCTGATTGCGGCGCAGCACCTCGCCGTACAGGCGGCCGATGGCATGGGTTGCGGTGACGCTGTTCACGTGGGGCTCCTGGGTGTAGGCGTGCCGGAACAGTGGTGGCACGGCGGGTGGGGGCGGGTTGCCCCGGTGCGCGTCAAGGGGCCGCGTCAGCGGGGGAGTTCGGGGGCCGTGGCGGCCCGCGGTTCACTCCCGGGGGCAGCTTCGCGCGGCGGCTTCGGGAGGGTCGGAGAAGAGGCCGACGAAGTAGAGGCGCTCGCGGGCCAGGCCCGTGGTGAGGTTGAGGGTGGCGGTGGTGTCGATGGCACGTTTGGCGGCGCGCAGCGCGTGCGGGGGAGCCTGGGAGAGTCGTGTGGCCCAAGCGAGTGCGGCCGGGTAGAGCTCGGCGGCGGGTACGACCTCGTCGACCAGTCCGATGCGGCGGGCCTCGGTGGCGCGGACGTGGCGGCCGGTGTAGATGAGGTCTTTGGCGAGGGCGGGACCGACGAGGGCGGTAAGGCGTTGGGTGCCGCCCGCACCGGGAATGAGGCCGTGGCGGATTTCCGGCTGGCCCAGGACGGCGTTGTGGGCGGCGATGCGGTGATCGGCGCACAGGGCGAGTTCGCACCCGGCGCCCAGGGCGTATCCGCCGACGGCCGCCACGATGGGCTGGGGGAGGCGGGCGACGGCGGTCAGGGCTGCCTGGAGGTCGCAGATGTGGCGCAGCAGGTCGGCCGGGCCGAGGCGGAGCAGTTCGTCGATGTCCGCCCCCGCCGACAGGTGCCGGTCGCCGCGCACGACGACGGTATGAATGTCCTCGCGGCGGGCGAGGTGGTCGGTGTGGTCCCGGAGTTGGTCGTGGTGGTTGCGGTCGAGGATGTTGTGCGGGGGATGGTCCAGCCGCAGGATCGCGACCCGGCCGTGCACGTCGAGGCACACCGTCATGGTGAGTCCGGTCCCTCCTCGCGGATCGAGTGGACGGGGCGGAAGGCGACGACGGCGTTCTGCCCGCCGAAGCCGAAGGAGTTGCTCAGGGCGAGGCCGATCGGCAGGGAGCGCGCGGCTCCGGTGACCGGGCGCACGCCCAGTGCGGGGTCGGGAGTGTGGAGGCCTGCGGTGGGGGGCACGGTCTGGCGGTGTACGGACAGGGCGGTGCAGGCCGCTTCCACTGCTCCGGCGGCACCGATGAGGTGGCCGAGGGTGCCCTTGACGGAGGTCACGGCGGTGCGGGCGGGGAACAGCCGGTGCAGCAGGCGGCCTTCGGCGAGGTCGCCGAGCGGGGTGCTGGTGGCGTGCGCGTTGACGTGGTCGACCTCGTCGTGGGTGGCACCGGCATCGGCGAGGGCCGCCTGGACGGCACGGGCCGCGCCGTCTCCGTACGGGTGGGGGGTGACGGGGTCGTGGGCGTCGCAGGAGGCGCCGTACCCGGCGAGCAGGGCGTAGCCTTCCCGGCCGCGGGCTCGGGCGTGTTCTGCGCGTTCGAGGACGAGGACGGCGGCGCCCTCGCCCATGACGAAGCCGTCCCGGCGGGTGTCGAAGGGGCGGGAGGCGGTGACCGGGTCGGGATTGGCGGTCAGCGCACCGGCCGCGGCCAGGGAGGTGACGGTGAGCGGAGTGATCATGGCTTCGGTGCCGCCCGCTACGGCGATGTCGCAGGTGCCGCTGCGCAGGAGCTGGAGGGCGGTGCCCAGGGCGGTGGTGCCCGAAGCGCAGGCGGTGGCGGTGACGAGGCTGGGACCTGCTGCGTTCAGCTCGATGGACAGCTGGGCGGCGACCATGTTCGCCAGGAAGAGGGGCAGCAGCAGGGGCGAGACGCGAGCATGGGCGCCGTCGAGTTTGCGGTGCTGGGTCTCGTAGCTCGTGAGGCCCCCTGAGCAGTTCCCGATGACGACGGCGACGCGGGCGGACGGCCAGGTGCCGCAGTCGAGCCGGGCGTCGGCGACGGCTTCGCGTGCGGCGGTGAGGGCGAACTGGGCGAAGGGGTCGAGTCGTTGGGGGACGCGCCGGGGCCGGTGCGCGCGGGGATCGTAGTCGGGTACGCGGCAGCTGAGGGGGATGGGCGTGTCGGCGAGAGCGGGGTCGGGCGCGGCGGTGGGGGTGCCGGAGAGCACCCGCTGCCAGGTGATCTCCCGGCCGATCCCGGCCGGAGTGACCATGCCGATGCCCGTGACGGCGACCGCCGGCCGGGCGGCAGCCGTGGTCATGGCCGCTCCGGGTGGTGGGGGGTGTGGCGGCTGGCTTCGACGAGCGCGGCGACCGGGTCCGCCGCGGCCAGCGGGGCGGTGGTACGGGCACGGGGCGGGGCGAGGAGCTCGACGAGGTCGGGGATGCAGGGGTGGACCGCGTCCAGTGCGGCGTCCAGGTCGCCGCGCAGCCGGTCGGCGTCGGCCGCGGTGAGGGTGCCGTGCTCCAGGTGCCAGCCCACGTGCCGTTCCAGGTGGGTGAGCGCGTAGAGACGGCGCAGGGCGCGCAGCGCGCGGGCCTGGGCGCTGCGGTCGGTGGACGGCAGGGGGAGCTGGTCGCGGCACGTGCGCAGCATCAGGACGCTGGTGTGGCAGCGGGCCAGGACGACGAGTCGGGGCAGTACCGGGTCCCAGGCGTCCAGGGCGGGAGTTCCGGGGCCGCAGGGGCGTGGGGCGCGGCTGAGGGTGTCGTGGGTGAGGACGCGCAGGCGGTACGTCTCGTGCCGCAGGACGGCCGGCAGGTCCCACGAGGGCAGCGCGGCGGGAACGGGACCCGGGCGCAGGGCGGCGCGGGAGGCCTGGACGCGGGCCCGGTCGGTGAGGAGCTTTCCCGCGTCCAGCTGGATGAGCAGGTTGTCGCCCGCAGCGGACTGGAAGATGTGGGCGAGCGTCTCGCATCCGGCGAGGTGGTTGACGGCCAGCAGGCCCTGTGCACCGCTGCGGCGGCGGGCGGTGGCACTGACCTGTTCGAGGGTCTCGGTGGCGTGGGCCTTGATCAGGGCGAGGTCGAGGTGGACGCCGCTCCACGGGGCCCAGGTGACGGTCGCCTGGTGAGCCTGTTCCTCGCTTCCTTCGGGGGTGTGCTCGCGCGGCGTGGCGGACAGGTGCAGGTCCCGGAGCAGTTGCTGGGCGTGCCGGGTGGCCAGGGTCAGGGCGTGGCTCTCGGCGAGTGCCGTGTACAGGGCCTGTCGCTGGGTGCGGTAGGCCAGGACGTTCTCGCCCGGGGCGAGCCGGCCGGTCGTGGTGCGGGTGGTGGCGTAGCGCAGGGCGCTGGTGGCGGCGGCGCGGGCGGCGGCGGCCTGGGCGACGACTGCTCCGGCGGAGGCGTGCGAGGAGATCGCCAGCGAATGAAGGAGGCGGCGGTCGGGGGTGAGGGGATCGGTCAGGGTGCCGTCGGGGGCGAGGGAGGCGCTGTCGTGCAGCCAGGCGTCGTACGGCAGGACGGTGCCCTCGAAGCGCACCAGGGCGTTGTCCAGCGGCCAGGCCGGGTTGGGCGGCAGGGGGTCGATGCGCACGTCCGTCAACGGGTGGGCGGGGTGGTGCAGGGGCAGGACGAACGGGTGCGGTCCGTGGTCCTGTCCGCCGCTCAGGAGCCGCGCGAAGAGCAGGGCCGTCCGGGGGACGCCGGGGTGGGCGACGTTGGACATGAACTTCAGGGCGCCGTCGTGCGGCGTGGTCAGGGTGAAGGTGCGGGCCTCGGGGTCGTAGCGGGCCTCGGTCTCGGGGGACAAGTGGCTGCCGCCGCGGCCCAGTTCGGTGATGAGGATCGCGCCGATGCTCTCCCCCTGCCGCATCTCGGCCAGCAGTCCTGCGGCGTACGGGTTGGTCGCGGACGCGGGCAGCAGGCCCTGGAGGCAGACGGCGTAGTGCACATGGGCGGCGAGGGTGAGGGCCGGGTCGTGGGCGGCCGTCCACTCCAGGATCGTGTGGATGGTGGTGGGGTCCTCGCCGAGCTGGTCCAGGTCGCCGGCGGCGGCGTTGATCGCGCGCAGCCGCGCGTAGGTGCGCAGGGGGTCGTCGGCCGAGGTGGCGGCAGGGGTGCGGAACAGGGGGGTGTCCAGCAGCCGGTCCAGCCGCTCCAGCCGTTGCGAGGCACCGTGGCCGTGCAGGATCCGGCGGTGGCGTTCGGCGGGCGGCACGGTGCTCGACGGGGAGGCGGGCGGGGGAGGCCCGGTGAGTGCGGAGGTCATGTCAGCCTTCCCGTGACCGCCTGCTCGTGCAGGAGACGCAGCGTGGTGACGGCCTGATGGCTCTCCACGTCGAATACGTGCTCGGGGTAGAAGGCGTGCAGATGAAGCGTCAGGCGGGAGCAGACGCGGCCCGCCTGGTGGACGGTGACGTCCGCGCGGAGCGGGATCTTCTCCGGCTCGGGCGGGCCGGTCGGCGTGAAGGTCGCGGTGAGCTGGGCGGGTACGGGAAAGACGAAGCGCCGGAAGGAGAAGTCGCACCCGTGCATCACCCCGTAGCGGGAGGGCAGGTGCGGCGGCGCCGGCTGGTGATGTGTCACGGCCCAGGTGACCAGTTGAATGGCGGCCTCGATCAGCACCATTCCCGGTACGTGCTGCTGGTCGGCGGTGTGGTCCAGCAGCAGTTCGGTCTGGTTGGGCACCACCAGTTCGGCGCCGAAGCCGTTCCGGTCGAAGTGGGCGTCCGCGATGACGACGTTGGCGGGGTTCTGCTTGAGGACGAGATGACGGGCGACGGGGCGTGGGGGCTCGCCCTCCAGACGTACCGGATGACCGGCTTTGGCCACCTCCTCGCCCAACTGCTCCCAGGTACTGACGTCGACGCCCAGCCCGGGGCGCAGACGCAGGGGGCTGTCGGCCGGGGGCGGTGCGGAGCGCAGGGTCGCCATGAGGGAGGCGAGCGTCAGGAGTTCGGGGTTGCACGCGGCCCGGTGGAAGCTCTCACCGATCAGCCAGTGCACGGATGAGGGGTTGGGGCCCGCGCCGGGGCCGGTGGCCGCCGGGATCGGTCGGGCTGGGTGCGCGAGAGGCATGTGGTCTCCTCGGGAGGGTGGTTCGTCCGGTGGGGCAGGCGGGGGCTAGAGGGCCTGCAAGTGGGGCAGCCGGGCGGGCGCCAGGCGCACCGAAGAGGCCCCGGTCCATTCGAGGAGGGCGGTGCCCCAGGTGACGCCGCCGCCGAAGGCGACGGCGAGAACCAGATCGCCCTCGTGGAGGCGGCCTTGACCGGCCGCGGTGGCCAGTGCGTACGGAATGCTGCCGGCGCCGATGTTGCCGACCTCGTCGCCCACGATGACGAGTTGGGCGTCGGTGATGCCCGCGTTGTGGGCCACGTTGGTCAGCAGGACGGGATTGGGCTGGTGCGTCACGATGGTGGTCAGGTCGCTCAGGGCGATGCGATTGCGGGACAGGGACTCGTCGACGATCCGGGGGAAGACGTCTTCGATGAACTTGCGTACTCCGGGGCCGTTCATGCTGATCTTCTGGCGGCGGTCCGCGGGGGCGCCGGGGCCGTTCGGCAGCCGACTGCCGCCTTGGGGGATCAACGCGTAGTCGGCGAACCGTCCGTCCGATCCCAGGGCGAAGTCCAGGAAGCCGCCGCGTTCCGTGGGGCCGAAGATCGTGGCGGCGGCGCCGTCGGCGAACAGTGAGGCGGTGGCGCGGTCGGTGGTGTCGAGGAACTTGGAGTACGCCTCCACTCCGACGACTGCCGCATAGCGGGCCTGCGGCGTGCAGACGAGCCAGTCGTGTGCGACTTTGGCCGCGAAGAGCCAGCCGGAACAGGCGGCGGTCACATCGAGGGCCACCGCGTGCCGGGCTCCGGTGCGTTCCTGTACGCGGCAGGCGGTCGCGGGACCGAGCTCGTCGGGGGTGGAGGTGGCCACGATGATCACGTCGAGCTGGTCGAGGTCGATGCCGGCCGCCGCACAGGCCGCCTTCACCGCGGCGGCGGCGAGGTCGGAAGCGGCTTCTTCCGGCGACGCGATGTGCCGTGAGTGCACGCCGGTGCGCCGCAGGATCCATTCCGCGCTGACGCCTGCCGAGGTGGCCACCGTCTCGTTGTCACGGCGTTGACTGGGGAGGTAGGAGCCCACCCCGATCACACCGAAGGGAGTGTGGGCGAAGCGGTTGCGGGGGGTGGGGGACATGGGGGCACCTTCCAACTGGCTGAGGGGGGACGGGAGTCCGCGGGAGGAGCTCTGTCGGAGGGGGCGCTCGCGGGACCGGGCCGGCGGCGCGGTCGTTCTGTCTGCCGTACGGGGCAGGGAGCGAGCGGATGTGACGGACCGTGGGAGTGGACGACGCTGCCCGACGGGAGGTCGTCCGTACGGTGCCGGCGGATCACCCCCACTGTTCTGGCACACATCCCGAGGGCATGCGAGGGCGCTGGGGCAGCAGTGCGGCGCACAGCGCAGGACGCCGTGCACCAGGAACGCGCGCCCCACCCCGCTCCCGCGCCCGGCGCGTCGTCCGGGTGCGCCGGATGCGCCGCAGTGCGCCGCCGACCCCCTTTACAGGGCGTCACGGACGAGCGCTTAGTTGATGGAGTCGGACAGAGCCGGATGAAGGCGAACGGACCCCAACAGGTGCGAACGCCGTCGAAGACCGCTGTGTCTCCCGCAGTTCCGCGGACGGTCCCCAGCCGGGCACCGCGGCATCGGGCCGGACCTCATGAGGCACCGCGGCATCGGACCGGCCCTCATGCGGCACCGCTGGAGCAGCCTCCGCGTACGCGGTCCCGCTGACCGCTCCTGCGGTTCCGGCCGCCCGGCCACCCCCGCTGACACACCACACACCACGTGAAGGAGCACTGCCATGTCGATCGAAGGCACCATCAAGGGCATCCTCGTCGAGGACCTCAACGTCGACCACGCCCCCCAGGACATCACCGGGACGCTCAGCATCCGTGACGACCTGGGCGTGGACTCCCTGGGGTTCGAGGAACTGCGCGCACGCTGCGAGGAGGAGTTCAAGGTGAACATCTCCGAGGAGGACTACGGATCGGACGCGTTCGCCACGGTCCAGGCGCTCACCGCCCTCATCCTGCGACTCACCAGCACCGCCGCCGCCTCCGGAGGGCAGGCGTGATGGCCGACACCGAGCCCCGGCAGATGGGCTTCACCGAGATCAAGGAATGGGTCCGCCACCGCTACCCGGTCAACTACCTCGACCGCATCACCGACTGGACCCCCGGCGAGTCACTGACCGCGCTCTTCAACGTCTCCGGGTCGTTGCCCTGCCTCGTCGGGCACTTCCCCGAACGCGCGATCCTTCCCAGTTCGTCCACCATGATGGCCTTCGCGCAGTGCGGGATCGTCCTCTACCAGCTCAGTACGCGCAAACTGCGGGACGACGAGATCACGCTGATGGGCAACAGCACCATCAGCTCCCGCCGGATCCTCGTCCCCGGCGACCAGCTCACCCTGCACATCTCCTGCGACCGGCTGCGCGACAACTACCTGCGCTTCACCGGTACCGCCTACGTGGACGGGGAGGTGGCGAGCCGCGTCCGTACGTCCCTCATCCGCAAGAAGGTCGCCGACCTGGGGCCACAGCTGTGGTGAGCCCCCGCCCCGTGGCCCCCACCCATGCCTGCGTGACAGGCATGGCCTGGTCCACGGCCCTGGGCGACGACCTGACCGGCACCTGGAGCGCGCTGCGCGCGGGACGGGACGGCTTCCGCGAAGTGCCCTTCGACCGGCCGCTGCGCAACCGGCTGGCCGCCGACATCCCGGGCCTCCCGCACACCCTGACCGCAGCCCGGCGTATGCACCTGCTGACCGTGCGCACCGTGGAGGCGTCCCTCAAGGACGCCGGGGCGGCGGCGGCCGACTGCCGCCTCGTCGCGGGCACCAGCTTCGGCGCCCTCCTCGACACCTCCGACGACGGAGACCCGGCTCACCCCGGCGCCGAAGGTTCCGGCGACATCGCCACGGGCGGCGTCGGTCCGGGCCCCGTTGACCCGGTCCCCGTCGACCCGGGCGGCGGCCCGCCACCGTACACCTGGCCGCGGTCCGTGGCGGAGGAACTGGGCCTGCGCACCCCCGTGCTACCGGTCAGCAGCGCCTGTTCGACCGCCTCCGACGCACTCTCCGCCGCCCTGACCCTGCTGGCCCGAGACCCCGACACCCCCGTCGTGTGCGGCGCGGCCGACGTGCTCACCCCGGCGAAACGGCTCGGCCACACCGCGCTCGCCACCATGAGCCCGGACCATATCCGCCCCTTCGACCGACGCCGCGACGGCATGCTCCTGGGCGAAGGAGCGGGTTTCCTCGTCCTGGAGTCCCCCCAAGCGGCACGCCGCCGCTCCGCCCGCGTCCACGGCCGGTTGCTCGGGGCCGGGGCGAGCAACGACGGAGCCGGTCTGACCACCCCCGACACCACGGGCGCGGGAGTGGCCCGCGCCATCCGCGCCGCACTGCGGGAGGCCGGCGTCACGCCCGACGAGGTGGGTGCGGTCGCCGCCCACGGCACCGGCACCGCCCTCAACGACCTCACGGAAGCACGCGCCCTGAACGACGTGTTCGACGGCGTGAGCGGGCCTCCCGTCGTCTTCGCGCTCAAGAGCCAGCTCGGCCACACCCTGGGCGCGACCGGAGTCCTCCAGACGATCGCCCTGCTGCTGGCCCTGCGGGACCGGGCAGCGCCACCCGTCGCCCACCTCACCGAGCCCGATCCCGCACTGCACCTCCCGTTGGCGCTGTCCGGCTCCGACGCCTCCCCCCTTCCCGGCGGGGAGAAGCCCTGCGGTCTCGTCCTCACGCTCGGCTTCGGCGGGTTCAACACCTGCCTGGTCGTGGACAGCCGCAGCACGTGACCCGGCACGGACGCGCTCGCCCCCCGGCGCGATCCGCCCCCGCTCTCTCCCACTGGAAGCCGCCATGTCCCCACCGGAATCCGCCACGAGCCGCGCCCCACGCCCCGCCGGCCCGACAGCGCCCCTCTTCACCTTCCGCGACCCGACCCGCACCACGGAAGGAGTCCGCATCCCTCCGGCCGCCGAAGTGCTGGAGCAGAACAACACCCCCCGCCTGTACGGGGATCCGGCCGCCTGGGCCGTGGTCCAGGGGATCCGCCGCACCCTGCCGGGCTGGTTCGAGAGGGACGTCGCCGACGCCCCGCTCACCGAGACAGGTGTACTGGTCTGCAGTGCGACGACAACGCGGCCCACCCGTCGGGCGGTTGCCGCCCAAGGCGGCCAAGGGCGCATCCGGCCACGCCACTTCGCTGCCTCGGGGCCCGGCCTGCTCGCCGGTCTCCCCTGCATCGTGCTGGGCTTCCGCGGGCCCACCCTCACCCTGACCGCGCCGTACGCCGACATCGCCGCGGACGCCGACGCCCTCGCACGGACCTGGCTGACCCGGGTGAACTGCCGCGCCGTGCTCCTGGTCGAGCACGCGCAACCGGCCGACCACCTCCACACCGTGCGCTGTCACCTGCTCACCCCCGACGAGAACGCTTTCGCCGGGGCCGTCGGGGCCGTCGGGGCCGCCGATTCGGCCGCGACCGCCAGGGCCGACTGACCGCGCTCGGCCGGACACTTCGGGCGCTCGGCTCCACCCCCGGGCCGCTCGGTACCACGGGCCCGCGCGGGCCAGCGCCGCCACGGGCCCGCCCGGGCCGCTCGGTACCACGGGCCCGCCCGGGCCAGCGCCGCCACGGGCCCGCCCGGGCCGCTCGGTACCACGGGCCCGCCCGGACCAGCGCCGCCACGGCCCGCGCGCCCCCTCCGGCGGCCCCCGGCCCGCGCGGCCCCGCCGCTCTCCGGCCGACCCCCACCTCCCACCGCACGCGAAGGACCGCCATGGTCACCGCAGAAACCCTGCCCGACGTCCCCTCCGCCGCGTACGCCGCCCACCACCTGAACCACCTCACGACCTCCGACCTCGCCCCCGGTCACACCCGGCGTCCCACCTTCGACGAAGCCCGGAAGATCCTCGACCACAGCGGCATCAGGGACCGCGGACGCCTGGTCGTCATCGCCGTGCCCGACGCCGTCACCCAGCTGACCCTCTTCCTCGCGGCGCACCACCAAGGGCTGGTGCCCGTCCTGCTGCCGCGCGCCAGCAGCATCCGCCGCACCCGGCTCATCGCCGACAGCCTCGGTGCCGCCGCGCTGGTCGTTCCCACCCCGCACGACGCCGACACCCGCAGCCCCGGCCTCCCCAGGGCGGTCGCCCACCACCCCCCGTACCCTCAGCACTATCCCCCCGACCACGCCATCGTGATGACCTCGGGCACCTCCGGACTGGCCAGCGGATGCCTGCACCGGATCTCCTCGCTGTACGCCAACGCCCGGCGGCACGCGCAAGCCGTCGGGCTGCGCGAGGACGACACGGTCTTCGTGAACATGCCCCTGCACTTCTCCTACGCCCTGGTCGCCCAGGCACTGGCCGCCCTCATCACCGGAGCCCGTCTGGTCCTGGGCGGACCGCCCTTCACCCCGACGCGCTACATCGACTCGCTGCGCCGGCACGACGTCACGGTCTCCTCCCTGTCCCCTTCACTGGTCCGTACGTTCCTGGCAGGCGACCACCAACTCCCCTCCGTACTAAGGGTGTTGACCGTGGGCGGCGACGCACTGGAAGAGGTGCACACCCGCTCGCTCCTGCAACGCCAGCCCGCCACCGAGCTCTATCTCACCTACGGCCTGACCGAAGCGGGACCCAGGGTCGCGACCCTGGCCGCCCACCGGGAACCCGACCCCCGTCTGCGCTCGGTCGGCCTGCCGCTGCCCGGCGTACACGTCGGCATCCGCCCGCAGGACCCCGCCCCCGGCCGCGCCCCGGACCGTACGGTGGGCGAACTCGTCGTCACCACCCCCACCGCTCTCGTACGCCATGTCGGCCCGCACGCCGACGCGCGGCGCGGACTGATCGCGCCGCGCACCATCGCCACCGGCGACATCTTCGCCGTCGAGGACGGATACCTCTACTTCCGCGGCCGGGCACGCGACTTCATCATCGTGAACGGCGACAAACTCTCGCTGCGCTGGATCCGCGAGCTCGTCGGAGCGCTCCCCGGCGTCCTGCACGTGCGCACGACCCCGCGCCCCGGGCCCGGCACGGACAGCGGTCAGCGGTACGACCTCGACATCACCGCCTCCGAAACGACGCCCCAGCTCAAGCATCAGGTCCACCGCGCGCTCAAGGAGATCCTGCTGCGCGCCGAGTGGCCCGAGACGATCCGCTACGCCGAGTCCTCCACCTCAGGGTTCACCAAATGACGCACCAGCCCCGCCCCGAGTCCTCCGCCGCCGCGACTGCCCGCTCCGCGGCGGCCGTCCCCCGGCCGCTCGCCGGAAAGACGGCCCTCGTCGTCGGCGGCACCAGCGGAATGGGGGCGGCCACCGCACGCGCCCTGGCCGCTGCCGGCGCCACCGTCACCGTCGCGGGCCGCCGCGTGCACACCGGCCGCGACGTCGCCGACCGCATCACCGCGTCCGGCGGCACGGCCCACGCCCTGACGGTGGACGTCACCGACGAAATCTCCGTACGCCACATGTTCGACCAACTGGACACCCTCTACGAGCATCTCGACATCGCCGTCAACTGCGCGGGCACCATCGGATCAGGACCCACCCCACTGCACCGCATCGGGGAACCCGCCTGGCACACCCTCATCGGCACCAACCTCACCGGCTGCTGGCGCGTCCTGTCCCACGAAGCCCGCCGCATGCTGCGCCGACGCAGCGGCTCCATCGTCAACTTCTCGTCCGTGCTGGGCCTCACCGACGGAGGGGCCTATCCCGGCATGGCGGCGTACGCCGCCGCGAAACACGGCATCGTCGGCCTCACGAAGGCGGCCGCGGCCGAGTACGGAGCACGCGGCCTGCGCGTCAACGCCGTCTGCCCCTCCTTCGTACGCAGCGACATGCTCGATTCCCTCGTCACCGCCGACCAGGCGGAACAGGTCGCGCGCAGCTACCCCCTGCGCCGGATCGGAGAGCCCGAGGAGATCGCGGCGACCGTGGTCTTCCTCGCGTCCGACGCAGCCGCGTACCTCACCGGACAGGCCATCGCCGTCGACGGCGGCTACACCGTCCGCTGACCTGCACGCCCCATCCAGCCGTCCGCTGACCTGCACGCCCCATCCAGCCGTCCGCTGACCCGCAGGGCCCCACCCAGCCCTCACCACCTCACCGCACAAGGAGACCCGCCATGAGCCTGCTCACCGGCAAGCGCATCGTCATTTCCGGGCTGCTCGACGAGCAGTCCATCGCCCACGCCGTCGCCGCTTCCGTACAGCGGCACGGTGCCGACGTCATCCTGACCAACGTTCCCGGGCACCGGTTCGCGATGATGCGGCGCGCCGCCAAGAGCCTGCCCGCCCCGCCCGTCGCCATGATCCCCGCGGACTTCGGCTCCGCAGCCGACCTCGACAGGTTCAGTACGGACGTGGCCGGGCACTGGGACCACGTCGACGGCGTCCTGCACTCCGTGGCCCATGCGCCACGGGGCGCCCTGGACTCGTTCCTCGACACCAGCTGGGACGACGCGGCACGCGCCCTGCACGTCTCGGCGTTCTCCCTGAAGGACCTCGTCCGCGCCCTGCACCCGCTCCTCACCCGCGCCCCCGGCGGCGCCTCCGTCGTCTCCCTCGACTTCGACGGCACGCAGGCCTGGCCGGGATACAACTGGATGGGCGTCTCCAAGTCGGCCCTCGAAGCCATCTCCCGCTACCTGGCCCGCGAGCTCGGCCCCGACAACATCCGCGTCAACACGGTTGCCGCGGGTCCCGTACACAGCCGCGCCGCCGGTGGCGTGCCCAGCTTCACCGACTTCGAACGCGAGTGGTCGGCCCGCGCACCCCTGTCCTGGGACGCCGACGACGCCGACGCCGTCGCAGGCCCCGTCACCTTCCTCTTCTCCGTCCTCGCCCAGGCCGTCACCGGCACGGTCCTGCATGCCGACGGCGGCTTCCACGCCATGGGCATGGCGGGTCCCCAACCTCTGGAGGCCGTGGCCGAGAACGCCGTGCAGGCCGTCGCGGAAGGACAGGGTGCCGCCGTCGTCGTGCACTAGCGGATACGTGTCGCGGGCCGGGCCACGCTTCTCCGGGAGGGGGACGGGGCCCGTCCCCCTGCGGCAGATGTGTGGAGACTCGCCCTGCCCCCGATCGCGGTGTCGACCGGGGGCAGGGCGCTTCTGCTGCGGATGCGCGGGCCGAGCTCCGCCACCCGCCCGGCGGCAGGGGCGCCGACGAGGTCCGTGACGTGCTCGCCCACGCATTCGGTGGCCCTGCGGCCGGCTCTGACCGCCCAAGTGGCGTCGACGGCGAGCGGGTCGGCCGTCGCGCGGGGCACGCTGGGGGCGGGATCCGGGCGTGCGGCAATGAGCGGTGGCTCAACTGGCGTACGGGCTCGGGCGCGAGGTGGCGTTCGGGTTCTGCCGTGAGAGTGGCCCGCAGGGGCGCTGAATCCTCCGGTTGCTGGGGGTGCCGGACCAGCGGCGACGATCCGCCGCGGCACCCCGCCGTCCCCGGGGCGGGCCATCACCGTGCTCGCCGACCTCCGTCACGGACCGGCCCGGCCGAGAGCCGTCGAACGGGGCAACTGTGCCGACCCCGGCCGCGCCATGACCGAGGCCATCGCCCGAGCAGTCCGCTCAGGCGATGGCCTCGGTCGCGGGAGGGTCAGGCCGCAGCGAAGGGGGACGGCGGTTTCGGGTGTCCCGACAGACCTACGTCGTTGGTCGACAGCCCACCGTCGATCATGAGCGTGTGACCGGTCACGAAGGAGGCCGCGGGGGAAGCCAGATAGACCACGCTGGGCGCGACCTCGGCGGCCTCCGCCCACCGTCCCATCGGTACGTGCGCTGTCAGCCAGTCGGAGACGGCGGGCACGGTGTGGACCTCGGCTGTCATGTCGGTGCGTACCCAGCCCGGGCACACCGCGTTGACCCGCACTCCTTCACGCGCCCACGCGACGGCCAGGCTCCGCGTGAGGGAGATCTGCGCCGCCTTGGTCATGGCGTAGAAGTCCATGCCGGGTGCGGCGACCGATCCGGCAGCGGAGGACACCAGGATCAGGCTCGCGCGGGCTGAACGGGCCAGGTGCGGATGGGCCGCGCGGCACAGGGCGACCGTGGCATCGAGGTTGACGGTTCGTACGCGAGTCCAGTCCTCGGGCGGTGCGACGGAGAAGGGAAGCACCTTGGTGCGGCCCTGCTCGTCCGTGGGCACGACCCCGGCACAGTGCACCACGGTGTCCAACCCGCCGAGCATCTCGGCCGCCTCGTCGACGATCCGGGCTGCCTCCTCGGGCTGGGAGAAGTCGGCGGCCAGCAGGGCGGATTTGCCCCCCAGGCCGGCGATCTCCTGTGCCGTGGCGTCGAGGGCGGCGGTGGTACGAGCGCTCAGGGCGACTTCGGCGCCGGCTGCGGCACAGGCGACTGCGATCGCGCGGCCGATGCCGCGCGAGGCCCCGGTCACGAGGACCCGATGGCCGGCAAGGGTGAAGGGAGGGGTGGCGTTTGCGGTGAATGCGGTCACGGCGACTCTCCTTGGCGCGGATGCGGAAGGTGCTGGAGGGAGGGGCACGGCGGGGCAGGCGGGCAGTGGGCCGGTCGGTCGGGTTGCTCCACGGCGAGTGCCGCAGGCGTCCGGCCGGAGACTGCCGGAGGGCGCTCGACAGCGCCTGCCGGGGCGGGAAGCGTGAGGGCGCGCTGGTCGTTCCGTCCGCGTCCCGTACCGGCCGTCCTCGACGCCCCCGGCCGGGTTTCGAGCCCTCCTGGGCCCGTGTCCTCCTTTGTCGCATACCGCCTGCCCCAACGCACCTCCTGACAAGGCGCGTTGGGGCAGGTGTGAACCCAGCGCATGCGCTACCGGCGCGCACCGGCGCGTGCTGACCGCGCGTCAGGGGCCGCGCTGTGCCATCCCTCTTTGGGGGGACGCCAAGTTCTCGGTGATTGACCCACGGGCACTCTCCAGTCGTTACCAAGATCGGATCATTGCGGTGCAAAAATCCGCAAGAAGGGAAACATCGTGTTAAGCAACGATCTTCCGTACGGGGTCTCGACCGTCTGCGCGAGGGGCCCTCGCGACAAGGGTTCGGCAGCAAGCGGACCCCACCCCCCCAAGAGGGATGCCGCCTCTCTCCGGCGGAAGCGGCATGAGCGCGGACGGGCTTCGACGAGATCACATACGCGGTTCGTCGGGGTACTGAAGGCGCTGAGCGGAAGCCGACTGGCCACGCGGAAGCCGACGGGCCACGCGGAAGCCGACGGGCCACGCGGAAGCCGACGGGCCACGGGGAAGCCGACGGGCCACGGGGAAGCCGACGGGCCACGGGGAAGCCGACGGGCCACGCGGAAGCCGACGGGCCACGCCGTGCCGTGCCGAACGTGCCTGTGACAAGGCCGACCGCTTCTCCCTGATGAAGCTGACCGCGTAACCGTGCGGAGGTATGCGGGGACGGCCCCGCCGCCCGCCCAGGGCATCCGCCTCCAGGCACGTGCGCAGCGCCGATCCGTACGAACCGGGGGCACCAACCAGCCCGCCGGACCGCTCTGCCGCAAGGCCGGCACCCGTGCACCGTCCCTCGCCGGTCCGGCCCAACTGCGCTGCCCCACCCCCACCGACTCCGTCCTGCCACCGCAGGCCGCGCGCCGGCCGATCCAGCGTGGTCCGGGCCTCATCCCCACCCCTCGTCACCGAACGGCAGGAGTCCCCATGCACATGCCCGCCGCAGCCACCCGGCCGCTGACCGCGGCCCACGCCGCCCGCTACCTGGCCACGCGCGTCACCAGCACGATGCGCGCCGGCTCGGTTCCGGTCACCTACGAATCCGCCCACGAGGCACTGGAACAGAGCAAGCTTCCCGCCGGATCGGTCGTCGTGATCTCCGTGTCCAGTCCCACGGCCCAACTGAACCTCTTCTGGGCCGCCCACCACCTTGGCCTCGTCCCCGTCCTGACTCCCCGCAGCAGCGCGCGCCACCGCATCCGGGAGACCGCCAACGCGCTGGGCGCCGCCGCGCTCGTCACCCTGACCCCCGGCGCCGCACCGCTCCACGGGTCGCCCCTCGCCGTCACCCGCTGGCACCCGGCATCCCCTCAACGCCACCACCGCGGCACCGTGATCCTCATGACGTCCGGAACCTCCGGGCCCCCGTCCGGATGCCTGCACCACATCGATTCCCTCTACACCAACGCACGCCTGCACGCCCGGGCCATCGGACTGCGGTCCACCGACACCATGCTGATCAATCTCCCGCTGCACTACTCCTTCACCCTCGTCTCCCAGGCCCTGGCCGCCATGGCATGCGACGCCCAACTGGTTCTGAGCGAGCAGGCGTTCACTCCCGAGGGGTACCGCAGCACACTTCAACGCCACCACATCACCGTCTCCTCGCTCCTGCCCACCCTCGCCCGCAGCCTCTTGTACGACGACGGCCGCCTGCCCGGCAGCCTGCGTACGCTCACCGTCGGCGGTGATGCCCTCGAAGCGGTCCACGTCCGTGAGCTGCTGCGCCGCCACCCCCAGGGCGAGCTCTACCTCACCTACGGACTCACCGAGGCCGGGCCCCGGGTGGCGACGCTTGCCGCCCATCAGGAACCGTCCGAGAGACACACCTCTGCCGGGAAACCGCTGCCCGGCATCACCACCCGCATCGGCGGCACCTCCGGACCCGGAATCCGGCAGGGAGCGGGCGAACTCATCGTCACCACTCCCACGGCGATACTCCGCCGGATCGGGGAACCCACGGGCCGGTGCCCGGGACAAGTCGCACCGAACACCGTCGCCACCGGAGACATCTTCGAGACCGATGGCGAGGGGTACCTCTACTTCCGCGGCCGCCAGTCCGACTTCCTCCGGCTCAACGGAGAGGAAGTCTCGCTGCGTTGGGTGCGCGAGGTGGTCGGTTCCCTCCCCGGTGTCCTGCACGTACGCGCCGAGACCTTCAGCACCTCACCGGCCCGCGCAGCCGTCCCCGTCCGGCACTACCGGCTGCATGTCCGTGCCGTCGAAGCCACCTACGAACTCCGCGCACAGATCGAACGGCGGCTGCGGGAAGTTCTCATGCGTACCGAATGCCCCCGTGAACTGGTACTGACCGATTAACCCGGACGAAGCCAGCACACGCGCGGCCCGCCGCACCCCGCATGAGCCCTTGTCACCGCGTTGTCGCCGCATTTCTCCAGCGCGCCACCCCGGCGTTGCCTACGTCTGCGGCCCAGCCCCGTTCGTCGCGAGGCCGAAGAATTCTCTGGTGCAGCCTGCCCCCCCCCACGTCGGCCGGGGACCAGACGAGGAAGCGCCGGTGCACCGTCGACTCCGACGCGCCGAAGCACGGCGGTAAGGCCCGCCACGCGCAGCCGCCGACCAGCGCATCTACGACGGCAGCAAACACGGCTTCGTCATCGCTCCCCACGAGCCCGCCGCCCTGCGGGCGTACCCGTACAGGCGGCAGCAACGGCTTCGCCACTGATCGTCATCCCGACGTTCCTGACCAACCTGGCCCAGGCGGTCCGGGGCGGCCACGGCCGGAGAATCTCCGGCTCACCTGGCCGTTCCTCCTGGCCGCCACCGTGTTCACCCTGTCGGGGGCCCTGACGCTGAGATACTTCCGGGCGAAGGTGATGTCCGCCCTGCTCGGCGTCGGGCTCGCCGTCTACGGAATTCTCGGCCCTTTCCGACTGCGGCTGAACATCGGGGGAAATGGTGGAATCCTCCGGCCGACGTCCTTCTCGGAGTGATCAACGGATTCCTTACCGGAATGACCGGATCGTCGGCCGTACCGGGTGTTTTCTTCCTCCAGTCGATCGGTCTGCTGCGGGACCAACTGATTCAGAGCATGCGGATCCTGTTCGCACTGTCGGCGACTTCCCTGGCGTGGTCGCTGCGCACCCAGGACCTCCTGGAAGTGAACCTCCTCCTCATGTCGGCGGCGGCCCCGGTACCGGCATTTCTGGGAATGTCGCTCGGAAACAACATCCGCCACAACATTCCCGAGGAAAATTCCACACGGTACTCTGTACCGCTCTGGTGTTGCTGGGCCTCTGCATCACGGTCCAGAATCCTGCCACATGACACCGGACCAGTTCATTGACGAGGAGACACACATCATGGAACAGGCCTTCACCGAGTTACTGCGCGAGCTGGAGGAATTCGGCGAGGCCAACGACTCGTCCACGGACGAGCGCAGTCGGAAGATGCTCAACATCACGCACGACACCGGCGCGTTCCTCGCGGTGCTCATCAAGGCGTGCAAGGCGCGCAACGTCCTGGAGATCGGCACCTCCAACGGCTACTCGACGCTCTGGCTCGCCGACGCCGTGGGCGAGGGCGGCACGGTCACCACGGTCGAACTGGCCGAGGAAAAGGCCGAGATGGCCGGAGACAACTTCAGGCGCGCCGGACTCGATTCCCGCATCCGGCAGATCACCGACGACGCGGGCCGTTTCATCGCCGGGCGCGACGCCGGCGAGTACGACTTCCTCTTCCTGGACAGCAACCGCGCGCAGTACGTCGGCTGGTGGGACTCGCTGCGGCGGATCCTCGCGGACGGCTGCCTGCTCGTGATCGACAACGCCATCTCGCACGCCCACCAGCTGGAGGAGTTCAACAAGCTGGTCGAGGCGTCGGACGACTTCTCCGGAGTCCTGGTGCCCGTGGGCAAGGGCGAACTGGTGCTCCTCAAGGAGTCCGGGGACGCGAACTAGCCGTACTCGTACCCGATTTCGTATCGGGCCGGTATCCGCAGCCTCATCCGTACCCGGATTCGTACTCAGGAGTACCCGCCTTGGACGTCATGACGGCCAATCTGACGCGCCGCAGCATCCACGAACTCGCCGGTCCGGCACCCTGCGACCAGGAGTTCGCCTACCTGCTCAAGGGGGCTGTCGCCGCCCCCGACCGCAGCGGACTGCGCCCGTGGCGCTGGATCCTGCTCCGGGACGCGGAACTCGCGGCGGTGGGCGACCGGCTCGGCGCCGACGCGGAGTACTGCGGGGACTCGGCGGAAGGAGCCCCGGCCGGGGAGGAGTTCGTACGGGCACCCCTGAAGCCGGTGCTCGCCTTCTCGCCGAGTGCGGGGTGCGGGGTGCGGGGTGCGGGGTGCCCGAGTGGGAGCAGCTCGCCGCGGCGAGCAACGTCGCCTACGGCCTGATGCTGCTGCACGCCCGCGGCTTCGGCAGCGTCTGGCGCAACGGGCGGTGGTGCCGGAGCGAGCGGAGAGCCGGGAGCTGCCGGGCATCGGCCCGGACGAACGGCTGCTGGGCTCCCAGGCCATCGGGACGCCCGGTGTCCGGGTGCGGCCTGACCACCGGAGAGTCGAGGACGTCACGGACCGTATGTGCGTCCTGCGCACCTGACGCCTGGGCGTCCCGCTTCCGTGCCACCGGGACGGGGGGGGGGGGGGGGGGGGGGCCCGCGCCCCCCCCCCCCCCCCCCCCGCCCCGTCCCGGTCACTCCTCTTCCTCCTTCCGCGGCGGCCTCGGCCGACGTGCTCCTCCTGGGGTCCGGCCGCATGGCGACGACCAGCTTCTTCAGGTGGGGCGACCTGGTCCTCCTCCTTCCGGACGGACACCTCCCCTGGTCACGGTGCCTGCGGCCTCGCCTCACACGCCGTAACCACCGTCTCGGCCGATACCCCTCCGCCGTCATGCCCAAGGGCCATCACCGACTACGCGTGGTCGCTGGGCCGGAGGTGTACTTCGGGGAGCACTGCCAGTGCTCCGCCGTCCACAGGCAGGCAGACTCCGTTGACGTACGAGGACGAGGGCCCTGCGAGGAAGGCGACCACCTCGGCCACCTCCTGGGGGGAGCACAGGCGCTCCAGCGGATAGGCGGCCTGGATCCGTGCCTGTTCCTCGGGGTCCCGCCAGCGGTGGGCATTGCGTTCCACGGCGACGAAGCCCGGTTCGACCACGTTGGTACGTACGCCCAGGTGCCCCCATTCGGTTGCCGCGGCGCGGGCCAGCGCACCGAGGCCTGCCTTGGCCACGGCGTACGGGGCGAAACCGGGGGCGGCTGCGTGGGCGTGCACCGAGCCGATCAGGACGACGGAGGCGGGCCGGCCCGCGGGATGGCGGCGGACGAGTGCGGCTGCTGCCTGCCACGCTGAAACGAGCCCGACATCGAGGACGCGGTGCCAGTGTTCCGGTGCCAAGTCCTGCAGCGGGGCGCGGTGTTCGCTCAGCAGTGCGTGCACGAGGATCGAGGGGGGCTCGGGTGCGGCGTCCACAGCGCGGGCGAGTAGGCCCGTGTCGGTGGCGTCGCCGTCGAACGCAGCGGTCACCCCCGGTAGTTGGTGCACGATCGGATCCTGGTCGAGGGCGATGACGGCAGTGCCCTCGGCGAGCAGACGGGCGACCACGGCCCGGCCGATCCCTCCTGCGGCGCCGAGAACGAGTGCATTGCTCACAACGGTCACCTTTCGGTGGTACGAGGGTTGGTCGAGGGCGCCCGAGCCCTGCCGCCGCCGAGCACGGAAGGGCCTCGGACCGGACGCGTGCGAGGCCACGGACGGGCTGTGCCGAGCAGACCCGGGGACGGGTCACCGGCTCGCCACTCGCCTACTCCCGGCCGCTGTTGATTTCCTCAAGCTCCTTGCCCGTGGTGGCGAGGAAGGGGGAGAGGGCCACGACAGCCGCAGCGAGCACGTAGGCGGACGCGTACAGGGCGACGGATCGCAGTCCGAACCGTTCCAGGAGGTGCGGTGCCAGGACCACGTTCAGCGCGATCATGAGACGGGTGACGGCCTGCGCGACACCGCTTCCGATCCCGCGCAGGTGCGTCGGGAACGCCTCCGACGACCACACCCAGGACAGCACGCCGGGCCCGAACCAGGTGAGCAGTGAGTAGAGGACGAAGAAGGCCAGCAGGAGCGCCGGGGCCTTCGGGCCGAGGAAGGCGATTCCCAGGCCTGCGACGAAGACGCCGACGCAGGTCCAGATGCCCAGCGTTCTGCGGTTGACCCGGTCGATCAGCTGGGCACCGGCGACAACGGCGCACAGGCCCGCGACGAACCCGGCCAACGAGAACCACAGCGAGTGCTGCGCGCCGATACCACTGGCCGCCATGACGAGGGGGCCCGCGATGGTGGCGACCGCGCCGCCGAAGGCCTGGATGGCGAAGAAGCCGGTGACCGCCGCGAGGCGCAGCCCTGCCCCGGCGGCGAAGAGTTCACGTACCCGCCGCTTCCTCCCGGCGGATTCGACAGGGGCGGACGGCGGCTCCTCGACACCCAGGATCGCGAAGACCTCCCTGGCCTCTTCGTGGCGCCCCTGCGCCCGCAGCCAGCGGGGCGACTCCGGCAGGAACTGCCGGGCGACCAGTACGGCGAGCGCGGGGATCGCGGCGAGCCCGAACAGCCAGCGCCAGGTGTTCTCCCCCGCCACGTCGCGCAGCGCGAGCGCGACGAGCACACTGGTGATCGCACCGCCCAGCCACATCATGTTGGGCAGCGATCCGGCGACCCGGCCGCGCCTCGCTCGTGGCGCGATCTCTGTGAGGAAGGCGTGCGAGGTCGGGATGTCCATCCCGACGGCGACGCCGATGAAGAACCGGGCCAGCATGAGTTGCCACACCTCGGTCACGAACGCGGCGACGAGGGAGGCGACGACGAAGAAGACCAGGTTGATGACGAAGATGACCTTGCGCCCGAACCGGTCGGACAGGTCACCGAATACGACGAGGCCGACTGCCGCGCCGATGAACGCGATGGCGCCGAGCCAGCCCACTTGGGTGGGCGTGAGGTCGAAGGCCGGTTTGAGGAAGAGCAGCGCCGACCCCATGACGAGCAGGTCGTAGCCGTCGATGAATTCACCGAAGGCGACCAGACGCGGTGTCCACCGCTTGGTGAAGCGCGCCCTTGCCGGGCTGAGTCGCCCGGTGGCTGGGGTGGTCGTACGGGGCGGGGCGGCCATGGGGGGTGTCAGGTCCCTTCGCGAGGACGGACGACAAGGTGGTGGGCGTGGCTCCACACTGGTGCACGAGTGACACCTGCGGTAGATGTCCACTACACGTTGCCCACTACTCGCCCTTGCCTGGCCGAAACGGAACGGCACGGAAGTCACGTTCGCATGTCTGCTCTTGGGTGTCCGCACCGCGATGCGGACTCGATCGCCGCACCGCTGCCCGCGAGATCCTGCCGCTTCGATGAAGCCGACCCCACCGCCGCACCCGCCTTCCGCAAGGAGCCAACTGGAGGACTGTCACGCAGCCCCAGGCCGTCGATGATCGGCTGGGACCCGCCGGTCAGTCGAACTCACGACGCGCGTTCTCGATGTGCCCGAGGTAGGTGTGGGTCCACGCGCACATGGCGTCGACGGTCGCCCGCAGGGCCCGGCCGGGTTCGGTGAGGGTGTACTCGACCCGCGGCGGCACGGTCGGGAACACCTTCCGCTCGACCAAACCGTTGCGTTCCATCATGCGCAGGTTCTGGGTGAGCATCTTGTGGCTGATGCCCTCGACCTCGTTCCGCAACTCCGTGAAGCGCAGGGTGCTTTCGCCGATCGCCTCGATGATCAGGAGCGCCCACTTGTTGGCGACGTCCGAGAAGATCTCCCGCGCCAGCGAGTCCGCGCGCCGGAGATCCGCCTCGTCGGCCGAGCCGTTGAGCTGCTTGGTCACCATGGGGTTCCTCCGTCACCGAAAAGTGCGTTCTTCCACGTCGCCGGGCACTCTTCTACGGTTTCCCAGTAACCACAAGAGAGCACGGTGTGCGGCTGCTGGGCAGCCGTGCAACAGGCATGAGGAAGAGGCGGACAGCGCATGGCCATCACGTTGGTGAATCCCCCCGGACTGCCGGAGACCGATGTCTACCGGCAGGTGTCGATCGCGTCCGGGTCGAAGCTGGTGTTCGTCGCGGGGCAGGTCGCCTGGGACGCCGACGGGGACACCGTCGGAGTCGGAGACCTCGCCGCCCAGGTCGAGCGGTGCTACCTCAATATCGCCACCGCGCTCGCGGGCATCGGCGGCTCCTTCGACGACGTGGCGAAGCTGACCGTCTACGTCGTCGACTGGACCCCCGACAAGATGCCCCTGTTCCTGGAGGGCGTCGCCAGGGCTGCCGAGAAGCTGGGGAAGACCCCAGTGCCGCCGGGGACTCTCCTGGGTGTCGCGGCACTGGACGTACCCGAGCATCTGGTCGAAGTCGAGGCCACGGCCGTTGTCGACTGAACCGGGTTCACAGCCGAGGGCGTCCCGAGACGGTGCGGCAGTACGACGTTCGCGTCGCCGGTGACGTCCAGGACGGCAGCACCGCGGCACTGGCACGGTCCAGCCATGGAGATCGCCCACGGTGGCCAGCGGCGGGCGCGCCACGGCCGGGTGGGCGAGCGGGGCCGGTGCCGCGTTCGACACCAGTGGCTGGGCGGGCGGTGCACCGCGGTCCAGGTCCAAGGCGGACCTCGGCGCCGTGCGGTGGGCGTCGGGCAGGTGTGCAAGCCCGTACAGAAGCGGGTGGAGCAACGGGTGGAGGCTCGCGGAAGCCGACCATGCTCTCGAACTCGACTACGGCGGCGCGCGGGCCCCGTACGCCTGTGCCGTGGGCGTGCCGGCCGGCTGCCCGACGGAATCCGCGGGTAGCGGCCCCTCGTTGCCGATGTGCGCCCCTCTCGCGGAGGTGAGTGGGTGGGATTCGGCGAGGTACGGGGCTTCCTGCTGCACCGTCACCCGTGGACACCTCTGTGCCAGTACGGTCGCGTAGCGCCCGTGTGTGGTGGCCAGGGCGTCCAGCCCGTCGGGGGCCGACAGCACGAGGCCGAGATCGCGTCGGCATCCTCGAAGAGCACGGCCGGTTGCCGGTGCAAGGCCTTTCGGGGCCGTACCCGCCGTTCAGGGCGAAGGCCGCCGACGGTCGCTGGTCGCTGGAGCGGCGTCGGGTCACGTGCCGTTCCGGGCGGAGGGAACGTCAGCGCCCCAACTGGGCGTCCAGCCAGGTGCGGACCTCGGGCGTGACGGGGTCGGTGATGTCGGCGAACTCCCCGTGCTGGGTGAGGAACTTGGCGACGTAGGGGCAGACAGGCACGATCCGCTTCCCGGAGGCACGGACGTGGGTGAGGGCCTGCTCCACGAGGATCGCGGCGAGTCCCCGGCCGGCGTGGGCGTCGCCGATCTCGGTGTGGAAGAAGACCCGCTGGTCGTCGCGGTCGCGGTAGGCGGTCAGACCCGCGCGGTGGCCGTCGACGAGGATCTCGTAGCGGTGGCGGTCGTCGACCTGGCGGACGACGGGGGCGGTGGTGGTCTGCTCGCTCATGGCGGAGGTCCCTTCGGGGTGGTGACGGGTGGGGTTCTTGCGGGGTGCGATGACGCTGGTCGGGAGGGCGGGGCGGGTGGTCGTTCGCCGGAGCAGCCGTCGACGGGGCCGAAGCGGTCGGAGGCGCGTTTCTGTTCCTGGCGTGCCTCAACGATGTCCTGGTGGCGGCTGATGACGTTCCGCCACGTCACGATCTCCTCCTCGGAGCGCGGACCGACCCGGAGGGGAGCCTCCGGGCCGGGCGGGCGGAATCGTTGGTGAGGGAGCGGGCGAGGGTGAGGCCGGTGCGGCCGGGGTCGGCGTACCCGAGTTCCGTGGGACACAGGGCAGTTCCGCCGAGGCGGGCCTCGCCCTCGTCGACGAGCAGTCCGTGTTCGTCGGCGAAGCGAAGCACCGGGCCCCGGTGAGCGTGCGGACTCGCTGGGGCGGGGTGCGCCGTACGGACGTCGTGCACGCTCCGCCCAGGCGGACGTCCCGTACGGTGAGGACCTCGGCCTCGGTCCCGATCCCCGTGTGATCCATCTCCCGGCCCCTCCCTCACCAAAGTAGTTTCGCTTTCAACAACTATGGGTGATCATAGTCCCGAAGACAACCCCCGACGACAAGCGAAGGAGTGCAGGGTGATCGATACGGCGCAGGGTACGGAAGCCCACCGGACCCGCAGGCGGATCTACCTCGACAAGCAGAGCCCCGCCGCCTATCAGGCCCTGGTCAAGACCGCCGACGCCGTCCGCGCGACGGCCTCCGAGGCGGGACTCGACCGCATCCTGGTCGAGTTGGTCAACCTCCGCGTGTCCCAGCTCAACGGCTGCGCCTCCTGCCTCGACGTCCACACCCGGGCCGCCCTGCGCGCCGGGGAGACGGCCCGCCGCCTCGGCGTGCTCGCGGCCTGGCGGGACACCGAACTCTTCACCGCCCGCGAACGCGCCGCCCTCGCCCTGGCCGAGGCCACCACCCACCCCGCCGACGCCCTCGCCCAGGACCGGGCGTACACGGAGGCGAGGCAGGTGCTGGACGACGACGAGCTCTCCGCCGTGATCTGGGTGGCGATCACCATCAACGCCTTCAATCGGGTCTCGATCCTGAGTAAACACCCGGTACGGGAGACTCCCGCCCGCTGAACCCCCACGGTGCCGCCACTCGGCCCCCGCCAGGGACCGAGAGCCAACGTGCCCGAGGTGAGCTGTGCCGGTGCGCGGTGAGCCGGGGGCCGTTGCCCTGTGCGCAACCGCACCCCGGACGGGCGTTGCGCCCCACGCCGGGCACGAGGCCTGGAACACGCCTCGGGATCGCCGATCATGGCCGGTCCCGGGCGGGGTGGCTGAAATGGGCGTCGGGGCGGGCGGTCCAACTGAGACCAACGGCCGACCGCGCCCGCAGGCCGACGACACTCAGGCCGGGACCGGCTGCGTCACCGACGAACGAGTCCGATGCACCTTCACCGCCCTGCCCTCCGGGAGTCCGACGCACCCGAGGGACACGCCCTGCCCGACGCGCCCGTCTCCGGCCCCTATCCCCCCTCACCGGCATCGTCCTCCCGGGCACGCTGACCAACAAAGGCCGACCGCCCCTACAGGAAGCCCCGTTCCTGACGGGCCGGCACCCGGGGCGCACGAAGGGCCCGGCCCCGGAACACCTCCGCGACCGGGCCTCGTCGTCCGGCCGGTCAGGGTCCCTCCCGTGACCACCGGCTCAAGGACCTCAGCCGAGATGCGCCTTGACCTCTTCGTAGACCTTCGGGTCGGCGAGCAGTCCGCTGTGGTCCAGACAGCCTGTGGTGTGGTTGGCGGCCCCGGCCAGGGTGACGCTGTCCTGCGGGTTGATCACGTAGTCGCACGGAGAGGACCAGGTGGCGTACCGGACGGAACCCGGCGTCTCGTCGCCGGAGTTGAGAGCCGCCAGGAACGTGGAGCCGGGTCGCATCTCCACGCAGGAGGCGCCTCCGCACCAGTGCGCGGTCGCGGTCCCGTGGTTGGGGCCGGCGAGGGAGACCCAGGCGTCCACCTTCCCGGCGCCCTCGAGGTTCTTCAGGTAGTAACGGGAGGAGAGGCTTCCCATGGAGTGGGCGACGATGTCCACCTTGGTGGCGCCGGTGCGGTCCAGGACGCGCTGAACCTCCGTGGCGAGCTGTGCGGCGGTCACGGCGTTGGACTGGGTGGTGTCGTACGTCCAGGCGTCGAGGCGGTCGGCGGGCCGGCCGTCGGCCGCGAACCGCCCTGCCATGGTCTGCCAGGTCGAGCCGTCGGAGTTCCAGCCGTGGACAAAGACGACCGGATCCGGCTGTGCGGGCACGGCAGCGGAGGCGGGGGCGGGGAGGAGAGGGGCGAGCGCGAGGAGAAGCAGACAGGCGCCCCTCGAAAGGTTGCTGATCATCCAGGATGTGTAGCGCGCACACACGGAGAGTGACAGGCCCCGACCGGCTCATTCACCCGTACGCCGGAGGGAATTCATCAGGGAGCGTGCCGTCCGGCGGGCCTCGGGGGCTGCTCCGGTCACGGGACTTCCCGTGACCGGTGAGGCCGTATTCGGCGCGAATGGGGGTAGCCGGTGCGTGGACCGGCACCGGCCTCCCCCCGGGGGCGACCGACACATGGCGCCGGGCGACCGAAGCAGGGAGCACGACATGACGACCTCCGACCCGGCGGACCGGCTGCGCACCGCCGCCCGCGAGACGTTCGGCTGGGACGCGCTGCGTCCCGCGCAACTGACCGCGATGACCTCCGTGATGGAGGGCCGCGACACGCTCGTGGTGATGCCGACCGGAGCCGGCAAGTCGGCCGTCTACCAGGTCCCCGGCGTCCTGCAGCAAGGCCCCACCGTGGTGGTTTCCCCCCTCATCGCCCTGCAGCGCGACCAGGTGGAGGGGCTGCTCGGCCGAGGGGGCCCGGCCGCCGCCGCGGTCAACTCCTCCCAGCGCGCGGCCGAGAACCGCAACGCGTGGGACCGGGTGAGCACCGGAGGGATCGATTTCCTGTTCCTCGCCCCCGAACAGCTCGCGCGCGAGGAGACCCTGGAGCAACTGGCCGAGGCGCGGCCCGCCCTGCTCGTCGTGGACGAGGCGCAGTGCGTCTCCTCCTGGGGCCACGACTTCCGCCCCGAATACCTGCGCATACGTCACGCGCTCGACCGGCTGGGCCGGCCCCCGGTACTCGCCCTCACGGCGAACGCCGCCGCGCCCGTACGGGCGGACATCGTCGAGCAGCTGGGCATGAAGGACGTGCGCGAGATCGTCGCGGGCTTCGACCGGCCCAACATCTCTCTGGAGGCGACCACCTTCCAGGACGAGACCGTGAAGCGCCGCGCGGTGGTCGAGCGGGCGGCCGCAGAACCCAAGCCGGGCATCGTGTACGCCGCGACCCGCAAGGACGCCGACGCCTACGCCGCCGACCTCGCCGGACTCGGCCTCGACTGCGCCGCGTACCACGCGGGACTGTCCGGCGACGACCGGACGGCGGTCCACGACCGCTTCCGCGCGGGAGATCTCGACGTCGTCGTCGCCACGTCCGCGTTCGGCATGGGCATCGACAAGGCCGACATCCGCTTTGTGCTGCACGCGTCGGTCCCGGGCTCCTTGGACGCGTACTACCAGGAGATGGGCAGGGCCGGCCGGGACGGTGAGCCCGCCCGGGCGATCCTGGCCTACCGTCCGCAGGACCTGGGCCTCCAGCGTTTCCTGGCCTCGGGCCGGCCGGATCCCGACACGCTCGTCCAGGTCCTGCGCGCGCTGCGCCGTCGGCGCAGGCCCGTCGGCGCGGGCGAACTGCGCGAACTGACCGGGCTCTCGGCCAGTCGGCTCAGCGCGGTACTCAACCTCCTGGAGAGCTGCGGCGCCGTCAGCACGAGTACGGACGGCGCCTCGCAGGCGGTGCGGGGAGTGACCGAGCGGAAGATGGTCGACTCCGCCATGCGGCTGGGGGACTCGCAGCAGCAACTGGAGCAGTCCCGGGTCGAGATGATGCGCGGATACGCGGAGACCACCTCCTGCCGACGCCAGTTCCTGCTCGGCTACTTCGGGGACCGGCCCGAGGAGCCGTGCGGGAACTGCGACGTCTGCGCTGCCGCCGCACTGCACCGGGAGGGCGGCGAGGAGCGCGGCGTGCCCGTCCTCGCCGGCACGGGACCGGACCTCGGCGAGGAGCCGGACGAGCCCCGGACCCACCCGTTCCCGGCGGGCACACGCGTGCGGCACGGCACGTGGGGAGAGGGCGAGGCCATGAGCGAGGAGGCAGGGAAGCTGACCGTGCTCTTCGACTCCGTGGGCTACCGGACGCTCTCCCTGCCCACGGTGCTGGAGGGAGAACTGCTGGAGCCCATCGCGTGACATCCCGCGGACGAGGAGCTCCACCGGGCACCGTACAGCCCCCGCTGTGGGCCGAGACCTGACATGCCCATGAGTCCGAGGAACTGCAGTCCGGCGAACCCGCCCACCCTCAGGGCCTCCAGCACGATCCAGCCCGGGCCCTACTGATCACAGGGCACTCACTGCCCAACCGCGCTGTACCACGCAACTATGCAGCCATCGAACTGAGTTGGGTCAGCAGCACGCTGTGGTGCGGAGCAATGGAAGCCCTGATCAGCAGATGGTCGTCGTCAGCTGGACGACAGCCGCCACCCGTGCCCGCAGCAGGAGCTCTTCACCTCCGGCTCCAGCGAGCCGCAGGTGGCTCACGAGCGTCACCCCTCGGACGCCGCCGGAACTCGGTTCTGGCACAGAAAGTGGGGAGCCGTCGCGGAGCGTGACGGATCTGTTCGATCGCATTCCGCAGGGCTCGAATGAGGCTGCGTACGCCTTGCGGTGGGTTCGACCACGTGCTCAGTGAAGAAGGTGTCAGCAAAGACGACGTTCATCGGAGGACGAAGGCCGGCAGTTGCCGCTCCTCCACGTCGCAGGGCAAGGAGAGACCGAACCGGGCCTCAAGAAGCGTCAGCGTGTCACGTTCGGCGTCGCGGAAGGGCTCGTTGTCGGGGCGGGCGTTGGTGCCGTCCGGGAAGAGCACGCCGTTCTGCACCAGTTCGTTCAGGAGGAAGTCCGGCAGCCGGCCCCATCGCCAGGCCTCTTCACCGATACCGAAGGAACAGACCTCCACCCCGTCCCTGGCATAGGCGAACTGCTTCGGAGGATGGTCCGGCTGAGGGTCCAGATGGACGACCTCCACGCTGTCCCGCGCGATCTCCGCCAGTCGGTCCACCCCCGTGGGGAACCCGTACTTCAGAGCAAAAGACCATCCCCCGCTCACGCCGACACGGACCACATGCTCATCATCCGTGTCGAAGTCCGTGGCCAGGTCCCATGCCTCCATGCCCGTGATCGGCGACAGGACAGAATCCGGCACACCGCCCATGCGCAGGGCGAGTTCTTCCGGCGTGATGCCACGGGCGAAGAGAACGCTGTACGCCCAGTCATCGCGTCCTATCAGCCACTGAATACTGCCACCCACGATGCACACCGATCCCTTGAGCGCAGATCATGATCTCCCGCGCATGTCAGTGGTCACCCTAGACAGAGGCACTGACAACCAACCTGGATCTGGAAGAGCGTGGTCACGAGATTCGGCAAAGCCGGTCATACTCCTCCGACACAACTCATCAGTGGTCAAACTCGCTTGGGGTCGATCAAAGGCCAACGGGACGAGTCAGTGGCGGTGACGGTACTGCTCATGCAGGCCGACGTATCGTTCTGGGAATCGAGCGGGAGCCGGAACGGGGCCAAGTGCACCGAAGCCCTGCGTGCGGCGGCCAGCGATACGCCGAACGCACCGCACGCACCGCACGTCCTGCAATTCCCGGCGAAGCGCTCGGGCTACCTCCACCACCGGGTCGGCGGGATCGCGGCGGCCTTGGCTCACAGCGGACAACGGGTGCTGCCCCTTGAGGAAGCCGAGGACTGCTGGCACTGGACCATGCGGCCCGGCACCCGATTCTGCACGTGGTGCAGCGTGACCGCAGCGGGCAGCCGGTGCACAACTCGCGGAAGAACGCCTTGCGTTGCAGGTAGTGCCCGGCTGGGTTGCCGAGCGGACAGAGCAGCCGCCCCAGCAGGTCCTGGGCGGTGGCGGTGTCGATGGGACGGCACACGGAATTTTCGTACAAGACAGGACTCCCGAAGTCGGCGACGGTGGAGGCATGCGCAGACAAGAAGTGGGAGCCACCTCCACGGATCGCGATGCCGAGGGCGGATGGGAGGTCGCCCGCCCCCTCGGCGGCACATCCCTCGACGGCGTCCGGATGGCCGGGTTCCGTGACCGCATCACCGCCGGGCTGGATATGCGAGTGTTCCCCCAGCCTTCCGTGATCGTCATCATCGGGCTCGGAGGCGACCCGCTCACGGTGGAGAGTGCCACGGGGCACCGGTCCATGAGCAGCTTCGTGGCCGCGTTGTCGCACGGCCCGGCGCGCGTCCGTAGCGAGCGCTTCGAAGGCGTCGAAGTGTGCTTGTCGCCCCGGGCCGCCTATGGGCTGCTGGGCGTCTCTCCGTGCGAACTGGACGGCGCTGTCATCGGACTTGATGACCTGTGGGGGCGGCACGAAAGCCGTCTTCGGCAGCAGTTGACCGACACCACGGCGTGGCAGAAGCGTCTCGCGCTGACGGACGAGTTCCTCACGAAGCGGGCTGTGGAGGGACCGTCGATGTCGCCCGAGGTCGCCGCCACCTGGGACACCATCGTGGCCCGTCGAGGCCGGACAAGGGTCGGTGACCTCGCCGAGTCCTGCGGATGGAGCCGCAAGCGGCTGTGGTCCAGGTTCAGTGCCCAGGTCGGCCTCACGCCCAAGCGTGCCGCCATGCTGGTCCGTTTCGACCATGCCGTCCGAGCACTCTGCGCGGGCGAGAGTGCCGGCAACGTCGCCCTGGCGTGCGGATACGCCGACCAGTCCCATCTCCATCGCGACGTGCTGGCCCTCGCCGGGTGTACGCCGGGCGCTCTGGCCGGCCGGGCGACGTCGGCCGACTGACCCTTGCCCACACCGAAGCGATCGACCACGCACACGAGAGCCCGCGCCGGTTCATGCACGTACCACCACACGAAGACACGTACCACCACACGAAGACACCTACCACCACGCGAAGATGGGAAGGCACCTGTGACGAACACCGATGTCCGAGTAGCAGCAGGCACGGCCGACCGCGATCTGATCGTCCGGCTCGCGTTCGGGAGCATGGCCGCGCAAACCCTGCGCGCGGCGGTCCGGTTGAGGGTGGTGGAGCTGGTGGGTGGTACGTCCCGACGGGCCGCCGATGTGGCTGTCGACGCCGGAGCCGAACCCCAGCCCATGACGCGGCTACTGCGCGCCCTGACCGGTCTCGGCCTGATGCGAGAAGACACCCCCGATTCCTTCTCGGTGACCCCGGCGGGCGCCCTCCTGGACCCCGGCCGCCCCGACTCGCTCACGTCGTTCGTGGGGATGTTCACCGAGCCGGTGGTATTACGCGCCTGGGAACATCTGGACGACAGTGTCCGTACCGGCGAGGTCGCGTTCGACACCGTCTTCGGCACGGACTTCTTCCACCACCTCGCCCAACACCCGGAATTGTCGGCCGAGTTCAACGTCGCGATGAGCCAAGCGGTCTCGGAGGCCGCTGCCGCGCTGCCGTACGCCTTCGACTTCGGCCGGTTCACCAGGGTCACGGACGTCGGCGGGGGCGGGGGAACCCTTCTGGCCGGTGTGCTCGCTGCGCATCCGGGCCTCACCGGGGTGGTCTTCGACACGGTGGAGGGGCTGGCCGGGACGCCGAGGACGATGGAGCGGCACGGACTGGAGGAACGCTGCTCGCTGATCGCCGGGGACTTCTTCCGTTCGGTTCCCGGGGGCTCGGACCTCTATCTGATGAAGAGCGTCCTGCACGACTGGACGGACGACCAGGCGGTCACGATCCTGAGCCACTGCCGCGAGGTGCTGCCACCCGGCGGCCTCGTCCTGATCGTGGAACCCGTGCTTCCCGAAATCGTCGACACCGACACCGACACCGACGCGGAAGCCGACGCCACCGACGGCGGAGTCACCTACCTGAGCGACCTCAACATGCTGGTGAACGTGGGCGGCAGGGAACGCACCCGAAGGGAGTTCGAGGAAGTCTGCCGCCGTGCGGGCCTGTCCCTCAGCTCGGTCACTCCGCTCACGGAAGCCGCACCGTACTCCCTCATCGAGGCCGTGGCCGGCGAGACCGGCTGACGGCAGGCCATGTGCCGTGGGGTTACTTGGAGATGGGCAAGGTGAGCTCGCCGGGGGGCCTCCAGCCCGGCTCGGCCCCGGTGCAGCGTGGCTCGGTCCCCCTGATGACCCAGGAGTTCCGGGCCGCCCTCGCCCACACCGGCACCTGAGCGGATTCCCCGACCCAAGGATCCCGAGTGCGGTGTCGGGGCGGCACGCAGTACATGGCTGCTCGGCTGCGGTGAGCGCCACCGGTGTCCGGGCGAGAGTGAGGACGGCCTACGTCTCCAGGACCTTCAGCCGTTCGACGTCCGACGTCCGACGTCCGACGTCCGCCGTCCGACGGCAGATCGTCCCCGCCCGGTACCTGCTGCCGCAGTCCTGCCACGCCGCCTCTGCGAGATCGGCCGCGAGGGCGGGGGCCGCAGCAGGCAGGTGCTGGGAGCGGGCGTCGGCGAGGTTGCCCGCGTAGACGGACCTCCCGTGCGGGTGGGTGTTCACGTCGACGGACAGCTCCATGATCCGGACCCGGAGCGCGGCGACCTCTTTGATCTGCTTGTCGGTCCAGCCGGGGAGGCGGGGAGGACATGGTGGTGCAGTTCCCCGGTTTCGCGGCCAATGATGCGGTGCTGGCTGGTGTGTCCGTCCGCCGGTTTCACGGACCAGGGGAGTACGTCGTACAGGTCGGCGAGTGCTGCGTGCGCCTGGTGGAGCTGCCGCCGTGCAGTGAACACATGTGACTGGTCGCCGTAGTTGTCACCAGCCCCGTTTGGTCGCGCTGATGGTCACCGGCCAAGGCAGAGAACTGGCTGCTCAGAGCGAATGCGCTCGCTCGGGTGTGACTGAGCTCTTCGTCTGGCGGGCCCCGCCAGACGAAGAGCTCATGGAGGGCATGCCAGGTACAAGCCGGCTTCCGGGAAGCTCCCAACTCTGCGGCAGCACACGGCATTTGGATACCGGCAGCGAACATCTCTGCGGCCTGCATCCGCACCCGTTCCCACCGATCTCGCTGCTTCGGCATCACGACAGCGGTCGTGCAATGCGGTCTTGCCGCAGTCGTGATCATCCACTCAGAATGGTGCCGGCCGGAGATGATCACTCCGGCCCAACGTGTTTATCAGGAGGGCCATTTCGCTATGAAGACCTTGTACGCCAACGCCGACGGCGGCGGCCGGACCCCGATGCCGCACCTCGGCTACGACCCGGGGAAGCACGATCTGATCGTCGCCGCGGTGCACTCGAAGCTGAACATGTTCACCCGCGACGAGGGCGACTCGTTAAAGATCTGGGGCTGGGACGCGAAAGCCCTTGGCGACGAGGAGCGTTTCCGAATAGAGCAGTTGATCAAGGTGTTCCTCTACCAGGAGGGCCGGATCCTCAGCGCGCTCCGGCGGCTGGACGGGGAAACCGAGGCGATCATCAACGCCGACCAGGAGGCCGCCGCCGCCAAGCCGGCCCCCGCCAAGGGCGGCTCGTCCGAGGACGAGGATGAGGACGACGCCGGCGGATGGTCCCGCCTGCCCCCCGGCCGTATCGGCGACTTCCTCCACACGTTGAACGTCCGCGCCGCCCGCCCTGTCCTCGACGCCTGGCTGTCCGCACAAGCCGCCCTCATCGAGAAGCAGCTCGGCCGCTCCCTGACCGACGAGGAACAGGCGGAGATCGCCGAGAGCGCGGCGCAGTCGTGGGAGCGCACCAGGGAGTCCCCGCCCTCGGTGGACGAGGCGCTCACCTGGTACGTCGTCGCGAAGATGATCGAGGCGGGCAAGGAGCTCGCCCTCGACGACGACGGCTTCGGCGAGGGCTCCCTGCCGGTGAACCTCCCCTCCCGGCGGGACGAACGCAGCCGTACCCCCTTGAGCCTGATCGACTTCACCGACCCCGACGTCGCCCGGAACATCGGCACGGTCCGCTCCCTGTCCCAGGCCGGCATCACCTTCTCCGGCGAACACTGGCGCCTGGAGGACAAGGCATACGGCCCCGACGTCGTACCGGACGCCGAGGTCCGCGACCTGGTCGATCTCGTCCTCGCCGTGCAGGCCGAGTTCCAGCTCCAGGCGCTGCTGCTGGACCGCGAGTTCACGCGGGTCATCGACACCCGCGGCCAGGAGTTCGAGTACCTGAAGGCGGTGGCCGCCGCCGAGGCCGCGAAGGAGAAGGAGGGCGGCTTCTGGGGGATCCTCGGCGACGTCCTGGGCATCATCTCGGCCGTGTCGGGTGTGCTCGCGCTGATTCCGGTGCTCACCCCGATCATGGGGCCGATCGCGATGATCTCCTCCGTCGCCGCACTCGGTGCGCACACCGTGGACGCGGCCCTCAAGGGCGACTGGGACGTGACGACCTTCGCCGAACTCGGTGCGGACGCCCTCGGTGCGCTGCCCTTCGTCGGCGCGGTCGCCAAGGGCGTACGCGCCGGAACGACGGCGATGAAGACGGTGGGCAAGGCCGGCGCCGCGATGCGGGCCGGAAGCAAGGCGTTCATGGCCGCGGCAGGCGGAGTCGCCGCCTCCCACGCCTCCGCTCCGTTCAAGTACCTGGGTTCCCAGGGTGCCAAGCTGGTGGGCACCACGACGAAGTCCGGCAGGGTCGCGGGCAAGGTGATCCAGGGCGCGGTGGAGCTGACCACGCAGGTGCCGACGGTGATCGAGTTGGCCGCGGGCGCCGACATGGACACCTCGAAGAAGGTCGGGACGGCGGGTGAAATCCTCACCGGCAGCGCCAACGCCGGCGGTGCCCGCGTCGGGGAATGGATCGAGGTGGGCCTCCGGGCCCGGAGGGGCGGAACCACCTCCCTGGCCCGCTTCGCGCGCGCCTGGGCCTGATCTCCGCCCACCTCCCCGCCCCAACCGCCGCCGCTTTCAAGGGAGTTCCGCCGTCATGCCCGAAGCCACCATCGACCTGCCGCTCAGCTTCCAGGTGCCCGAGGTGTTCCGCGACATCAACCTGGGCATCTCCGCCGAGGAGAACACCAACAAGCTCATCGACGACCTGAAGACCCTCACCCCCAGGCCGTCCGACGAGGACATAGCCCGCGCCGCCGTCTCCCAGCAGTCCATGTACGAGATGCTGAGCGCGGCCGGAGCCGTCTACGCCGGCATCCTGCTGACCGGACCTTCCCAGGACGCGCCCGAGCAGACGCTCAGCTCGCTGCTGCTGACGGTCACCGCGCGCCCGAGCGAGCTGTCCAACGACCGCACCGTCCACCGCCTGGCCCGCACCATGGGCGCCATCTACCCGGAGGCGGAGGTCGGCGTGGTCAATCTCCACACCGGCCCGGCCGTCGTCCTCACCGAGGAGACCAAGGTGGAGCGCCCGGTGAACCTGCTCGCGGACGACACCAGCCCGACGTTCGTCCGCCAGATGCACATCTTCGTTCCCGTTCCCGGACGCACCGCCATGGCCGACTTCTCCATCGCCACCGAGAACATCGCGGCATGGGACGACTACGTGGACATCATCGGCGGCGTCTGCAAGACGATCACCTTCACGAACTGACGCCCCGGCTGTCGCCGACCCGGTCGCACTCGGCGAGCGGGCCGGCGACAGCGGAGACGCATGCGTGGGTGGCGCCCGCCCCCCCCCGAGATTCCGAACCCTGGCCGCGGGGGTGCGCGATCCGGCCAGGACGAGCGCATCGTCTACAGAAGGGGCATCTCCATGACACCCGGGTCTCACCGACCGCCCCGGTCTCGCCGGACTCCGCGAACGTCTCGATCCGCCGCTCGCACGGCGCTGCTCAAGGCGGGCGTCGCAGGTGTGGGCGCGGGCTTCTTCGTCATTGCCGTCGCCCTTGATGCGACGTGGGCGTACGCCGTCGGCGCCCTGGTCGTTGGGGCTTCGGTCCTCGTCGGTCGCCGGAACGGGCAGGGCTCACGCCGGGCAGGCAACAGCCCGCGGGGGAAAGGTGGCGGCTGAAGTTTCCCCGTGGTGGAACAACGGAGCCAGCTCGCACGCGGACTCGCGTAGCAACTTCATGAACATTGGCATGAACGGCTCGTACACGCTGGGAGGCATCAAGAAGGCGAACTTCTGGGTCCGGATCGACGCCTGGCCGGGTGGCGGGGTCAGCCTGCGGAACGGTCGTTGATCGGTGATCCTGCCGGAAGCCGTCGTTCTCGGCAGCGATGGGCAAGGGGCGTTTCTAGGCGGCCTTGGTGAAGTTCACTGCGGCTTGGGGCCGCCTGACGGGAACTCGCCGCGCTGCGTTCCCCGCTGGCTGGACGGAGGAGAACTGGCCCGGGATTTCAAGCCGGTAGGCCGAGCCCGGAATCGTTCTCGAAGCAAGTGGGTACGGCGTGCGTGCGCTGTGACCGGGGCGGGTGCCCTCCGACGTACGGGCGGCGTTCGGGTGAAGTAGGACGGCTCATGCCCCGGTCACGGGCGTGGCGCGGCCGCAGGCGGCAGACTGCGGCCGTCCCGCGTTCCCCTTCTGTTGAGACGAGCCCCGTCATGCGACGAACCCTCCTTTTCGGCCTGACCACCGCCTTGCTCGGCGTGGTCGGCGCATCCGCGAGCTACGCGGCCCCCGCTCTGCCGCTCAGCGCGCCCACGGGCGCATCGGCCGAACGGCACTGTGGTGGCACCACCAAGTTCCCGGGCATCGAGGGGGCCAAGGCCAACGTCAACTCCTGTGTCCGGACCAACGGTCAGTTCATGACGGTCTCCGCCCCCGCTGACTGCTTCTTGCCCGTCATCGGCGGCTACACCAAGCAGAAAATCTGTTCCACTTACGGTTCGTGGAAGATGTACCGGAACGGCAACGAGGTGGCGACCGGAGAGATCGACACCCCGGTGCCGTACGTCGGACCCGGCACCTACAAAGTGATCAGCTCGGTCACTGCCGTGGGCAGTGGCGACCACATCGGCAACAGCACACAGGCCGGTACGACCGAGAAGACCTTCACCCTCACCACCGCCCGCGTCCGGATGCCGTTCAGCGTCGCCCTCACCCCCGGCCACCTGACACCCGGACAGGACACCGACCTCACCGTCACCGTGACCCGAGCCCAGGGCAGCACCATCGACAGGGCCCAGTTGCAACTCTTCACCGGCGCCGCTCGCACGAAGGACCCTCGCTGCAAGCGATTCAACGTCTACGGCGGGACCTACGTCACGGCCTGCGACGTGAGGATCGGCCCGGGCGAGTCCACCGGGTTCAAGTTCACCGTGGAGCGAAGTCTGCAGGGATGCGAGCCGTTCGAGTGGCGTCTGAAGTGGGGCAGCACGGAGCTGCGCAGCACCGTCCCCTGCCCGAAGTCCGCGAGCTGAACTCCCGACGAGCGCCTGCCCAACACAACCAACTTCACCCGGGCCGCTAGTAGGACTCCGTTAGGTCTTCTCGTTCGTGCTGTTCGTGCTGTTCGGGAGCATGTTGGATGGGTGGACATGCGGTGAGTGGATGATCTGCGATGTGAGTTGGCGGAGTTCGTGGCTGACGTCTTCTCCTCGGTGCCCCGTCGGGATCAGCGGGGCAAAGGTGACTGCTATCTGCGTGGGCTGATGCTGGACGGGCGCCGGAAGTCGATCCAGGCCATGGCGGGGGGCTGGCGGACGGCAACGAGCAGAACTTGCAGCAGTTCGTGAACCAGTCGCCGTGGGACCCGTTGCCGGTGCAGCACCGGCTCGCCGTACGCATGTCGGAACTGATTGGGCCCGCTGCCTGAGCGATCGACGACGTGTCGTTCCCCAAGGACGGCCGGATGTCGGTCGCAGTCGCGCCGCAGTACTGTGGCGCGCTGGGCAAGCGGGCCAACTGCCAGGTGGCGGTCAGCGTCCACACCGTCACCGATGCTGCTTCCTGCCTGTTGCAGTGGCGGCTGTTCCTGGCTGCGGTATGGGCACACGATGACAGGCGAAGGGCAAAAACACAGGTGCCGGCAGGAGTCGGCCACCGGGAGAAGTGGCTGCTGGCCCTGGACATCCTCGACGAACTCGCCGGGTGGGGCCTCTGGGCCCGCAGGTCGTCGTCGCCGATGCCGCCTACGGCACCAACGCCCGCTTCCGCTCCGCACTCACCGCACGGGGCCTGCACTATGTGCTGGCGATCCGCTCCGACGTGACAGCCCACGCCTTCGACACCCTGCCCCTGACACCACCCCGCAAGGGAACAATCGGGTGCTGGCCGCAGCCCCGCTACCGGCAACCCGCGCTCTCCGCGGCCACACTCGCCACAGGGCAGGGACGCCCAGCATTTGCCGAGGTGACCTGGCGGCAGGGCTCCCGCGGCCCGTTGCGCTCGAAGTTCGCGGCCTTGCGAGTCCGCCCGGCCGGCAAGGCCGTCGAGCGCCCCATCCAGGCGCGGGCCTCCTCCGAACAGGGCTGGTGGGAAGGCGTACTGCCGGATCTGTGGCTGCTGGCCGAGTGGCCCGACGGAGCAGAAGCACCCACCGAGTACTGGCTCTCCAACCTCCCCGCCGACAATCCCGTCACGGACCTGGTGCGCTGGGCGAAACGACGCTGGCGCATCGAGAACGACTACCGCGAGCTCAAGCACGGCCTGGGCCTGGACCACTTCGAGGGACGCTCCTGGCCCGGATGGCACCACCACGTCACCCTCGTCACTGCAGCCCACGCCTTCCTCACCGAACAACGGCTCCGCCCAAAAGCAGCCGGGCCGGACTCACTCTCTCTACCAAATCCTTGACACCATCCAGGACTTACTGAGGTGCTGGACCGGCATCTGCACCACCTACCACGCGCATTGCCGTTGTCCCCGGGCAGGAGCCTCGTCTACGAGTACTCGACGAGCAGACCCGGCCGGTACTCATCGCGGTAACGGTCGAGCTGAAGCTGAAGCTCTCGGCCACCCTCCGGAACCTGGTCCAGCAGCTCGGACCAGCCGGTGAAGCGCAGATGGTCGGGAACTCTGACCAGACCGGTGATGGCATCCCAGAACGCGCTCCAGTTCCTGCCGCAGAAGTTCGGGAAACCGAGCTCCTGCTTCAGCAGGTCATGCAACTCCCTCTCCGTGGAGACGGAGGAAACATCGATCGTCACCATGATCCGACATCGTACGGAGGCCATCCATCGAGCCAAGATCCGCAAACCTAACGGAGTCCTACTCGTACACGTCGTACTTGGGAATGGTCGAGCTGCGACCGTGGGCCCGTTACCGTGCACCTCGACCACCACAGGCGTGACCCTTGTACGACCGGGCACATACGCTGTCGCCACGGAACACGGAGCCAAAGGATGGAGGCGGCATGTCGTTGACGTGGCTGGATACGGAGGGCGGCCCCTTCATTGTGGTTCCGCGCACTGCACTGCCGCACTGGTCGGGACCGGAGGACGACTACGACCGGGCCTGCGAGGTGATGGATTTCGTCGGGGTCCTCGAACTGCCTGACGGAGCTGAGGCACTCGTCCTCGGGGACGAACCCCTCTCCACCTCCTACCTTCCCGAGCATCGCGTGCTCGTCCGCTGGCATTACGCGGAGAGCGAGGAAGGTGTCGTCGACATCATCCGGACTGGTCTTTCCACCGCCGAGTGGAAGGAAGGCCCCGTACTCAGCACCACTGGCGAGCTTGTCATGTTCGACGCCGCCTACTTTGGCACCGAGGTCGGGACTCTTACAGGCAGCACCTCCCTCGACCTGGCCGCCGGCCGCTACCGAGTGGATTCGGCAAGCATCGAACCGAACAGCCTGACGTCTTTTCGCGTCCATCGTTTTGTCGAGCTGGACTGATACGACGTTCGTAAAGATCCTGGGGAGTTGCTGCCGAGCGTCACTGAAGCAGGATCATTTTGCGTAGGAGTTCGAATCCGGCTCGACCGTAGAGCTGTCTCTTGATCTTTTTGATGCGGGTCACGGCGCCCTCGATGCTGCCCGGTTCACCGGCCGCCAGTGCGTGCCCCTGGAGACTGCGGTAGGGGAGGGATTCCCAGAGCGCTTCGGCCAGTTCGGGGTTGCGGTCGCGAGTTCGGCGGTGACGTGATGCCCAGGCCGGGCCAGGCGATCTCGATGTTCCGTGGAGCCGAGGTCTCGGACGAGGTCTTCTCCCGTTACGTGCTGACGCAGGTGCAGGTGCACACGTGGGTGCGCATGCGTGCGTACGTGTGCCGAAGTGCTGTGTGGGGACGTGTCGCGTGAGGAAGGCGTGGCCGGCGACGCCGAAGCGAGAGTGAGGGCCGGGAATGCCTGCGGGCCGCCCCGGGGTCGGCGGCTGTGGAGCGGTCCTTCGTAGGCTCGTACAGTCTCCGCGGCGCTCAGCTGAGTGACCGTCAGTAATCAGGTGCGAAGCGCCCCGTGCTCCTGTCCCGGCGAGCCTGCGAAGTGATCGCGCACGGCGTCGGTCTGCTTCTCCTGCCCCAGCCGGAGGTCCCACTGGGCGTCCGCGTCCTCGTGAAGGCGCGCGACCGATTCGCCCTGCGGGCCGAGCAGGGTGTCCTGCCGCTCGACCACGGTGACGGCGGTGCCAGCGGAGTGGAACACGTGGGCCGGCTCGGCGGTGAGAGGTGTTCGGTCCCCCGTTCCGTGACCACCGTCAGCTCCCGCTCGCCCGTGAAGCACGCCCGTCCCCGCAGGACGGTGACCCAGTCGCTGTCGCGGCGTCCTTGACCTCCGGCGCGGGTGTCGGCGTCGAGCCGCCCGAAGAGCCGTTCCCGCGCCTGCGGCCAGTCGATGACCCCGAGGCGGGCCGCAACGTCGTGGCGGTCGCTCTCCCGTACGGCGTCGGCCACCTCGGCGGTGACGGCGAGCATCTTGCTCGGGATGCGGCCCACGGGCTTTGCCGGTGCCCGCGCCGAGACCGACAAGATCGTAGTGCGTGATGAACCACGGGTGGCCCGCGCGGCCGTTCTCACTCCCTCCTTCCTCCACCCGGGCGCACGGCGAACGGGGGCCGGGCACGACCCCCTGCCTCCGCCGGGTCCGGGCCGCCCGTGGCAGGGCGTGCGGGTCTCATGCCGCCCGCCCCCACTGGTGGGTGCCCGGTCGGCCCGCGCGGCGACCGTTCACGGACGGTGTGGCCGCGTGCGCGGGAGTGGCGAACCGCGCGCGGCCCCCGTGCTTGCCCTCGTACATCGCCGCGTCGGCGGCCCTCTGCAGGGCTGACAGGTCACGGGTGCCCATGGTGTCCGCGGTCGCTGCGCCCACGGAGGCCGAGACGTCGACCGTACGGCCGTCGTCCAGACGTACCGGCATGCACAGCATGCGCACCAACTGCTCCAGGCGCTGATGCCGACGGGCGGCGGCCAGCGGAAGGACGACGGCGAACTCGTCGCCCCCGAGCCTGCCCGCCGAGGCGTGCGGGCCCGCCCACGCGGTGATCCGGGCCCCGAAGGCGGCGAGCACGGTGTCCCCGCCGTTGTGTCCGAAACGGTCGTTGACGGCCTTGAAGTGGTCGGCGTCGATCAGGACCACTGCGGTGTCGTCGCCGTGACGGCGCAGGATCCGGTGGGCGCGGGCGGTGTAGGCGTCACGGCGCAGCAGTCCCGTGAGCGGGTCGCGCTGACAGGAGACGAGCCGCCTGTGCAGTACGACGGCGTGCACGGTCCAGCCGGTCAACGGCACGGCCGCGGTGGTCAGCAGGAGGGCGCGCTGCCCAAGGGGGCTCAGCGGGCGCAGAGTTGAGGCCATGGTGGTCCTCCGTAGTGGTGTTCGTACGGGATGGCTGCCCGCATCGGCCGACGGTTCTCGGCCGGGTACGGCCTTCCGGGCGAACGCGGAGTTCCTGGCTCTCGTGCCCCGTGTCCCTTGTGGTCAAGAGCGCTGGGGAGCCGCGTGCCGTCCTGCCGTACTTCGGCGTGTATGCGGCCCGGCTCCCGAGGGAGACAGGCCACCGCAGGCGTTCACCAGGTCGTACAGGAGGCGGCCGTAGCAGTCCAGTTCGGCGGGCCGGACGGTCCGGGGCCGGCGGGGCCGTGCCGCGGAGGAGCGACCGTCGTTCCGGCGGGAGCGGGAGTCGGGGGTCACCCGCCAGGAATGCATCACGTGCGGGCCTGCGTCAGCGCCCTCACCCCCTCACGGGTCGCGGTACCGCTCTGCCGGACCCCTCCAGCGGAGCACCCAGGGCACCCACGCTTCAAGGAGAGTCCCGGAGCGGGATCGACGCAGGTCACCTCTCCTCGGCGGGCCCCGGCAGACTCCGGAAGGAACTGGCTCCCCTCAGTCGCGGAAGTGTTCCGGGCGACCCCCGAAAGAGGCGGGTCGGGTGCGGGGGAGACCCGCGGCACCTGCCCCGAAGCGGCCCGACGAGGGCTTCCACGTCCTCTCGGGCACCGTGCTTCACCGTGGGGGAGACGGACCACGACGCTTCCCGCAGCAGGTTCCTGCGGACACCGCCCGGCACTCCGCGCTTGCGCGCACGTGACCGACGGACCCGCCACTGGCCGGGCCTGACGCCGACGCGTCTCGGCCCGGCCCCGGCCGGATCTCTCATGAGCGGCTCCGGCCTGGGCAGACGCAGGAACAGGGGGCTCTGTCCGAGTCACCGCGACACATCTGACCGGAGGGAGAGCTCATGCTCGAAGTGGAGAACATCCGCGACTGGCTGGGACACGACGTCGTCGACAGCGAAGGCAGCAAGATCGGTGTCCTGGAGTCCGTGTACGTCGACACCGCCACCGACCTGCCTGCCTTCGCCGCGCTCACAGTGGGGCTGCCCACCCGCAAACGCATCACCTTCGTGCCGCTGACGGGCGCCTCCGTCTCCCCCTCGCACCTGCGCGTGGCCTGGCCGAAGCAGGTGGTGAAGGACGCCCCTTCCATCGACACCGACGGCGAGCTGGCGGCCGACGAGGAGCTCCCGCTGTTCGCCCACTACAAGCTCGACTACGGAACGGGCGGCGCACGGCGCCTGGCCCGGCGCTGACCGGAACCGGGCCGGGCCTTCGGCGCAGCGTCCGGGACCCGGGCCCCGCTGCGCCGGGCCCCGCTGCGCCGGGCCCGGCGCGGCTCCCCTCAGGTGTAGAGCCCCCAACGCGCCTTCACCGTACGGAAGTCGGTGAACAACAGCCGCGTGGAACAGCGGGTGGAGCGGTAGGTGCAGGAGGCCGGCCTGGCGGGGTCGCCGCCGATGATCACGCCCGCCGCCAGGACCTGGCTGCCGTCCCCGGTCAGGGTGAACACGGGGCCGCCGCTGTCGCCGCTGCCGGAGGCCAGGAGCTTCTGGAGCTGGTCGCCGGTGGACACTCCCCGGGACGTGTGGGTGCCCCAGTCGAGGGTGCTGTTGGTCTTGGTGATCTTGATGTCGCAGTGCACACCGCTGAACGCTCCCGAGGTGCACACCAGCGAACCGTTGCGGGGCGCGGACGTGCCCGCGATGACCTTCGTGTACTCGGTGCCGTCCTCGACCCCGCCGTCCCACATGCGGTTGGTGACGTCGCCGTTGTCGACCGCGATCAGCGCGGTGTCCAGCCCGTCGTCCACGGCCTGGACCGTCCCGATCACCTGGGACGGGCCGCCCGGGACATTGGTGCGCACCTGGTCGCCGGGGCGGAAGCAGTGCGCCGCGCTGATGAGCTTGCGCGTGATGCGGCCGTCGTCCTCCCGCGCGTACCCAGGGAAGGCGACGCTGCAGCTGTTGATCTGGATGCCTGCCTCCCAGGGCGCGTCACCTCCCCAACGGCTTGCGTAGGGCGTGGGCATGGCCTCCGTCTCGGTCCGCACCACCAGCGGGTCCGCGGGCTGCGGTACCGCCGTCCGCTTCCCCTGTCCGGCGACGACGCCCACTTCGATGCCGGTGCCGTCGGGCAGCGGGGTGACCCGGTGTACGGATCCGCCGACGCCCACTCCGTGGGTACGCAGGACGGACCGGGCGTGCTGGTCGAGTTCGGCGGCGGAGTGCTTCGCCGGGTGTGTGCGCACCCGGAACCCGGCATGCCGCTTCCCGGCCTCGCGCGCCACCGCCGCGGGCGGTGTTCCCTTCCAGTACAGGTCGACGAAACCGCCGGGAACGTCCAGGGTGATGCCCGCGAAACCGGCTGCCCCACTGTGCTCCCCGGCCCGCTCCAGTGCGTCGGCCACGGCCAGCATGGGAGCCTGCGCACGGGCGAGCCGGGCGTCCCCGCCAGAGGCCGCGGAGCTGTTCTGGCTCTCCGCGACCGCGACCGACGGGCAGGACGCGGCGAGTGCGGCGCCGATCAGGGCGGGCGCCAGGACGCGCACCCGCAGTGACCTCGGTGTCCTGGTCCCGGCCCTTCCTTCGTGCCGTGGTGCCGTCGAGGCGATGCCGGTCCGTCCCAGGCTGCTCGTCGTTCTTGATCGATCCATCGTGTGCTGCCTTCCCCCGTGATGGTGTGACGGCCGCTCGGGTCCGCCGGTCGTCGGTGCCGCGGCGGCCGGAACGGACCCCGGTCTACGCGCGGTGACGACGTGCGGTCACGCTAGCGGCGGTAGGCGGGATTCCGGTGGTCGTGACGGACCGCGGACGAATTGCGGGCCGTGCTGTGACACCGCTCGGTACTGGACGGGACTGCCGGGGCACGTGTTGCGCCGGTGTCGTCTGCCCGGCTCAACCGCCAGTGTCGCGGCGCAGTGCGACAGGTACGCGGCGGACGCGTTGGACTGATGCGGGGCCTCCGAAAATCGCGTGAGGACGAACCCCGCGCCGAGCTGTCCGCCGCTCTGGCCGGTGAGGACGAGTTCTGCGCCGCTCTGGCCGGTGGGGGTGTGGCCGTATTCCGGCGCGGCGTCCGCGCCGACCCTCGCGGCGCGTTCCTCCGCGGAGTACCGCGTGACGTCTTTGCAGGGCGAGGCGTGTGTGACGGTCAACCCGCGTCGTGCCGTCCGCATCCGATGGCACCCAGCTCTGTGACGTCGGCGGCCAGGCCGTCCAGCTCAACGGGATGAGCACCCACGGCACCCAGTGGTCGCCCACACCCTCCCGGGCCGTGACAGCCGGTGCAGCTGGGTGACCCCGGCCGTCGGCACCGGCACGCCACGGCTCACGGTGACGGGCGGCTCCTCGTCGAGCGCGGTGCGCTGAGCGGGACACCTCTCCCACCGCCGCGTCCGGGCAGTGGGAGAGGGGGCACCGTCAGCCGCGCCCCGGGGTCGGCGGCGGCCCCGCGGTGGTGACCGGGCGGGCCGACACGGTGACGTGGTCGACCCGCATCGCGTGGCCCGGCCTGGTTGTCGCACCGGGCGACACCCCGTCCTGGCGCGGGAGTTCACCGCCGATCGCCACGTTGAGGATCAGGAAGAGACCGTGGTCCACGGCCCGCTGCCACGTCCCGGAGTCCATCCGGCGGGCCGGCACCCGGTGGTAAACCCGCCCGTCCAGATACCAGCGCACCTCCTCGGCGCCGGCGCTGCGGTCGATCTCCACGGCGTACGAGTGGAACGCCGTACGGCATCCGGCGCACTTCTGCGGGGCCGAGCTCAGACCCGCCGGCTCCCCGCACGGGCCGCCTCGCAGGACCCCGCAGTGCATCGTGCCGAAGACGGTGTCCTGGCCGTTGACCGACTCCATGACGTCCAGCTCGCCGACGCCCGGCCAGCCGGTGTACCCGTCGCGCAGCGGTGCGCCCAGGGTCCAGAACGCGGGCCAGTAGCCCGCCGCAGCAGGCCCCGTCACGTCCGGCAGGGCGATCGACGCCTCGATGCGCAGCGCCCCGCCGGGCGGGGCGGCGAAGTCGGAGCGCCGGGTTTCGATCCGGCCCGACGTCCACCGTCCGTCCTTGCGCAGGGGGACGATCTCCAACGCCCCCTTGCCGTCGAGGCGGACGTTGTCGGTCGAGTCCGTCATCGTCTCGATCTCGCCGGTGCCCCACCGCGGGGCGGGACAGCCGGGGTAGCAGGTACCCACGTCATGCATCCAGTGGGCGGCCGACGGGGGGCTTCCCGCGGGGCCGTCGAAGTCGTCGCGCAGCAGCCGCACCCAGCCGCCGGTCGCCGACGGCCGCCCCGTGCCGTTCCCGTCCGCACCTGCGGCGGGCAGCGCGCCCGCCTGTGTGAGCAGGCGCTCCAGCCGGGCGGCGAGGACCACGGCCGCGGCGTTCGTCAGGTGGGCGTCGTCGCGGTAGAGCAGCACCCGGTCCAGCACGGCCGGGCAGGTCGGCCCGTCCTCCGGGCAGAGCACCTCGTTCACACCGATGCTGCGTACGCCGGGCAGCGCGCCCGACGCGATCCTGTGCGCCAGCGGATCGGGCCGCCACGACTCGCGGCGGTCGAACGCGCAGGCGTCCGGCGACTGAAGGTGACCCGACACGCAGGCCGGGACGTCCGTGCCGGGCACCGGGGTGTCCTCGACGTAGACGATGGGCACCCCCAACTCCCGCAGTGGGGCGAGGGTTTCCTCCCATCCCTTCAGCAGCAGCTTCTCGTCGGCGGTGTACCGGTTCAGCGAGGAGATCACCACCAGGCGCGGCCTCGGCTGCTGCCGGAGCCGGTCCAGGGCGTGCGACCGCCAGGTGTCGCACTCCCGGTAGGCGCGGCCGAGCTGGGGGCTGTGCACCGTGATCCGCGGCAGTGGGCATCCCTGCTTGACGAGTTCCTGGAGTGCCCAGCCGCGTTCGGCGGCGATGCCGAGCAGCGGTGAGAACCACTGCCCGGCGTGCGAGTCGCCGAGCAGCACGATCCGGTCGGGACTGGCCACCGCGCCGAACAGGCAGTCCGGGCTGCGGGTCGCGGCCGGGGAGACCTGGCACGCGCCGTCCGGCGGGAAGTCGCCCCGTGCCTGGGCGGGGGCGGGCAGTACCGGCCCGTCGGCGGGGGGCACACCGGGCTGACGGAGCAGCAGATGCGGACCCGAAGCGGCTCCCGCGGGCAGTCCCTTCGGGTCGGGCGGAGCGGTGTCGCCCAGCAGGTGGAGCGTGGTCGTGCCGATCGTCAGGGCGAGGGCGACCGGCAGGACGATCGCCGTGACGCCCACCGAGAGACCGCGCCGGGTGTGCGCGGACACGGTGCGGCTGCGGCGCAGGGGGCGCTCCACCCCGTACGCCGTGGCGAGGGCGGGCAGGACGGCGGCCAGCGTCAGCGCGCTCTTCGCGGGCCAGTCGAGCGTCCCGAGCCGGGCCTCGGCGAGCACCAGGACCGGCCAGTGCCACAGGTACAGCGTGTACGACAGCCTCCCCACCGCCCGCGGAGCCCGCATCGCCAGCAACCGGCCCACCCCGTGGGCACCTTGTGCGTCGCGCTCGCCGCGGCCCGGTATCGCCGCCAGGATGACGGCTGCGGTCGCCAGGGTCGGCACGAGGGCCGCGTAACCGGGGTACGGCGTGGTGTGGTCGTACGCGAGGACGCACCAACCGATGGCCGCCGCCCCCGCCCACCCGCACAGCAGCCGCAACGGGCGGGGCCCGCGCATCAGGTGCCACGGCAGCAGCGCGAGCAGCGCCCCCGCCCCGAACTGCCAGACCCGCGCAGGTGTGGCGAGGTAGGCGAGCGAGGCCGACTCCTGCGTCCAGTACAAGGACAGTGCGAAGGAGGCGAGGACGAGCGGGACCACGGCGACGGCCACGGCCGCGCGCACCGCGCGTCCCCTGCGCACCGCGCGCGCGACGCACAGTCCGGCGATCGCCAGCAGCGGTGCCCAGAAGAAGTAGAACTGTTCCTCGACGGCCAGGGACCAGAAGTGCAGCAGCGCGCTCTGGTCGTGACCGGCGGCGAGGTAGTCGGTCTGCTGGGCGGTGAACCGCCAGTTGGCGACGGACAGCGCCGCCGCGAGGACGTCGTGCTCCAGGCCCGCACGCCGCAGCGGTACGGTCAGCCAGGCGCCCACCGCCGCCACCGCGACCAGCACCACGGCGGCGGACGGCAGCAGACGGCGCGCCCGGCGGGAGAAGAAGTCCCCGAGCCGGATGCGGCCGGTGGTGATGGCCTCGCGCACCAGGAGGCCGGTGATCAGGTAGCCGGAGATGACGAAGAAGACGTCCACGCCGACGAAGCCGCCCTGGAGGCCGGGGACTTGGGCATGGAAGGCGAGGACCGCGAGCACGGCGACGGCGCGCAGCCCCTCGATGTCGGGCCGGAAGGCCGAGCGGTGCGGACTGGGCCCCGACTCGGAGTCCGGGGTGGTGGAGGGTGGCACGGGCGGAGAAGCGGTGGACCGCTGCCCGCGGGGTGTGACGGAGGCGGCGGACGGCCGGTGGGCGGGGGCCGCGGAGGACGACATGGCAGGAGGGCCTTTCGGATCGTTCAACTCGCCCAGGGGAGCATCGGGTTGACCCACCCGGATGCCACCAGGCCGATGAGCAGCAGGAGGGCGGTGGCGGCCAGGGTCTCGGGCCAGCGGCGGGGCAGCATGGCGGCGCGCGACGCGGGCAGCGCCCGGCGGGCACGCCCCAGCAGGGTTCGTACGCGGCCGGCCGGGACGTTCCCGGTGCTCGTGGGCCCGGGGCCGGCCGGGCGCAGTTCCCCGTACAGGTGTCGTATCAGCGGCACATGGAGCTGGCACTGCACCGTGACGTACAGGAGCAGCCCCCAGCCCTGTGTCCAGCCGTTGCGCGCCACGACCAGCGCCAGCCCCGCGACGGCCGCCGCATGCGAGACGAGCAGCCAGCCGAGCGAGACGGCCACCACCCGCCGTGCCATGCCGCCCGACGCGGCCGGGCCCTTGGCGCCGGTGGGCACCCAGGCGGCGCTACGACCGCGCAGCGTGTGCCAGAAGGCCACCGCCGCGGCCACGCTGGTCAGCACGTTCGCGCGGATCACCTCCACCCGCCATCGGGTGCGGCTGACCCGGGGGAGCAGCACGTGCCACAGCCACAGCGGGGCCAGCAGCGGCAGGACGTGCCAGGGGCGCACGTCGTCGGGGTAGCAGAACATCATCACCAGCGGTGGCAGTGGTGCGACGAAGGTGTTCACCGCGGTCGTGAGGTAGCCGACGATGCCCTCGGCGAAGCACAGCCGCATCCGCCAGGGCGCCCCCATCTCCGTGAGGACGGGCGTGCTCAGCAGGTGGAGGTTGCCCATGGCCCAGCGGTACTGCTGGTTGACGAAGGAGGTGACCGACTCGGGGGACGTGCCCTTGGCGACGAGCACCGGCACGTAGAGGGTGCGGAAGCCCCGTGCGTGGAGGGCGAGTCCGGTGTAGAGGTCCTCGCTGTGGTCGAGCCGGGCGAACCCGCCGGCCAGGTCGAGGGCGCTGCGCCGGTAGACGGCGTTGCTGCCGCAGCAGATGGCGGCGTCGCTCACGTCGCGCGAGGGCTGTATCCAGCGGAAGAACCACTCCTGGGCAGATCCGGCGGCGCGCTGGATCCAGTCCATGGACGCGTCCGTGTCGAACCACTGGGGGCTCTGCACGATGCCGACCGCCGGATCGGCCAGATACGGGATGAGGTGCCGCAGGAAGTCGGGCCGGGGCGCGAAGTCGGCGTCCAGGATGGCGACGACCTCGGCGCTGCTGAGGGTCAGGGCGTGGTTGAGGTTCCCGGCCTTCTTCAGGTGTCCGCGGTCGGGCCGTACGACGTACTCGTAGCCGTACGAGGCGGCGAGCGCGGCGACTTCGGGCCGGTCGCCGTCGTCCAGGACCCAGACGGTCAGCCGGCCGGGCCAGTCCAGTGCGGAGACCGCGCGGTAGGCGTTGGTCAGGACGGCGAGCGGCTCGCCGCAGGTGGGCAGGTAGAGGTCGACGGACGGGGGTTGGGCGGGTTGCCAGGCGTGCACGAGCAGTTCGTGCGACCGGCGGGTGAGCCTGCGGCGGCGCAGGCTGTTGACGCAGGAGAGGGCGAGGGCCACGACGTTGAGTCCGAGGACCGCGAGGAAGGCCCAGAGGGCGGGAGTGCGCAGGGCGAAGGCGAACATGGTGGCGGCCGTGCACACGAAGGCGAGCGACGTGCTGACCAGCACCCAGCGGTGCTGCGGACCGAAGTACGCGTAGAGCTCGTCGTCGGAAGGTGGTTGCGGAAGGTGATGCACAGTCATAAAGCCCCCCACGGCTGTGTATGTGCGTGTTTCTGTCGTGCACCTTGGCATCAGAGGTGTAGACCAATTGCGTTCGATGACTCAATGCCCTTATTCGGAACGGGGATTGGTGCGACTCAATTGGTCCAGACCTCTGACCCGTCCCATCCGACAGGCCACGCACCCCGGGTCGGGGAAGCTGCTGGTCACGCGCCGGTGAACAGCCCCGTAACTCTTCACTCCCACCGAGCCGACGCCTACCGGGCGTGCTCCCGCAGGAACGGCAGGACCGCGTCGACGAAGGCCGCGTTGCGCTCACCGGCCATCGTGTGACCGGCGCCGGCCACCTCCACGCTCCGCGCGCGGGGGACTCGCGCGCAGAAGTCCGCAGCGGCCTCCTCGCTCACGACGTCACTGAGTTGCCCCCGCGCCACCAGCACCGGAACGTCGGACCGGCACGCCGCGCCCAGCAGGCGTTCCGTCATGCCGGGCGGATCCATGCGGTGCTCGAAGCTCTCCAGCAACCGGGGGTCCCAGGTCTCCCCGTGCGGGAGCCGGCGCATCGTCTCTACGATCCGGCGCAGCCCTCGCGGGTCGGGGCGGTGCGCCACGTCGACCAGCACCAGGGCGCGCACGGCCGCCCGGGGCTCCTCCCCGGCGGCGAGCAGCGCGCTCAGGCCGCCGAGCGAAGCCCCGACGACCACCGGGAGCCCGTCGAGTGCGGAGACGAGCGCCCGGACGTCGTTGGCGAACAGGTCCAGCCCGTAGCCTCCGCTGCCCGTCGGCCGCCCGCTGGCGCCGTGCCCGCGCAGGTCCGGCGCGACGACGTGGTGCCCGAGTGCCGCCAACCGGCCGCCGGCAACCTGCCAGGCCCGACGGGTCTGACACCCGGCGTGCAGCAGGAGCAGGGGTGGCGCGCCCCCCTCTTCCCACACGTCCGCCACGAGCGGGATCCCGCCGTACCCCGTGAAGTGCCGGACCCGGGGCTCGGCTCCGGCGTTCACGGCGCGCTCCGCGCGGGTGGAGCAGCTCCGGCCCCTGTTGTGTGCGCGCACATGTGCATGCCCCCTCCGGAACGGTGAAAACGGTGCGGCTCCCAGCTTCGGCACTCTCCCCGAACCCGCAAGGGCACCGCACCCCGCACGGCGGCATCCGGCCACCGCCGCGGCACGCCGATGGGCCGTTGGCGGAGAAGTGCTGGTAGTCGGGGTGGTTCCAGCGGCCGCCCCGGCACCGGCCGGCGCGTGCCGTGGCGGTGGTGACGGCGTGGCCGCGTCGCGTGATTCCCTTGGCGGGGCGGGGCGGGGCGGTTGCGGCGCAGGCAGCGGTGTCCGGCGGCGGGGTGGACTGTGCCGAAGGCGTCGCCGTAAGAGCTTTCGACGGTGTTGAAGTCGAGGGCGTCGCCGTAGGAGTGGCGGGAGAGTTTTGCGGGGTTGCCAGTGATGCGGCGGCAGTTGTAGGCGGAGGCGTTGTCGTCGGCCATGGTGGCTTCGTCGTTGCCGCGGTATTCGGCCATCACCCGCATGGTGCGGAGGGGGTAGCGGGCGTTGACCATCGGACCGAAGGCGTGGGTGACGTCCCGGACGGAGCGCGGCGGCAAAGCCTGCCATGCACACCCGCTGACCAGCACATTGACGATCGCCGCGAACAACGTCTCATCAGGGATGTCCTGCGTCCCGCCACCCTGCGGCCGCACCCTCGACTGCGGGATGAGAGGCCCCGCGATCTCCCACAGCCCGTCCGGAACAGTCCAACTCCACGTGCCCTGACCCATGCTGGACTGCCCTACCCAGCCTCACCGCATAACACCGTCTTACGGCCGTGTCGGCCAGATCAGCGCCTGGGCGACGATGACGTTCTCGCCGTTGAAGGTGACGGCGGGGCCTTCGTACAGTGCATAGCCAAGACCAATCGCCTCGCTCACCCGGTGGCAGAACGTGGCGTCGTCCGGTCCGGTCAAGACTCGGTAGACGGGCAACCCGTCCGGTGGTGTGCTCATGAGTGAAGGATCTCAGGCCAGCTCCAAGCGCCCATGAGCGCCCCCGGCTCCAGCGCTCCCAGTGCCGTGGGCGGTTCCGGTGAAGTTCTTTGCTGATCCTCGGACGCGGATTGTTGGTGGTTCGGCACCCGGTCCACGGCGGTGGCTTCGATGCTGGTGCGGTGGAGGCGTTGTCCAGCACGACCGTGCATGAGTGCTGGGGCCCAACTCAGGCGATTGGGCTTCAGGTTGTTCCGCCGCGGGATGTTGGAGCCGAACGCGGAAGCGGGGTATGCAGTACTTCGGCATAGAGGCTCTCGAAGCTGCTCCAGGAGTTCTCCAGGAGTTACGGTCGGGGAACTGTACGCCCCGAGCTTCAAGGCCATTGCTCAGCCGACGGCGCGCACGACGGGGAGGTCCTTGCCGTCCAGGTGAGGAGTCGCTTCGCGTTGTGATCTTGCGTCAGCAGAACCGGCTCCCGGCCAACGGCAGGCTGGTGGTAGGCCCGCGCGTCGCCGCACCTGGAAATCCTGACCGGCTTCTGCGGCACGACGGCGGCGAGGATGGCGTCCGCCCCGAACCCTGCAACACCCCGCCGCCGCGCTTCGACCGCGCACACGGCAGCCAAGGCACGCAGCGCCCCGTACGCATCGCCGTGCTCGACCCCGCCCTCGGCAAGGAAGCGGGCGTTCTCCCGCGTCCGCTCCCGCACCAGCATGTGACGCCGATCCCGATCCCGATCCCGTCCAGCAGCGCATACGACCGCACCCCACGCTGCTTCCGTACGGCGGTCGCGTCGCCCTGGATCCGCCGACTGCCCTGATCTTGCCGCCGGGCGTACAACTCGTTGTCAGCGACACCGGGTGCGCGAGCAGCTCGTGTCGCCCGCGCCGCGTGATTGCCGACTGCGGCCCGTAGTCCGCGTACAGCCGTATCAGCCGCTCCCGGTAGGCGTCCACGAACTCCTCCAGCCGTACCGGGAACGCCGCCTGCTCCGCCTCGGGGATCACGGACCAGAGAACGGGCAGGACCTCCTCGGTCATGCCGTCGTCGAAGCGGACATGGACCGCGAACGCGGCGTACGACCGCACCGCAACCGCCAGCACCCACATGTCGCCCTGCGGCCGCTGGCGGGTTCGAGTCCGGCGGGGACAGTCAGGTCACCGTCCGGGCCCATGTCAGGCACACCTCCTGGGCCACCGGCACCACCCGCCCTGACGGCCACGCCGTCGTCCAGCAGGGCGGCCCCCGCTCCCTGATCACAGAGAGCAGCCAGGGGGCCGGCGGGGAGGCGGACGCCGGGCCGGCAGCCGTTCCGGTTCCGCTGGGTCGTGTCGGGGTGGTGGTGGGGGGTAGCTGGTCGGCATGAGGCCGGTGACGAAGTACGCGCTTATTGCCTTGGGGGTGTGGGTGGCCGCGGCGGCCGTCTTGTTGTGGAGGGGCAACATGCCGTGGTGGATGGCTGTCGTGGTTGCTGGTGCGCCCGCCTCTGGGGTGATCAGTCTCAGCTTGCTTCGGCGTCAGTGGGATCAGGCTGCGCAGGACTGGAAAAACCGCCCTCGCGGGTGAGAAGGCGCTCTACGCACACGCTCGTTTCCAGTGGGACGAGCAGATCTCCTTCTGGCGGATGGATGGGTGAAGCAGGTGTCGTGCTACACGAGAGGGGTCGGGAAAGTGCGGGGCGAGTGATACGCGCCGTGTCTCTTTCACCGAGTGGGCGTCAGGAGGTTGCACTGCTGTCGGGCCCTCGCGGACGGTGTTGATGAGGGTGCGGGTGTCGCCGGGGTGGTGAAGTTTGCTGTCCACGACCATCAGGTCAAACGGCCCCATTCCGAGCGCGTGCGCCTTCCGGACGGACGGCCGTGGTCGCGGTGGCGTATGTCGAGAACACGGTCACCGGCTCGTCGTCCCCCACCCACGACAGCAGCTCCGCCTCGTCAGTGGTGCACGGCATCCCGCTCGGCGCCGCGACCTTCGCCTCACACGCCCCCACCATCGCCCCCGCCCGCCCGCCCGGCCCGACGCCACTCCGCGGCCATCTGCGTCAGCAGATCCGTCGTCGGCACCAACACACCAACACCCGCCGCGCGTTGAGCCGCTGAGCGGCCACCGCAGCGATCCGCGTCTTCCCCGATGCCGTCGCCGCGATCACCTGGCACCGCAGACGCTCCTCTGGAACCGGGGAGCGGGCCGGGAGCTGGAGATATCGAAGCACGGCGTCGACCGCCTCAATCTGATGTGCGCGAAGCCCGTTCTGCGACATTCAGGTTTCCCCTCTGGGGTGGTTGGTCGCGCCTCGACATGCCGCTCACAGGGCTCCACTTGGGGTGATCGCCGTATCCTCGCCTTCACGGATGCGGGCGTACAAGGTGATCACCCAGCCCTATCCGGGCCGGCGGGGAGCAACTGCTGCCGCGATGTGGCCGGCGCCGAGAACGCCCTCCGGGCCCGCGGGACTCGTACGGCCAAGCAGCCACCCTCAGGGCAGCAGACATACTGATCAGTCATGGACAGACACAGCACACGGCGGTCGACACTCGTGGTCGACGGGGAGACGTTCGACATCGCCGAGCGCCCTGACGAGTTGGGCACGTACGACTTCACCTGGCTATCAGGCCCCAACCCCGGATACGGCTTCACCTCCGCCGTACAGCCGGCCAGAGTATTGAGCGAGGCGGAACTGCAAGTACTAGCACGGGACTTCTTGAAGCAGGTGGACCCAACCACCGGACACATTGAGTAACTCTCCTCGACAGCCACCGCAAGGCGCGGTAGGCACTCAAGACCGCCGACGGCCAGTACGACGCGGGCAAGGGGCAGGTGGTGGTTGGCGTGATCACCGCGTACTGCCAGGGCTTCACGAAGCGCCCAAACTGGGTGAATGAGTGAGCTGATGCACCACGAGGGCGACGAGGTTGCCGAACTGCAGGCGGAAACAGCAGACCTTCTGCTCGGGCACGTCTACGCACCGCTGCTGGACGACCAGCACGTACGGGGCGTGATGCCCGGCCCGTCGGGAACACCGGACATCCGCGTCGCCCTCGGCCCCCGAGGCGAAAGCACCCCGAGCGAGCTGACCGCATACGAGATTCCCCTCTACACGGGCGAGGAACTCCGCACATCCCACGACATCGTCGCCCTCCTGCGCTCCGCACACACCGGAACCCACAGCTACCCCGAGGACGCGGTCTCCTCCGTCATGGGGATCGACCTCTACCGGCTCACCCCGTCATCGCTCAAAGAGGCTCCCTTCACCACCGACGACTGGACCTCCACCCTGCTGCGCGTACTGGCCCGCCCAGTCCAGGAACACCACCGCACCAGCCTGCGCGGATTCCTCTTCCTCGAAAACGGACTGCTCCGCCTGTACGCAAGCACCGGTCACACACCTGACGTCATCGGCATCGAGGTACGCCCCGGCGGATCCCTTCCGGCCCTCCACGCGATGATTCCCCTCATGCTCGAACCAGAGGAAGCCTGGCGTGCGCTGGACGACGTCCAGGACCCGCACTGCCGGTACGTAGTGGACCTCACCGAGGCTCTGCCGAAGCCGTGGGAAGGCGGTGTCCGCCTGACAGAGGAGGAATACTCCGCCGCCGTGCGGATGCGGGCATGGGTCCTGCATGAGCAAGAGATCGACGACGACCTGCGCTGGGCGACGCAGCAACGGATGACCGTTCGGGAGCGGGAGCAGAGAGAGGCCGGTTACGCACCCGCACGCGGTACCACCACCCCCCCGACGGCCAGGTGCTGTGTGCTGCACTGCGCGATGACGGCAGGATCGCCCTCAACAGCAACATACTCACCGCCGAAGTGGCGGACCGGTTACGGCGGCAGATGCCCGTGTTCGCCGAACTCATCACCTGCTACCAGGGAAGCCAGGAGGTGGGCAACGGGCTGCAGGGCGCGCCCATCGACCGCACGCCCCTGCCGGGCCCCGCGAGCCCCTGCCCCCAGCCCGCCGTACCGGACGCAACACCGAGTACGGCACAGCCCGACCGCCCTGACGGCGCACTTCGGCGCACGGCAGCCTCCCGAAGGCGCTGGGTGTTCCGACGCCGCCGTCCGGACTGACACGGTCGGAGAGGTTCCCCACCGCCCCTGCCGAGGCCGCACCGGTCCCCGACCGGAGCGGTACCGGTGCCGGTGCCGGCACCAGTGAAGTCGGCCAGGGGCAGGGCGCCCCTTCTGGTTCTTGCGCCGGGGCACGAGTGTGCGCTGCTGCGCTGCACGCACTCGCCGTGGGGATGGGTCCCGGGCCCTCTGGGGCCTGCGACAAGTGCTCTGGAATGATGCTGCGGTGCCTCATACCCCCGAGCGACCGTCACTGTCGCCCAGCGCGCCGACTCCTGAGCCGCAACGTCTCCTCATCCTCGCGGGGGCTCGTCCCCACTTCACCTCCGTGGACGGGTGCGCTCGGGTGGGCCGTGTGCCGGAGGCGGGCCCTTTCAGGGGTGCAGCCGTTCGTGGTACCTGGTGTCCCCGGCGGCACGATGATCTGCCGCGTCAAGACGGCGCGGCAAGGCCAGCCAGTTCCGGGGTATCGCCTTGGGTCGTGCAGGACAGTGAGGTGTCTTGAATGGGGGCACGAGCGGGCCGGTGAGGGGTGTGAGGGGGCAGCTGAAACTGCGACCGGGCTACCGCAGGACGAATCCCGTGCCGAGGTCGTCGTCGGGGTCGAGCGTGAAGACGTGCATGCCGGTCCGGTGGGCGATGCCGGTGACCGAGGGAACGACGGCCCGGCGGCCGTGGGCCTCGGTCTCCGCTGCCACCCGGGCCGTGAACCGGCTGCCGACGATCGACTCGTGCACCAGGGTCTGCCCCGGCCCCAGGACGCCGTTCGCGGCGAGGACGGCGATCCGCGAGCAGGTGCCGGAACCGCACGGGGAGCGGTCGACCTGGCCGTCGGCGAACACGGTGACATTGCGTTGGCGCGCACTGCCGTCCGCGTCGGTGCCGAGGTCGTCGTACAGGATGGTGCCGTAGATCCCGCTCAGGCGGTCGTCGGCGGGGTGGCGGGCGTGTGCGGTGCCGTTCAGAGCCCACTTCACCTCGCGTCCGACGGCGATGAGGTCGCTGTAGTGCTCGGGCGACACGGACAGACCGACGGCGGACGCGTCAAGATGGGCGTAGAGCGCGCCCCCGTACGCGATGTCGACCGTGACGTCGCCGCGCGAAGTGCTCACGGCGACCGATGAGGCGACGCGGTAGCTGGGCACATTGACGAAATCGATGCCGGTGATCCTGCCGCCGTCGCCGCGCACCCGCAGCGTGACACGCCCGGAAGGCACGTCGATGACGACGGTAGTGGTGCCGGAGGGGTCGGGTGCGACGAGGCCGGTGTGAACCGCCCACGCCGCGAGGGCCATGGAGCCGTGGCCGCACGCCGTGGAGAAGCCGTCCTTGTGCCAGAACAGCACGCCGAAGTGGGCCCCCTCGTCGTCGGGCGGCGTGAGGAAACCCCCGTACATGTCGGCGTGTCCACGGGGTTCGCAGCACAACAGTTGGCGCAGACGGTTGACCGCGGGGTCGTTCATGGCGAAGACGCGGCGCTCGGCGACGGTCGCCCCCTCCAGGGGCACGGGCAGGTCGACGACGATACGGAAGGGCTCCCCGGCGGTGTGGTAGTCGACGGTGCTGATGCTGAGGGCGTGCGGCGGTCCGTAGATCACGACGGCTCCTTCGGCCAGTAAGGTGTTACATATTACCGACGACGATGCGGAGCCCTTCATGCAGTCCGTCACCCTCGACGCGGACGGGGTACGCGCCGCCGTCTCCATGCGCGAAGCCATCGACGCGGTACGCAGAGGATTCGTCGACCTGGCGGCGGGCGAGTTCGAGATGCCCACCCGCACTGTCATGCGCGACGGCCAGTTCCTGGTGATGAACGCCCATCACCGGGCGACCTCCACGGCCATCATCAAGACGCTGAGCGTGAACTTCGACCGCACCCCGGCCATCGCCGGAACGGTGGTGTGGGCCGAGACCGGACGCACGGACACCCTGATCGCGGACGCCGGAGCCGTCACCACTCTGCGCACCGGCGCGGCCGTGGGCGTCGCCACCGACCTCCTCGCACCGGCCGACGCCGGGCGGCTCACCCTCATCGGGGCGGGCGGTCAGGCCGCCGACCAGGTCCGCGCCGTCCACGCGGTACGCCCCCTGCGCGAGTTGACCGTCGTCAACACCGACCCCCGGCGCGCGGCCGCACTCCTGGAAACGCTCGCACCCGAACTGGACGGGGTCCGCACGCGCACCGCGGCCGACCCCGAGGCGGCGGTCGCCGACGCCGACATCGTCTGCTGCGCCACCCCCGCGACCAGTCCGCTCTTCACCGCGGCCGCCCTGCCTGCCCGCGTGCACGTCAACGCCATCGGGGCCTTCCGCCCCACCATGCGCGAGCTGCCCGACGAACTCCTCGCGGACAGCGCGGTGTTCATCGACGAGCGCGAGGCGATCCTCCAGGAGTCCGGCGAGATCCTGCACGCCCTGAAGGCGGGGGCCCTCGCGGAGCACGACCTCACGGAACTCGGTACCGCCCTGACCGCGGCCGACGTACCGCGCGGCAGCCGGACGGTCTTCAAGAGCGTCGGCGTCGCCATGCAGGACTGGGCCGTGGCCCGGCTGCTCGCCGAGAAGTTCCTGGGCGACCGGCTTCCGTAGCCGCGCGCGCCGCCCGTCACGCCCTGCGTGCGTACACGATGAGGTTGTCCACCGGGTGGCCCTGCGCGTCGAACGCGCCGTCGCAGGTGATCAGCCGCAGCGCCCGGTCCCGCGTGGCCCCGTACACCCGCTCGGTGGGAAACGCGTTCTTGCGTACTGTCTCGCGGCCCGTGACCTCGAAGTGCACCACCGTGCCGCGTTCGTCGCGGACGGCGATGTCGGCGCCCTGGGCGATCCGCTTCAGGCCGTGGAACACGGCGCGCCCCTCGCGGGTCGCGTTGTGGCCGATCAGTACGGCGGGTCCCGGGGCGCCCGGGACCGGGCCGCCGGAGTACCAGCCGGTGGTCATGCCCTTGTCGGCGGGCGGCACTTCGACCGTCCCGTCCGCGTTGAGGCCCAGCCGCATGATCTCGCTGCGCACGCCGAGGGACGGGATGGACAGGTGCACCGGAGGCCGGGAATGCGCACCGGTGTCGGGCGTCGCCGGTGACGCGGGGCTCGCCCCCGGGACGGCTTCGGCGGCGCTCGCCGGGCGGTCGCCGGTGTGCGGGGCATCGCGCTGCGCGGCACATCCGGACACGGTGGCGGACGTGGCCAGGAACAGGCAGGCGAGAGCGGTCAGCGCGCGGGGGCGGTGAGTCGGGAACGTACGGAACACGGTGGGTGGCTCCTCCAGCGGCGATGAGGACGGGAACGGCGGAGGCCGACGGCCGGTGGGGCGGGCGTTCCTGACGGGACGTCGCTTCCACCGACCGTCGGCCGAAGGCGGGTCAGCCGTTGTTCCGTACGGTGGACCTGCGGCGCAGCACCACCGTTGCGGCGCCCGCGACGAGCAGTGCGGCACCGGCGGCCGACCCGGCGGCGGTCGTACCGTCTGCGGGCTCGGTGGCGGGCTGCTCACCGGCGGCCACCCCGCCGCGCGGCGCCTTCACGGCGGGCGCCGAACGGTCGGGAGCCGGTGCGCTGCTGGGGCTCTGGTCCGCGGGCGATGCAGAGGGGGCGGGAGTCGCGGTCGCCGGGGCCGACACCGAAGGTGCGGGCGACGGCGTCGTGGTGGCGAAGGCCGGGGCGGCCGGAAGGCAGACCGCGCCCACCGCGACGGCGGTGAGGACAACGCGGCGCAGCGGCTTGCTGAGGTGAAGCGACGACATGGATGAGGCTCCGTTCCTGATCGGCCTCGACGGCGGGGCGGGTACGGACGCGTACCGCACCGCGAGGCGTGCCGCCAGGCTGGCGCGGAGTTGTGAGGAACCTGTCAGGACGCTGTCGTCATCGGATCAAGCCGTCGGCAGTCACGGGGCGAGACGGGCTGCCCGGGGCCGGCGGGGGAACCGGACCGCCCGGGCCGGTGCGGGAGACCGGCAGCCGGAGAGTGAACACCGAGCCCTCGCCGGGAGTGCTCACCGCGGACACTGTCCCTCCGTGCGCCTCCGTCAGTTTCCGTACGATCGCGAGACCGAGCCCGCTGCCGCCCGTGCGGCGGCTGCGGGACTTCTCCGCACGCCAGAAGCGCTCGAAGACGTGCGGCAGGTCCTCGGCCGGGATGCCGGTCCCGGCGTCGGCGACCTCCAGCAGGACCGCGTCACCTGGTTCCGGACACCGGGCGCGCAGGGTGACGTGCCCGCCGCCGGGGGTGTGCCGCACCGCGTTGGAGACGAGGTTGCCGACTGCCTGGCGCAGCCGTACGGGGTCGGCCGCGAGGACGGGCACGGGGAGGTCCTCGGCCGGTGGGTCCACGCGCAGCGCGACCCCGGCCGTCTCCGCGAGGGCCTGGTGCGCGGCGGCGACCTGTGCGAGCAGTTCACCGGTCCGCACCGGTTCGAGGCGCAGCCGCAGCGCCCCCGCGTCCGCCTGGGCGAGGTCCTGAAGATCGTCGATGATGTGCTGGAGCTGCACGGCCTCCTCGTGCAGCGAGGCGATGAACGCCGCGTCGGGGTCGGCCACCCCGTCCTGGGCGGCCTCCAGCCAGCCCCGGATGTTGCTCAGGGGGGTGCGCAGCTCGTGTGCGACGTCGCTGACCATGGCCTTGCGCTGGGCCTCCAGCCGGGCGCGGTGCGCGGCCATGTCGTTGAACGCGGCAGCCAGGCGGCCGAGTTCGTCGTCGGCGGCGACCCGTACCGGAGCGGACTCCGCGCCCTCACGCATCCGCTGGGCGGCGCCCGTCAGCGCCTGCAGCGGCCGTACGAGCCGCACGCCCGCGAGCACCGAAGCGCCGACGGTCAGGGCCAGCACGAGGGCGGTGACACCGGCGATCTTGGCGGTGTTCGCCGGGGAGAGGTCGAAACCCGGCACGGTGGCGGTGCCGCTGTCACCGATGAACAGCAGCGCGGGCGGGGCGACGTACGCGCCGAGCTGCTCGCGGCGGGCGGTTCCGACGCAGGAGGCGACGGCCCGGTCGCTGTCGGCGTCGTGCGGGGCTTTGACGGCCGGGGAGGCCGACGGTTCGGTGCGGGGCGGGAGCGAGGCGGAGGGCGGGGTCGAGGGCACCGGGGCCGGAGGGATCGCCACCGTGTCGGGGGACGGCCCCTGGCCCCAGGTCAGGTCTCGGTTGAGGGGTACGGCGGGGCGGCCCTGGCGTTTCAGACAGGCGTCGGAGAGCTGGTTGAGGGCGGCGAGTGCTGTGCGCTCGGTCGAGGTGGGGGCGTTGAGGGCTCCGGAAGAACAGCGGGAGCCCTCCAGGCGGCCGGGATCGCTGCCGACGAGCCGGACCCCGGGCCTGCCGCCCGGGTCCGCCACGACGTCGGAGGCGATCCCGGCGGAGCTCAGGCAGGACACCACGCGATCGGCGAGGCGGCGCAGCTCCCGCAGCTCCGCCGGTGGCAGCCGGAACGGGCCGACGGCCCGCGGATCGATGCGGTCCGCCGAGCCGCCCGCCCGCGCCGGGTCCTGCTCGTCCCGCGCCGCGAGCGCGGTGTCCACGGAGAGCGGGTCGACGACGGCCGACGCCTGGGCGGGCAGGGCGAGCCGTGCGCGCGCGTCCGACGAGTCGGCGAGCGGCGTCCTGTGCTCGGTGGTCAGCGCGATCCGGCGGCCGGACCGCGCCGCGAGGTCGCGCACGGTTCCCTCGACGCCGTCCCACGTGGTGTGGGTGGCCGCGTACCCCAGGAGGCTGTGGTGGATGCGGGCGTCGGCGGCGAGGTTCTGCCCCTGTTCCTGGCGGATGGCACCCGACGTCGTCTGTACGGCGAGCCAGGCGGTGGCCGCCACCGAGCAGGCCGCCACCAGCGCCGAGACGGCCAACAGCCGCCCCAGCAGGCTCTTGCGCAACGGCAGCCGGTTGCGCGGGGCCGCGTCCGTTTCCGTCGCCCGCCTCCTACGAAAGCGCACGGCCCGCGTCCTTCTGAGGGTCCGTCAGCTTGTAGCCGACGCCGAACACGGTGAGCAGCCGGGCGGGACGTCTCGGTGCGGGCTCTATCTTCTTCCGCAGGTTCATGACGTGCATGTCGACGGTGCGGACGCTGATGTACCGGTCGAACCCGTGCAGTTCGGCCAGGAGCTGCTGCCGTGAGAAGACCCGGTCGGGTGCGGCGGCGAGCGCGCCGAGCACCCGGAATTCGCCGGGCGTGCAGTCCACCGTACGGCCGTCCACCGACACCGTGTGCCGGGCGGTGTCGACCACGAGGGAGCCCACCCGGAGCACGTCCTCGTCGGGGGCCTCGGAAACCGGACGGCGGGTGCGGCGGAGCAGGGTGCGTACCCTGGCCATCAGCTCGCGTGGGCTGTAGGGCTTGGTGACGTAGTCGTCCGCACCGAGGTCGAGGCCGATCAGCAGGTCGTCCTCGGTGGAACGGGCCGTCAGCATCAGTACGGGCAGCTCCCGCTGCTCGGCCCGCAGTACGCGGACCACGTCCAGCCCGTCGGCCCGGGGCATCATCACGTCCAGCACGAGCAGGTCGGGCTCACCCTGCCGGACGGCCTCCAGGGCGGCGAGACCGTCGGCGACTGCGGTGACCCGATGCCCCTCGCGTTCCAGGTAGCGGTACAGGAGCTCGGCCTGCTTCTCGTCGTCCTCGGCGATGATCACATGAGCGCACACGGGGCCGATCGTAGTCGGGCCCGGCCGCCGCCCCGCCTCGAGGGCACACCTGTCACGGGTGCCCCGGCCCGGTGCGTTCGGGATCGTGGTGCCTTCCACCGTCCGGTGGCTCGGTCACCGGTCGGCGGGCGGCCGGGACGCAGGACGACGTAGCCGCCGCGCTCGCACACCACGATCCGGTCGAGCACCTCGCGTTCCCCGGCGGCGCCGAGGAAGAAGTCGCCGAGCGGTGACTTCATCGCCCGATACTCCTCGTAGTGCACCGGCATCACCCAGCGAGGGGCAACTGTGCGGCGAAGGAGGCGCCTTGGGTGCCGTCCATCCACAGGCGTCCAGGTCTCGGCAGCGCCGGGCGACGGAGCCGACGACCGGCGGCAGCGACAGGGTGTCGCCCGAGAGGTACAGGCTGAGCTCAGCCGGACCGTCGGCCGGGCCGAACTCCAGCAGGCTGCCCATGATCGGAGGCATCAGCGCCCGCAGCGCGCCGCCCGCATGCCGTCCGGGCAGCGCCGTCACCTTCACCCGGCACTCGCGCCCGGAGACGGTGCGGCTGTGCCAGGTCGGCATCTCCTCGGCCCCGCCGAACCCCTGCCACCGGCGCAGACGGCGTGCCGCGTGCGGTGTGGTGAGCACCGGCAGCGATCGGTCGTGGCCACGCCGTGCGACCTGGTTCCCGTGGTCGCTGTGCAGGTGGGACGGGCCCACTGCGTCCATGTCGGCGGGCAGTTGGCCGACCGTCACGATGGCCCGTCGCGCCGACAGTTCGCCCGGCCGCCATCCGTGACGTCCTGCTGGGAGGCCTGTACGTACAGGCCCTAGGCGGAATCCGCCACGTGCGGAAGGCGCGTCTCCAGTACGGCGGTGAGGGCGGCGACGGCGGCATCCTGCTGTGCCAGCGTCGCGAGGAGCACGACTTCCGAGCGGACGGCCTCGCGTTGCGCGCGATGGCGCTCCGAGTCGGCCCGGGCGGCGGCGGCCTGTGCGGTGTGATAGCGGGACCGGGCGTCGTCAAGGGCGTGTTCGACTTCCTGGCAGCGCGAAGTCGCCTGGCGCAGAGCCTCTTCATGTGCGGACATGTCAGGTCAACGCTCCTCTCCACCGCCTGGCACGGGCGCCCCTGCCCAACCGCCGAAACCATGGGCCAGCCTTCGCCCGGGTATGGCCCCTGACCAGTGCGAACTGATTTCAAACGGGTGGAACGCCTCCTTATTCGGCTGAATCGCGGAACCCTCGCACGGAAACGCTGCCGCTGCGTCGCGCGCCGTCGGTTCCGGCACCGTAAAGATTGGCCTAGACCTATTGTGCGGGCCTGGGCAAGGCGGATAAGTTCGTCCCGGTTGCGCAGCCGGTACTTCCCGCACACTCCGCACGATTGTGGACAGCACGCATCGTCACGTACTTCGCCGGGGCGACCCGGCGTTCCAGGAGGAGATGCCATGTACCGCCGCTTCGCAGCCGCCGCAGCCACCATCCTCGCCGGGGCACTGCTCACTCTCGGTTTCTCCGGCACTGCCGAAGCTGCCCCGCCCGGCTTCTATCAGCGCAGCCACCACGCCTCGCTCGCCGAGTGCGACGCGGCGGGCAAGGCGGGCCGCCACATCTGGGGCGCGCTCTACTTCTGCGAGCCTTTCAGCCCGTCGCGGCCCGATGTGTACGTCCTGTGGGTCCGGTACTGAGCGAGCGCGACCGGGAGCGGTGCCACGTGGCGTGTTCTCGCGGCACGCTCCTCGCCCCGCGCTCCTGACCGGCGCGGAGGGCAGCGGTGCGGCCCGGTCGAGGTCCGCGCCGCATTCCCCAACGCCGAAGCCGCCCCGGGCGTCATGGCCGTGACAGCCACTCCGCCGGGGCCTGTTGCGCGCCCGGAGGGCGCCCAGTTCGCCGGAGGCGGCTGCCACTACCGGCCCGTCCGCAACGGGGTACGGGAGATCGTCGACCGAAATGACGAACGCCCCCGTCAAGGACAGGTCCTGGTACTTCACCGAGCGCCACACACCTTCGATCCGGTTCAGCTCCGGCGATCTGGGCGGTAGATCGAACAATTGGACTCCGATGGCCGCCAGTTCCTTGCGGCGGCCCTGAAAGACGTCGCCGCGGTGGATGGAAGCGTTGTCCAGCACGAGGGTGCAGGGCCGGTGCCGCGTGAAGCCGCACAGTGGCTGGGCCAGGCGGTCGGCGCCGCCGGGCAGACGGGCGATGCGGGTGCAGACGAACACGTTGACCCGTCGGTACTTGGTGTCCTCGCGCTTCACCACGACCCGGGTCCCGGTACGGGCCCATGTGTATCCGGTCGGCCGGGTCGGGGAAACCCACACTCGCCCAGGTAGTACAAATCCTCGACACCGGCTTCGGACCGCAGCCGCAGACTCTCCAGCCGCCTCCCTGCGGCGGCTGGGAGGTCCGGGTCGGCCTGGTCGAACGCTGTCACGAGTTCGTTTCCAGCGAAATTTGTCCCGATGCAGCAGCACTGACAACCAGGACGAGTGAAGCCTGACTCCGCGCTCACGGTGCAGCCACTCAGCCAGCGCCGGCAGCGTCCAAGTGATACCCGAGCCGCGGAGTCGACCAGCATCTCTTCCAACGCGTCCAGGTCTTCGCGCGTCCAGCGCGGCGGGCTCCCCGGACGCGGCGCATCCGCCAGAGCTTCGAACCCTCCGCTGAGGAATCGGTGCAGGGCCTTGCGCACCGTGACCACGTGCCTTTCCACAAGGGACGCGATCGCGGGCGAGGTCCGGCCCCGGGCCGCGAGCCGCACGCACTCCAGCCACATCCGCTCATTGGGCACGAGATCCCGGTGCCTCAACCGCCGCCATAACTCACCAAGATTGCTTAGAGCTCCTGGTGCGGGCAGCAGAGCCAGCTCTCGCGGCTCTGGAAACAGGTCGGAACAGGGGCGCCTTGTGGCAGCCGGGGATGGTCTGCGCAGGGTGCCCCGGTCTCACGCATGAGATCCGTCAGGGGCCTGCTGTCACGCGCAGCGCTCGGATCTCGGCCTCCTTCTCTGTGTCATGGCGCGGGGTGTCTGTTGCCGTCCGAGGTGCAGCGATGTGGTCATGTGTGAGCGGGTTGTGTCTCGCGGGTCATGAACATCGCCGTGGTGGGCACGCGCATCGCAGCAGGCTCGGAGGCTCCCCCTCCGGATGGGTTCCGTCTGGTGTTCCTGCCGGGCGGAAGGCGATGAGGAAGGATGATGTGGCTGTGTCGAAGGTCGAGGAGTCCGTCGAGGTCGATGTGCCGGTGCGTACCGTGTATGACCAGTGGACGCAGTTCGAGTCGTTCCCGAAGTTCATGGACGGTGTGGAGCGGATCGAGCAGCGCTCGGCGAAGCTGACGCACTGGGTGACGAAGATCGGTGGAGTGAGCCGGGAGTTCGACGCGGAGGTCACCGAGCAGATCCCCGATGAACGGGTGGCGTGGAAGTCGCTGGGGGATGAGGTGAAGCAGGCGGGTGTGGTCACCTTCCACCGCCTGGACGACAAACGCACGAAGGTCATGCTCCAGCTCGACTACGACCCCGAGGGGCTCGCGGAGAACGTCGGCGACAAGCTCGGCGTCGTGAAACGGCAGATCACCGGAGACCTGAAGCGGTTCAAGACGTTCATCGAGGACCGCGGACAGGAGACCGGTGCCTGGCGCGGCCAGATCTGAGGCCACCGGTGAGACCACACCCCAACACCACACCACCCACCCGCAACCGCAGACAACCCGGCGCAGCCCCCGCACCCACCAGCGCGGGGGCTGCGCCATGCGCCAACCTGCCACACCACCCCTGTCCTGCTGCGACGAAGCAGGACAGGCGAGACGCATGAAACCCAGCAGCAGGGCAACTCAGAAGCAGGACACCGTGTTTCTTCCCCCCGGTACCCTGTCCCCCCTGCGCGCGAAAGGCAGCCTGTCATGATCACCCCCACCTCCCAGGTCCTGCGCCCGCTACTCGCCCGCTACGCACAGGCCCGCGTCGCGGTTGAGCAGCAGCCGGACGCAGCGGCTCTCCGCGCTCTGGAGGATGTGTCGTACACGCTGTGCGTGCTGACCGGCACCGCCCGCGTCGAGGACGCTCTGGCGGCGGCGGACCAGATTCTTGAACGGCACACCGGCCCGGCCGCGGGGAAGGACTCGTCCGCACTGGCAGCCTGACCCGGCACGCCGTTGAGCAGAGCCGACCCTCCACGCAGGGACTGCGGAGCACTGTCGGACACGGGCCTGGTGGTCCTCGCAGACCGAGAGCCGCATCAGAGAACGTTCGCCCTGTAACACCGCTGGGAAACTCGTCAAAATGGTGCCCTCGCCGGAGCCCTGAAAGGGCTCGTCCTGGCTTCTGACGGGTGGTTGAGCGGACGCTGGGCCCGGGCTGGAGTGGGGTTGCTCGCCGGTGTCCTCCGGGCTCGCAGCAGCCCATTTCAGTCGTCGCCATATGGCGCCTGACCTGGTCTTTTATCATCCTCGCTCCTATGGTCGACCACGATCGAAAGGGGGCCGGATGGACCGGACCGTACGCACTGTCGAGGATGTTCTCGCGCTCTTGGACGGGCTCTTCGCATCTGAATCCGAGGCCGACCGTTTGGCCACGGGCGACGGCAAGGACTTCTGGGACCGCTTCTACACCGACCGGTCAAGGCCGGTCCCCTTCTTCGTGTCGAAGCCGGACGAGAACGTGGCCGCCTACCTCGACCAGGGGCTGATCGCTCCCGGCCGGGCCCTGGACCTGGGGTGCGGGGCCGGCCGCAATGCCCTGTACCTCGCCTCGCGCGGATTCGAGGTGGACGCCGTCGACCTCTCCCCGGTGGCCGTCGCCTGGGGCGAGGACCGGGCTCGCGCGGCTGAGGTCGACGTCCACTTCCTGTGCGGTGACGCTTTTGCCCTCCCTGCCGCGGAGTTGAGCGGTCCGTACGACCTGGTCGTCGACTCAGGGTGCTTCCACCACCTGCCGCCCCACCGCCGGGTCAGCTACCTGGCCCTTCTCGACCGCGTCCTGGCCCCCGGCGGCCATCTCGCGCTCACCAGCTTCGCCGCGGGCGAGCAGGGCATGGGGTCGGATCTCGCCGACGCGGACCTCTACCGCCAGCATGATCTGCAGGGTGGCCTGGCCTACACGCCCGAATCACTGCGCTGGATCTTCTCCGACCTGGTGGAGGTGCAACTGCGCCGTATGCGGGAGGAGCCTCCCGATTCAGCGTTGTTCGGCGTGACTTTCCTGTGGACCGCATTGTTCCGTCGGGGTGCGGCTGCCTCAGGCGACGTTCGCCCTGTTCACGACTTCGTGTAGTCCCTCGTCGTAGGCGGCGAACAAGTGCCGGACACCGCACAGGCGGGTATGGGTCGCACGCGTCGGGGCCGTGGCTCGCGACCAGGGCACTTGTGCTCGCCACCGCGCTCGGCCCACTGGCGTCCGGGGTGGGGCTGGAGGTTGAGCGGGCCGAACTCGTCCCTGCAGAAGATGACTTCGGGCTCGCCTTACTCCGGGACGGCCTCGCCGTCGGCGATCGCTTAGAGGTGCTCGACTCGGGCCTTCTTCGGGGCGTAATCGGGTCGTTCGAGAGCTTTCAGGTCTTCACGCGTTGAAAGGAGACGCCCTCCTCGCGGACCAGGACCCCAAAGCCCTCGTGGCTGATGTCGTCGACCACCCCCGACCAAATGGCTGCGATCGGATGCGGCTCAGGCTGGGGAGCAGCGGTGCCCGGCGTCGATCAGACGATGCGTGCGGCTCGTTCGGGGCGGCCGAGCAAGGATTTTCCGTACGTCTCGTGGGCGACCGCGGGGGAGGCGTTCACGTGCCGGGCGGCCATGTTCACGTCGCGCCAGATCCGCTGGAAGGGGCTGGAGTCGGCGAAGCCGCCGGATCCATGGGCGGTGGCCAGGAGCGCGATGGCGTCCACGACTTCCGTGACGGCGCGGCAGACCAGTGCCCGTGCCCTGGCCCGGTCCGCGAAGGCGAGAGGGGTGCCGCTCTCGGTCGCCGCGTCGAGTTCGTCGGCGACCCGCAGGGCGAGGGCCTCTGCGGTTTCGATCTTCACGGCGGCCTCGGCCACGTGCAGCTGGAAGGCAACCGATTCCGCCTGCGTGTCGTAGTACGTGCCCGCGACAGGTTTCTCCGACGCGTGGGCCAGGACGTGAGCGAGCGCGGCTCGGCCCATACCGAGCTGCGGGCTGAGGAGCGCCAGCAGCAGGACGGGCGCGACCGGCGCCCCGGCATCCTGGTCGAGCGGCCCGAACAGCTCCTGCATGCGAACCACTCGGCTTTCGGGGACGAACAGGTCCGTTGCCGTCGCTGTGCTGCTCGCGGTGGCGCGCATGCCCAGTACGTGCCAGGTGTCCTCGAACGTGAGGTCGCCTGCGGGGATCGCGCACAGCGCCTGCCCGGCGGTCCGGCCGGCGTCGTCGGTGAGCAAACAGCCGAGCATGACGTGCGTGGACAGGGAACCGCCCGAGTTGTAGGGCCAGCGCCCGGTGACGCGCCACCCGCCGGGAACCGGCCGGGCCTGGGCACTTGGTGCGAGGACCCCGGTGATCCTGACGTCCGGGCATCCCAGGAGCTCGCTGCGCGCGGGTTCGGGGAACCGTGCTGCCATCCAGGTACCGGCAGCCATGTGCGAGGTCAGCCAGGCTGCTGACCCGTCTCCTTCGGCGAGCGCGGCCACCACCTCGACCAGTACGCGTGCTCCGGCCTGTGTCCCGCCGTAGCGGGCGGGCAGCCAGAGCTTGAACATGCCCGCCTCGGCCAGCGCCGCAACGACGGGCTCGGTGAGCCGGCGCTCGGCCTCGCAGTCGGGGGCGTGTGTGCGCAGCAACGGGCTCAGGGAGCGGGCCTTCTGCAGTGCCTCGGCGCTCTTGATCACGGCGGTGGTTGTGGAAACGCTGGCGGTCATCCGCCCACGATGCGCCCCGTCATGATCGACGTCAATTGTGCATGGAGCCTGCCCCACGAGGACTCTCCAGGACCGGCCCCGCCCGGTGGACGTTGCCCGGGTTCCCCCGGCAACGGCGGAAGGAGGACAGCGGGCAGGCAGCGAGTCGAAGGCCCGCAGGGTCGCGGTACGCCGCCGCCCTCCGTCGCCCGCGGCCTCCAGGCGGGCGGAGTGCCCGGCCAGGGCCGCGACCAGGGCGCGCAGGCCCGCCTGGGCGACCGGCGTCCCGATGCAGGAGTCCCGATGTAGGAGCGCGGCCCATCACCCGTAGCCGAGGAGACGGTTCGGGGAGCGGTCGAGCACCAGGTCGTCCGGCCACGCGAAGGCGGCCGGGGCGCGGTTGGCCGCCGCGAACAAGGCGATGCCCCTCTGCCCCGCCTCGATGTCGATGCCGCCGATTCGCCAGTCCCGCACGGCGGTGGGCGTGGTGTCCTGCACAAGGCCGTCGAATTGACGTTCCTACAACACCCTGAAGTCGTATCGGTGTGTGGCCAACCGGTGGCCTGAGCAGCACGGATGCTCTGGAGTGGCGTCCAGCACCCACCAGACCCCGGTCGCGGTCTCTGACGACGAGGAACGCCGGGCGGCGATCGAGAATCCGAGGGTCTGGCTCGTAAGACCCGGTTCGCAGGCGTCCGAGCGGTGGGCCGGGGTAGACGACTGACCGGTCCGCCCATCGGCGCGGCCGAAACCCGGGAGAGGACACGATCAGCGTGAGCGACGCCGAGCACCAGAAGCAGAACCCCGACGGAGCGGCCGAACTCCTGGTGCGCTGCCTGGAGAACGAGGGCGTCGAGGTGGTGTTCGGCATACCCGGCGAGGAGAACATCCGTTTCACCAACGCCCTCGCCCGCTCGGAGAAGATCCGCTACATCCTCACCCGGCACGAGCAGGCCGCGTCCTTCATGGCGGAGATGCACGGCCGGCTCACCGGCTCGGCGGGCGTGATGTCCGCGACGTTGGGGCCCGGCGCGATCAACCTGATGCTGGGCGTCGCCGACGCCATGACGAACAGCACGCCCGTCGTCGCGATCACCGCGCAGGTCGGCAAGGAGCGCAACTACAAGGAGTCCCACCAGTTCGTGGACCTGGTGAGCATGTTCGCGCCGGTCACGAAGTGGTCGGCGAACGTCCCGGCCACCCGGGCCATCCCGGAGATGGTGCGGCGCGCGTTCAAGACCGCGGAGTCCGAGCGGCCCGGTGCCGTCTACCTCGCCGTGCCCGAGGACGTCGACGAGGCGACGGACGGCTCGGACCTGCGCCCGCTGCGCAGGAACGTCGTGCAGCCCGAGGCGCCGTCCCCGGAGCAGATCAAGCGGGCGGCGGAGCTGCTGCGTCAGGCCCGCCGGCCGGTGATCCTCGCCGGACACGGCGCGGCGCGCGGCGGCGCCGAGGAGTCGCTGGCGGCGTTCGCCACCGCACTCGACGTGTCGACGGCGACCACCTTCCACGGCAAGGGCGTCCTGCCCGACGACCACCCGTGCGCGACCGGCACGTTCGGCTTCATGCGGCGCGACTACACCAACTTCGGGTTCGAGGAGGCCGACGTCATCATCGCCGTCGGCTACGAGCTGCAGGAGTTCGACCCGTCCCGGATAAACCCGGACGGCGACAAGAAGATCATCCACATCCACCGCTTCCCGGCGGAGGTGGACGACAGCTATTCGGTCGATGTCGGCATCATCGGCGACATCTCCGCCTCCCTCGACGCCCTCGCCACCGCACTCGACGGCCTGCGCTGGACCGTCGACGACGAGGACGCCACGGCCACCCGCGCGCTGCTGGCCAAGGAACTCGAGCAGGGCGCCGCGGACGAGCGCTACCCGCTCGCCCCGCAGCGCATCATTGCCGACACCCGCGCCGCGCTCGGTCGCGACGACATCGTGCTGGTCGACACCGGCGCGCTGAAGATGTGGATGGCCCGGCTCTACCCGACGTACGCGCCGAACACCTGCCTCATCTCCAACGGCTTGTCCACCATGGGCTTCGCGCTGCCCGGCGCGCTCGCGGTCCAGCTCGCCAGGCCGCAGACGAAGGTGCTGGCGGCGGTCGGCGACGGCTCGTTCCTCATGCACTCCCAGGAGATCGAGACGGCTGTCCGCGAGAACATCCCGCTGACCGTGCTGATCTGGGAGGACAACGGCTACGGGCTCATCAAGTGGAAGATGGACCTGGAGGTCGGGGAGAACTCCAACACCGACTTCGGCAACCCGGACATCGTCCAGTACGCCCGCAGCTTCGGCGCGAAGGGCTACCACATCGAGTCCGCCGGGGACCTGCTGCCGACGCTCCGTGAGGCACTGGCGGACCCGGGCGTGTCGATCATCAACTGCCCGGTGGATTACGCCGAGAACATGAACCTCATCGAGCACCTCGGGCACCTCGACTCGGCGCTCTGACCCGCCCGCGCGGCGCGGCCCGACTTCCGTTCGGGCCGCGCCGCCCGGGCCGCTGTCTCGCCTCGCGCGCAGCGTCCCGCCCCGAGGACCGCGCCGGGCAGGACTGCGCGAACTCGTGCCGTCGCGTGCTGATCAGGCCTCAGTCGTATCTCCGCATACCGGACGGGGGGGGAAGGACGTGTTCAGGCGGTGAGCAGCTCGGTGATCTCATCGGCGAGCTTGGGGCCGAGCGAGCCCCAGCCGTCCTTGTAGCCGTAGACGCTCGCCAGGGTGCGGGCGTCGTAGTCGCCGTTGAGGATGTCGATGTCGGTGGGGGTGATGAGCGAGGGATGGGCGACGCCGACGGCGCCCGAGACCCTCATCAACTCCCTGCGCAGGGTGCGCAGGTAGCCCGCGGCCCGGACGGCCTTCGAGGGTGCGTCGATGCCGCGCGTCAGCCACGGGTTCTGGGTGGCGATGCCGGTGGGGCACGCGTCGGTGTGGCACTTCTGCGCCTGGATGCAGCCGATGGACAGCATCGCCTCACGGGCCACGTTGACCATGTCGACGCCGAGGGCGAACGCGACGACGGCGTTCTCGGGCAGGCCGAGCTTGCCGGAGCCGATGAAGGTGATGTCGTCGGTCAGCCCGCGCTCGGCGAACACGCTGTAGACGCGGGAGAAGCCCATGCGGAACGGCAGGGACACCGAGTCGGCGAAGATCAGGGGAGCAGCCCCGGTGCCGCCCTCGCCTCCGTCGACGGTCACGAAGTCGACCCCTCGATCACCTCGCTCCATCAGGGTGGCGAGTTCCTCCCAGAAGCCCATTTCCCCGACGGCACTCTTGATCCCGACGGGCAGTCCGGTCTCCGTGGCGAGCAGTTCCACGAAGTCAAGCATCGAGTCCACGTCGTGGAACGCGGTGTGCCGCGACGGCGACGCGCAGTCCTTGCCCGCGGGGATGTCGCGGATCCCGGCGATCTCGTCAGTCACCTTCGCACCCGGCAGCATGCCGCCGAGCCCCGGCTTCGCACCCTGCGAGAGCTTGATCTCGATCGCCTTCACGGGCCCGCTCGCGACCACGGACTTGAGTTTGTCGAGGTTGAACGTCCCGTCCTCGTTTCGGCAGCCGAAGTAAGCCGTACCGATCTGGAGGACGAGTTCCCCACCGTTGAGGTGGTAGGGCGACAGGCCGCCCTCGCCGGTGTTGTGCATCGTCCCGGCCAGCGCCGCACCCTTGTTGAGTGCCGTGACGGCCGCGCCGGACAGCGAGCCGAAGCTCATCGCCGAGATGTTGACGACACTCGCCGGACGGAACGCCTTCGCGCGGCCTCGTGGTCCGCCGAGCACCTTTGCCGAGGGCAACGGCGCCTGCGCGTCGTGCAGATCGGGCAGCCGACCGGCGAACGTGCGCTGCTTCACGTACGCGTGACCCTGCTCATGCTCGACGTCGTTGTCGGTGCCGAACCCGAAGTAGTTGTTCTCCTCCTTCGCCGACGCGTAGATCCAGCTGCGCTGGTCACGGCTGAAGGGCCGTTCCTCGTCGTTGGACGTCACGACGTACTGCCGCAGCTCGGGGCCGATCTTCTCCAGCAGGTACCTGGCGTGCCCCAGTACGGGGAAGTTCCTCAGCAGTGCGTGCTTCTTCTGCACGAGGTCGCGGGCGGCCACCAGCGCCAACGCCGTGGCGGCTGACGCGCCTATGTTCCGAGCACGCATGAAAGACGTTCCTCTCCTCGACTGGCTGAACCTCACCACGACCGGCTACCCCACGTCAGCGAAATGCCACGGGAGGGCGGCGACGGCTCTCCTCTTGTGCGCGGTCGGGGAAGCGGTCGGGGAAGCGGGCGGCGCGAGCAGTTCGCGCCGCCCGTGCTCCCACAGCCGCTTGCGCACGGTGGGCGACGACGCTTCGGCGGCGTCCTTGATCGGGTCGTCCACCACGGCCAGGTGGGTGCCCTTGCCAGTGAGACCCCCTCCGACACCGGCCATAACGGCTTCCCCCTCCGTCCCGGCGAGGTCGAAGCGGTTCGCGGCCGAGGAGCTGGGGCGCAGGCTGATGCCGAGCTGAGGGCTGTAGTTGAGGATCGCTTCCCTGATCAACCGGCCGTGGTCGTCGGCCACTTCAGAGGAGTACGAGGCGATCATCACCTGGCGCTCCGGACGCCGCCGCAGGTACCGGAGCGGCGCCCAACGGGCGGCCCTGCGGCTCTTGCCGTGCCGCGGGGGCATCCTCAGCAGGAGCTTCGTCGGCTTCCCGGCGGCGACCCGCCCGAACGCGGCGTCGATCTCCGCGAGGTGCGGGGGCCTGCATCTCCCCGCCCTCGGCGAGAATCGACGCCATCGCCCCGGGAGAGCGGTCCATCGCCAGCTCGCGCTCGATGCGGACGAGCTGGGCGCGGAGTGCGGGGGTGGACGCTGCGGCTATCTGACGGTGTTGGTGCACGGGAAGCGACCGGTGCAGGGCGAGGACCGCAGCCTCATCAGCCTTCGGCATCCCCGCTCTCGGCGGTCCCGGTCAGGGCGATCAGGCGTTCCAGCTCGGCCAGGCCCACAGTCCCGACCTGCACCGCACCGCCCTCCGGCCCGGGCAGCTCCGTACGGACCGGCCGGTCGAGTCCCAGGAGACGACTGCTGCGCTCGATGATCCGTACCGCACGGTCCACCGCCTGGTAATTCCCGGAGCGGATCGCCGCCCGGTAGACCGTGAAGAACAGCCGCTCCCATCGCACGCCGGGGGACGTAGGCGGTCGATCAACGCCCGGGAACTGGGAGGGGTGCTCCTTTCGTCGCGCGGAAGTCAGGAAGGTCGGGTGGTCAGGAACACTGCGCATGAACTTAGTTGAGTGCAGGCTTGTCAACTTTCTACGTGGTGAGCTATATAAGAGGGCGTAGGGCATCGCACCGTACACAGAAGAGGAGTGATCCGTGATGCTCATGCGTACCGACGCATTCCGTGAACTGGACCGGCTGACCCAGCAGGTGTGGGGGACCGCCCAGCACCCGGCAGTCATGCCGATGGATGCGTACCGGGCGGGCGAGGAATTCGTCGTCCACTTCGACATCCCCGGCGCAGTCCCCGAATCGATCGACCTCGACATCGAACGCAACGTGTTGACGGTGCGGGTCGAGCGTCGCTCCACCGCGCCCGACGGTGCCGAGATGATCGCCTCCGAGCGTGCCTCGGGAACCCACACACGGCAGTTGATCCTTGGCGACACCCTCGACACCGAGCGGATCGACGCCCGCTACGACGCAGGCGTCCTCACGCTGCGAATCCCGGTCTCTGAGAAGGCCAAGCCGCGCAAGATCTCGATCAGCGGGACCGGTGAAAAGCCCCGCCAGATCCCCGCATGAGCGCCACCGCCGCCCCGGAGCGCCGTCGCTCCGCCGATGACGCGCGCCGGCCGAACAGCTGCATACAAGGCGTGCGCCGGCAGGCGGGAGAGACGAGGGAAGGGGGCTTCGGGGAACTCGTGGGCCGCGTGCAGGCCGAAGGCCTCTACCCCTCCCCGGGCCATGCCGAGAGGGTCACGCTCGCTGTGCTGGCAGGCCTGGGCGCCCAGATCGGGGGTGACGAGTACGGGGAACTCGCGGCCCTGCTGCCCCGTGAGGCAGCTGCGGCCTTCAGCTCTCGGCCTCCGGCGCCGCGGCCGGTGACGGGGTACGGGTTCGTCCAAGAGCTGGCTGCCCGCAGGGGCACCGGGCACGGGCCCGCCCGATGGGACGCGGGATCCGTCCTGCAGCAGATCGCACGCCTGGCGGGGCCAGACCTTGTGCGGCGGATCCTGGACGGCCTCCCCGACGGATATGCCCTCCTGTTCGGCATCGCCCAGCTCACCCCCCGCGGCTGAGCCAGAGCGTGCCCGCTCCAGAACACACTGGGAGCGGGCACGTTCGTATTCCCGGCAGGTCAGAGCGCGGCGGGGAACCTTTCCCGGACCCGGTGCTGGGAGAGCAGTCCCGTGATCTCCTCCCGTACCGCCGGGCCGGACCCGCCCAGCACCACGCCCGGTGCGAGTTCCGACACTTCGGACGCCTCCAGCACCGGTGCCGCTCCCGCCCGGCCGCCGATCGCCTTGCCGTGCCGGTACGCCTCCGAGACGAGGAGCAGGACGTGCGGATCGGTCGGGCCGCCCGCCCGCTCGTCGGCCTTCGCGTCCCGCACGCCGTACGCGTCCGCCCCGGGCAGGGGCGTACCCGCCAGCAGGACCGCGTCGAACCGGCGGAGACCTCGAACTGGCGGAGACCTCGAACCGGCGGAGACCTCGGACCGGCCCACGCCGGGCCCCCGGGCGGCGACACCGGTGAACTCGCCGATGTGCGCGGCCCACCGGCGCCCCCACAGTGGCTGCTGCCAGTGAAGAACGGCGGCACCACGCGGGCCCGGACCCGTGGGACGACGGGTTCCGGTCCCCGGCCCGGCGTGGTCGCGCCCTCGACGAGAGGACCCCCATGCAGCAGCACCTCCACCCCGGTGGAACCTCCCCGCACCGCCACCGCCGGTCCCTGACGCTCTCCCGCACCGTCACGAGCATGTACGTCGGCGTGTTCGCGGGCGCGGCCCTGGTGGCCGCGACGATCCCCGGCGCGCAGGCGGCGGAGAACCCGTACGAGCGGGGGCCGGCGCCCACACAGTCGAGCATCGAAGCGAACAGGGGCTCGTTCGCCACCACGCAGACGTCCGTCTCCCGGCTGAGCGTCAGCGGATTCGGCGGCGGCACCATCTACTACCCGACCTCCACCGCCGAGGGCACGTTCGGCGCGGTCGCGATCTCCCCGGGTTTCACCGCGACCCAGTCGTCCATCGCCTGGCTCGGCCCACGGCTCGCCTCGCAGGGGTTCGTCGTCTTCACCATCGACACCAACACCACCGCCGACCAGCCCGCCAGCCGCGGACGCCAACTGCTCGCAGCACTGGACTACTTGACGCAGCAGAGCACGGTGCGCGGCCGGATCGACACCTCCCGGCTGGGGGTGATGGGGCACTCCATGGGCGGCGGCGGCACCCTGGAGGCCGCGAAGAGCCGCACCTCGCTGAAGGCCGCGATCCCGCTGACCGGCTGGAACACCGACAAGACCTGGACCGAACTGCGCACCCCCACCCTGGTCGTCGGCGCGGACGGCGACACGATCGCACCCGTGGCGACGCACTCGGAGCCGTTCTACGGTTCGCTGCCCGGCTCGCTCGACAAGGCGTACCTGGAACTGCGCGGCGCCACGCACTTCACTCCGAACACCTCCAACACCACCATCGCCAAGTACAGCATTTCCTGGCTGAAGAGGTTCATCGACGACGACACCCGCTACGAGCAGTTCCTGTGCCCGCTGCCGCAGCCGAGCCTGGCGATCGCCGAGTACCGGGGGAACTGCCCGCACACCTCGTGACGGGCGGCGGGACACGGAGGGGCCGGAGCAGTACGGCTCCGGCCCCTCACCCGCCGGTCGGTCCCGCCGCGTGGCCCTGGACCGGGGTGTCGCGCGCAGAACCGCGTTCCCCTCGCGCGGGTCCGGACTGTGCCGCCGCACAGCCGGGACCCACCCGCGTTGGGACGGTGCCCCGATCTCCGCCGCGTGGGCGGACGGGAGTCTTCCGCAGTTCTTTACGCGGAAGTAACGTGACGGCGTGACCCCCTCCACGACCGCGCGCGCACCGCTCCGGCTGTTCGGCCGAAGCCATGAACTCGCCGTACTGGAAAGCCTGTTGGTCCGCGGCGGCGCCGGGCGCGGGGGTGCCCTGGTGGTGGCCGCCCCGCCCGGCCAGGGCCGTACGGCACTCCTGCGCCAGGCCCTCGCCGACCACGCCGAACACCGCCCGGGAACGGTCCTGGAGGCCACCGGAGCGCCCTGTGAGCGGCTGCTGCCGCGCAGTGGGCTGCACGCGCTGCTCTGTTCCGCACCAGGGCCGCTGCCGATCGCGCCCGAGCAGGTACTGCGGTCCGGCTTCACCGCCACCGCCCTGCTCGCCCTGCTGCGTGAACTCGCCCGTACACAACCGCTGGTGGTCTGTGTCGACGACGCCCACTGCTGGGACCGCGACTCGCGCACCGCACTCGCCTTCGCCGCCAGACGGCTCGGCGCGGACAGCCGTATCGTCCTGGTGGTCAGCACCGCCGACGAAACGGAGTTCGCCGGGCTGTCCGTCCTGCGCCCCGGCCCCCTCGACGACGACGCGGCCTCGGCCCTCCTGGACCGGCTCACCGACGGCACGGACGGCGTGGACCCCTGTGTGCGGGCCGAGCTGATGAGGCAGGCCGCGGGCAATCCGCGCCTGCTCGCCGGTCTCACCGCGTGCCTCACCCCGGGCCAGCTGGCCGGGTGCGACCCGCTCCCGCATCCTCTGCCCGGCGGCGAGAGTGTGCTGGAGGCCCATGCCGCTCTTCTGGACGGGCTGTCACCGCAGACGAGAACACTGCTCCTGCTGACGGCCGCCGCGGCCGAGCACGAACCCGACGGCACCGGAACCGACGTGATGCTCCTCCTGCGCGCGGGGGCCGGTGCCGGGCTCGGCGCCGACCTCGTGGAGCAGACGCTGACCTCTCCCGGCGCGACGGCCGGTGCCCTCCGCCGCGCGGGGGACCGGGTGCACTTCCGCCACCCGCTGCTGCGCCGTGCGGTGTTGAACAGCGCACTCCCGGCACACCGCCGGGCAGCCCACGCCCTGTTCGTCGCGCTGCTCTCGGGGCCCGGATCACCGCCTCTGCCCCGGCTGGTCCAGCGGGCCTGCGCGGCCTCCGGGTCCGACGACGTACTCGCCGGGCAACTCGCGAGGTACGCCGGAGAGCCGGGCCCGCACGCCGAGCGCGCGGCAGCACTCGTCCACGCCGCGGACCTCACCACCGATGCCGCACTGCGTGCCGCACGCTTCGCCGAGGCCGCCGAGCAGACCCGCCTCGCCGGCGACCCGGGCCGCTCCCGCGCCCTCCTGGCGCGACTGGGCCCGCCTGCCGTACCCGCAGCGCCCCTGCAGCATGCCGGGCCCTTCAACCGTGACGACAGTACGGCGTCCGGTCGTGGCGCGGGTTCGGCCGAGGGCGGGGTTTCGGGCCAGGGTCAGGCGTCCGTTCACCGCACGGCTTCCGGTGAGGGCGGGGCTTCGAGGCGTGACGAGGGACATGACGCGGCCCGCGACCACGACGCCCGTGTACGCGCTGCCCACCACGTACGCGTCGCGCACGGTGCGGCACAGTGCGTACGAGGCCTGCTCCTGCTGCGCGACGGACCGGCCGCCGACGCACGCGAAGCCCTCCTCACCGCAGCCGACCTGCTCCTCGCGCACGATCCGCGCCGCGCCCGGGAGGCCCTGCTCGGCGCGGCCGAAGCAGCGTGGGCCACGGGCGAGGCCCCTGCCTTCCTCGACGCCATGCAACGCATCCCACCGGCCACGGACGACCCTGCGCTCGCGTACTACGGGGCGGGCATGTGCGCGGTCCTCGACGGGCGTACCGCCGAAGGGCACACCCAGCTCCAGCGCCATCTCGACACGGCCAAGGGCCCTCGTTCGCCCGAGGAACTGTTGCGTGCTGTCGTCGCGGCGCTGGTGCTCGGCGACATCGACGCGGCCTGCCGGACCGGCGCGCGGGCCCTCGCCGCCGTACGGTCGACAGGTTCCCAGGTTCTGTTGCCGAAGGCCTTCGAGCATCTGGCCCACGCCGAGCTGCGGGCCGGCCGGCACGCCCGGGCGCGGGCCCATGCGACGGAGGGGATGCGGGCCGCCCGCCGTACGGGACAGTCGAACACGGCCGCCCACCTGCACGCTGTGCTCGCGCTCGTCGCGTCGGTGGAGGGAGACGCCACGGTCTGCGCCACGCACTGCGACGCGGCCCTGGCCGGCGCCGCTCCGCACGGTCTCGTCCAGGCGGCCACTCTCGCCACCTGGGCGCTGGCCCGGGCGGAACTGTCCCACGGTCGCCCTGCCGAGGCGCTCGCCCGGCTCGCCCCGCTGGTACAACCAAAACCACACCGCGGCCACTTCGCCGTCCGGATGCTCGCCGTGCCGTGTTACGTGGAGGCGGCCGTGCTCTCCGGGCGCGCGGAGTCCGGACCGGTCGGGGCCTCGCACGAGCCGGCCGACTGCGCTCCCGGTGCTCGCGCCGCGTGCGCCGCCTCGGCGGCTGTGGCGGAGTTCGCCCAGTGGGCCGAGCGCACCGCGGACCCGCAGGCCCCCGCGCAACTGGCGCGCTGCCGAGCCCTGTTGGCACCCCCGGAAGAGGTGTGCGTGCGGTACGAGGAGGCACTGGCCCTTCACGACCGTGCGGGCGGCGACTTCGAACGCGGCCGCACCCAACTGCTGTACGGCCAGTGGCTGCGCCGTCGTCGGCGCACCCGGGACGCCCGCGGCCCGCTGAGGGACGCCCTGGTCTCGTTCGAGCGCTGCTCCGCCCGCGTCTGGGCGGAGCGCGCCTCGGGGGAGCTGCGCGCCGCCGGGGAGGCGGTCGGCACCTGCAAGACACCATTGGCCGTGCTGACCCCGCAGCAGGATCGGATCGCCCGGTATGTGGCGGAGGGCGCCACCAACCGCGAGGTGGCGGTCCGCCTCTCGGTGAGCCCCCGGACGGTCGACCACCACCTGCGCAACGTGTTCGCCGCGCTGGGCGTCCGGTCACGCACGGAACTCGCACGGCTGATGGGACGGCAGGCCTGAAGCACGGTGAGAAGCCGGGCGCGGATCGGGTATCGGATACATGACGTACACCGTCATGAGCCTGCTCTGCACGTTGCTCGTGCTGGTCGCGGTCCTCGCCCACCAAGGGCTGATCTCCGGGTGATTCCGCCCTGGAGTATGGAGGTGCGGGCACGGGCACCCGGCGGGCCGGGCCAGCCGACTGTGCTGGGCGGCGCGGCCGGAGCGGGGGGTGTGAGGTCGAGGAGGGCCCAGCGTCGTAGGCTGTTGGCGGCGGCTTCGGTGCCGCGGCCCGCTTGGCACCCAGCTGGAGCGGCTGCTGACGTTGACCGGCGTCGCGCCGTTCCTGACCTTGCTCCCTGATCTCGCCGTGGCCCGCGCTGCGGCCGCGCACGCTCCGGGTCCCTGATGGACAGCGCGCACCAGGAGTCCGGGCGGTGCGGGCCGCGACGCCCCACCCCCGACGGGACCTTGATGGTGCAGGGAATCTGCCGTCCGGGAAGGTGATGTGAATATTCGGCACTGATGGGCGCATGCGTGCAGCGTGAGCTCAAGTTCAAGCCGGCGGAGGCAGCTGCCCTCCCACGTTCCGCAGCATGCGCTGCAGCACCTTCAGGGTGACCAGGTACTCCTCGTCCGAGACATCCCGGTGGACCAGCGCCCGGCTGGCCCGCTGGGTCTCGCCCGCGCGCTGGTGCAGTGCCCGGCCCTCGTCGGTGATCCGGAGTCGGCCGGTCTCGTCCTCCACGAGCAGCTTCCGCTCCACCAGGAGGTCGATGTCGGGGGCCAGCCCGGCGCCGACGTCCAGGTTGGCCTGCTGGGCGGTGATCACCTCGTCGCGCGTCGCGCCGGTTGCGCTGTGCAATACCTGGTGCAGCACCCACCACTGGGGCTGGGTGATCCCGATCGCCGCGAGACGCCCTCGGACGTATGCCGTGAGCGTCTTGTTCGCTGCCCAGGTCCAGTACCCGATCGGCTGGTTCACCAGTTGCTCGTCGTCGTGCGAGTACGCCATGACGTCCGCCTCCTCGGCAGTGCGCTGCGGGAACTTCATGATCGCCAGCCTCCCGGAGCATCGGCAGGAAGTCCAAGAACGAGCTCCTCTCGCGACCATCACCGCGCTGTATGGAGGAACCGGCGCGCGAGTTCTGAGGCAGCAGGCGTGGGGCAGGTCGACCCCGCCAACGGCTGCCCCGTCTCACCGAGCCAGAACATCGCAGGCTCCACATCGTCCACGCCCTCCACCAGCACCCGCCGGCGCTCCGCAGGTCCCGGCTCCCGCAGCCTCACCCTCCGCACCCCGCCCCGCCGGACACCCGCACCCACTGTGTGTCCGAGGGGTCCTCGATGACCAGCGGCCGCCGCCACGCCCGGTAACGCCCGGCCGTCCGAGCATCCGCGACCACCTTGGCCCGATCCACTTCCGTATACGCCGCAAGATCACCGGCCGCACTGTGGGGAACGTAGACCCACCGGGCCGAGAACCCCTTGGCAATCGCACCCGGCAGCCAGAACCGCTCATAGCCACCCGCCCCCGCCCGGGCCGGTACTTCCAGCACAGCGAGCTGTGCCTGCTCCGACAGCCGCATCCCCGTACGGACCATCAGATCCACGAACACCGCGTTGCGGGCCGCCCACCGCCCACCGCCCCCTGAACCCGCCCCGCGGCAGCCCGTCGTGGCCGTACCCGCGCACCCCCACATCCCGCCACCGCCGGTACGCCGCCGGCGCTAGCCACTCCACCCGCTGCCCGCCCACATCATGCGTGTACCTCGCCGGGACCGAATCACCTCGCCCCCGACGCCCGCACCGCCCCCCCCACGCCCCGCCCCGGCGCGAACGCTGCGGAATGGGCACCGGCCCCACCTGCCGCTGCTGCACCGCCCACTGGAAAAACTGATGGACGTGCGCGACTTCCTGACTCCACGTACTGCCCGCCACCCGAGGCCCCGCCGGATCCCGACGCCGCCGCCAGCCGAAGAGATGGGTGGTGGAGCGGAGCATCTCGTGGCTGATGCGATCTCGCCGGAACTGCCGCGACTACGAGAAACTGCCGTCGCACGCCGAAGCCCATCTGGCCTGGACCGTCATGACCCTGATGACCCTGATGACCCGACGGTTGACCAAGCCCGTCGCTCGCTGGCGTGTACCCAAGGCCCCGCCGCCCCCGCCACCGAGACCGTTGCGGATCAGGCTGCACCTCTGGACTGTCCGCCTCGCTCCCGCAGCTCTGTGACCGGAAGAATCACATGGCTGGAGCCGTTGGCACAGGTCCGGCCTCGGCATGGGTAGGCGTCGTTGATCACGTAGTTGGTGTTCGGCTGCTCTTAGTCGTAGATGGGAACGGGTGTCATGGTGCGTGGTCGCGTCCGTCCCGTGGCGCGAAGGCGGCGAGGGCGTCGGCATCGGTCGCGCGAGCGTGCAGGAAGTAGTCGGCCCATGCGTTGATGTCGGGGTAGGACGAGTCCTGGCTGAGCTGGGTAGCTGCGGCTTGGAGGTCGAAGTGTGTGGTGCGGAGATCGACGCCCGGGCCTAACAGTGCCCAGTGTGCTCCGGTTCGTCCGTAGGGCATGCCGATGCTGCCGGGGTTGATCACGAGTCGGCTGTGGACGAGGCGGACGAACGGCATGTGGGTGTGGCCGCAGACGACGGTGCGAATATCGGCATCGAGTCCGTCGAAGACTTACCCCCAGCGGTCGAGGCGGGAGTCGACGAGGACGACTTCCTCGTCGTCGCGAGGGGTGGCGTGGCAGAACAGCACCTTTCCCAGGCCTTTCACGGACAGGGATAGTGATCGTGGCAACGAGCTGAGAAGGTCGAGATGGTCCTCGCGGAGCTGTTCGGCTGCCCAGGGGGCGATCGGATCGGGGATCGTTTCGCGTTGATCCCGGCGGTATTCGAGGAGTTCGCGGTCCGCATTGCCGCTGATCCAGACGGCGCGGTCGCCGAGGCTGATCAACAGGTCGAGGACCTGGGTCGGTTGAGGGCCTGCGGTGATGTCGCCGGTGAGCACGATGTGGTCGGCGGTGCTGACGTCTGGTTCGGCGAGAACTGCTTCCAGGGCTGGCAGGACTCCATGAATGTCGGACAGGACGGCTACTCGGTTCAGCATGGTCACCACAGTGGGGTGGAGACGGCCGCGTGGTGTGGTCGTTCGCCCGGCGCGTAGTTCCCGAGGCGGAGACAACCGATTCCTTCGAGGCGTCAGCCGAGTCACAGCGCGTCACGGATCGAGGAGAAGCGGGACGGCTTCTGGGCCGATTCCCCTACCCGAGAATGGCGAGCGCGGTGTCGGGGCGGCACGCAGCACGTGCCTCCAGCCCGTCGGCGAGTGCGCGGCGGGCGGCCATCGGTGGTGACCGGCGTGCCGTGGGCGGCGAAGCAGGTCCCAACGAGTTGATCGCCGCAGACCCCGCTATGACCACCGGCGAGATAGCCGACATGTTCGGCGTGCACCGGGCTGCCGCCACCAAACTCCCTGCGCCCCTGCGCGCCTCGTCCTCACGCCGCGTGGGGCCCGCAGCGTCGTTTCTGCCGGGGGCGCCGTGCGCCCGGTCAGCTATGCGCGGGTGTCCTTGGCGTCGGGCCGGGGAGCGGAGCTGGTGGCGGGGGTGTGAGGTCGAGGAGTGCCCACCGGCGGCGGCCGTCCTCGGCCGCTTCCGTCCCGCAGTCTGCCACTCCTTGGGCGGCGAGGGCATGCAGGAGGGAGCCGTCGTCGGGGCGGCCGGTGTGGGGTCCGCTGCTGAGGACGAGCACCAGGGCGTGCTGTTGGTGGTCGGCGAGGTGCACGCCCAGGTGGGTTCCGCCGTCGTCCACGGCCGCCGTCACGAGAAGCTCGACCACCGCCCGGGCGGTGTCCTCGTCGAAGCGCGCGTAGCCCCACTCGTGCAGCGCCTGCACCATGCGTCGGCTCGCGCCGCGTGGTGTCCAGGGCTGGGATTCCAGGGGCCAGTTCCGGCAGCGCCGGTCAGCGATCCGGGTCTGCATCCACGACTGCGACGGCTGCGGCTGTTTCGGTGGCGGTTCGGGGGGAGGCAGCGGCCGTTTGGGCGGCGGTTCGGTCCTGGGCGGATAGGTGGGCCGGTGGGATGGTGCTTCCACAAGTGCCTCCCGCGCGTACGGACTTCGGCCTGCGCTCAGAGTAGACCCGCTCGGATACCGGCGGGTTCACTTCCCGTACGGGAGCGGTGATGCGCCGGGAGAGCACGTTGAGCCCCTCGGGAAGCTGCGGAGGACGGGCCTGCCACGAAATTCTGATTCTCCTGGCACCCCGTCCCCGCGAGGTCTCGGCCGCCCGTGGCGGGGGCGACCCCGGTCATGGGACCACCAAAGCCGGCACGCCCGACGTCGGCACCGGCCGCCGTGCATCGTGGCATCGGGAACCGCCGCGCCTGATTCCCTGCGCGGGGGCAGACTGAACCTGCCCGCTGCCCGGCGACTGATCGCACCTCTCGCACTGCACGGGAAGACCAGCCCCGGCGGCCAGGCAGCGCTCGCCAGGGCCCAGCTCGCCCGGCGCAGGGCCGAGGTCCCCTGCCTTGCCTTCACTGCCACGGCACGGTCTGGCGGCGTCCCGTTCCGTCAGACGTCCGCCCCGTCCGCCCGCACGATGATCTTGCCCTGGTTCTCGCCCCGTAGCATCCCCAGGAACCCGTCCACAATGCTGCCGAATCCGTCGACCACGGTCTCGTCGAGCGCGACCCGTCCACTCTTCAGGTGCGGCACCACGAACTCGTACAACTCCTCCTGCACGTCCCGATAGTTGCTGACGAGGAACCCCTCCATGCGCAGGCTCTTCTCGACGATGTCGGGAAGGTTGCGCAGGGCGTAGGGCGTGCCGGTGCTGTTGTACTGGGCGATCGTGCCGATCCGTACGATCCGTCCGTACTCGCGCAGCGAGGAGATCGCCGCTTCGAGGGGTTCGCCGCCGACGTTGTCCATGTACAGGTCGATGCCGTCGGGCGCCGCCTTGGCGAGCAGCTCGGCCGCCGGGCCCGAGCGGTAGTCGAAGGCCTCGTCGTAGCCGACGTGCTCGGTCAGGTAGGCGGCCTTCGCCGCCGTGCCCACGCTGCCGACGAGCCGTCCCGCACCCATCAGTCGGGCGAGTCGCCCGGTGGCCGTCCCCACGCCACCGGCCGCCGCGGAGACGAACACGTCCTGCCCCTCGCGGAGCTCCGCGATGCGGGTGAGCCCGACGTAGGCGGTCAGACCGGTGCCGCCGAGGATGCTCAGGTGCGCGGAAAGCGGTACTCCGTCGAAGCGCGGGACGGCACGGACCTCTGCGGGAGTGACGACGGTGTGGGTGCGCCAGCCCTGCCGGTGGAAGACGATGTCGCCCTCGCGGAGCGCCGGCTCCCGGGAGTCCACGACCCGGCCGAGGGTGCGGCCCTCCAGCGGGGCGTTCAGCGCGAAGTCCCCGTCCATCATCTCGCGGTGGTAGGGGTCCACCGACCAGTACAGGTTCTCCACCAGCGCCGTTCCCGGGCCGGGCTCCGGCACCGCGGACTCGACGAAGGCGAAGTGGCCGGGGGTGGGGAAGCCGTGGGGGCGGGCGGTCTGGTGCACGGCAAGCATGGTTTCGGTCATGCCGACGACCGTAGGGAGGAATGCCGAGGCCGGGGAGAGGGTTGCGCTCATGGTACGGCCCGACCCATGAAGAGTCCTCATATCAGCAGGTGGGACCTCCTATGACAGCCGCAGAACACAGATCCGCAGCCGCCACGGCGGCCGCCGCCACCGACCTCGCCCCGCACGAGCTGCGCATCCTGGTGGCCGTCGACCGCGAACGCGGGTTCTCGGCGGCCGCCAAGGCTCTCGGGCTGACCCAGTCCGCGGTCTCGCATTCCGTCCGCGGCACGGAACGCAAGATCGGAGCGATTCTCTTCGAACGGGGCCGCAAGGGTGCGACACCCACCCCGGCCGGTGCCGCCGCCGCTGCCCACGCCCGCCAGGTCCTGCGGCTCCTGGACACCCTGGCCGTGGAAGCCCGCGGTGCGGAGCGGGGCGCGATCACCGGCCCGCTGCGCATCGCCGCCTTCCGCAGCGCCGTCCTCCACCTGCTGCCACCCGTCCTGGGGCGCCTCACCACCCGCCACCCCGGCATCGCACCGGAGGTGTACGTCGTCCGCGAACTGGGCGCGGGCACCGCGGGCGAGGTCGCCGAAGGGCGCGCGGACGTGGGTATCGGGACGATCAGCTCCACCTTGCCCGTGCCCGCCGGGCTCATCGGCGACGTACTCGTCGAGGAGCCCTATTCGTTGGTGCACCCGGTCGGCCATCCCGCCCCGCGGTCACTGCCGTTGGTGGACTGGCACGAGAACTGCGGTTCCTCCACCCGCAGGTGGTGGGCCGGGCAGGACTGGATTCCGAAGGCGACCGTCCTGACCGAGGACGACGGGGCGGTGCTCTCCCTGGTGAGCAGAGGTCTCGGCATGGCGATCATGCCTGCACTCTCGCTGAGCGAGGCACCCGACGGCGTCGAGATCACCGACCTCGGCCCCGACCGGCCCACCCGGTCCGTGGGGTACATCACCACCCCTGAACTGGCTTCCAGCGCCGCTGTCCGCGCCCTGATTCGCGAGCTCAGAGCAGCCCGCCGGTGAAGGCCGGGCGAACGGACCGCCTCCCGGGTGCCCATGGCCCCACGAGAAGACCGCCATGCGCTGTGCGGACTCCGTACCCGCCCGGCTGGAACAGGCCGCCGAACAGACCTGTCCCTACGCGGCATTGCCAAGGCGGGCGCCGACAGCTTCACTTGAGCGATGCCGACCTTTGCCACCACGCTGACGGGCTTCTGGCCGTCGCGTCGTGATGATCTCTACGACGGGCTCTGTTGCCAGGGGATGTGACCGCGCCGCCACGGGACCGGGCGTTCCGGAGCCGTGGATACCCCCCACCCTGCCGTCCCTTCGGCATCAACGGAACCGAGGTCCGTCATGTCCGTGACCGATGAGCTGCTGGCCAACAACGCCCACTACGCCGAGACCTTCACCGGGCCTCTGCCTCTGCCTCCGTCCAAGCAACTCGCCGTCGTGGCATGCATGGACGCCCGCCTGAACGTGTACGAAGCGCTCGGTCTCCAGGAGGGCGAGGCTCACGTCATCCGCAACGCCGGGGGAGTGGTCACCGCGGACACGCTCCGCTCCCTCGCCATCAGCCAACGCCTCCTGGGCACCGAGGAGATCATCCTCATTCACCACACCGACTGCGGAATGCTGACGTTCACCGACGACGGGTTCAAGGACACGGTCCACAAGGACACCGGTCTGCGCCCGCCGTGGGCGGCGGAAGCCTTCGACGATCTGGATGCCGACGTCGCGCAGTCGATCGCCCGGATCAAGGCCGACGCGTTCGTCGTGCACAAGGACAGCATCCGGGGGTTCGTCTTTGACGTGGCCACCGGCCGGCTCACCGAAGTCCGTTGACGGGGAGGGACGTTCACACGCCGACGGCCAGGCCCGTACGGTCGTGAGACCGTCTGCTCACGCCGTCGCCCTGCACGCCCGAGCGGCACATGCTGGTGGGTGCCCCGTGCTGCGGAGCCTCTCGGATGTTGTGGGGGTGGGGAGCCGTCGCGGGGTGCGCCCGGCCCGCAATTGTTGTCTGGCTTGCGCGCTGAGTGGTGAGCGGTACGTCCCCGACGACGGACGCGCGGGGGGCCGTCGCCGACTATGCGTGGTCGCTGCGGCGGAGGTGTACTTCGGGGAGCACTGCCAGTGCACCACGGCACTGCCCCGTCCTCGTTTCCTCTCGGCACAGGCTGGCCGTGGCCTCGCACGCATACGACCCGGCGCCCTTCCGTGCTCGGCGACGCCAGCACTCGGGCGCCCTCGACCAACCCTCGTACCACCCAAACCCTCGTACCACCGAAGGTGGACTCCAGCGGCAGGGGTTGGTGGGCCCCGTCGTTGAGGACGTACCGGATGCCCTGCGAACAGACCCCGCCCTGCACCGGTCTCGGGCCCGAAGGTCGCTCCGGCCAGGGTGGCAGGGGAGGTTCGAGCAGCGCCCCGGGCGGCGTCGATCGAACGCCGCTTCGGACGGCCGTGGCGGCGGGAAGTTCGGCGGAAGTGGACAGGCTCTGGCGAGCACCTGCCAAGGGCGTCCAGTCGTCACCACGGCGGGCAGTTCATCGCGCGCACAGAGCCTGCCGGCTTGATCACGGACCGTGTCGGCTGAGGCCGGGCAAGTCCCGCAGCAGCGCGCTTTCGCTCGCGCCCACCGGATCGGTGGCCCGACTCGTGCGGTGGTCAGTGACCGGCGGAAGCGATTTCGTCGAGAACGGCGGCGAGATCGACGGGTGCGGACAGGAAGGGGCAGTGGTGAGTGTCGAGCCGTTCCGCCCGTGCGGTCCGAACGGACATCTGCTCCTGCCGTGTTGGAGGGAGGGCCTGATCCTGTGCACACAGAAGATACGTGGACGGGACCGTGCGCCAGGCGGCCCGAGTCACCGGTTGCTGGAACGCCCTCAGGCTCTGCTCCACGAGCATGTCGACGGTCTGCCGGGCGAGTGCGTCCGGCACGTCCCCGAAGAGGGACGAGCGAGGATCGTCGAAGATCACGGGGGCGGTCCCGGTCAGGTCCTCCTCCCCACCCGGCACGTGCGCATCCTGGCCGTGCATGCTGTTGAGGCTCTCGCCCTCCGCGGGCACGTAGGCCGCGAGATACACGATGTGGGCGACGCCCGATCGGCCAACGACAGCCTGAGTGACGGGAATTCCGGCATAGGAATGCGCGACGACGACGATCGGTCCGGGCGTTCGCCGTATCTCCGCAGTGATCGCGTCGGCGTCGTCGTACATGCCCGCGGTAGGTGTCCGCTGCGGACCGATGCTCGGCAGGGCCACCGTCCGCGACCTCAACCCTCTTTGAGTGAGCGCCTGTTGAAGCGGAACCCAGCAGGTGGGTCGCAGCCATGAGCCGTGAACGAGGAGGAATGAGGGCGGTCCGGAGGGCAGAGACATGCGGTAACCCTAACGAGACGCAACAGCAATGCCCCGAACATCGGCACCACGCTCGCACCCTCCCGAGTGGGGAGCTGCTCGGCATCGTCGCACGCGGTCAGGAACTACGGAACCGACTGTCGCGGCGGGGTCATCTCGGCGTGCACGTGAACATTGCCGGGGGAGCATTCGGAGACGGAGCGCACCCGGCGCGCAGCGCTGGTGACCGCCTGCCTCGCCATCAGGCATGAACCGCTACGCGATCATCGGCTGACTTCCCCACGCTTTTCGAGGAGGGCGGATCCACGGTGGGGCGAGAGGGACCATGGGGGGACGCGTGGAGCGGTGCGTGCGGGGCAGGTTCGCATCGATCCCTGACTCTTGTTTGTCCCCTATACGAACGGCACCTGATGACGACCTCCTGGAGCGCACTCGACATCCCCCGCCTCGGGGGCACGTCCGCCGTTGTGACCGGGGCGAACAGCGGAATCGGCGCGGAAGTCGCGCTCTACCTCGTCCGAGCGGGTGCACGCACCGTTCTGGCATGCCGCAGCCGGGAACGGGGGGTCCTGGTGCGGGAGCGGATCCGGGCGGCCGCCCCTGGTGCGGACGTCCGGCTGGTCGTTCTCGACCTGGCCGATCTGAAGTCCGTACGGGAGGCAGCGGTCCGTATCGGCGGCGAAGTCGACGGGCACCTGGACCTTCTCGTGAACAACGCCGGGGTGATGGCGCTCCCGCTGCGGCACACCGTGGACGGTTTCGAAATGCAGTTCGGCACCAACCATCTCGGCCACTTCGCCCTCACCGGACATCTGGGCGGGCTGCTGGGCGCGGGTCCCTCGCGCGTGGTGACCGTCTCTTCCCTCGGGCACCGCCTCGGCCGGATCGAGCCGGGGAATCTGAACTCCGAGCGCGGTTACGACAAGTGGCGGGCGTACGGCCGCTCGAAGCTCGCCAACCTCCTGTTCACCGCCGAACTCGACCGGCGGGCCCGGGCAGCCGGGCGGCCACTGGCCGCCGTAGCCGCCCATCCGGGGCTGTCCTCCACCGAACTGGGCCAGGCGGGGCCGAAGATGTCCGGCCGGGCCTGGGCGGCGAAACTGGAACGCGTCTCCCGGCTGTACACCCAGCCCGCGTCGGCCGGTGCCCTTCCGGTGCTGCGCGCCGCCACCGACCCGGCGGTGACCGGCGGGGAGTACTTCGGCCCGAGCAGGCTGGGGGAGACCCGCGGTGCCCCGGCTCCGGCGGCGCGCTCGGCCCGCGCCCGCGACCCGGAGAGTGCCCTGGCGCTGTGGGAGGCGTCGGTGGAACTGACCGGCGTCGACCCGGACCCGGCGACATGGGAGGCACCGGCATCCTGAGCAGCGAAATCCGTCACGGCGGACGGACCTCCCGGGCCCTGTCCGTGGGGAGCCCGGTCCCGATTCCGTGCTGGGACGAGCGCCTGATGGCTGGCGAGCAGGCCGACCGCCCGGCGGCTGAAGCCCGACGTGAGGCAAGGGCACCGCGCCCCTTCACCGCCGCCCCGGCCGTGTCCGGCGCCCGCTGGGTCCTGCCCCGCCGCGTTGCCGACGCCTGCTATGCCACTTGTACGCGATCCGGGCTCCTTCGCCACCCCTCCTTTCACCGGCTGCGCCCCAATCTGGCGCCCGAGAGCCTGTGACTGGTCGAGACAGCTGTCACCTGCTTCGGGCTGTCCGCCCAGCGGACGGCACGTTTCCACTGCGCGAAGAAGTTCTGCCGGACGGTCAGTAGCTCCAGCTGTAGAGGCCACCGCCAGTGTGTACGGCAGACACCGCGAGCCCGGCAATTCCCTGCAGTACCCCGAGCAGATCGTCGGCGGTCATGTCGTCCCCGTCCTCATGCTTGAGCCTCGTGGCCCAGCGATCGGCAAGTTCCTCCAGCTCGGTGCGGGGAGCGTTGGCCAGCGCCCGGATCAATCGCTGCGGCAGGGCGAACACCTCAATGCCGTCGTTCAAGGGGGGCGTCACCCACCTCGGCCACGGCCGCCACCGAAGGAGCCGGTCAAACGGCGGGATTTCGGCCGAGGGACTTCTGAAGTACATGTCCCACTCGGCGATGGCACTGTCCGGCTCAAAGAAATGGCAGGTCACAGACGGGAAGCTCTCACCGGGTCCCCGTAGACGTGTCGCAGCGGCAGTCTTGTCGTCGGGAGCGAGGAAGAACACTATGTCGTGGGCCATCTCGGCATGATGGCAGCCCGCCCACTGATGCCGGTGACATCTATTCACCGGCCGCTGCGACTTCCTGTGCCGGTTGCAGCGCATCTCAGCCGAACCGGCGACCCTGCACCCACCGCCTCAGGTCGTTCGTCCTGGACGAGGACCTCGTCGGTCTTTGTCAGCCGAAGGGTGTAGGCCCAGGTGCGGAACGCCGGGCGGTGGCATCAGGTGACTCATAGGGCGCCGTGTCAGCTGATGGTCGCGGCGGTGTTGTTTGCTGAGGGTGAGGACACGTGATGGATGCACGCGGGAGTGGCTGGCGCCGCAGAGCGGCCGTACTTTTCTCCTCCGGGCTGCTGGTGCTGGGGACCGGGGCGCGTGCTGCGGGTGTGGTTCCGGAAGCGGCGGGGCCACCGGCGGGGGCTGCCGGGGTGGCTGGTGTTCCGCTGGAGGTGGCCACGATCGGAGGTGTTCCCCGGCTCGTCGCCACAGTGGTGATCGGTGGAGCGCGGCTGAGGGTGCTGGTGGACACGGGCTCGACGGGGCTGCGCGTGGTGGCGGGCAAGATTCCCCGCACTGCGGTGACGGTGCTGGGTGATGCGGCTCCGTACGGGTACGGCAGCGGAACCCGGCTGCACGGCAAGCGCGCCACTGCTGACGTGATGTTGGGCGGATTCACCGCACGGAAGGCTCCCGTGCACCTGGTGACGTCCACGACGTGCGCTGCGCGCAAGCCGAACTGCCCGGCCGCGGGTGGGAGGAAGCCAGTGATGTTCGGCCGTGCCCTGGACGGCATTCTCGGTGTGAGCACGGCCGATGCGGTCGGCCTGGCGAACCCGCTGTGGTATCTGCACAACGCCAGACATCAGCCGGTCGGACGTCAGTACGCGATCCACTACGACCCCGAGGGCCAGAGCCGTCTGCTGTTGGGCGTGCCCGCCACCGGCTACCGGACGGTCGCGTTGCCGGACAAGGGCGACGCGGACGACCCGTCGGGTCCGCCTTCCTGGGATTCCCGCCAGATGCATGCCTGTTTCGCCTCGCCGGACCTGACGGGTGGGAAGGTGTGCGGTCCGACTCTGCTGGACACCGGAACCCCGGGCCTGCGCATCCTCGACCCCGGCAGTACCGCTGGTCCGGTGCCCGATGACGTCGACATTGACCTGAGCGTGCCCACGGCCGGTTGGAAGCGGACGCTCACCACAGGAGACGACACGCATGCCCGCGTCCATGGCACCCAGCCCTCGCTGGCGGGCCTCATCGCCTACGTGGGAACCAATGTGCGCTACGACCTGACCTCCGGGACGATCGGCTTCGCGCCCTTCCCGGTAGCCACCACCGGTACCCCTTGAAGATCCTGAGCGCAGTCCCCCGGGCGCCTCGCCAGCGCGAGCACCCGCGATGAAGCCTGGGCAGAGCGCCATGAGATTGGCGAACTCCATCTGACGGTGCCAGTGCCGCACGACGGCCGCCGATTTGTTGAACCACTCCTCCCCGCCCCGCCACTGCGCTCGGGCGCCACTCCTGGGGGGGGCGGTGCAGGCTGGTGGTTGCCTCCCTTTGCGTGAACGTGCGTGGACTCCCGTCGTGGGTGCGGCGGGGCAGCGGGCGAGGCGGGGTGGAGGGGGCATGGTTTCGATCATGCAAGATCCCTTTGATCGTGTTCTGTTCGCCCCGGTTGTGCCGTCTGCTGTCCGGGACATTTGTGCTGCCGCGGTGCCCCGTGCTGGTGGCGGGGCGCTGCCGGACGTGTCAGTGGTGGGCGGCACGGGTCAGGAGCCGGGCTGTGGGGAGGTGGCGGCGGTGGGGGTGCAGCAGGCGGCGCATGTTCTGGATCTTTCGTTGTACGAGGGCGGAGTGCAGGGTGGGGCAGTCGTGCAGGAAGGTTTCCCAGTGCTCGAGGGCGGCGTCGAGGTGTCCCTGGGCGAGGAGGATTTCTGCGAGGCGGGCGCGGGTGAGGGCGGTGGCGTGGCGTTCGGGCGGGGTGCGCAGGCGCAGTGAGGTCGTGAGTGCGCTGATGGCGCCGGAGGCGTCGCCGAGGGTGTTGAGGGCTTGGGCGCGCTGATAGTGCAGGGCTCCGGCGGGGTAGTGGGTGAAGGGGCCGGGGGCGGTGGTGGTGGCTTGTTCGTGGAGGCGTTCTGAGGTGGCCATGTCGGCCAGGGCCGCGTGCTTGTCGTGGCTGGCCTGAACGACGGCCAGGTGGGCGTGGGCGTAGGCGCGGACCACGGGTGGTGCGCTGCGGCTGCTGTGGGCGGCGTGTTCGGCCAGGTGCAGGACGGCTGTGGTGTGGTGGCCGAGGTCGTGGGCGTGGGCGGACATGGTCCGCAGGGTGATGGCGTACGTGGCGGCGTCACCGGCATCGCGGGCGAGTCGGGCGGCGGTCAGGTGGTATTGCTGGGCGTGGGCGTCGCCTCCGTCGCCGGCGCAGATATTGCCCAGGAGCAGGGTCAGTTGGGCCGCGGCGGACAGGAGCTGCTCGTGGATGCCGGGGGCGGCGGGGCGGTGGAGATAGCCGGCGACGTCGTGGCGCAGGTAGGCGGCGAGCGTCGTGCGCAGGTGAGCTGAGCCGTGGGCCTGGGAGCTCTGCGCGAAGTTGTGGATCATGGTGTGCATCTGTCCCAGTTCCGCCGGCCCGGCCCGGCGGTTCATCCCCGGGTGGGGGGCGGGCGGATGCGGGGGGTCGAGGAGGGGATGCCACAAGGCGGGCGCCGCGAGGGCGGCCACACTGTAGATGCCGGTGCCCAGTATGTGACGGCGGGTGGGATCGAGTTCGGCGGCGGTGAGGTGGGACAGCCGGTGCAAGGGATCAGCCTCCCCGGACAGGTCGACCAGCGTGGACGGGGCCTGGCTGAGCCCCGCCTCCACCGAGGTTACGGGGCGCGCGAGACGCCGTGACAGTGCCTCCAGCAGCAGCGTCGGTGCAGGTGGGCGGGGAGTGGTGCCGGAGAGCCAGCGGGAGACCGTCGAACGGTCGTATGCGGCGCAGTGTCCGGACTCGGCGGCCACGCGCCGAAGGGCTGAGGCGAGTTGCGTCCCGTTCCATCCTGCTTCTGTGAGCAGGCTCTTCAGGCGGGTATTGGGTGTTTTCGGCATATCCCTGCCTCCCGGGTCCGGTCGCGGAGACCACCGCCCGCGCCGCGTTTCACAAAGGCGCAATGTTGCAGCGGTTGCAGCACCTCCACCGCCCTCGCGTTCTGTGCGGCCCGCACGCAAGACGCTGTACTGAATGAAGTACCCGGACGGGGCGATTCCAACGGCCAGTCCCGCCCGTGCACCGCACACCCCCCTGTCTGCCCTCGGCGAAGGAGAGAGTGCCCCTGATGCGTGCTGCGACCGACCGGCGGGCCAACGCCCTCTGACGCCCTGGCCCGCGACACCGTCCACCAGGCTGCCCCCAGTGCCTGCCACCGGCCGCGTCGCGCAGTGCGCGACCCCGCGCAGGCCGGCGGTTCCTCGTGCGCCGACTCCTCCCGATCGCCGTCATGGACTGCGTCGGCGCCGGCCCCGGGCCGAGGAACGCGCGCGGCCGCCCTCAACGACCGGGCTCAAGTCCTCGTCCGCCATAAGGCCGCACGCACCGTCCACCCCGGACTGTCGGAGCCCTCCCGGCCCAGGAGCTGCGGCTGACCCACCGCAACGGAAGGCGAAACCTCATGACCTCCCTTTCCGTTCACACCCAGAGCATCGATTTCGCAGCCGTACGAGCCCGCGTCGACAAGACCCTCGACGACTTTCTCGATGCCAAGCATGACGACGCCACAGCCCGTTCCATGCCCGTGGACGTGACAGAAGCACTGGGGGAATTTTTCGCCTCGGGCGGGAAACGGCTGCGTCCATTGCTGTGTGTCCTGGGCTGGCACGCCGCCGGAGGACACGGCGATGACGAAGAGGTCGTCCGCACGGCAGCAGCAGTGGAAATGTTCCACGCCTTCTGCCTCATCCACGACGACATCATGGACAGCAGCTCAACCCGCCGGGGCCGCCCCACCGTGCACTGCGCCATGGCTCACCGGTACGACCATGACCACATCGGCACCAGCGCCGCGATCCTGATCGGCGACATGGCCCTCGCCTGGTCCGACGAACTTCTCAACTCACCCCACCGCGCACCCCATCGGCAGGCCGCACTGCACCGCGTCATCGACGCCATGCGCCAAGAGGTCATCTACGGCCAGTACCTGGACCTCATGGCCCCCTTCACGCCCCTCACCGACCACCGCGCGGCCCTGCAAGTCATCCGTTTCAAGACCGCCAAATACACTATCGAACGGCCCCTGCACGCCGGTGCAGTCCTCGCCGGCGCCGACCCGGAACTCCTTGCCGCACTCTCGCGCTACGCCCTGCCCCTTGGCGAAGCCTTCCAGCTGCGCGACGACATCCTCGGCGTCTATGGCCAGCCACAGGAAACCGGCAAACCCGTCCTGGACGACCTGCGCGAAGGCAAGCACACCGTCCTGATCGCACTCGCGGCCCAACAAGCCACCCCCGCCCAACACCACCTGCTGCACAACCTGCTCGGCGACCCCGCACTCGACGAGGACGGCGCCGCCCAGATCCGACGCGTACTCCAGACAACCGGAGCACGCGACCAGGTAGAGCACATGATCACCACCCGGTACGCACAGGCCCTCACCGCCCTCCAGGACGCCCCCTGCCCGCCCGCAGCCACCGCCGCCCTGCAACGGATCGCCACCCAGGCCGTGCAACGCACCTCATAGAACACGCCGAGCACCGGCACCGCCCTTCGGGCGGATGCTGCTGCGGAGCAATCGTCGGCACTCCCTTCGTCCCCTCAAAACGGTCGGCAGACGACCGAGCAAGAGGCCCCCCACAGAAGCCGAATGGAGCCTGAGATGACCACGATCTCGAAAAACGAACCCGCACAGACACCGCCAGTCGACAAAGCAGCCACTGACCGGACACTCCCGGAAGAACTGGCGGGAACGTACGGATATATCTGGGCAGACTGGCTCTACGGCAAGAAGAAGAACGCCTTCATGGTGTCGGTCTACAACGACTGCCACGCCATCGAACAGTGCCGCAGCCCCGCCCAGAAGGCCGACCTGCTGAAGTCGCTGCGCGGCAAGGTCAGCGGCAGCAGTGAACCCTGGGTCGAAGGAATCGAAGACTTCCTCGACTTTGAAACGTCCTACCTCGCCCAGGGCACGGCACCCGTTGAGGTGCTGGCCGACAGCGACGAGTACCGGGCCCTGGGCGTGCTGGAAGCGGCCTACCGGCACGGCGCATTCCGGGGCCTGTGCAGGACCGACAGCGGAGCCGAGTGGATCGGCCTGCTCGGCGAATTCTGCGCTGCCGCAGTACACCAGGGCTTCAAGTGGGTTCGCACGAGCGGCGGTGTGGACGAGTGGGAGCTTCCCGCCATGAGCGAAGCCTGGTGCAAGGGCGCGGCCCTATGGGGTCTCGTGTGCACCCATCTGGCTGTGGACGAGGCGGGCCCGCATCCGGCGAACGACGCCGCTCTGGAGCGCATCCACGACGTCATCGCGCCCCACCACATGGCCGGAGCCTTGTGGACGCACTACCGGGGCACACACCCGCACCAGACCTGGAGCCCGCAGGTCCGCGGCAGGGCCCCTGGCGAGGCCGCTATCCGCACGTTCGGCGACGCACACAAGTGGCCTGCCGAAATGATCGACATTCTGGTGCGCGGAGCCGATCACGTGAACACCTGGGTCAACCCTCCAGCCCCAGCGTCAGCGCACATGGACCGTACGCGCGACCTGCTCATCTCCGACCACACACCCCGGCTCAAAGGCAGGGTCATGCAGATGTGTGACGAACTGCAACGTGCCGTGGGCGACATGAATGAGACCGAAGTCGCCGAACTCCGATGGCGTGGCGCGGCCTGGATGTCCACCCTGACGACCAACTGGCGGGGTCGCGGCAGTCAGCATGACCGGGTGATCGAAGTATCGTTCGTCGGTGCGCTGACAGGTGTACTGCGCGAATCACGGCCGCACATCACGGCAGCTCACGCAGATCGCATCTTCGAATGGTGCGCGCAGAGGGCCAGCCACCTTCCTCCCGAGGAGCGCGACCCACTGCTCAAGGCCTCACGGTCCACCCTGGAAATCAGGGGACGGGTGCCCGGGATTCTCAAGGGCTACGGTAGCGCGGGAACTGGTCACACCAGGTGGGTTGACGGCGTGTGGGAACTGGCCACGATGGCTGGCTGCTTGGTGGGCAGCGGCATGGAGGACGCCGTCCCGGAGAACGCACGCGAACTGGCCTGCCGATTCTTCAACGCCTCACAGGGCAAGCGGCGCAAAGTAGGGATCGACGTCGGCCCCGACGACGACAGCGGCGGGTGCCTTGTCTGCGTCGGCGACGAACTGTTTCGTCACCTGGTGGGAAACCGGCCGTCCACCGGCGTCTTGCAATGCTCCATCTGGGGCGTATTCCACTACGGCAACGGCGGGCTAGGCGAGGTAGCGGACACATCGCTAGGGACCCGAGGGACCTGAGCATCACTGGTCCACCGGACTCTCCTCAGGCTCTCGGCACCCAGGCTGTACGCGGGGACGGGCGGAGGCCGGCGTGGCAGGAGGGCATGCGGCATGTGCAGAGCAGCAGCCCACCGGTGAGCGCCCCGCAAGGCCCTTCGCCCCGTGCAACCACCGTCCTTCATCTCCCACCCGTCACAGCGCTGACTGGGCATCCGGACTGCGCAGTGAAGCACCCCAACCTCGATCGGACACTCTGACCAAAGGAGAGCAGAGATGCGCATCCATGAATACCGCAGCCCGCTCCGCGCCGGGAGCGCAGCGATGGACACACCTCCACTGCCCTATCCGCAGGGCTGGTTCTGCGTGGGGTTCGTCAGCGACTTCAAACCTGGCACCGTGACGACCAGCCTGTTCATGGGCGAAGAGATCGTCATCTACCGAACCCGGCGCGGCACGATCAAGGTCACCCGCCCCTACTGCCCACACCTGGGCGCACATCTCGGGGCCGGCGGACGCGTCGACGGCGAACTCCTGGTCTGCCCGTTCCACCATTTCGCCTTCGGCCCGGACGGCACGTGCGAGCGCACTCCCTACGGAAGCCCGCCCCGCGCCCGCCTGTCGCTGCTGCCCACCCGGGAAGCCTTCGGAATTACCTGGGTCTGGCACTCCCACGACAACCAACCTCCCACCTGGGAGCTGCCCGACCTGCCTACCAGCGGCCGAATCCCCGCCCACCACGCGACGGACATGTCCGGCCACCCCCAGGACATCGTGGAGAACGTCATCGACTACGGCCACCTGCCTGTCGTGCACGGCATCGAACCTACGGTGCTCGCCGAGCCCGTGGCCAAGGAGCAGACCTACCACCTGACGTACGAACTGGCACGTCCCATGCCCCCGCTGGGCACCGTGATCAATACGATCAATTTCACGTTCATCGGCCTTGCGGGAACGCATGCGAAAATCCAGGTCGCCGATGGGCTGCTGACTGCCGACGCCTGGGTACTGGTCACCCCGATCGGACCCTGGCGCGTCCGCATTTGGTACGCCTCGTCCGCAACCATCGGCTTCGACCAGCTCCCGGCGCCGTGGCACCGCCTTCCACGACGGCCCCTCGAACAGACGGTCACCTCACTGATGAACCACTGGCTCGTCCGTGACGGTCGGACTGACTTCCCCATCTACCACCACAAGACCTACCTCCCCCACCCCAAGCTCAACAAGGGCGACGGGCCGATCGGCGCCCTCCGCAAATGGGCTCGCCAGTTCTACCCGGGGGGCCCGATCACCAGCCCCGGCCAGCAGCAAATGCCGACCGCGAGCCTGGCCACCGGCACCGATTCGCAGGCTGCGACTGCTGATGCCGCCGGCCAGAAGAACTGAGGAGTTGTCCCTGCGTCCGCTCCACCGGTCGCTCGACCTCACCGGCCGGTCGAGCCCCAACGCGTCCTCCAGCAGCCGCTGCTGTGCCGGTTGAGGCGCGTCAACAGGGTGCCCAGTAGACCGTCCTGCAACAGTTCGGGTTTGGATTTCACAAGGGGGCGGCAAGTCCAGTAGACGGACGCATGACTGTCTCCGACAGGGTGCCGGAGGTAGGGGGACCATGGCTCAGTGGAATGAAATTCCCGAAGACATCGATCCTCAGCTGACGGAGTTCGTGAACCAACTGCGCCGACTTGTTGATCGCAGTGGCTTGAGCATCTGCGAAGCCGCAGAGAGGACGGGGCCGGCCCTCAGACTCGGCGTTGCAGGACAGCGGTGGTCCGCAGGGCTGCTGCCGGAGTGCGGGAGCAGGAGGTGAGGGTCAGGGTGGAGGCATGAGCGTGATCATTGTGCACCGGCTGGTAGACGATGCCCGTCGGGTCACCGTCCAGCAGGGCGGCGTGACTGCTGATCTCGGGCGGGTCTACAACGACACCGACCTCGAAGAGGCACTGCGCCGGGTGGGCATGGAGGAGGCGTCGGAGGTGCTCGACGATCCTTCGACGGTGAGCTGGGAAGGTGAGGGCCCGCATGTGTGGGGGAGCGGGCAGCCGCGGCCGCCGGGCATACACCCGGGCCACTGAAGGCGGCCGTGCTGCCGCAGAACGCGCCGAAGTCGGCACAGCCGGCTCCGGCGCGCGTGGCCCGTGGGAGCCGCCCGGCCGACAGCGGAGAGGAAGCCGGGGGCGTTCCAGGAGGAGTCCGGTCCCGGCGACCTCATCGTCCAGGCCGCTCTGTCCGAGCACGGCGGTGGCGTCGAGGAAGCCACTGCGGCGCTGATCAAGCGGGCGATCCCGGACGCGATGGCGCTGCTGGACGAGACCCGCAAGGGCTGCCGGTACGACGTTGTCGCGCACCCGGTTTTGCCGAAGATCCTGCGCAAGCAGACCTCCTAGGGCGCCGACCAGGTCTGGGAAGCCCGCCCCAAGTGGACCCGCAGCGTGTTGCCCGAGGGTTGTCGGTGTACGGACGAACGTGCTCGGCGAGATGACAGGCTGTTCGCTCGGCTCCAGCGGGTTCATGGCACGATGAGTCTGTGGAGAGTCCTGGTCCTTCAGCGCGTCGTCGCATGCTGGTCGAGGCGGTCGTCGTGGTCGCGTCGCCTGCTTCTGCTCAGGTGGCTTGGCTGGATCAGAAGCCGTTGTCGTACCGAATGTGATCGTTGAGTTCCCGCTGGTCAGGCATGGTCTCGCTGTCGTCTGTGCAGGGTCGGGACGATCGGTTGGTC
>NZ_JBIUXN010000030.1:49016-102301 GCF_044744005.1 Streptomyces sp. NPDC087440 | reverse complement strand
AGGGGCGGCACCCGGGTGGGCCGGGAGCGGGAGGGGCCGCCCCCTTGCCCGCCCGTCCCGCCCCCGGGGGGCGGCCCCGCCGCCCAAGGGGGCTACGGGGGAGGGTGGGGAGGGGCGGCCCCGTCGCCCAAGGGGGCTACGGGGGAGGGTGGGGAGGGGCGGCCCCGTCGCCCAAGGGGGCTGGGGGGAGGGTGGGGAGGGGCGGCCCTGCCGCCCGAGGAAGAGGGAGGGCGGTTTCGACGGTGTGGGAGGGGTTACGGAAGTGTTTGCGGGGGTTACGGGGGGTGAGGTTGTTACGTGGTTGATGTGAGGCCGGGCATAGGACGCAGGTCACTTACGAAGGGGCGTAGTGGAGGGATAAAGGGCGTGTGAGCGGGGGTGGCAGCGGTCCGGGACGGTCCTTCGGGGGGACGGGTCCACTATCGGGGTTCGTATGTGGGGTCTTTGCGCAGGGATTTTGCGGGCGCTAAGAATTGCGGTCGTCGCGGAGTCCGCGGCACTCCCCCGTCCCCTCCGAGAGGTACGTCTGCATGTCCTCCGCCTCTGGCCATCGTCGCCGCCTGACCAAGACCCACCGGGTCTCGATCACCGGAGTCGCCGCGCTCGGCGCCGCCTCCCTCGCCCTGACCCTCCTGCCCGGTGGCGGTTCCGCCGAGGCCGAGGCCGGGACGCAGGACATGGCCGCCGTCGCGATGGTCGCCCCCGAGGGCACCGGCACCATGCAGGCCAAGGTCGTCGAGCAGCACGCCGCCGCCGACAAGCGGGTCAAGGACCAGGCAGCCAAGGAGAAGGCCGCCGCCGAGGCGAAGGCCAAGGCGGACGCGAAAGCCAAGGCCGACGCCGACGCGAAGAAGCGCGCCGAGGAGAAGGCCGCCGCGAGCCGTGCCGCCGCGCGCAAGCCGGTGTACGCGAACAACCTCGACGGCTGGATCAAGGAAGCGCTGGACGTCATGAAGACGCGGGGCATCCCCGGTTCGTACGACGGGCTGCACCGCAACATCATGCGCGAGTCCACCGGCAACCCCCGCGCCATGAACGGCTGGGACGTCAACGCGCAGAACGGCACGCCGTCGATCGGCCTGCTCCAGGTCATCCAGCCGACGTTCAACGCGTACCACGTGCCGGGCACCCCGCACGACATCTACAACCCGGTCTCCAACATCACGGCCGCGGCCAACTACGCCGCCGCCCGTTACGGGTCGATCGACAACGTCAACGGCGCCTACTGAGCGACGTACGCACACGAGGAAGGGCGGCTCCCGGATCACTCCGGGGGCCGCCCTTCCTCGTATCGCCGTATCGGCTACCGCGTCACTTGCGCATGACCTCGGGCTCGTGGCGGCGCAGGAAGCGCGCCACGAGGATGCCGCAGAAGGCGCCGATCGCCAGCAGCGCACCCATGTCGATGAACCACTGGAGCACCTCGTGGTCCCAGAGCGGGTCCGGGTTTCCGGGGTCGTCGAGGTTCGGGCTGACCTTGTTGAAGTCGAGCGTGGTGCCGGCCGCGGCGACCGCCCAGCGGGACGGCATGACGTACGACAGGTAGTTGGCGAAGCCGCCGTTCAGGATGAACAGGCAGCCGGTGAAGACGACCTGGACGATCGCGAACATCACCAGCAGCGGCATCGTCTTCTCGGAGGTCTTCACCAGCGCCGAGATGATCAGGCCGAACATCATCGAGGTGAAGCCGAGCGCCATGATCGGCAGGCACAGTTCGAGGAGCGGGAGGCCCTTGAGGATCAGGCCCTCCTTGGGGATCTCGCGCTGCGTGAAGCCGATGAGCCCGACGATCACGCCCTGGAAGGCGGTGATCAGGCCGAGCACGATGACCTTGGACATCAGGTACGCGGAGCGGGAGAGGCCGGTGGCCCGTTCGCGCTCGTAGATGACCCGTTCCTTGATCAGCTCTCGTACGGAGTTGGCGGCACCGGCGAAGCAGGCGCCGACCGAGAGGATCAGCAGGACGGTGGTCGCGGTGCCGTTGGGGGCGATGCTGCCGTTGGCGCGCGGCTTGTTGGGCAGCATGTCCTCGCCGGGCTGGATGAGGAGGCTGACCACGCCCAGGACCGCGGGCAGGATCAGCATCAGCGCCATGAAGCCCTTGTCGGACGCGATGACGGAGACGTATCGCCGGACCAGCGTGGTGAGCTGGGAGAACCAGCCCTGCGGCTTCGGCGGGCGCATCTGCTGCGGGGGCGGCATGTGGACGGGCGTCGCGGCGACCGCGTCGATGTCCGCCGCGTACATCTGGTAGTGCTGCGAGCCGCGCCAGCGGCCCGCCCAGTCGTAGTCGCGGTAGTTCTCGAAGGCGGAGAAGACGTCGGCCCAGGTGCTGTAGCCGAAGAAGTTCAGGGCCTCCTCGGGCGGGCCGAAGTAGGCCACGGAGCCGCCGGGGGCCATCACCAGGAGCTTGTCGCAGATGGCGAGCTCGGCGACCGAGTGGGTCACCACCAGGACCGTGCGGCCGTCGTCGGCGAGGCCGCGGAGCAGCTGCATGACGTCGCGGTCCATGCCCGGGTCGAGGCCCGAGGTCGGCTCGTCGAGGAAGATCAGGGAGGGCTTGGTCAGCAGCTCCAGGGCGACCGAGACGCGCTTGCGCTGGCCGCCGGAGAGGGAGGTGACCTTCTTCTCCTTGTGGATGTCCAGCTTGAGCTCGCCGAGGACCTCGTCGATCCGCTGGTTGCGCTCGGCCTCGGAGGTGTCCGAGGGGAAGCGCAGCTTGGCGGCGTACTTGAGGGCCTTCTTGACGGTCAGTTCCTTGTGCAGGATGTCGTCCTGCGGGACCAGACCGATGCGCTGGCGCAGCTCGGCGAACTGCTTGTAGAGGTTCCGGTTGTCGTAGAGGACGTCGCCCTTGTTGGCGGGCCGGTAGCCGGTGAGCGCCTTGAGGAGGGTCGACTTTCCGGAGCCGGAGGGGCCGATGACCGCGATGAGGGACTTCTCGGGGACGCCGAAGGAGACGTCCTTGAGGATGTCCTTGCCGCCGTCGACCGTCACGGTCAGGTGGCGGGCGGAGAAGGAGACCTCACCGGTGTCGACGAACTCTTCGAGCCGGTCGCCGACGACGCGGAAGGTGGAGTGGCCGACGCCGACGATGTCGTTGGGGCCCAGCAGGGCCGTCCCCGACTTCTGCATCGGCTGGCCGTTGATGTACGTGCCGTTGTGCGAGCCGAGGTCGCGGATCTCCATCCGGCCGTCGGGCGTCGCGTGGAACTCGGCGTGCAGGCGCGAGACCTGGAGGTCGGAGACGACCAGCTCGTTCTCCAGGGCGCGGCCGATGCGCATGACGCGGCCGAGTGCCATCTGGTGGAACGTGGTCGGGCTGCGGTCGCCGTAGACCGGCGGAGCCCCCGCGACGCCGCCGGGCTGAGCGCTCTGCGCGGAGGCCTGGGGATTGTTCTGCTGGTACGAGGGCTGCTGACCCTGCGGAGGGCGCGGGGCGCCCTGCTGCTGGGGCGGCTGGTGGCCCTGGCCCTGCGGGGGCTGCTGCTGCCAGCTCGGCTGCTGGGGCTGCTGACGGGCGGCTTGGTGCTGCGGGGCCTGGTGCTGCGGAGCCTGGTGACCCTGGGGCGGCTGGTGACCCTGGGGCGGCTGGTGCTGGGCGGGCTGCTGCTGCCAGCTCGGCACCTGCTGGCCGCCGCCCCCGCCCTGCGGCTGTCGGGCCTGCTGCGCGGAGCCGCCGCCCGAGCCGGACAGGACCAGCTGCGGGCCGTCGGTGGCGTTGCCCAGGTGCACGGCGGAGCCGGGGCCGATCTCCATCTGGTGGATGCGCTGGCCCTGCACGTACGTGCCGTTGGTGCTGCCGTGGTCTTCGATCACCCAGCTACGGCCGCCCCAGCTGATCGTGGCGTGCCGCCAGGAGACCCTGGCGTCGTCTATGACCACGTCGCCCTGCGGGTCGCGCCCCACGGTGTACGACCTGGACGAATCGAGAGCCCAGGTCCTTCCATTCAATTCCAGTACGAGTTCCGGCACTCCATGCCCCACTAGTTGTCCCCCGTAGTTACGCCCGTCACCGGGAGTCTAGGGATGGTGAACATCGGGGGGAACTATTTCAGGCCCGGACTCGAATACGAAAGTCGGCCCATGTGAAAAGGGGGTGCGCACGGCCTCCGCACGCCCGTTGACTCGGCAGAAACACCACCGGAGAGTGGTAAGCGGCCATGAGTGCGTACGTCTGCGTACGGATCATGCGGGAACCGGGCGAAGAGGACTTACCGGTACGGATCGGGTGGTCTGATGGGTGGGAACGGTCGGGTCAAGGTGCGCTGGGGCGATGTTCTTCTCGCCTCAATTGCCGCTGTGAGCTGGGCTTTGGTCGGAATGGCGGGCACCGCGGCGCTCGGCCTGCACCTGCTCGGGGCGGATGCCGCCGGGTCGCTGCGGTCGATGACGGCCGCGGTCGTCGTCCTGGCGGTGGGCGGCTCCGTCACACCGACCGGGAGCGTCTCGGCCTTCGGGATGGAAGGCGCGGCGGCGCGAACAGCCGTCGACATTGCGCCACTTGGGGTGGGTCTGGTCGGGGCCCTGCTGCTCGGATTCTTCTTCCTGCGCTCGCTGAAGCGCGCCGGGCGGGAGATTCCGGGGAGCGAACTCGCGGTGCGGGCGGGGTCGTTGGTGGTGTTGTTCCTCGTCACGCTCGGTGGTCTCGCGTGGGCGGGTCACGACGTCATCACGATTGACGGCGCGAAGCTGGGACTCGACAAAATTCCCGGAAACGATCTTCCCGGAGGGATCGCGGACAAGCTCCCCGGCGATCTCGGCGGGCTGCTTCCGGACCGGATCTCCGACCTGGTCGACGCGAAGGCCACGGTCGGTTTCTCCGTGAATACGGGGACATCGCTGGTGAGTGGTGCGGTGTGGGTGGTGGGGGTGCTGATCATCGCGCTGCTCGCGTCGCGCAGGACCCCGTTGCCCCGGGGGTGGGACGCGGTGCACCGGGTGCTGCGGCCGGCCACGTCGGCGCTGACGGCCGTGCTGGTGATGGCAGTGCTCGCCGGTCTCGCGGCCGCGCTGTACGCCGCGATCGGGGACGACCGGCCGGGGCGGGTGCTGGGGGCCGCGCTGCTGGGGGCGCCGAACGGGGTGTGGCTGGCGGTGCCGCTGGGGCTCTTCGTGCCGTGGGAGGGGCGGGTGACGGGGTCGCTGGCGGGGGCGCTGCCGTCGCCGGTGGACGACCTGCTGTCGGGTTCCGACGTACGGCCGCTCTCCGTGCCGCGGCTCGCCGAGCTCGACGGGCGGGTGTGGCTGCTGGCCGTCGCGGTGATCGTGATGATGCTGTACGCCGGTGTGCTCGCGGCGGCCAGGACCCCGCGGGAGGAACTGTCCCGGATCGGGTACGCCGGGCAGTGCGCGGTGGCGCTCGGGACGGTGACCGGGGCCGCGCTGCCGCTGCTGGTGTGGCTGACCGGGGTGTCGGCGGACGCGTCGCTCTCGGTGCTGGGGTTCGACGCGGTCGGGGCGGGGCTCGCGCTGAGCGGGAGCGTGCCGATGGCGTTGCTGCTGGGTGTGGTGTGGGGGGCCGCGGCGGGGGCGGCCGGGGCGCTGCTGGCGTGCGTGGCGGGGGCGGAGGGGTCGCGGGCGGCTCCGTTGGCGTTGCCGCCGGGGGGTGTTCCGGGGCGCGGGGACCGGACGTATCCGGATCTGGCATATGTGCCGGGGCCGTATCGGCCGTCGCCGTCGTACGGGGAGGGGGGTGTCGGGGACGGTACGAATCCGTATTTGCGGCCGGTGCGGGAGGTGGGGGACGCGGTGCGGCCCGGGGGGCCGCCGGGGGCGGGGGCGGGGAGTGGTTGGAGGGCTGGGCCGGCGGTCCCGGCCCGGCCGCCTTCCGGGGCGGCGTCCGGGGGGCCTTCCGGGGCGGCGTCCGGGGCGCCTTCCGGGGGGTCCGCCGGCTCGTCGGCCGAGCCGCCGCCGACGGGGTCGATGGGGTCGGTTCCGCATCGGAAGACGAAGGACGGGAGGCATGCGGTGCCGACGATCACGGGGATTCCGGGGCCGCCTGTGGCGCCGGGGGCGCCGGGGAAGGGGCGTGAGGGGGCGGGGGCCTCGGCTCCGCCGGAGGAGGAGGGGCCTCCGCCGCCGGGGACTCCTGGGAGGGGGCGGAAGTAGGGCGTTGTACGGGGGTGGGTGGGTTGTCGGTGGGCCGGGGGTGGGGTGGGCGGTGGTCGGTTTCGCCCCAGCCCCGCCCCTTCACCTAAACCCGCGGGGCTGTGGACGGTTCCGTGCGGGTGGGTGGGTGGCTGGTCGCGCAGTTCCCCGCGCCCCTGAAGGGGCGCTGCTTGGCGGTGGCGAGCGTGCTGGGCGCGCCCGTGCGGCGGAGCCGCACATCGAAACAGCCCCGCGCGCCCGATGGGGCGCCCGTGCGGCGGAGCCGCACGTTGGGACAGTCCCGCGCCCCTGAGCTGTAGCCGCCTGTCCGGGGGGTAAGACGGGTGGGGACTCGGGGGTGGGGGGCCGATACGGTGGGGGGACCATGAGCGCACTGCCGAGTAATGATGTTCCGACCCTTCTCGTCAAGATCTTCGGGAAGGACCGGCCCGGGATCACCGCCGGGCTCTTCGACACCCTCGCCGCCTACTCCGTCGACGTCGTCGACATCGAGCAGGTCGTCACCCGTGGCCGCATCGTGCTGTGCGTGCTCGTGACCGAGCCGACCGTCGCCGCCGCCGGTGAGCTGCGGGCGACCGTGCACAGCTGGGCGGAGTCGCTGAAGCTCCAGGCCGAGATCATCTCCGGTGTCGGTGACAACCGGCCGCGTGGCAGCGGCCGTTCGCACGTGACCGTGCTCGGGCATCCGCTGACGGCGGAGTCCACGGCTGCCATAGCGGCCAGGATCACCGACACGGGCGGGAACATCGACCGTATCTTCCGGCTGGCGAAGTATCCGGTGACGGCTGTGGAGTTCGCCGTGTCGGGGGTGGAGACCGAGCCGCTGCGGACCGCGCTCGCACTGGAGGCGGCGGGTATCGGGGTGGATGTGGCCGTCGTGTCGGCGGGGTTGCACCGGCGGGCGCAGCGGCTGGTCGTGATGGATGTGGACTCGACGCTCATCCAGGATGAAGTGATCGAGCTGTTCGCGGCGCACGCCGGGTGCGAGGCGGAGGTCGCCGCCGTCACCGAGCAGGCGATGCGCGGGGAGCTGGACTTCGAGCAGTCGCTGCATGCGCGGGTGGCGCTGCTGGCCGGGCTCGACGCCGGGGTCGTGGAGAAGGTCCGGGCCGAGGTGCGGATGACGCCGGGCGCGCGGACGCTCGTACGGACGCTGAAGCGGCTCGGGTATCAAGTGGGCGTCGTTTCCGGGGGGTTCACCCAGGTCACGGATGCCTTGATGGAAGAGCTGTCGCTGGACTTCGCGCAGGCCAACACGTTGGAGATCGTCGACGGAAAGCTGACCGGGCGTGTGATCGGCGAGGTCGTGGACCGGGCCGGGAAGGCGCGGCTGCTGCGCCGGTTCGCGTCGGAGGCCGGGGTTCCGCTGGATCAGACCGTGGCGATCGGGGACGGTGCCAACGACCTCGACATGCTCAACGCGGCAGGCCTGGGTGTGGCGTTCAACGCCAAGCCGGTCGTACGGCAGGCCGCCGACACCGCGGTGAACGTGCCGTTCCTGGACACCGTGCTGTACCTGCTGGGCATCACGCGTGAAGAGGTCGAGGCCGCGGACGGGGATTCCGGGCTGGAGCACTGAGGGGTACGGGAAAGGGGGTGCGGGCAGTGGATTCGCTGCCCGCACCCCCTTCTGCGTAACGCCGATCAGTCGTGCGGCGCCCAGTAGTCGGTCAGCCGGGCCATGCCCAGTTCCACGGACTTCCAGGAGCCGGTGAATTCGAGGACCGCGTACGTCGCGGTCGGGAAGCCGCCCTTGGTCATCCGGGCCAGCGCGTCCGGGTCGGCCTGGCCCGCGAGGGAGTCGGCGACCGCGTGCATGCCCGGGTTGTGGGCGATGACCAGCAGGTTCGTGACGTCGTCGGGGGTCTCGTTGAGGACGGTGATGATCTCGCCGGTGGAGGCTTCGTAGAGCCGGTCCTCGTAGACGGTCTTCGGGCGGTGGCCCAGTTCCTGCACGGCCAGCTTCCACGTCTCACGGGTCCTGGCGGCGGTGGAGCACAGGGCCAGGTCGAAGGTGAGGCCCGTGTCGGCAAGCTTGCGGCCTGCGGTGGCCGCGTCCCGGCGGCCCCGCTCGGCGAGCGGCCGGTCGTGGTCGGACACCTGCGGCCAGTCGGCTTTGGCGTGCCGGAGAAGGACGATCCTGCGGGGTGTATCGACGCTCATGCACCCCAGCTTCGCACGAAACGCGCGCCGGGGCCCGGGGTGTTGGCACGGTCCCCCACCACGGGTGACGGGTCAGAGGGGCAGTACGTCGAGGAGTCGGCCCACCAGGTACGCGATGCCGGGACCGTCCTGCGTGGCGGGCGACGCGTGCGCCTGCCCGGGGCCCGCAACGAGGACCAGGAGCACGGCGAAGGAGAGCGCCGGGAGGACCACGGACCACCACGGCAGGCGCTTGCCGGTGGAGGTCCGGCGCGCGGCGCGGGCGGGGCTGTGAGCTGGGGCCGACATGGCCGCCTCCGTGAGGTCTGCGGGCGGTACCCGGTGGATACCTAGAACCTACGGAGTGCGGGCGCCGGGGCCCATCCGGTGAACTACCCACTCGACCCTGAGTCCAGCCCCCTAGGGGATGGTGGGGACAACCCCACCATCGCCCCCGAAGGACCGCGTCAGAAGGTCCGGGTCAGGGGGAGGCGATCGTGGCGATGACCGCGATGATCACCGTGACGAGAAGCATGGCGCCGAGCACGATCAGCAGCTTCTTCTGGCCGTTCGGGGGATTCGGGTCGAGTACAGGCATGGTGCCCAGTCTCGCACCCTTTGCCCGCTCCCCCGCCGCCGGGTCGACGCTCCCCCGGGCCACTCGCCGGGCCGCCGGCCCGTGCCCGGATTCAGGCGGCCAGTTCCTTCTCGATGGTGCGGTTGCGGCCGGCCAGGACGCCGACGACCATCTGCGGCAGCATGAGCGCCGCCATCAGCGCGATCGGCAGGCCCCAGCCGCCGCTGGCGTCGTGCAGCACGCCGATGAGCAGCGGGCCGGGGATGGAGATCAGGTAGCCGATGCTCTGCGCGAAAGCGGACAGCTTGACGACGCCCTGGTGGCTCTTGGCGCGCAGCCCGATCATCGTCAGGGCCAGCGGGAAGGCGCAGTTGGAGACGCCGAGCAGCAGCGCCCAGGCCCAGGCGCCGCCCGCCGGGGCGAGGTAGAGGCCCGCGTATCCGGTCAGCCCGCAGAGGCCGAGGACGAGGACGACCGGGCCCTGGTGGGTCAGCCGGGTCGCGACGCGCGGGATGACGAAGGCGAGCGGGATGCCCATGGCCATGGTGAGCGCGAGGAGGATGCCGGAGGTGCCGGCGGAGATGCCCGCGTCCCGGAAGATCTGCGGCATCCAGCCCATGGTGATGTACGCGGCCGTGGCCTGGAGGCCGAAGAAGCAGGCCAGTGCCCAGGCGGTGCGGGACTTGACCATGCGCAGACCGGGTGCGGGCACCGAGGCGGCCGACTCCAGGGCCTCGACCTCGGGGGTCTCGGCCTCGGCCCGGGCGGTGGCGGCCTTGCGGTCGCGGCCGTGCTTGACCGCGAGCGGCAGCCAGACGCAGAGCGCGAGGGCGCCGAGGATGCCCCAGACGGCGAGGCCGGTCTGCCAGCTGCCGCCGAGCGCCTTGGTGAGCGGGACGGTGGACAGGGCGGCCAGCGAGGTGCCGATCGCGAGGGCCATCGAGTAGAGGCCGGTCATGGTGGAGACCTTGTCCGGGAACCACTGCTTGACGATGGCCGGCAGCAGGATGTTGGACACGGCTATGCCGACGAGGGCGAGCGCGCTCGCGACCAGGAAGCCGGGGGTGCCGCCGAGGAAGGGCCGCAGGAAGAGTCCGGCGGCGATGGCGGTCATGCCCGCGCAGACGATGGACGCCGGACCGAAGCGGCGGGCCAGCCGCGGGGCCATGATGCCGAACACCGCGAAGCAGACCGACGGCACGGACGTGAGCAGACCGGCGACCGTGCCGCTCATCCCGAGCCCCTTGCGGACCTCTTCGAGGAGCGGGCCGAGGCTGGTGATGGCGGGGCGCAGGTTCAGCGCGGCGAGCACCAGGCCGACGACCATGAGCCGCACGAGCCATACGGAGTACGCGGGCGCCTTTTTCCGGGCGCTCTGCGCGTCCAGGGTCCGCTTGTCCGGGGCGGTGCGGGGGGTGTGTGCGGTGCTGGGCTCGGGGCTCAGGGTCCGGGTTTCGTCGACTGGCATAAGGTCCATCATAGAATCATGGGATGATTGGTTGTCCAATCGACGTCCCGTCCCCGTCCACCGCCGCATCCCGCCCCGAACGAGGAGCACCATGACGCTGACCTCTCCCCGGCGTTCCGCACTCTCCGACCAGGTGATCACCGCCCTGCGCAACCAGATCACCTCCGGCGAGTGGCCCGTGGGGTCACGCATTCCGACCGAGCCCGAGCTGGTCGAGCAGCTCGGGGTGGCGCGCAACACCGTCCGCGAGGCGGTGCGCGCCCTCGCGCACAACGGTCTGCTCGACATCCGGCAGGGCTCGGGCACCTACGTCCTGGCGACGAGCGAGCTGGCGGGGGTGATGCACCGCCGGTTCGCGGACGCCGATCCGCTGCACATCGCCGAGCTGCGCTCCACGCTGGAGTCCTCGGCCGGGCGGCTCGCGGCGCAGCGTCGTACGGACAAGGACGTACGCCAGTTGGACGCGCTGCTCGCGCGGCGCGAGGAGGCGTGGGCGTCGGGCGACGCCGAGCAGTTCGTCACGGCGGACGCCTCCCTGCACCTGGCGGTGGTGGCGGCCTCCCACAACGACGTGCTGATCGGGCTGTACGCGGACCTCGGCGACCTCCTGCGCGACTGGCTGCGCCTCGACGTCGGGCACGAGCTGCGGCCCGAGGACCACATGGACCACGCGCGGCTGATCGAGGCCATCCGGGTGGGCGACGCGGAGAGCGCGGCGGCCGAGGCGGCGGGCTACTCGCTGAAGTGCCTGGCGGAGCGGGGTGCGCTCACCGAGGGCGCGGCCGTCTGACGGTCGGCGTGCTCAGCGCGGGCGCGCGCTTGATGGTCAGCGCGGGCGCGCTTGATGGGCGGCACGCTCAGCGCGGACGTTCGCGCCTGACGAGTGGTGGGTGCGGCGGGTCGGGGGCGCGTTCGTGGGTGACCCACACGCTGCCGACCTCCTTCCAGCACCGGCCGGTCAGCCGTACGGTCTGGGCCGGGCCGACCTCCACCGGGCCGCCGTCGCCGTCGAGGTCCCACCAGCGTGCGCACTCGGTGTGCAGCCGGACGAGGTCGGCCTCGGGGTAGGGGTTGTGGCAGTACGCGACGGCCTTCGACCGTTCGATCACGGTGCGGCAGGCGGACCCGAAGCGCGCGGCGGGCTCGGCGGCAGCGGCGTAGGTCGCGGCGGGCGCGGGGTCCTCGTCGGGGAGGGCGGCGTGCACGGCCGCGGTGCCCGCGGCTCCGGCCAGGACTATGGAGCTCAGGACGAGCGCCACGGCCCGCCTGGTGTGTGCCGACACCCGTCGCCTCCTCCCCGTACGCATCGGGCGCACGCCGTGGGGGCGCACGCACAGAACCGGGCCGGGTTTGCCCCGGTTCGATCAGTCTGCGGGGAGTTCGCGGGGTTTTCGACTTGAGAGGGCTCTGACGAGCACGTTCCGTCGAAGAGGGTTGACAGGCCGTTTGGCCTGAATATGTTACATGCAACATTGAGCATGTCCGTGACCCTTCCGGGAGGACCTCCATGCAGCCCAGGCACACCCCTGATGTCTCCCGCCCCCTGCGGTGCGACCTCCTGCTGTCGGGCGGGCGGGTGGTGACCGTCGACGGACGGCGGTCCGTGTACGAGCCGGGCTCGGTGGCGATCGCGGGCAACCGGGTCGTGGCGATCGGTCCCGCCGCCGAGATCGACGCCCAGTGGGAGGCCGTACGGACCGTGGACTGCCGGGGCAAGGCGGTGCTCCCCGGTTTCGTCGACGGGCACTCGCACCTCTTCCAGGCGCTGGCCAGGGGCATGGGCGAGGGGCTGTCGATCTGGCCGTGGCTGTGCGAGTTCATGTGGCCGTACTCGATAGCCGTCGACCCCGAGGACGCCCGGGTGGCGGCCACGCTGGGCGCCGTCGAGGCCCTGCGCTCGGGCATCACCACCGTGATCGACAACCACTACGCGCCGACCGACGCGGACACCGTGCTCGCCGTGGCGCGGGCCGTCGAGGCGGCCGGACTGCGCGGTGCGATCGCCCGCGGGATGCTCGGCCACAAGACCGAGGTGGCGGTACGACGCGGGCTGCCGGATGCGCTCTACCGGTATTCCACGCAGGAGGAGCTGGACATCACGCGGGACTGCATGCGGCGCAGGCCGCCGCGCAGCTCGATGGTGGAGATCTGGCCCGCGCCGCTCAACCTCAGTTACGTCGACCAGGACCTCGTCCGGGGGGCGGTGGAGCTGGCCGCCGAGTTCGGGACGCGCTGGCACACGCACTGCTCGGAGGGGTCCAAGGACCCGGCGAGCTATCTGGAGGCGTACGGCGTCCGGCCGGTGGAGTGGCTGGCCCGCGAGGGGCTGCTGGACGAGCGGGCCACCCTGGCGCACGCGATCTGGCTGGACGACGCCGAGGTCAAGCACGTCGGCGAGCGCCGGGCCGGGATCTCCCACAACCCCACCTCCAACGCCTACCTCGCCTCCGGCGTGATGCGCCTGCGCGAGCTGCGGGACGCGGGCGCGGTGGTGTCGCTGGGCACCGACGGGCCGAGCGCCGGGCACCGGCAGGACATGTTCGAGGTGATGAAGCAGACCCTCTTCGGCCAGCGGCAGCACCACCTCGACCCGGCGTCCGCGCGCTGCGAGGAGGCGCTGGAACTGGCCACCCGCGAGGGCGGGAAGTACGCGGGCACCGGCACCGGCACGCTGTCCGTGGGCGCGGCGGCGGACGTCGTGGTCGTGGACCTGGACCGGCCGCACCTGCGCCCCGTGCACCGCACGGTCGCCACCCTCGTGTACTCCGCGCGCGGCAGCGACGTCGAGATGACGATCGTGGACGGCCGGGTGGTGTACGAGGAGGGCCGCTGCACCCTCGTGGACGAGACGTCCCTGCTGGCCGAGGCGCAGGAGCGGGCCGAACGGCTGGTGTCGCGGGCCGGGTTCGACGCCCTGCGCAGTTCCTGGCGGCACTGAGCCGTCCCGTACCCCCAGAGATTTCCCCCCACCGGCTTCCTCCCGGGCCGCACAGACCTCCCGAGCACCACAGCCTCCCGAGATCGCAGGACCCACGGCTGCCCGTCCGCGGCCACCGTACGTGCGCATACAAGGACCCCTGCCGTCACGGGCGGCGGGTGGAGGGAGAACGCACAATGTCCCGCACCACAGAACAGGGCTGTTCGGACGAAGAGCAGGACCGGGGAGCCCCACCGAAGGACCAGGGAGTCCTGCCGAAGGACCGGGGAGTCCCGCCGGAGGGCCAGGCGGCCGCACCGCCGGAGGTGCGGGACCCCGTGGAGGCGGTGCCGTCGTTCTGGCGGCTCGCGGTCTACGGCTTCCAGCACGTCCTCGCCTTCTACGCCGGAGCGGTGGTGATGCCGCTGCTGGTCGCCCAGGGCATCGGGCTGCCGGACGAGGACATCGGCCTGCTGGTCAACGCCTCGCTGCTGACCTGCGGCATCGCGACGCTGATGCAGGCGGTCGGCTTCAAGGGGGTCGGCATCAAACTGCCGATCGTGCAGGGCACGTCCACCACGGCGGTGCCCTCGCTGGTCTCGGTGGGGCTCGCGGCCGGTGGCGCGAAGGCCGGGATGCCGACCGTGCTGGGGGCGGTGATCGCGGCGGGGCTCGCCCTGTTCGTGATCGCGCCGGTCTTCAGCAAGCTGGTGAAGTTCTTCCCGCCGCTGGTCACGGGCACCATCGTGACGATCGTGGGGATCACCCTGCTCGCGGTGGCGGCCCGTCAGGTGGGCGGCGGCGACCCGAGCGCGAAGACCTTCGGGTCGCCCGCGCAGCTGGGGCTCGCGGCGGTGACGTTCGTGGTCATCCTGCTGCTGTACAAGTTCTCGCGGGGGTTCCTGGCGACGATCGCGGTGCTGGCGGGGCTGGTCATCGGCACCGTCGTGGCGGCGATCGCGGGCAAGACGGACTTCTCGAAGATCGGTGACGCGTCGTGGGTCGGGATGGCCGCGCCGCTGCACTACGGGGTGCGGTTCGACACTCTCGCGATCCTGGCCATCTTCATGGTGATGATCATCGTGGCGGTGGAGTCGATCGGGCAGTTCTTCGCGGTCGGCGAGATCGTCGGGCGCAAGGTCGACGGCAAGGACGTCACCCGGGCGCTGCGGGCGGACGGCCTGGCCACGGCGGTCGCCGGGGTCCTGAACTCCTTCCCCAGCACGGTGTATTCGCAGAACATCGGGCTGATCCGGCTCACCCGGGTCAAGAGCCGGTGGATCATCGCCTCGGCCGGCGTGATCATGATCCTGTTCGGGCTCGTCCCGAAGATCGGGGCGGTCGTGGCCGCGATGCCCGCCTCCGTGCTCGGCGGCGCCACGATCGTGCTCTTCGCGACCATCGGCGTCGTCGGCATCCAGATCCTGCTCCAGGCGGACCTCACGGACCAGCGGAACACCATCCTGGTGGCCGCCAGCCTGGGCATCGGCTTCCTGCCGACGGCGTTCCCGCAGTTCGCCGAGCAGATGCCGACCCGACAGCTGCATGCACTTTTCGAGAGCGGCATCATTCTCGGCACCCTCACGGCTGTCCTTTTGAACCTGTTCTTCCATCATTTGCGACTGCCGGGCAGCCGCAAGAAGGAGGCACAACCCGTTGACCCGCCGGAACATTACATGCAACATGAAGTCCACACGGAGAAGGACCCCGTACAACAAGGCCCCGGCCCCGTGTAACTCCGACACCACGTAGGGATGGGGAGGCGAGGATGGCGACCGACAAAGCACAGCAGGCCGTGCAGCACACTGTGAATCCGGTCGCGGCCGGGAGTCTGCTGGCGGACCGCGCGTACGACGAGCTGAAGGCCGCCGTGCTGGCGAACCGCCTGCGTCCGGGCGACGCGCTGTCCGTGCCGGCCCTCGCCACGCAGATGGGCATCAGCCGCAGCCCCGTCCGGGAGGCCGTGCAGCGGCTCATCCACGACGGGCTCGCCTCCCACGTCCCGCACCGGGGCGCCGTGGTCTCCACCGTCGACCTGGAGGACGTGCGTCAGCTGTACGTGGTCCGCGAGGTCATGGAGGGACTGGCGGCGCGCCTGGCCACCGAACGGCTCGACGCCACCAAGGTCGGCGAACTGCGCGACCTGCTGGAGCGGCACGAGCGCGTGGTCACGTCGGACTACGACGAGACCGCGCACATCGAGATGGACATGGCGTACCACAGCCTGATCCGCGAGGTCGCCGGGAACACCCACCTCACCTCCGCCCTGGACACCATCCAGGGCAAGGCCCACCTGGCGCTGCACTCGCTGTGGCGCAGCCCGGAGGCCCCCCGGCTCGCCGTGGCCGAGCACCGCCGGATCTTCGAGGCGATGACGGCCGGCGACCCGGACGCGGCGGAACTGGCCGCACGGGAGCACATCAGACGCCTGCGCATCCGGCTCTCCCAGGCGGTGGCCGCGGGCCCCGACCAGGACGACGTGCGGGGCCCGGGCATCCACCCGGTGGCGTGACTCCCGTACCGCGCACAGCACCTGCTCGACACGCACCACATCGCACCACCCAACCCCATTGCCGTGGAAGGGAAGTGATCGATCGTGAGCACCGCTACCGGAATCCGGAATGGGGTGGGCGAAAGCGTCCGGCGGCCCGACGGCCGGCTGAAGGTCAAGGGGGACTTCGCGTACTCCTCGGACCTGCACGCGGACAACATGGTGTGGGGCGCGACCCTGCGCAGCCCGCACCCCTCCGCCCGCATCGTGCGCTTCGACGCGAGCCGGGCACTGAAGCTCCCCGGCGTCGTCGCGGTGCTCACGCACGAGGACGTCCCCGGGCATCCGCTGTACGGCATGAAGGTCGCCGACCAGCCCGTACTGGCCAAGGACGAGGTCCGCTACCAGGGCGAGCCGATCGCCCTGGTGGCCGCCGAGCACCCGGAGACCGCACGCCGGGCGCTGCGGCTCATCGAGGTCGAGTACGAGATACGGACCCCGCTGACCGACTCCGAGCAGGCGGTCAGCGGCGAAGGTCCCCGGGTGCACGCCCAACGGGTGGACGGCAAGGACGAGTTGGGCAATGTCGTACGGCACGTCCGCATCCGGCACGGTGACATGGCCGAGGCCGAGCGCCTCGCCGAGGTCGTCGTCTCGGGGACGTACGACGTGGGCATGCAGGACCAGGCCTTCCTGGGTCCGGAGTCGGGGCTCGCGATACCCGCCGAGGACGGCGGCGTCGACGTCTACGTCTCGACGCAGTGGCTGTACGACGACCAGCACCAGATGTGCTCCGCGCTCGGGCTGCCCCCGGACAAGGTCCGGCTGACGATGTCCGGCGTGGGCGGTGCCTTCGGAGGCCGCGAGGACGTGTCCGTACAGATCCACTCCGCCCTCCTCGCCCTGTACACCGGACGCCCGGTGAAGATGAGCTACAACCGCGAGGAGTCCTTCTTCGGGCATGTGCACCGCCACCCGGCGAAGATGTGGTTCGAGCACGGGGCGACCCGCGACGGGAAGATCGTGTACGTGAAGGCGCGGCTGGTCTTCGACGGCGGCGCGTACACCTCCACCTCGCAGGTGGTCATCGCCAACGGCTCGTACTTCGCGGCCGGTGCCTACGACGTCCCGCACGTCGAGATCGACGGCTACTCCGTCTACACCAACAACCCGCCCTGCGGCGCGATGCGCGGCTTCGGCGCCGTCCAGTCCTGTTACGGCGTCGAGTCGAACATGGACAAGCTGGCCAGGGCGCTCGGCATCGAGCCGGTGGAGCTGCGGCTGCGCAACGCCATGACGACCGGCACGATGCTGCCGACAGGCCAGGAGGTCGACGGCCCGGCCCCGGCGGCGGAGCTGCTGGAGCGGCTGCGCGACCGGCCGATGCCGCCGCCCGGCGAGGGCGCCTTCGGGCTCCCCGGCGGCCTCAACAACACCACGCGCGGCGAGGGCATCAAGCGCGGTGTCGGGTACGCGATCGGGGTCAAGGCCATCGGGTTCTCCGGCGGCGTCGACGACCGCTCGGTGGCCCGAGTGCGGCTGTCGCTGGCGGACGGCGAGCCGGTGGCGCAGGTGCACACCTCGGCCGCGGAGTGCGGTCAGGGCATCGTCACCATCCAGGCCCAGATCGTACGGACCGAACTCGGCGTCCAGCAGGTGACGGTCCTCCCGGCGGACACCCAGGTCGGCGACGCGGGCTCCTCGTCCGCCTCGCGCATCAGCTGGATGAGCGGCGGCGCGGTGCAGGGGGCGTGCAAGGCGCTCAAGGAACGGATCACCGAGCTGGGCGGGGACGGGGGTCTCGCCCAACTCCTCGCCGTACACGGGTCGTTGGAGAAAGAGTACGCATACTCCCACCGGCGGACCTACCCCGTGGACCCGGAGCGCGGGCAGGGGCAGGCGCACATCGCCTTCGCGTTCGCCGCGCACCGGGCCGTGGTGGAGGTCGACACCGACCTCGGCCTGGTGAAGGTGGTGGAGCTGGCCACCGCCCAGGACGTCGGCAAGGCGATGAACCCCCTTGCCGTGGAGGGGCAGATCGAGGGCGGGAGCGCCCAGGGCCTGGGGCTGGCCCTGATGGAGGAGCTGCACGTGAAGGACGGCAAGGTGCGCAACCCCTCCTTCACCGACTACCTCATCCCCACCATCGCGGACATGCCGTCCGTGCCCATCGACCTTCTCGAACTGCCGCACCCCGACTCGCCGTACGGCCTGAACGGGGTGGGCGAGCCGCCGACCCTCTCCTCCACGCCGGCCATCGCGAACGCCCTGCGCGACGCGACCGGTCTTGAGCTGGGCAGGGTGCCGGTGCGGCCCGACGACTTCACCGACCCGGTGCGGTCCTAGAACCCATACGAACAGCGAAGGGAGGTGAGGCGGGCCCTGCCCTGGGTCCCCAAACGGTTCACCACGGTCCACACACAGCTCCACGTACGGCCAGAACCCGCAGGGAAGGAACAGCACCTTGATCATCGACACCCACATGCACCCCACCAACATCGTCGACCAGGCATGGAGGCACGACGGCACGCCGTTCACCGGCGAGCGCACCCTGGAGATGATGGACGGCCCCTACATGATCAACGGGAAGCCGCGCCGGATCGACATGGGCTGCATCATGCCCCCGCCGGGCAACTCGGTGTGGCAGGACGGGATGCGCGGTGGGCGCGAGGGCATCCGGGACTACATGGCGTACATCACCCACCTGGTGACGACGTACCCGGACCGCTTCATCGGCAACTTCATGTACAACCCGCGCTTCGGGCCGGAGAACGGCGCGGCGGAGCTGCGGCACCACGTCAAGGAATACGGCTACAAGATGGTGAAGCTGCATGCCAACATGCACGCTTACCGCCCGGACCGGGCCCTGGACTGGCTGCGTCCGGTGCTGAAGGTCTGCGACGAGCTCGGCGTCCTCGTCCTGATCCACACCGGTGACGGGCCGTACTCGATTCCGACGCAGTTCTACCCAATCATCCGCGAGTTCCCGAACGTCAACTTCATCCTCGGCCACTTCGGTGTGCAGACGGGTGGCGTGTACTGCTTCGAGGCGCTCTACATGATCCTCGACTCGCCGAACGTGTACGGCGAGTCCGGCTGGCTCCTCCAGTCGCGCATCGTGGAGTTCGCGCAGCAGATGGAGAAGCACCAGCTGGTCTTCGGCACCGACTCGCCGCCCAACGAGCCCGGCATGTGGGCCCGTGAGCTGGAGGTCCTGATGGGCCCGCCGCCGCAGGGCATGAACCTCTCCGAGGAGCACCTGGAGGGGTACCTCGGGAACAACGTGGCGAAGCTGCTGGGCATCGACCCGACGCCGCCGCCGCGTGACCAGGAAGAGGCGCAGCTGCGCCTGAAGAGCTCGTTCGCGACGCTGGAGAACCCGTCGGCCAAGTCGGCGGCGGAGATGCGTCCGTAGCTCCCGGGACCGGGGCGGCTCCGATGCTCGGGAGGCTCGGGGCCGCCCCTTTCGCGTACAGCGTTCTTCGTCGCCCTCTTTGTCGATATGTAGCTCCATCTTCTTCGCGTGAGAAAAGTGGTGTCGCCATGCAGCAGCGCATCGGTCATCTCGTTCCCTCCACCAGCGTCGGCGTCGAGCGCTGGGTGGCCCAGATCTGCAAGCCGGTCTCCATCGAGGTGGCCCACCCGATCGCCCGCGCCTCGCTCCCGGAAGTGATGAGCGGCCCGGCGATCGCCCCGTCCCAGTCCGGTGAACTCACACGTGCCGCCTCGCAGTTGGCGGACGCCGGGGTGAGTGCGGTGGTGTGGAGCGGCAGCTCGGCGGACCTGCACGGGGCTGCGCACGGGCGGGCGATGGCGCGCTGGGTGGAGGAGGTCACGGGGGTACGGGCCTCGACGGTCACGCTCGGGCAGATCGACCTGCTGTCGCGGCGGGACATCGTGTCGCTGGCACTGGTGTCGGCGGGCAACGAGCAGACGGCGGGGCGGCTGGCGGACACCTACCTCGCCGCCGGTTTCAAGATCGCTTCGGTGACCGCACTGGGTCTGGCGACCGCGCGGGAGGCGGCGGAGCTGCCGGTGTCGCGTGTGCGCAGGGTGCTGAAGGAGGCGGACTCGCTGGACGCGCAGTGCATCGTGGTCGCGGGGACGGAGCTGCCGGTGGCGCCCGTGGCGGCTTTGGTGGAGCGGGAGTTGGGCAAGCCGGTGTACGACGGGGCGCGGGTGGCGATCCGTACCGGACTGGAGCTGCTGGGGCTTTCGGTCACGGCACCCGAGTGGGGCGAGATGTTCGGTGCGGAGAAGCCGGCCGGGGTGTGCTGTGACACGCACTGAACCCTCCCAGGACCTGCGGGACTTCCTGCGTGCGTACGCGGCGGAGCACCCGGAGGACGTCCTCACCGTCGAGGAGAAGCTGGACGGCGAGGACGTGGCGGCGCTGGCCATGGAGCTGGCGGCGCGGGGGCGCGCGGAGATGCTGGTCTGCCGGGACGTGGCGGGGCTGAGCACGTCGGTCGTCACGAACGTCTTCGCTTCGCGGCGGCGGGTGGCCCGGCTGCTGGGCACGGACCCTGCGGGCCTGCACGAGGCGTACCAGGCGGCCTCCGCACGCAGGTGCACGCCGCGCCTGGTGGCCGACGGGCCGGTCCTGGAGGTGGTGGAGTCCGGCGAGGACGTGGACCTGGCCGCACTCCCCCTCATCCAGCACTTCGCCTCGGACAAGGGCCCGTACATCACCAGCGGCATCATCGCGGCGGAGGCCCCGGCGGACGCGCCCGGCCGGGCGGGAAACCTCAGCTACCACCGTTCGATGGTGCACAGCCGCAACGAGCTGGCGACGAGCCTGCACTCCCGAGGCCACCTGTGGCAGCTCCTGCGCCTGGCGGAGGAGCGGGGCGAACGGCTGCCGGTCGCCCTCGTCCTGGGCGGCCACCCGCTCTTCATGCTGGCGGCCTCGGCGCGGCTGGGCGCGGACGTGGACGAGCGGGACGTGGCCGGGGGTCTCTTCGGGGCGCCGCTGGAGGTCGTACGCACGCCCCGGTACGGGATACGGGTCCCGGCGAGCGCGGAGATCGTGCTGGAGGGGTACATCGACCCGGCGCGGCACGCGGAGGAGGGGCCCTTCGGGGAGTTCTCCGGGTACTCCTCGGACCGGTCCACGAACGACGTCCTGACCGTGGAGACGGTGCTGCGGCGTTCCGACGCCCTGCTCCTTGACGTCGTCGGGGGCAACACCGACGAGCACCTCAACCTGGCCCGCATTCCCCGCGAGTCGGAGATGGCGCAGAAGCTGAAGGAGCGGTTTCCCGAGGTCACCGCGCTGTACTACCCCACCTCCGGGACGCACTTCCACGCGTACGTGGCGATGCGTGCCTCCCGGCCGGGGCAGGCGCGGCAGATCATGCTGGGGCTGCTGGGCTGGGACCCGTACCTGAAGACGGTCGTCGCGGTGGACGCGGACGTCGACGTCACGGACGACTCGCAGGTGCTGTGGGCGATGGCCACGCACATGCAGCCGCACCGGGACGTGTTCGTGGTGGACGGCCTGCCGGGCAGCCCGCTCGACCCGTCGTCCACCGCGAACGGGACGACCTCCCGGATGGCGGTGGACGCGACCCGGGGTGCGGACTTCCACGGCGTACGGATACGGGTGGACCCGGAGCGGGTCGAACGGGCGCGGGCGCTGCTGGGGTGAGACCCCGGGGAACCCGCATGAGGCACATGGGCTGAACCCCCATGTGCCTCACGGCAATTGTGGTGCCCCGCCCCATGGGTGCCGGGCGGCAACCCTCCCTACCGTTTCGGCCCATGACGCACCTCCCCCGCACCGCCCTCGTCACCGGCGCCGCCCGTGGCATCGGCCGCGCCTGCGCCCGCGCCCTCGCCGAAGCGGGCGCCACCGTGCACGTCGTCGACCGCGACGGCGACGCGGTCAAGGCCGTGGCCGAGGAGACCGGCGGTCACGCCCACGTGGTGGACCTGGCCGACCCCGACGCCGTCGCCGCACTCCCCCGCGCCGTCGACGTCCTGGTCAACAACGCCGGGCTCCAGCACGTCGCCCCGCTCACCGAACTGCCGCCGGAACGCTTCGCGTTGATCCAGCAGGTCATGGTGACGGCACCCTTCCTGCTGCTGCGGCAGACGCTCCCCCACATGTACGCCGGGCGCTGGGGCCGGATCGTCAACATCTCCAGCGTCCACGGCCTGCGCGCCAGTCCGTTCAAGGGCGCCTACGTCGCCGCCAAGCACGCCCTGGAGGGGCTGAGCAAGGTCGCCGCCCTGGAGGGCGCCCCGCACGGGGTGACCAGCAACTGCGTCAGCCCCGGCTACGTACGCACCGAGCTGGTCGAGGGCCAGATCCGCGACCAGGCCGAGGCGCACGGCATCAGCCCCGACGACGTCGTCGGCGACGTCCTGCTGGCCCGCTCCCCCGTGAAGCGGCTCCTGGAGCCCGAGGAGGTGGCGGCGGCCGTGCTGTGGCTGTGCGGTCCGCACGCCGCGTCCGTCACCGGTGTCTCCCTGCCCCTGGACGGCGGCTGGACCGCCAACTGACCCCGCCCCTCTTCTTCTTCTGAAACCGGTGACCTCTCATGACCACTGCCTCCCCGCCCACGCCCCGGCGCACCGGCATCGCCCGCATCGTCGGCGCGAGCCTCATCGGCACGACCGTCGAGTGGTACGACTTCTTCCTGTACGGGTCGGCCGCCGCCCTCGTCTTCAACACCCTGTTCTTCCCGACCTCCGACCCCCTGGTCGGCACGCTGATCGCCTTCGTGACGTACGCGATCGGCTTCGTCGCCCGGCCACTGGGCGGGGTCGTCTTCGGGCACTTCGGCGACCGGATCGGCCGCAAGAAGCTCCTCGTCGTGAGCCTGCTGATGATGGGCGGCGCGACCTTCGCGATGGGCCTGCTGCCGACCTACGGCTCCATCGGCGTCGGCGCCCCGATCCTGCTGACCGTGCTGCGGCTGGTGCAGGGCTTCGCGCTGGGCGGCGAGTGGGGCGGGGCGGTGCTGATCGTCTCCGAGCACGGGGGCGCGAAGCACCGTGGTTTCTGGGCGAGTTGGCCGCAGGCGGGCGCACCCGGCGGGAATCTGCTGGCCACGGGGGTGCTGGCGCTGCTCGCGGCGGTGCAGTCGGAGGAGGCGTTCCTGTCGTGGGGGTGGCGGATTCCGTTCCTGCTGTCGGGCGTGCTGGTGGTGATCGGGCTGTGGATACGGGTCTCGGTGTCCGAGTCGCCGGTCTTCCTGGCCGCGCAGGCGGAGGCGGCCGCCGGGCGCGAGGCGAAGGAGCAGGCCCCGGTGGTCGAGGTGTTCCGGCGCAGTTGGCGCGAGGTCCTCACCGCGATCGGCACCCGGTTCGGCGAGAACATCTCGTACTACCTCCTGACCTCCTTCCTCCTCGTGTACGTCACCGTGCACCTGGGCCTGCCCAAGAGCACCGCGCTGAACGCCGTCCTGATCGGCTCGGCGGTGCACTTCGTGACGATCCCGCTGTGGGGTGCGCTCTCGGACCGGATCGGGCGGCGGCCGGTGACGCTGATCGGCGCGGTCGGGATGGCGGTGTGGGCGTTCGTGTTCTTCGCGGCTCTGGACGGGAAGTCGTTCGCGGTGATCACGCTGTCCGTGACGGCAGGGTTGCTGCTGCACGGGGCGATGTACGGGCCGCAGGCGGCGTTCATCTCGGAGATGTTCGACACCAGGGTGCGGTACTCGGGGGCGTCGATGGGCTCGCAGCTCGCGTCGATCGTGGCGGGGGCGCTGGCGCCGATCATCGCCGTGGAGCTGCTCAAGGACTTCGACACGACCCTGCCGCTGAGCCTGTACCTGGGCGGGGCCGCGCTGGTCACTGCGGTGACGGTGTACTTCGCCAGGGAGACGCGGGGGCGTGACCTGACGCGGAACGCGGTGGGCGAGAGTGCGGCGCCGGTGCGGGCGACGGCCGACCACAGCTGACCGGCCCCCCGGTCTGTCGCGGCCGGGCCCGGCCCCGCTGACCGGAGCCCCCGGTCTGTCGCCGCCGAGCCCGGCGCGGCAGGCTGGGGCACCTCCCGTTGTCCTCTCGTACGGACGGACCCTCCGCCACATGCCCCACACCGCCGACGCCCTGCACGAACTGCTCGACCTGCTCGCCACAGGAGCCAGTGCCGAGGAACTCGCGGGCCCGGCCGCACGGGCGCGGGCGGCCGGGCCCGGTGCTGCGGACACCGCCCGGCTGGCCGAGGCCACCGAGGCGGCGCTGGCGGTGCGCCGCACCCTCGACCAGCACCGGCGGCGGGAGGCGGAGCTGGCCGCACTGTTCGACACGGCCGGTGACCTGGCTGCGCTGCGCGGCCTGGACGCCGTGCTGCGGGCCATCGTCCGGCGGGCCCGCACCCTGCTGGGCGCGGACGTGGCGTACCTGACGCTGAACGACCCGGCCGCCGAGGACACGTACATGCGGGTCACCGACGGCTCGGTCTCCGCCGCGTTCCAGCAGTTGCGCCTCGGCATGGGCGAGGGGCTTGGCGGGCTGGTGGCGCAGAGCGCCCGGCCGTACGCCAGCCGCGACTACCGCACCGACCAGCGTTTCCTGCACACGGCGGCCATCGACCACGGGGTCGGCGAGGAGGGGCTGTGCGGCATCCTCGGGGTGCCGCTGCGGCTGGGCGAGCAGGTGATCGGGGTGCTGTACGCCGCCGACCGGGCGCCCCGCGAGTTCACCCCGGACGCCATCGCCCTGCTCGGCTCGCTCGCCGACCACGCGGCGGTCGCCATCGACGGGGCGCGGCGGATGGAGGAGACCCGGGCCGCGCTGGTCGGCCTGGAGGCGGCCAACGCCACCGCCCGCGCGCACAGCGAGTCCCTGCGCCGGGCCTCCGACGCCCACGACCGGCTCACCGAACTGGTGCTGCGCGGCGGCGAGGTGGGCGAGGTCGCGGCTGCCATCGCGGCCCTCCTCGACGGCAGCCTGACCGTCCACGACACCGACGGCACCGAAATCGCCCGGGTCGGCGAAGGCCCCACCACCCCTCCCGAGAGCGCTCTCGCCGCCTCCCGCACGCACGGGCGCGCCGTGTACGCCGACGGGGTGTGGACCTGCGCGGTGCTGGCCGGTGCGGAACTGCTGGGCGCCCTCGTGCTGTCCGGCCGGGACGGTCCGCACGGACCGGCCGCCCTCTCCGGCGCCGACCTGCGCCTGTTCGAGCGGGCCGGTCTGGTCACCGCCCTGCTGCTGCTCCTGCACCGCTCGGTCGCCGAGACCGAGGACCGGGTGCGCGGCGAACTCCTCGACGACCTGCTGGCCGACCCCCCGCCCGGCCGCCGGGGCACCGGCAGCCTCGCGCTGCGCGCCAAGCGGCTCGGCGTGGACCTCGCGGTCCCGCACGCGGTCGCCGTACTGGACTGCGATCCGCCGGTACGGTCCCGGCTGGCCGCCGACGTGGCACGGCGGGCCCGCGCGCTGGGCGGTCTGGCCGGCACCCGGGAGGGCCTGGTCGTGCTGCTCGCGCCCGCCGCTCCCGGGGAGCCGGCCCGCGCGCTCGCGCACGACCTGTCGAAGACGCTGGGCAGTCCGGTCACCGTGGGGGCGGCCGGTCCCGCCACCGGCCCGGCAGGGTTCCCGCACGCGCACGCCGAGGCCTGCCGCTGCCTCGACGCCCTGCACGCCCTGGGCCGTACCGGCGACGGCGCGGACCTCACCGAACTCGGCTTCCTGGGCGTGCTGCTGGGCGACCGGGCGGACGTCACCGCGTACACCGCGCGCGTGCTGGGACCCGTACGGGACTACGACGCGGAGCGCGGCACCGAGCTGCTGCGCACCCTGGACGCGTACTTCGCGCAGGGCAGCAGCCTGGCGCGGGCCAAGGACGTGCTGCACGTGCACGTGAACACGGTGGTGCAGCGGCTGGAGCGGGTCGGGCGGCTGCTCGGCCCGGACTGGAACACGCCCGCCCGCGCCCTGGAACTCCAGCTCGCGCTGCGGCTGCACCGGCTGGCGGAGGGCGGCGGGTCCGCGTACGCCGCACCGTTGACGGACGACGGGGCTCCGGCCTAGCCTCGCCCCCTCAACCATTGACACGCGTAAGCGGTGGCGTGCGTACGCGCGTCGTGCGTCGTACGTACGCGCATCATGCGTCGTGCGTCGTGCGTCGTGGAAAGGCGGACCGATGACTCTCGCCCCGGAGCACCCCGTGGTCGACCTGCCCGGCGGCCGGCTGCGCGGGGCGGTGGAGGACGGGGTCGCCGCGTTCCGGGCGGTGCCCTACGCCGCGCCGCCGGTCGGGGAGCTGCGCTGGCGGCCCGCACGGCCGCACCCGGGGTGGAGGGGAACCCGGGACGCCACCGTCGACGGTCCGAGTGCGCCGCAGATGTACGGGGAGGGCGGGGACCCGGTGCTCGGCGGGCACGGGGCGCCGCCGTTCGGCGAGGACTGTCTGACGGTGAACGTGTGGGCGCCGGTCGAGGACGCGGGACCCCGCCCGGTGCTGGTGTGGATCCACGGGGGCGGCTTCGTCTCGGGGTCCGGGTCGCTGCCGGTGTACTCCGGCGAGACCTTCGCCCGGGACGGCGGCCTGGTGGTGGTGAGCGTCAACTACCGGATCGGGGCGCTGGGTTACCTGTACACGGGGCCGGAAGCGGGCAATCCCTGGCTCGGCGACCAGCTCGCCGCGCTGCGCTGGGTCGTCGCGCACATCGCCGCCTTCGGCGGGGACCCGCAGAACATCACCGTCGCCGGTCAGTCGGGCGGCGCCCTGTCCACGGCCGCGCTCGCCGGGCACCCCGAGGCTGCGGGGCTGATCCGGCGGGTGCTCCTCCAGAGCCCGCCGTTCGGGCTCGAACTCCCGGGCCCGGACGAGGCGTTGGAGCGCACCGCCGCCTTCCTGGAGCTGGCCGGGGTCAAGACGGTCGAGGAGGGGCGCGGGCTGCCCTGGCCCGCGCTGGTCGGCGCGACCGGTGCACTGTTCGCCCGGACGGCGCGCTGGGGGTACTGGCCGACGCCGTTCCTGCCGGTGGTCGACGGGGTCACCCTGGACCGGCACCCGGTGGAGGCCCTGCTGCACGGCCCGGCCCGGGACGTCGAGGTGATGATCGGGTGGACCCGCGAGGAGGCCCGCTTCGGCTTCGGCCTCGACGCGGGGTACGCGGCGGCCGACCGGGACCGGGTGACGGACCGGCTCGCCGAGACCTTCGGGGCCGGGGCCGCCCCCGGGGCGTACGCGGCGTACGAGCGGGCCCGTCCCGGCGCACGGCCCGTGGACGTCCTGACGGACCTGATCACGGACGAGCTCTTCCGGGTCCCGGCGCTGCGGCTGGCCGAGGCGCGGGCCGCGGCGGGGCGGCCGGTGCGGGCCTACCAGTTCGACCTGCCCACGCCCGCGCACCAGGGCCGCCTCGGGGCCGCGCACTGCCTGGAACTGCCGTTCGTCTTCGCCAACTTCGACCGGTGGGCGCACGCGCCCTTCCTGGCCGGGCTGGACCCCGTGGTGCGCGACGGGCTGGCCCGCACCATGCACCGGGCCTGGACCGCCTTCGCCCGCACCGGCGACCCGAACCATCCGGCGCTGCCGCAGTGGGACCCGTACGAGAAGGACACCCGTACGACGATGCGCTTCGACACGGTGGTGAGCGCGCTCGACGACCTCGCGGGGGACGCGCGGCGGCTGCACGTTACGCCCTGAACGCGGCGGACGGTACGCCCTGAACGCGGCAAGGGGCGGGCCGGTAGCGGCCCGCCCCCCAACTCGACCCCGGAGGGTCAGGCGCCGATCATGTGCACGCCGCCGTCGACGTGGATGATCTCGCCGGTCGTCTTCGGGAAGAAGTCCGACAGCAGCGCCACGATGCCCTTGCCCGCGGGCTCCGGGTCCGCCATGTCCCACTTCATCGGGGAGCGCGTGTCCCACACCGCGGCCAGGTCCGAGAAGCCCGGGATGGACTTCGCGGCCATGGACCCGATCGGGCCCGCCGAGATCAGGTTGCAGCGCAGGCCCTCGGCGCCCAGGTCACGGGCGAGGTAGCGGGAGGTGGCCTCCAGCGCCGCCTTCGCCGGGCCCATCCAGTCGTACTGCGGCCACGCGAACTGCGCGTCGAAGGTGAGGCCGACGATCGAGCCGCCCTCGCTCATCAGCGGCCGGCACGCCATGGCGAGGGACTTCAGCGAGAACGCCGAGACGTGCATGGCCGTGGCCACCGACTCGAACGGCGTGTTCAGGAAGTTGCCGCCGAGCGCGTCCTGCGGCGCGAAGCCGATGGAGTGCACGACACCGTCGAGCGAGCCGAGCTCCTCCCGTACGAGACCCTCCAGACGGTCCAGGTGCTCCTGGTTCGTCACGTCGAGCTCGATGACCTTCGCCGGCTTCGGGAGCTTCTTGGCGATGCGCTCGGTCAGCGTCGGGCGGGGGAAGGCCGTCAGGATGACGTTCGCACCCTGCTCCTGCGCCACCTTGGCCGCGTGAAAGGCGATGGAGGACTCCATCAGGACACCCGTGATGAGGATGTTCTTGCCTTCGAGGATTCCACTCATGGCGATCAGTGACCCATGCCCAATCCGCCGTCAACCGGGATGACGGCTCCAGTGATGTACGACGCGTCGTCGGAGGCGAGGAACGTCACCGCCGTGGCGATCTCCTCCGGCTGCGCGTAACGGCCGAGCGGCACCTGGGCGACGATGCCCTTGCGCTGCTCCTCGCTGAGCACCCGGGTCATGTCGGTGTCGACAAAACCGGGCGCGACGACGTTGAACGTGATGTTGCGCGACCCCAGCTCGCGGGCGAGCGAGCGGGCGAACCCGACCAGACCGGCCTTCGAAGCGGCGTAGTTCGCCTGCCCGGCCGAGCCCTGGAGACCCACCACCGAGGAGATGAGCACGACGCGGCCCTTCTTGGCCCGCAGCATGCCGCGGTTGGCACGCTTCACGACCCGGAAGGTGCCGGTGAGGTTGGTGTCGAGGACGGCCGTGAAGTCCTCCTCGGACATGCGCATCAGGAGCTGGTCGCGGGTGACGCCGGCGTTGGCCACCAGCACCTCCACGGGACCGTGCTTCTCCTCGATCTCCTTGTACGCCTGCTCCACCTGCTCGGTGTCGGTGATGTCGCACTTGACGGGCAGCAGGCCCGCCTTTTCGAGCTCCGCGGGGTCGCCCGAGCGGTAGGTGATGGCGACCTTGTCGCCTGCGTCGACGAAGGCGCGGGCGATGGCGAGGCCGATGCCCCGGTTTCCTCCGGTGACGAGAACCGAGCGGCTCAACGGATCACCCTTTCGAATAGCGGTCTGGTACTGATCGAAACTATCGGTACCCGGGCTCGTACGGAGAATCGGGCCCTGACAGCGCGCTCCTCCGGTCGCTGTCGGGTTCCTACAGAGCGGCTGTACGCCCCGATGCCGCTCCATCCGTCCTGGCGATCAGCTGCGCGAGCTGCTCGACCCTGGCTTCCAGCTCGGCGTACGGCAGGGTCAGGTCCAGGCAGTGCCGATGCAGTCTGATCTCGCCGCCCGGTACCGGGACGCGAACGGTGCTCGGCCGGCCGGACGCATTCGGCCGCCCCGGGGCGTACACCAGGTGACCGTCCGAGAGCCCGAGCCGCACGCAGTACACCAGCACCTGATACAGGTCGTCCCGGACAAAGTCCTTCTTGTATTTGGCGTCCACCACGGTGACCGCCTTGTCCACGCCATCTGGGCCGGGCAGGTAGTGGACCAGGTCGAGCTCTAGCTTGTGCCGCTTGCCCGCGTCGAGGTGATGCGCCGTATCGGCGGCCTTCGCCCGTCCGCCCACCGTGCGGACCAGTGCCTCGCCCACCGCCCGTGCCATGAAGTCCTCGTACACCCGCCACATCTGGAAGATCAGGCCGTCCACCGTGACAGTCCGCCCGTTCTCCAGCTCGTACGATGAACCGCCCATGATGAGCGCGGCCAGCGTCAGCACCGGCTGATAACGCAGGTTGAGCCGGGTCCGCTGCCAGGTGGGCAAAGGCGTGCCCGGCACGGGTGGCGTGACTCCGTCCAGTTGTACGGCGATCCCTTGGAGCTCTGCCCGGCGGACCGGATCCACGCCGGGGACGCGCAGCAGCCGACGGACCGCACCCAGCAGCAGCCGGTTCTCCGGGATGTCGGTGGTGTGGTCGTCGTACGTCACTTCCAGGGGCAGCGCGAGACCCGGGCGGCGACTGAGCTGTGCGGCGGCGCGTAGTCTGCCGCGCAGGAGCGGGAGGGTGTCGTCGACCTCCCGGTAGCCAAGGAGCACGCCGGCGCGCAGCGCACTTCGGGCAGCCCGGGTGAAGCCGTGGGCGACGGCCGGCAGTAGGTCGGGGCGTACGGCCACCTCCACCGGCTCCTTCTGCCAGGCAAGGCGCTGGGGGGCGTACCCGAGGAGGTACATCAGCCGGTCGACGGTCACCTTGGGGGCGATGGACAGCCTGACCCGCCCGGCACCTCGCCCGAGCCGTACCACTCCCACCTTGTCCCTGGCCCTTAACTTCCAGAGGTCGTCGCTGCGGGTGGGCCGCATCTCGACGAGTTCCGACTCGCCCAGTTCCCGTGCCTGGTCACGGTTGAGCTGCCACTCGGTCCACGGCTCCGACTGACGCAGCCGGATGTCCGGTTCCTTGCCCGTTCGCTCGCTCATGCGTCGGTGGCACCCGTGTCGGGAAGGCCCGCGGGCAGTCCAAGGTGTTCCCTGATCCCGTCCAGGCCGTACGTCTGCTGAATGTTGGTGTCGTCCCCCCAGTGGTATTCGGTGAGCAACGGGATGATCTGGGTACGCCACAGGCGGTCCAGGGACTCGGGTCCGCGGTGGGCGAGCGGCTGCATGAGGTACGAATGTCCGACCCGGAAGTCCCGGTCGGCCGACGGGCCGTCCGCGATACGGCGGTTGAGCTCGTCGAGGAGCAGCGCCGCATCCTGTGAATACCCCTTTTCTGTCAGCCAGTTACTCAACAGCCCCTTGAGCGGGGCGGATTCGGGGTGCAGTTCCTGGAAGGAGAAACGGCGACGCATGGCGGCGTCCATGAGGGCGACGGTGCGGTCCACCGTGTTCATGGTGCCGATGATGTACAGGTTGGGCGGCAGCCTGAACCCCCGGCCCTCGTCTGATCCGTACAAAAGGTGGACGTAGTCCTTGCGGTATTCGAGGAGGAAGTAGAGCTCACCGAAGACCTTGGCGAGATTGCCCCGGTTGATCTCGTCGATGACCAGGACGAAGACTTCGGCGGGCCGCTCTTCCGCCGAGTCGGCGAGCAGTCGCAACGGGCCCCGGATCAGGTCGAACGCAAGCCCTGTGGGGGAATCGGCCTCCTGCCCTCTCACCCCTGCGCCCGATGCGCTCTTCTCCGGTCGGCGGGGGCGGAAGCCTTCGAAGAAGTCCTCGTAGGTGTAAGCCGGATGGAACTGCACGAGGCGTACGGTACCGAGGTTGCCCCCGGTCAGGTGACGGGCCAGCGCCCGTGCCGTCAGCGTCTTTCCCGTTCCGGGCGGCCCATGGAAAATCAACTGCCGCTTGTCCCGTAGGAGTTCGACGCACTCCTGCAACCAGGCGGTGTCGGGGAGCGTGAGCTCGGCGGCCAATTCAGCAGTAACATCCGGGAGTTCGGCCTCGATCAAGGGCGGCGCGGCGGCCTTTTCGGGTTCCGGTCCGGCCCACGGTTCCAGCTGGGAGGCAAATTCGCTGATGTCGACGATACGGGCGTTCGCGTCGTTGACGCGGCCCGTCAACGCGTCGGGCAGATCACGGACAAAGTCGAGCGGCTCGCCCAGATTGCGCCAGTCGACGGTCCGCGCGTAGAGCGGCCCGCCGCTCTCTTTGGTGAGGTAGTCGACGGCGCCCCGCACCACCCCTACGTAGGCGCGCGGGCCGTCGGTGCACACCACGATGTCTCCCTCCTGTATCCGGGAGAGGAAGATGGAGAGTTCCTCGGCCTGCCGCTCGCGCTTGGCCGAGGTCGTCCCGGAGTACGCCTCGTCGACCGCCTTTCGGATCCGCTGCGGGCCGGCACCTTGGGGAAGGGGGCCGAGGCGGTCGGCGGAGAGGGTGACCATTCCCTTTTCCCGCCAGAGGGTACGGATCAGGCTGGCGCCGTCCGGGCCGGTGCCCCGAATGACCCAGACCCGGCGCGGTCTCGGCGGGATGATGTCCTGCCCCGACTCCTCGCCCAGCACCAATGTGGTGAGCTCGTCGTCCGGAAGGCGCAGCTCCGACTTGGCGCGTACGGTCTCCCGGGTGCTCCTGGTCTCGTCGAGCAGGCCGTCCCGGAGGAGCAGGCCCTTCCACGTCTCCGTCTCGGTCGGCAGCAACGGCATACCGAAACCGGCCGTTCCGTCCTCGGACAGCGCCAGGTGCCAGCCCTCGGAGCGGGAGCCCTGAAGTGATGCGGCAAGTGCCTCAGCGTCGACGGAGTACTCGTCCGCGAGAGACTGCATCCCGATCCAGCGGTCGTCAGGCATCTCCGCGAGGAGTTTGGCCGCCGCGTCGAAGGGGTTCCGCTGGGTCTTCCAGTGGGTGTAGCGGATGGTCGCCTCGGACAGGAACGTCACCGGGTCGGGAAAGCTGTCGAGCGCTTGGACGCCAAGGCCCGTCAGCCTCCACTTTCGGTTCGACCGGGTCAGCCAGCCCGCCTTCGTCATCCGGGTGGCGAGATAGTTGAGGTTGGTGTCGATCCCGCTCTTCGCACCGGACCCGAGCGCGTCCCACTCGTCATTCAGCGACGGGTCCAACTGATGTACCCGTGCGCGCACTTCACGGAAGCGGAGGCCCTCTTGAAGATTCGCTTCCTCAGCGAGGATCGTCGCGACACGGTGCAGTGCGCGAGCGGTGAGTTCGAAGGCAGTGGGCACGGCTTCCTCTCGTATGCCGCCCCACGGCCGCGACTTGGAACAGGGCGGGTACCGGGAAGGTACCCGCCCGTCACGCAGCGACAGTCACCGGGGTGGTTTCCGTGACCACACCATTGGTGATGACGAGGAGCAGGTCACCGACCGTCGCGTCCCGCCCCAGCCCCAGCTCCGAGATCGGACGCGAACCGGGGATGTAGCGCGTGGTGACAGGAACGAAGTGCAGCTGGTCCTCCTCGCCCTGCCAAGCGAGGATCGCCGTGGTCTCGTCCCCGCCGATCCGGGCCGCCACTTCGTCCAACCGGTCGGGCAGGACCGCGCAGATCACCGTCAGCCGTTGCCGTTCCATCCGTGGAACGGCGGCAATCATGTCCAGTACGCCCGGCGCGGACAGTGTGCCCTCCATGAGGCGGGCAACAGCAGCACGGCCCTCCGTGCCCTCGTCGTCCGGCACGGCATGGACGAACCGTACGATCGGCAGCCCGTCGTCGAGCACCTGCCGCCAGCGGGACAGCATGAAGTCGATGTGCAGGGCCTCCTCACGGGTGGCCCCCGCATCACCCACACCCTCGCCGATCAACGTCAGCCAGGCATTGATCTCCGCCCACCTCCATACGAGGGAGCGTCCGACCGTGCCTTCCGGCTCAGGGAAGGGCGGAGCCTCCTGCCGTCGCTCGGCATTGATCCACTGGAGGATGTTCTGCCTGGTACGTCCGGTGCGGTCCGCGATGTCCGCCACCCCGACGAGGTCGGGGTCAAGGCGCAGCAGCCGTAGCGTCGGCAGCTCCTTGTGGAACTTGACCACCAGGCGGTGCGCGGCGTCGATCGCGCTGTCACCGTCCATCGCCACGTCTAGCAGGTGCTTCCCCCGATGACTGGTGAGCAGTCCGTCGAACTCGTCGAAGATCACGCCGACCGCTACGTCGTCGTCCACGCTGATGCCGTCCACGACGAAGAGAAACTCGTATTCCATCGCGCTCCTGCCCCCCTTAGACCGTGCCATGAGTGCCCTCAAAAACCTCCGCACCAGGGTGCGCCACCCCCATGAGGGCAGACTTACCCAGCCATATCGCGTTGTCAAACGACAACACCGCCCCCGAGGGCACGGCGCGGGTCCCCTTCGGGGAGCGGGCACAGTTTCGCGCGCCGGGCAAGGTTTCGCGCAGTGCGCCCCGGGTTCTTGGCCGTGCCCGGGACGGGGATGGTGAGGCAGCCTCCTCCGGCACAGGGGCAGTACAGCCGACCCCAGTGCCCTTCCTTGCGGAGAACCCAGCCGACGGCAACGAGCCGCTTCAGGACTTCGCGTATCTCTTTGTCCTGGTGATCCGCCGGTGACAACTCACGCCCGACCATCCACCATCTCCCCAACGCTCGCCACTGTCACGGCCGTTGACAACCAACACCGCGTGGCCGAGAGGCTACTCCTTGGGTACGACAATCGACGAAATCGCACGTCGATGCGGCAATTGGGGCGCCAGTTCGGTCGGGGAGGGTGCGATTCCGGTCGCACGGTCCGGGCGGTTCGCGTGTGGTCCGCGGGGGTTGTTGCGCAACTTCAGGCGTCGCGCGCGTCACGTGGGCCACACGGGAGGAAGGAGGCAGCGGATCTGCTTGCCGACCGGCGTGAGGGCGACCTCCCAGCCGGGTGCGAGCAGATCCACCAGGGGGAGCCCGCGCCCCGATTCAGCTTCCGGGTCGTCGAGTTGGATACCGCTGCGGCGCGGGAGGCGGTGGCGGTCCGGGTCGTGCAGCCGGACCCACACTCCGGCAATGGTCGACTCGACCTCGACGACGAGCGGGACATAGTCGCCACAGGCCCGGACCGCGTTGCCGTACAGCTCGGAGAGGACGAGTTGGGCAGAGTCGACGAGGTCGGGTTCGACACTCGCACCGAGGAGCACCCGGCGAGTGAGAGCACGGAGGGCGCGGAGGTTGCGCGGCGAGGCGGAGAGGTGGAGGGCGAAGCCGGTGGGGGTGGGGGCGAGATAGTGGCCGAGGGTGGCGACGGGGCTCGCGGGGAGCGCCGGGGTGTTCGCGTTCATGAGCATCGAGGCACCCTTGCCTTGGTGGCATGTGCAGCCAACTGCCCTTATTGCTCGATCACTTGACGATCAGCCACACTTCTTCCTGAGCAGGATGCACCCATGAGAGCAGCACCTTCAACCTTGAAGGTGGAATTCACAAAAGTAGAACTTCCGTTCCATCGACTTGAGGCTGATTGCGGTGCCAAACTGCGCGCATGGCCAACTATCGAGTGCTTCCGACGGTCCGAAGGCGGCGTTTGGGCGACACCTTGCGCCGATTCAGGCACGAATCGAAGATGAGCCTGGAGACCGCCGCGGAGGCCATGGGATGGGACCCCGCAAAGGTGTCCAAGATCGAGAACGCGAAGGGGCGCATTCGGCCCTCGGATGTGGGCCCACTGCTGGAGAAGTACGGGGTGACGGATGAAGTCGTCGTGACCGCGCTGACCCGCCTCGCCGAGGATGCCCAGAAGACGGGCTGGTGGCAGACGTACGGCGACGTCGCCGCCCATGCGTACCGGGACTACATCAGTGTCGAGGCCGATGCGAAGAGCGTGCGCATCTGTACGCCGGCGATCCTCCCCGGCCTGTTCCAGACGGGCGAGTACGCGCGGGAGATCATCACCGCCACCGCCCTCACCAGGACCCCGGAGGAAATCTCCGCCCTCGTCGAAATCCGGAAGGCGCGGCAGGCGGTCCTCACCAGGCCACACGAGCCGCTGAAGTTCTGGGCCGTCATCGGCGAGGCCGCCCTGCGCCAGAGGTTCGCCTCCCGGCCGAATCTCATGCGCAGCCAACTCCTGCACGTCCTTGACATGACCGAACTGCCCAATGTGACCGTTCAGGTCATCCCGAGCACCACCGCCCCGAACCCCGCCATGGTGGGCGTCTTCACGCTCTTCGAGTTCCCAGTGCCGTGGCCGACAGTGGTGAACACCGAGAACCTTCGGGGCGGACAGTTCGCCGAGGACCCGGGCGAAGTGCAGATCTTCGAGGAAGCCTTCGAGCGCGTCACCGTAGCCGCACTCTCCGTGGACGACTCACGGGAAACCATCACGAGGATCATGGAAAGGCCCGAGAAGTGATCGACAAGACCGACCTGTACCCGAGCAACCTCACCGCCGCTGTCTGGCGCAAGTCCTCCTACAGCGAGACCGGCGAGAACTGCGTCGAGATCGCCGATCTGGCAGGTGGACGGCTTGCTGTCCGGGACTCCAAGGACACCCGGCTCGTGCCTCTGCGCTTCACCGGCGCTGGATGGGAAGCGTTCCGGGCGAGTGTGATTACGGGTGAGATCTGATCGGCTGAGGTTCGTGAACGGCCGCCGCCCCGAAGGCATTCCGGGGCGGCGGCCGTTCACGTACGGTGTGAGCGCCTGGCTAGCCCTCGCCGAAGAAGTCGAGCTGTATGTCGGCTCCCTCGACCTCCTCCAGGCTGAACAGTCCGCCCAGCTGGCCACCGCCAGAATGCCTTCTGCCCCTTCCCTTTGCCGGAGCGCGCAGAGCCCGCTGCGGCTGGGCCGGCGGGGTGGGCGGGGTCGGTCGGGCGACTCGGGTCAGAGGGCTGGTTCCCGGGTTGTGGCGGGGGCCTTGGCCTGGGGGTGGGCTGAGCGGGGTCACGTACGGGGTGCCGGACGCCATGGCCTCGTAGACGCGAATGATCTCGTCCTTGGTGCATTGGAAGAGTTCGGGTGTCTTGTTCCGGAATGCACGAAAGCTATCTAGTACGAGATCGAGATCTTCGCGCCCGATGGCATACAAGTGGAAATACGCGGCATCTAGTTCAGCTCGCATAGCAAATCGACGATCTTCATCCCAAACGAATGGAGAACCCACATCACCGAGATACTCAGCCCAGGGCCTCATCTCGTAGGAGGTATAGGTCAATTCGAGTACACGAGCATGAATCCACGATGCGGGAGTCTGACCAGAAAGCCACTCCACAGGCTTCACGTACTCATCAGGTTGCAGCACTGGCAGCTGCTCCAGGTATGTATACGTTACGTGAGACCCCTGGATCTTCTGACGTGCAGCAAAGTCAAGCGAAAGAGCCGATAGGTTCGCAATCAAGGCCTGCACCGGAAGGCTTGGGTCGTTCGGTACAATAAGCGGTTCAGTGTGGCCAATTGCCGTCCTCGGAAGCACCGACGGGATAACCGTACGCTGGTTAGCCGCTGGCGCTACATCCCGCCACCCCAGCAACCAGTCATGCGACCATTCGACACCCGGCCCTCCAGGGTCGGGCATGAACCATTTCTCGACTTCCGATTCCGCCATCCAATGCCGTGGCAGCGGCAGCTTATTCGGATCACCGTGCTCCTGAGCATCCAGCCTCGGCAGCGTTCCCTTGTTGATTTGTGCTTGGGTAGCACCCTCGTACGTCGCAAATCTGGCATCGAAGTGGTAGGCGAACTTCCCTTCATAGAGAGGAAGGCATCGGTCACCATCTTTGATGAAAACGGACTCCTGTAGCTCCCACCCATCCTTCCTGAGATCTTCACTCTTGCGGAATCGATCAGAATCATCGGCCATATGAAACATGCGAATTAGCAGCAGATCCCACGGATTCCCGTGAGGGTCCGCATGATTCCGCAGGACCGATGCCTTCTTATGCATAGCGTCGAGAATCTCAAAATGTTCCCGACTCTCACACACAGGCGACGTCAGACTGTTAGGGTTGATTCGACGAAAACCCGCCGCGTCCAGGGTGAACTCACGAGAATCCAGTTGGTCCGGCCTGCGAGCCCGGAATGCCAATCGGGCACGGTCCCTCTTGTTCGCTGGACCGCCATACGTGAACAAGCAATAGCGGTACTGGTTATGGACGTCCGCGAAGAGCTTCTCCTCGTTCTCCAGATCTAGCACGGTATTCAGCTGACGCCGCTCCACCAGATCCGAAAAGAACCCCGACGTCGTCTTGTCCGTCGCAATCCCCGTCGGCAGGACCAGCCCCGCCATCCCTTCCGGCCCCATCAGCATCCGCGCCTTCTCCGCGAAGACCGCGTACGTATTGACGTCGCCCCGGCCCGTCAGCGGGAAGATCCCCGAGTCCCTGAGCATGTTCGTCGTGCCCTTGGACTCGCGCTGCGCGATCAGGTACTCGCGGTGCAGCTTGCGGTCGGCTTCGATCGAGTTGCCGTGCTCGTCCTTCGTGTACAGGAGCTGACCGATCCGGTGTTCGCGCTCGCTCGCCGTTTCCGCGTCAGCAACGTACGGGTTCTGGGCGGCGAACCATTCCTTCTTCTGGATCTTGACCCGTTCCCACGGCGGGTTCCCCAGTACGCAGTCGAAGCCGCCCTGCCAGCCCGTCGCCGGGTTCGCGTCCGCCGCCTCGCGGTCCTCGACACGGAAGATCCGGGGGAATTCCAGGTGCCAGTGGAAGAAGCGGTTACGGGAGACGATCTCGCGGAGCACCCGCTCCCCCGCGTTCTCCCGCCGTTCCTTCTGCTCATCCGACTCCGGAGCCGGCTCCTTGCCCATCACCGGCAGCGGTGCCGGGATGCCCGGCAGCGGTTCGCCCTCTTCCAGCTTCTTCAACCGGGCCGTGGTGATCGGTTCCGGAGCATCCGACCGCTTGGGCCAGATGAACGCCGCGCACCACGCGTCGGCGACCCGCTTGAGCCGCTCCAACTCCGGGTTGTGCTCGAACTCCCGGTGCCGCTTTGCCAGTTCACGGATGGACGCCAGGTCCGTACCGACCTGCTTGGCCGCGGCCTCCGCGGCGACGCGCACCTTTGCCGTGCTGGTGTGGACCGGGGGCTCGCCGAGCCGGGTCTGTTCCCAGACCGCGACGCCCTTGAGCTCACTGCGGTTGCGGTCCCGGGCCTTGGTGATCACCTTTGGCTCGTCGCCCTCCAGCTTCTTGAAGGCGAGTTCCGGGATTCCCGCTTCCAGCAGCCGCGGCGTCGTACCGAGCAGCGCGTTCCCCACCTTGATCCGGTCGTCCAGGTACGCGAGCGGCTGCCCCGGGTTCAGGGACTCCAGCCACAGCGAGACCTTTGCGATCTCCGCGGCAAGGGGGTTGATGTCCACACCATGCACGCAGGACTTCACGACCTTGGCCATGGCCGCACGCACCTTTTCCGGTGCGGGTTCCAGCTCCTTGTCGTACATCTGGGCATAGCGGAGAGCGATCCTGCGCGCCGCCGCGACCAGGACGTGCCCCGAACCACAACTCGGGTCCACAAAGCGGATCTTGAGGAGGTCGTCTGGGTTCCCGGAGGCTCCATGGCGCTCTATCACCGGGTCGAGCGCATTGTCGAGAAGCTTCTCGATGAGCACCGAAGGCGTGTAGTACGACCCGGTCGTCTTGCGCTTGCTGCCGGCCACCAGGTCCTGGAGCCAGAACTCGATTTTTGCGGGGTTGTGGCGCGGGATGAGCTCCAGCAGGGACTCGTAGACGCTGCCAAGCTCGTCGGCGCCGAGGTGACGGTAGTCGACCCGGCTCTCACGGCCCTGCTTGTCGTGCACGCGTGAGAGGAGCCGGACCGCGTCGAGCAGGCTCTCGTTCGGGAGGCGGGCGGCACGGAGCGGCTCGGCGCCGCCGGGGAGGAGCGCGGGCTCGTCGGGGTCGCGGTCGTCGGCGCGGAAGTACAGGCCGCCGAGTTCGGGGAGCGCGAGGTGCTGGTGGCCGCCGATCCTGCCGAGGGAGTCCAGGACGATGTCGCCCAGGCTCTTCCACAGGTCGACGTTCTGGTCACCCTTGCGGCGGGCGGCGATGCGGCGCAGGCGGGCGGTGGAGAAGCTGTTGGTGTAACGGCGGCGCGCCTGTTCCAGTCGGGCGGCCTCCTTGCGGGAGATCTTCTCGTCGGCCCGCAGCAGCAGTGCGTCGCGGTCCTCGGCGACGAACAGGAAAATCAACTGGTAGGCGAGGCGCAGCAGTTCGTGATGGAATTCCTCGATCGCCGCCTTGCCACCCCGGGTGAGGGCCTCGCCCAGTTCCGGATTTGCTCGCAGGAATCCGGTGCCGAGGATTCCGAGGGCGTCCTTCACCTGGTTGCGCAGCCGGTCGCGGGAGCGGATGCCGGTCTCGATGGCGTAGCTGCGCCACCACTCGATACGGCAGTCAACGGGAGTGAGGGCGGCGATGTCGTCCGCCGGAGTGGCGGCCTCGTCGAGAGTGCCCTCCTCGGCCTCTCCCTCTTCCTCCTCGGCGACCGCAGCGGCGCCGCGCCGCTTCTTCTCGGGCTTCGCCACCAGCTCGAAGCGCGAGGAGTGGAGCATCGCGTACATCAGCAGGAAGTCGGGGAACTGCTCCCCGCCGAAAATCGCGTCGAGGTTGAACTCGATGTAGGCGGACCCGACGATCGCGGTGGAGTCGCGGAGCACCCGCAGCACCCGGCCGTTGGACAGCAGCCCCCACAGGTGCGCGTCGGAGACGTTGAGGAGTTCCTGCACCATGGACTGGGGTGCTCGGCTCTTGCCGACGTTCCGGTCGAGGTCGGTGTCCCAGCCGAGCAGGTGCACCGGAAGGTGGGCCTGCCACAGGTGGCTGACCTTGTACGGGTCCTCGCGGCCGGGCACCTTCATGCCGCGCTTGGGCTGCGCGGTGCGCCCCGCGTAGCCGAGTTCGTCCAGGAGGACGCTCAGCCACTGCTGATACGTGAGCTTCGTCGCCGCACCGGCGTCGCCACCGCCGACCTTCTCCAGTTCCGTGAGCTGTTCGCGGAAGGACTGGTAGGTGGCCCTGAGGTACTCCCACTTGCGGCTGGCCGCGTCCTCGACCCGTACGCCTCGCGGCAGGCCGTAGTCGGCGGGAGCGGCGCCGGGCAGCTCCCGGTCGCCGAAGCGGACTTTGTTGATGAGGTCCGCGGAGAGCAGGACGCCTTCGACGCGTACGGCCGTGCTCGCCGGGAGCTGGTCGGGGGCGAGAGTGGTCACTTGGATCCTCCGGGACGCTTGACGTACACGTAGACGCCGAGCAGGTCCGGAGTCCCTGCGAGTTCGGCGGTGATACGGCGGGCCGCGGCGGCGCCGCGCGCCCTGCCCCGCTCCCCCGCTGCCTCGCGGACGCCCTGGTGGGCGGCTTCGAGACGGCGGGCGACCTGCTGGCCGTGGTCCGCCAAGTGGCCCTTGACTTCGGGCAGTTCGTCCAGGGCGAAGGTGATCTGCTGGTCGCGCATGGACCCGATGGTGTTGCGGTCGGGTGCCGCGTTCAGCAGAGCGGCCGTCTCTTCGTCGGTGAGCCATTCCCGGGAACCGTCGGCGCCGGTGCGCCAGGCCAGCAACTGGGCGTCCTCGGCGACCAGTTGCTTCGGCTCCTCGGTGCCCCGTCGCAGCCGGCGGCCGGGCAGGGTGAGGCGGAAGCGGTAGCGGACCAGGAGCAGCACGGTGCGCGCGTCGACGTCGGCGGTACGGATGACGCCGAGCCTTCTGGCGGGGCGGTCGTTGTCGCTCAGGGAGCTGTCGAGGGCGGAGTCCAGTACGTAGCGGGCGACGGCGCGCACCGCAGGGTCCGTACGGAACAGGGCGTGGTCGCCCGCCGGGACCGGGAGGTCCTCGCGGAACACCAGCTCACGGTCGCCCGCCGCTTTGCCGCCGCGCCCCTTGCCCGCGGTACGGGAGAGAACTTGGGCGGCGCCGGGCGCGACGGCCTGGTCCGCGTCGTCGTAGATGCCCAGCGCGTGCCTGAGGCCCTTGGGGAGCGTCCCGGTGGGGGCGGTGAATCCGGCGCTGCGGGAGTCGGGACGTACCGCCGATCCCAGCGCCTTGAGCGCCTCCCGGGTGAACGCGGCGATGTCGGCGGGCTCGCCGAGTGCTTGGCGGAGGGCTTCCAGCTCGTCCTTGACCTCTTCCGGGCGCAGGCTGCTGTGGGCGAACTTGGTGAGGACCTTGGACTCCCGGTCCGCGGCGTCCTCCCACTCCTTGTTCAGCTCGTCGCGGGCGAGGCCGAACAGTTCCTCTGTGCCGAAGTCGAGCGCGAGCTGCTCGTCGTTGCCTTCGCGGCCCCGCAGCAGAAGGCTCTTGGCGAGAGCCTGGAGCACACCGTCTCCGCCCTTGGGGACCGGGACGACGACACCGACCTGTTCGGCGATGTCCTGGTGCTTGCGGATGAGCACGTCGAGCACGAGGCCGTCGACACCCGTGTCGGTGTCGTACAGGGTGACGGAGCGGACCTTCTCCCGGGCCTGGCCGAAGCGGTCGACGCGGCCCTCGCGCTGCTCGTGCCGGGTCGGGTTCCAGGACAGGTCGTAGTGCAGGACCGCGCCGAAGTCGTCCTGAAGGTTGACGCCCTCGGAGAGGCAGTCGGTGGCGACGAGGACGTGCCGGCCGGTCTTGGCGGTGAGTTCGTCGATACGCCCCTGTCGGGCGTCGGGGTGGAGTTTGCCGGTCACCGCGGCCACGTGCACCCCGCGCCCGAGGGTGTCGGCGAGGTGCTCGGCAACGTACTCGGCGGTGGGGATGTAGCGGCAGAAGACGACGGGGTCGTAGCCGTCGACGAGAAGGCCCTTCACCTCGTCGACGAGGATGCGCAGCTTGGTGTCGTACTCGGGCCCGGCCAGGGTCGCGGCCCGCGCCGCGAACGCCTTGAGTTTCCTGCTGCCGCCGGCGTCGTCCAGGTCGTCGAGGAGGGAGCCGGGGACAGAGTCGAGCTGCTCGCCCTCCCCGTCGTCGGTGAGTTCGAGGACGGCCGCCCGGCCGATCCTGTTGGCCTCCTCCACCGTGCGTGCGACGGCGACGGCGGACCGGACGGTGAGTGTCTGGGCTGCTGCTGCGGGCGAGGAGAGCACACAGCGCAGCAGCGCTAGTACGGACCACCAGGTGTGGCGCTGCCGCAGGGAGCCGTCGGGGCGGCGGACCTGTTCTCGGGCGTAGGCCAGTACGTCGGCGACGAAGCGGGCGTACTCCTCGTGCAGCTGGTAGGGGACTTCGCGCAGCATGCGGGCGCTGGGGAAGGGAGTGTTCTCGTCGAGGTAGTGCCGGATGTCGCGGCGGCGGCGCTGGACGAAGTGGCGGGCGAGCCGGTCGCGGTGGGAGGGGAGTGTCGGATCCAGCCCCTGGAGATCCGGGTCGAGCAGTCCGGTCAGCCGGGCGAAGGCCTCGCTGTCGCCGCTGTGCGGGGTGGCGGTGACGAGGATGAGGTGGCGGTCCTCGTCCTGGGCGAGCTTGGCGAGCAGCTTGTAGCGCTGCTGGCCTCCGGCGCCCGCGCCGACGCAGGTGTGCGCCTCGTCGACAATCAGCAGCTTGGGGCAGGTGCGCAGGAAGGCGTCCCGTCGGTCCGGCTGCTTGATGAAGTCGGTGGATACCACTGTGCAGGGGTAGCGCTGGAAAAGACTCTGCCCCTGCTCGACGCCCTTCTGGAGCCGGGCGGCGGTGGAGGGCAGGACGAGTTCGGCCTCCATGCCGAACTTGTCCCGCAGCTCGCTCTGCCACTGCTCGGCGAGCGCGGGCGAACAGAGCACCGTCATGCCCGTCGCCGAGCCCTGCTCGATGAGCTCCTTGGCGATGAGCCCGGCCTCGATGGTCTTGCCGATGCCGACGTCGTCGCCGATGAGCAGCCGTACGGTGTTCATCCGCAGCGCCATCATCAGTGGGACGAGCTGGTACTGGCGCGGCTGTACGGCGATGGAGGCGAGGCTGCGGAAGGGGCCGGCGCCGTGGGTGGCGGCGACCCGCAGGGCGGTCCGGAGCAGCCCGGCGGAGGCGAAGTCGCCGACCTCGCCCGGCACGGGGCGGGGCGGGCCAAAACCGGGGTCCTCGATCTCCTCGGGGAAGAGCGCGGTGACGAATTCGCGATCGCCGTCGAGAGGCTGGGCGAAGACGACGGGCTCGCTGTCCGGCGTCGGCAGCACCACCCAGTCGCGCCCTCGGGCAGAGACCAGGTCACCGGGAGCACGGCCGGCGGGAGAAGTCATCGGGCACTCCGTCCAGTACCGAAGACGTCCGGGTGTGCGCGCACGGTGCTTTCCCACTCCTTGCTGTCCGCGCCGGCCCGGATCACGAGCCAGCCGTCGTTGATCAGACTGATTTCAGCCTGCCTGTCCAGGTGCAGACCGGCCGCGGTGTCCAGGTAGACGGCGACGTCGGCCCCAGGGAGGCGGTAGACGATGTCCGGGTTGACCTGGGTCGATGCCTGGTCGGGCGCGGTTTCGTCGGGCAGCCGGTGCCCCGCCAGGCTCAGCCATTCTACGAAGTCCGCGACCGGCCCCTGAACCTGTTCCCTCGCCGCTGCCAGGGTCGAGGCGCGCCTGGCGGCAGGAGTGACCTGACGTTCACCGCTGGTGGTGGCGGTGGCGAGTCTGAGCAGGATCGGGACCGCCGCGTGCCGGTCGATGCGGGTGTGGAAACTCTGGTTGCTGTACGAGAGCAGGCAGTCGTAGCAGCCGAGCTCGCAGCGCTCGGACGCGTTCGGTGCGCGGTCCAGGTCCTTGCCGTCCAGGTCGTAGTGAATGATCGCCAGGGCCTGGCGTGCCACGGCTGCGACGGCCTTGGGGTCGTCGTGCAGCAGCCGCAGCACTCCGGCGCCACCCTCGGCGCCCTCGACGAAGAGCATCCGTCCCCGCTGCTCCTCATCGGGGAGGACCTGGCTGTCCAGCTCGGAGTCCTCCAGCTGGTAGTGGGCTTCGATGCCACGCTCCAGGGCGTACCGGAGGGTGACGGCCACGGTTTCGTTCTCGACCGGTTCCGACAGCCGGAGCACGGCGATGTTCTTGGTGTCCTCGACGTAGGGGATGACCTGGAGGGTGCGGTCGGCCGAGGAGAAGGGGGTCAGTACGTCGTCCTCGGCCGTAGCCTCCTGGAGCTCACCGGCCTTCTTGGCGCTGAGCCACCGGCCTTGGACCGGATCGAGCCAGAAGCCCCGGTCGGCAGGGTGCTTGCGCTTGCGGCGGCCGACGTTGAAGACGCGGATGCGGGCGGTGTCTCCGTAACCCACCTCCAGGACCGGCCCCTCTGCGTCGGCCGTCGTGGCGTCCAACCGGCCTCCTGCCGAAGAGAATTGATAACCCGTCAGCAATTCGAAGCCGGACTTGAGCCGCTCCTCCTCGTCCGAGGAGATCCGCCGTACCGGCGACGCCTGCACGGTGGAAAGGACCATGGTCCGGTTGAGGGTGAGCGAGAGGGAGACATGACAATCGTCGCACCGGTCCATGCCCGGGTCGTACCAGGTGCCGCAGCTGCTGCAGATCTTGACGTTGCTCGTCGCGACCTGGCCGGGAGCAGATCCCCGGGGGACCTGGACCCGGTCGACCGCGTACCGCTGGCCCTCGTGATAGATGAGCGCGCCCGGTCCGAACTCGGCGATGGCAATGAAGCGCGGGCGCTGGATGTACGCGCCGTTCTTCTGACCGAGCTTCCCTTCGGCCCGCTGACCGGGGATGTACGCGGCCAGCGGCAGCCGGGGGAAGGAGTAGCCCGGCAGGAAGCCTTCCGAGGCGAAGTAGCGATAGGTGTAGAAGTCGCTGTAGGACTCCTCGCTGCCCTCGTTGCGCAGCAGCTTTCCCTGGCTCTCGGCCTCGGCCCGGCGGGCCTCCGCCTGGCGTCGCTGCCTCGGCTCGACGGATAGATCACCGGCGATACGGTGTTGCTCCTCGCGTTCGGCGAGGGCCGCGCGGTAGAGGTTCCGCCAGCGTTCGCAGGCGTCGTCGAAGCGGCGCAGCGCGGAGCGCACCACGTCCTCGATCCAGCCGTCGTACCACCAGCTGGTGCGCTCCTGAAGTTCCGCAAGCATGGGGCCGAAAATCGATTCGGCCCGCTCGATGGCACGGCGGCGGGCGGTTTCGCTGTCGAGCTGTCCGCGCACGGTGTCGTCGAGCCGCAGCGGAACAGGCTCGCCCGGAGTGGAAGAGCGCGACTCCGCGTCGATGATCTCTGTCATCCGGGGGCCGAGGAACACTCCGGTCTCCGCGAGCCAGATGGCATTGACGTGGGAGCGCAGCAGTTCCTCGTTGGCGAGGTCGAGCCGGGGCGGGGTGACGTTGCCCGCGACCATCAGCTCGGGGCGACGGAAGTAGTACTGGTCGTGGGCACTGCCCGTCGAGCAGTACGTGGTGACCAGCGCGGGCTGGCCGGAACGGCCGGCGCGTCCCGAACGCTGGGCGTAATTGGCGGGCGTGGGCGGGGCGTTGCGCATGGCGACGGCGTTGAGGGTGGCGATGTCGACGCCGAGTTCCATCGTCGGCGAGCAGTAGAGCAGACTCAGGTCACCGTCGCGGAAAGCGGTCTCCCGGGCCTCGCGCAGCGGGGCCGGCACCTGTGCGGTGTGCTCACGGGCCTCAATGCCGACCAGCTCCGCGGCGGTCTCCCGGTAAAGGTCACGGAAGTACGTGTTGATCTGCGGCTTCGCACCCGGGTCGCTGACCTTGCGCAGCGGGTCCGGTTCGGGCGTGAGTCCGTCGCCCGGGAACCAGCGCAGCGCGGAGGCCCGGACCTGGTGCCCGAGAGAGCCGTCCCGTTCCTCCCGGACGATCGCGACCAGGCCATGGTTCTCCAGCACCCGGAGCAGGCTGCGGATCACCGCCCCGGCATCGGCGACGGACATCCGCTTCCCGGCCAGATCGGGAAGCTCCGAGAACTGGTCGGGGCGCCGCAGGAACCGGCCGAAGGCACCGAGCCCGCTGAGGTAGATGGCCTCACCGGAGGGCGCTCCCTTGGGTCCGCTGCCGGGGACAGCGACTCGGGAAGGGACTCGAGGCTCCCTCTGCGGTAGCGCCCAGACTCCCTGCAAATGCGCATCGGACTGGCGTTGTAGCTGGTCGAAGCCCTCTTGAGTGAGCAGCTGCTCGTCCACGGCCAGTGAGCGGCGCATTTCGTCGAGGAGGACCCGGGCAAGGTATTCGCGATGGGCGGGCGAGTTCCCGGTCAGGGCGGGGTGAGCCCCTTGCCAGCATTCCTCGTCGGCGGCGATCTCCGTCAGGTCGGTGTACTCGAAGCGCAAGAGCCCGGTCTGGGTGAGGTTGGGCATGGTAATCCGCCAGCCTCGTTCGAGGTCGGCGTTGACCCGGTAGGCGAGAACCGCGCGCAACGCGGAGCGTGCGAGCTCCCGCAGGTTGTACTTGGCGGCCGGGTTCTTGGCGAACACCTCCATCGGCAGCCCGAGTGCCTCTTCAACCGCTTGGGGCAGCAGATCGTGGCGGAGCCCTTGCGTCCCGGCGACGGCCAGAGCCCGGTACAGGGCCCCACGGATCTGTGTGACCTGGGCAAAGTCATTGAAATGGCCCGCTTGGAGGCTGGCGTCCTGCCGGTTGTCGACGAATGTCAGCAGCTTGCGGGCTCGCTCGTCGATGTCCTGTTGACCACGGAGGGAACGCACCACGCTGGCACTGATGAGGGACACCGCAGAGCTGCGGCCCTCGGCAGCGAAGGTCGCCAGTTTGGCGAAGTCCCTGGCTCGCAGCTGTTCATGGCTGACCCGGCAGCGCAGGCAGAACCGGAAAGGTGCAGCGATCCACCAGGCACGCAGCCCCTCGTGTCCCTCTGCGGGTAGGACAGTGCCGTCGGCCGCTACGCGCACTGCGCGAGGACTGTCGCCGCTGCGGGCCTTGACGATCGTGCGCGTACCGTCGTCGGCCGTCTCGACCCAACTATCCGGGAGCCGGGTCAGGATCTCTTCGGCAGCGTCGGGCCAGGGGCGCTCGGCGCTGACGTACACGTAGCCGTCGTTCTCCTCGGCCGGAGCCTCGGGGTCTCGGCGCGCCACGAAGCGCGGGCCCGCTGCCGCCTCCTCCCGGCTCACCACCAAGTACTCGTGGCCGCAATCGCGACAGAATGCCAGCGGAATCAACGGCTTGTGCCGCTGTTCAGGCACGCTGACCTGGTATTGGCTGGTCAGGTGGCGCTGTCCCGCGGGTTCGAAACTGGTGTAGACCGTGTCGCCCTTGGACAGAAACTGGTGCAGCCTGAAGGCGAACAGGGGGCGTTTGTGCACCGGGTGAACTACTTCGGCGCCAACTTTGAGCATTCCCTCGATGGCGGCCTGGCAGGTCGCTTCCGGCTGTCCGCTGTCTCTGGCGAGGGACTTCGCCGCTGTGGGCACGGTGACCGGCGTCCGGCGAATCAAGCGCCCGCCCGGACTGTTCTCCTTGTCGAGCCCGAAGGAGTCCTCCACCCACACGGCGAGCGGGTCGGTGCTCAGTTCCTTGTAGTCCCGGGTCAGCGCACCGGGGTCGTGAGCGGCCCGGCTGACCGCCTCGCCCAAGTGCCTCTTGCGTACGGCAGCCGAATGCCCCGACGAGGCATCGGGGTCGGTTGTCCGCTCCAGCGTCTCGCCAATGACGCGTTCCGGCCGTACCTCCGTACCGAAGAGCCGGGAGGCCACATCAGCGACCTTCTTCCTGGCTTCTTCGAAGGAGGCGGCGCTGGCCATGGTGGCGGACGTACCGATGCACTGGAGGTCAGGGGCGTTGCAGGCGTCACGCAACCGGCGGACCAGGAGCGCAACGTCCGCTCCCTGTCTGCCTCGGTAGGTGTGGAGCTCATCGAGCGCGAGGAAGCGGAGTCCCTGCGCGGCGCCGATGAGCTCTTCGCGCTCACGCGGCCGGGTGAGCAGGTATTCCAGCATGACGTAGTTGGTCAGCAGGATGTCCGGCTTCTTGCGGAGTACGGCAGCCTTCTTCTCACCGTCCTCCTGCCCTGTGTAGCGGTCGAAGGTGACCTTCCGCTCGGCTTCGGGAATGCCCCAGTGCAGATAGCGTTCCAGCTCCAGCCGCTGGCTGTTGGCCAGCGCGTTCATCGGATAGACGACGATCGCCGAGATGCCGTCGGGGTTGGGCCGTCGCAGCACCTCGTTCACGATGGGGACGATGTACGCCAGGCTCTTGCCGGAACCGGTACCGGTTGTCAGAACGTACGAATCCTTGGCGGCAGCGGCATCGATGGCCTCGCGCTGGTGCCGGTGCAGGGTCAGGGTCCTGGAGCCCGGGTCGTGCTCGTGCTCCTTCTTCCGGAAGTAGTCACGGCACGGACCCAACAAAACACCGGTATCCACGAGGTGGCCGACCGTCTCGCCACTACGAAAGCTCGGATTGAGAGAGATCCGGGGGTCCGGCCAACGGACCTTGCGCTCACGTTCGCCGTCCAGATGGCGCTGGATGTCCGGGTCCCGCACACCGACCAGCGAACTGGTGAATGCGTCGTAGTCCCTGATGAGATTCTGGTGGACACCGAAAACATCCATCGTGACGCTCTCTCCCCTGTCTGCTCTGCGGCGCCGCGGCAACTCGGACGGCAACCACTCGCACTCGAAACCCCCCGGCCGCCGGTAGTGATCAGCCTACTGCGCAGTGACGGGGGCAAGTCAGGGGAAACCTGTGGCCGGTCCCACGTGATGGCAGGACATGCTTCACTGCGGAGACATGCCGAGAAGGAGAGTTTTACGTGGCTCATCAGGTCGATCAGACTTTTCTGGCACTACCGTTGCGCGCCCTCGCCGACGCCGCGCTCGCGCGGGCCCGGGCGCTCGGGGCGGACCATGCCGACTTCCGGTTCGAGCGGGTGCGCAGTGCCTCCTGGCGGCTGCGGGACGCCAAGCCGTCCGGCTCCAGCGACTCCACCGACCTCGGGTACGCGGTGCGGGTGGTGCACGGCGGGGCCTGGGGGTTCGCCTCCGGGGTCGACTTGTCGATGGACGCCGCCGCGCGCGTCGCGGGGCAGGCCGTGGCCATGGCCAGGCTGTCGGCGAAGGTGATCAAGGCCGCCGGGTCCGACGAGCGGGTGGAGCTGGCCGAGGAGCCGGTGCACGAGGACCGGACGTGGGTGTCCTCGTACGAGATCAATCCGTTCGACGTGCCGGGCGAGGAGAAGGCGGCGCTGCTCGCCGACTGGAGCGGGCGGCTGCTGCGGGCGGACGGGGTGGCCCATGTGGACGCCTCGCTGCTGACCGTGCAGGAGAACAAGTTCTACGCCGACACGGCGGGGACGGTGACCACGCAGCAGCGGGTGCGGGTGCATCCGCAGCTCACGGCGGTCGCGGTGGACGCGGGCTCGGGCGAGTTCGACTCGATGCGGACGATCGCGCCGCCGGTCGGGCGGGGCTGGGAGTACCTGACGGGCACCGGGTGGGACTGGGACTCCGAGATCGAGGAGATTCCGGGGCTGCTGGCGGAGAAGATGCGGGCGCCGAGCGTGGAGGCGGGGACGTACGACCTGGTGGTCGATCCGTCCAATCTGTGGCTGACGATTCACGAGTCGATCGGGCACGCGACGGAGCTGGACCGGGCGCTCGGGTACGAGGCCGCCTACGCGGGGACTTCGTTCGCCACCTTCGACCAGCTGGGCAAGCTGGCGTACGGGTCGTCGGTGATGAACGTGACCGGTGACCGGACCGTCGAGCACGGTCTCGCCACCATCGGGTACGACGACGAGGGCGTGGCCGGGCAGTCCTGGGACCTGGTGAAGGACGGCACGCTCGTCGGCTACCAGACCGACCGGCGGATCGCGAAGCTGACGGGTCTGGGCCGGTCCAACGGGTGTGCGTACGCCGACTCCCCCGGGCACGTGCCCGTGCAGCGGATGGCGAACGTGTCGTTGCAGCCGGAGCCGGGCGGGCTGTCGACGGAGGACCTGATCGGGGGTGTCGAGCGCGGGATCTACGTGGTCGGCGACCGGTCGTGGTCGATCGACATGCAGCGCTTCAATTTTCAATTCACCGGTCAGCGGTTCTACCGGATCGAGAACGGGCGGCTGGCGGGGCAGCTGCGGGACGTCGCGTACCAGTCCACGACCACCGACTTCTGGGGCTCGATGGAGAAGGTCGGCGGCCCGCAGACGTACGTGCTCGGCGGTGCCTTCAACTGCGGCAAGGCCCAGCCGGGCCAGGTCGCGGCCGTCTCCCACGGCTGCCCGTCGGCCCTCTTCCGGGGCGTGAACATTCTCAATACGACGCAGGAGGCCGGGCGATGACCACGGAGCAGGGGCACGGGGGAATCGGCCGGGGGTCCGGGGGTCGTCCCCCGGGCAGGCACAGTCTCAATACGACGCAGGAGGCCGGGCGATGAGCCGCGCGAGCAAGCCGTACGAGATCGTCGAGCGGGCGCTGGAGCTGTCCACCGCCGACGGGTGTGTGGTCATCGCCGACGAGCAGTCGTCCGCGAACCTGCGGTGGGCGGGCAACGCGCTGACGACGAACGGCGTGACGCGTGGGCGCACCCTCACCGTCGTCGCCACCGTCGACGGGGCCGAGGGCACCGCCTCCGGTGTCGTGTCCCGGTCGGCGGTCACCGCCGATGAGCTGGAGCCGCTGGTACGGGCCGCCGAGGCGGCCGCGCGGGCGGCGGGTCCCGCCGAGGACGCCCAGCCGCTGGTCGAGGGGGTGCCGGTGTCCGCGGACTTCCGGGAGGCGCCCGCGGAGACCTCCTCGGTGGTCTTCGACGCGTTCGCGCCCGCCCTCGGCGAGGCCTTCGCCCGCGCCAGGGCCGGCGGCCGCGAGCTGTACGGGTTCGCGAACCACGAGATGACGTCCAGCTATCTCGGTACGTCGACGGGGCTGCGGCTCCGCCACGACCAGCCGAACGGCACCCTGGAGGTCAACGCCAAGTCCCCCGACCGTACGAAGTCGGCGTGGGCCGGGCGCTCCACCCGGGACTTCCGGGACGTCGACCCGCTGGCCCTGGACGAGGAGCTGGCCCAGCGGCTCGTCTGGGCCGAGCGGCGGATCGACCTGCCCGCCGGGCGGTACGAGACGCTGCTGCCGCCGACCGCGGTCGCCGACCTGCTGGTGTACCAGCTGTGGTCGTCGGGGGCGCGGGACGCCGTGGAGGGGCGGACGGTGTTCTCCCGGCCGGGCGGGTCCACCCGGCTCGGCGACGCCCTGTCCGCGCTGCCGCTGACGCTGCGCAGCGACCCGAACGAGCCGGGGCTCGAAGCCGCTCCGTTCGTGCTGGCGCACTCCTCGGGCGGGGACTCGTCGGTGTTCGACAACGGGCTGCCGCTGGCCCCCACCGAGTGGATCAAGGACGGGAAGCTGGAGCGGCTGATCACCACCCGCAACACGGCCGCCCTCACCAAGCTGCCGGTGACCCCGGACATCGACAACCTGATCCTGGACGCGGGCGGCACGAAGACGCTGGAGGAGATGGTCGCAGCGACCGGGCGCGGGCTGCTGCTGACCTGCCTGTGGTACATCCGCGAGGTCGACCCGGCGACGCTGCTGCTGACCGGTCTGACCAGGGACGGCGTGTACCTGGTGGAGGACGGCGAGGTGGTCGGCGAGGTGAACAACTTCCGGTTCAACGAGTCGCCGGTGGACCTGCTGTCGCGGGCCACCGAGGCGGGGGTGACCGAGAAGACGCTGCCCAGGGAATGGGGCGACTGGTTCACCCGGGCCGCGATGCCCGCGCTGCGGGTGCCGGATTTCAATATGAGTTCTGTCAGCCGGGGCGTATAACCTCGGGCGGTAAAGCCTTTCGGTGCGAACAAGCACTGTGTGTACATCTGAGGAGATCTGAGAATCGTGACGGACATCGTCGACGAGCTGAAGTGGCGCGGGCTGTTCGCCCAGTCCACGGACGAAGACGCACTGCGCAAGGCGCTCGCGGACGGCCCCGTCACGTTCTATTGCGGCTTCGACCCGACCGCGGCGAGCCTGCACGTGGGACACCTGGTGCAGGTGCTCACCATGCGCAGGCTCCAGCAGGCGGGGCTCAAGCCGCTGGCGCTGGTCGGCGGGGCCACCGGGCAGATCGGTGACCCCCGTCCGACGGCCGAGCGCACGCTGAACGACCCGGAGACCATCAAGGAGTGGGTGAACCGGCTGCGCTCGCAGATCGAGCCGTTCCTCGACTTCGACGGCTCGCAGTTCGCCCACCCGGCGACCATGGTCAACAACCTGGACTGGACCGGCGGGCTGTCCGCCATCGAGTTCCTGCGGGACATCGGCAAGCACTTCCGGGTCAACAAGATGCTCACCAAGGACTCGGTCGCCCGCCGGCTGGAGTCCGAGCAGGGCATCAGCTACACCGAGTTCAGCTACCAGCTGCTCCAGGGCATGGACTTCCTGGAGCTGTACCGCCGCCACGGCTGCACCCTCCAGCAGGGCGGCAGCGACCAGTGGGGCAACCTCACCGCCGGTCTCGACCTGATCCACCGGGTCGAGCCGGAGGCGGTCGTCCACGCGCTGGCGACGCCGCTGATGACGAAGGCGGACGGCACCAAGTTCGGCAAGACCGAGGGCGGGGCCGTCTGGCTGGACCCGGAGATGACCACGCCGTACGCGTTCTACCAGTTCTGGCTGAACGTGGACGACCGGGACGTCTCGAAGTACCTGCGCATCCTCAGCTTCCGCACGCAGGCGGAGCTGGAGGAGCTGGAGGCGCAGACCGAGGAACGTCCGCAGGCACGTGCCGCCCAGCGTGCGCTGGCGGAGGAGCTGACGACGCTGGTGCACGGCGCGGACCAGTGCGCCGCCGTCATCGCCGCGTCGAAGGCGCTCTTCGGGCAGGGCGAGCTGACCGACCTGGACGAGCCGACGCTGAAGGCCGCTCTCTCCGAGCTGCCGCACGCGCGGGTGGAGGGCCTCGGCCAGGTCGTGGACCTGCTGATCGCGGCGGGGCTGGCGCCCAGCAAGGGCGGCGCCCGGCGCACCATCAAGGAGGGCGGCGCCTACGTGAACAACGTCAAGGTCACCGCCGAGGACGCCGAGATCACCGCCGACCAGCTGCTGCACGGCCGCTGGCTGGTGCTGCGCAAGGGCAAGAAGAACCTGGCCGCGGTGGAGATCACGGGCTGAGTCCGTCCCGTACGGCACGTGTGCAACGGCGGGGGGGGGGGGGCCCCCCCCCCCCGGGGGGGGGGGCCCCCCCCGGGGGGGCGCGCCCCCCGGCGCCGGGGGAGTGGCGCCCCACCAGGAAAAAAAAACACACCC
>NZ_JBIUXN010000030.1:0-49006 GCF_044744005.1 Streptomyces sp. NPDC087440 | reverse complement strand
GGGGGTTTTGCCCTCCCACTCACAATCACCCCCGGGGGGGGGCTCTCGCGGTGGCCCGGGCGCCCCCGCCCCCCCCCCCCCCCCCGGGGGGCCCCCCCCCCCCCCCCCGGGGGGGGGGGCCCCCGCCGCCGTTGTACGCGCCGCTCAGGCGCGGCTTCTGTTGCCCCGGAGCATGACGTACAGCCAGTCCCCCACGCCGACCACGGCCACCGCGCCGATCAGCTGGAAGATGTGCCGGCCCCAGTCGACGCCCCGGGTCTCGTTGATCCCGAAACGGGCGGCGATCCAGTTGCCGACCACGGCTCCGATCATGCCGAAGATCGTCGTCAGCCAGAGCGGGATCTGCTGCTTGCCCGGGATGATCGCCTTCGCGATCAGACCGAGCACCAGTCCCACGATGATTGCCCACAACCAACTCATGTCGCCTCCTCGTACGGGCGCGGATGTGCGCTGCGATCAAGTCTGGGCGGATACCCCGTACGGCGCATGTCGGACACCGCCGTACGGGGGAGGCATGGTCGGCTTTGCCCAGACTGTACGGGCCCCGCTCTGCCGCCTGTCGGAGGGCGGGCGTACCGTGGAGGAATCCGGGCCGGGGAGCGCCCGGCGCAGGAATCGGGTGGTGGAATCGTGGTGCGGAAGCTGCGCGGGGCCGAGGTCGTACGGATCACCGGAGCCCGCCAGGGCCTCGCGGAGGACGTGCGGGGCAGGCAGCGTCGGTACGTCATCTCGATGTCGGTCAGGACGGTCGCGGTCATCCTCGCTGCCGTGCTGTGGAACGTGGAACGTCATGTGGCGATCGTGGCGCTGGCGCTGGGCGTGCTGCTGCCGTACGTCGCCGTGGTGATCGCCAACGGCGGCCGGGAGAACGCGAAGCCCCTGCCCAGCACCTTCGTGCCCGCCCCGGTGCGGCCCGCGATCGGGCCGCCGCTGGAGGGCACCGTGATGGGGCCCGACGAGGGCCCGTTCCGGGGCACGGGGAGCGCTTCGGAGGCCGCGGGTTCGGTCAACGAGCCCCGGGGACGGACTACTTAGCTCCACCCAAGCTCAAGAAAAGCTCAGATCAATCATGACGTTCCGGTGCACCGCACCCCGTACCCCGTGACATACTTCGTAGGCGCTCCGCATCCCCCGTCGGAGCGACGGACCGACGCCGGGCAGCTCCCCCCGTGGCTGCTCGGCGTCGCCTTTTTGTTTTGGGAATGTTTTTGTGAGCGAAGAGAACCCCGTCTGTTCCGCCAAGGGCTGCCGTGTCGACGCGGTCTGGGTGCTGGCCTGGAACAACCCGAAGCTGCACACTCCGGAGCGCCGCAAGACGTGGCTGGCCTGCGAGGAGCACCGGGAGCACCTGTCGCAGTTCCTCGGGGTACGGGGATTCCTGAAGGACGTCGTGCCGCTGGCCGACTGGGAAGCCCCCGAGCAGCAGGCGTAGCCCCTGTCCGGCGGGCCGCTCAGCCGCCGATCGCCGACATCGGGCGGTCCGGCTGGAGGAAGGTCGGGTCGTCGAGGCCCGAGCCCGCCTTCTTGCCCCACATGGCGACCTTCCACAGCTCCGCGATCTCCTGGTCCGTGGCGTCCGAGCGCAGGGCGGAGCGCAGGTCGGACTCCTCACGGGCGAAGAGGCAGGTGCGGACCTGGCCGTCGGCGGTGAGCCGGGTGCGGTCGCAGGCGCCGCAGAACGGGCGGGTGACGGAGGCGATGACGCCGACCCGGTGCGGGCCGCCGTCGACCGTCCAGCGCTCGGCGGGCGCGGAGCCGCGCTCGGTGTCGCCCTCCTCGGTGAGGGTGAAGCGGGTGCGCAGGGACTGCAGGATGTCCCCGGCGGTGATCATGCCGTCGCGCTTCCAGCCGTGCTGGGCATCGAGCGGCATCTGCTCGATGAAGCGCAGCTCGTAGTCGTTGGCCACGGCCCAGGCGAGGAGGTCGGGGGCCTCGTCGTCATTGAGGCCGGGCATCAGGACGGCGTTGACCTTGACCGGGGTGAGTCCGGCTTCGCGGGCGGCGGCCATGCCGTCCAGGACGTCCTGGTGGCGGTCGCGGCGGGTGAGGGTCTTGAAGACGTCGGGGCGCAGCGTGTCCAAAGAGACGTTGACCCGGTCGAGCCCGGCGGCCTTGAGGGCGGTGGCGGTGCGCTTGAGGCCGATGCCGTTGGTGGTCAGCGACATCTTGGGGCGGGGCGTGAGGGCGGCGCAGCGCTCGACGATCCCGACCAGGCCGGGGCGGAGCAGCGGTTCGCCGCCGGTGAAGCGGATCTCGGTGATGCCCAGTTCGGTGACGGCGATGCGGATCAGCCGGACGATCTCGTCGTCGGAGAGCAGCTCCTGCTTGCCGAGCCACTGGAGGCCCTCTTCCGGCATGCAGTAGGTGCAGCGCAGATTGCACTTGTCCGTCAGTGAGACGCGCAGGTCGGTGGCGACCCGGCCAAAGGTGTCGATGAGCACTGTGGGCCCCCTCCCCGATGGGTGACTGGTGCCTTCGACACTACGCGACGGCACTGACAACGCCTGAGGGCCGATTGCCACGAGTCGCGGCAGGGCCGCGTCGTAGAGTCCTACGACGCGGCCCTGGAGGTTCGTACGGGTACGGACCGTGACCGGTCAGTGGGCTCCGGTGCCGGTGAGGGACTTGACCTCCAGCTCGGCGTACTTGCCCTTGTTCGGCTCCTCCTTGGAGAGGAGCGAGCCGAGCCAGCCGAGCAGGAAGCCCAGCGGGATCGAGATCAGGCCGGGGTTCTCCAGCGGGAACCAGGCGAAGTCGACGCCCTTGAACATCGAGGTCGGCTTGCCGGAGACGACCGGCGAGAACAGCACCAGGAAGACCGCCGCGAACAGGCCGCCGTAGATCGACCACAGGGCGCCCTGGGTGGTGAAGCGCTTCCAGAAGAGGCTGTAGAGGATCGTCGGCAGGTTGGCGGACGCGGCGACCGCGAAGGCGAGGGCGACGAGACCGGCGACGTTGAGGTCGCGGGCGAGGGCGCCGAGCGCGATGGAGACGATGCCGATGAGGACGGTGGCCCAGCGGGCGGCCCGCATCTCCTCCTTCTCGGTCGCCTTGCCGCGCCGGATGACGTTCGCGTAGATGTCGTGCGCGAACGAGGACGACGAGGCGAGGGTGAGGCCCGCGACGACCGCGAGGATTGTGGCGAAGGCGACGGCGGAGATGACGGCGAGGAGGATCGCGCCGCCGGTGGAGCCGGAGCCGCCGCCGATTTCGAGGGCGGCGAGCGGGGCCGCGGTGTTGCCCGCCTTGTTGGAGGCGGTGATGTCGCCCGGCTTGAGGAGGGCGGCGGCGCCGAAGCCCAGGACGATCGTCATCAGGTAGAAGGCGCCGATGATGCCGATGGCCCAGTTGACGGACTTCCGGGCGGCCTGCGCGGTGGGGACGGTGTAGAAGCGGATCAGGATGTGCGGCAGTCCGGCCGTGCCGAGCACCAGGGCGATGCCCAGGGAGAGGAAGTCCAGCTTGGACATCGCGCTGGCGCCGTACTTGAGGCCGGGCTCCAGGAAGCCCTCCTTGCCGCTGTTGGTGGCGGCCGCACCGAGCAGTTCGGAGACGTTGAAGTTGAACTTCAGCAGGATCAGGAAGGTGATCAGCAGGGTGCCCGCGATGAGCAGGACGGCCTTGACCATCTGCACCCAGGTGGTGCCCTTCATGCCGCCGATGGTGACGTACACGATCATCAGGACGCCGACCAGGGCGACGATGGCGATCTTGCCGCCGTCGCTGGTGATACCGAGCAGCAGGGAGACCAGCACACCGGCGCCGGCCATCTGCGCGAGCAGGTAGAAGATCGACACGACGATCGTCGAGGTGCCCGCCGCGGTGCGCACCGGGCGCTGCTTCATGCGGTACGCCAGGACGTCGCCCATCGTGTACCGGCCGGAGTTGCGCAGCGGTTCGGCGACCAGCAGCAGGGCGACCAGCCAGGCGACCAGGAAGCCGATGGAGTACAGGAAGCCGTCGTAGCCGAAGAGGGCGATGGACCCGGCGATGCCCAGGAAGGAGGCGGCGGACATGTAGTCGCCGGAGATCGCCAGGCCGTTCTGGAAGCCGGTGAACTGGCGGCCGCCCGCGTAGAAGTCGGCGGCGCTCTTGGTCTGCCGTCCGGCCCAGACGGTGATGCCGAGGGTGGCGACGACGAACAGGGCGAAGAGGGTGATGATCAGCGTGCGGTGCTCGCTCGCACCCTCGCCCGCGGCGAACTGCCAGCCAAGGTTGTCGAGAGTGGTCATTCTCCGGCCTCCAGGCGGGACTTGATCGCTGCGGCCTTCGGGTCCAGCTTGGTCGCCGCGTGCCGCGAGTAGAACCACGCGATGAGGAAGGTGGTCAGGAACTGGGCGAGTCCGAAGACGAGGGCGACGTTGATGTTGCCGAAGAGCTTGGTGCCCATGAAGCCGCCGGCGTAGTTCGACATCAGTACGTACAGCAGGTACCAGGCGATGAAGGCGACGGTCAGGGGGAAGGCGAACGAGCGATGGGCCCGGCGCAGTTCGCCGAATTCCGCGCTCTCCTGCACCGCGACGAACTGCTCCGTCGTGGGCCCGGGGGGCTGGGTTTCCGGGCCGCCCTGGGGCGGTGGTGCATCGGTGGTCACGGAATCTCCTCGCGACGCGGTCGGAATGGAGGGGGTCAAGGGGACCTCACTGGACGGGGGCGGACGGCTTGCCTCCCCCTGTCAACGGCACGGCGCGCGGGGCGTCTCGGTTCAACGGACGCGTTTTCTTTTCCGAACTCATTGATTGCACCCGTTGATCAGCGATAGCTTCGCTGGTCATGTACCCGTCCAACCGCGGTTCTGCGGTAGGACGTTCGGCACGGATGATGTGGAGATCCCATGGCTCATCTGGGAAGCAGACGGTCTCGCGTACTGGCCCTGCCCGTCGGGCTGGCCCTGACCGCCTCTCTCGGAGTGCTCCCGCTGGCTTCGGCCAACGCGGCGCCCCTGGAGGCCGCGCCCGCGGCAGCCCCCGCGGCGGACGGCCCCAAGCTGTCGTACGTCGTCAACATCGAGGGCGGCAAGTCGACGGCCTCGTCGGTCAAGAAGGCGATAGCCAAGGCCGGCGGCACCGTCGTGATCTCGTACGACAAGATAGGCGTCATCGTCGTCACCTCCCAGAACCCCGAGTTCGGGAAGCAGATCCGCAAGGTGCGCGGTGTCGAGTCGGCCGGTGCCACCCGCACCGCGCCGATCAAGTCGGCGTCGACCACCGACGTCGGCGGCACGAAGGTGCTGACCGAGGCCGAGGCGAAGACCGCGGCGAGCCTGGCCAAGAAGGCCGACGTCGCCCAGGACCCGCTGGAGCCGCTGCTCTGGGGCCTCCCGGCGATCCGCGCCGACAAGGCGCACCAGAAGACCCTGGGTTCCAAGAAGGTCAACGTCACCGTCATCGACACGGGCGTGGACGACACCCACCCGGACCTGGCGCCCAACTTCGACGCGGCGGGCTCCGCCAACTGCGTCGGCGGCGTGGCGAACACGACGCCGGGCACCTGGCGTCCGCAGGCCGGCGAGTCCGACCACGGCACCCACGTGGCGGGCACCATCGCCGCTGCGAAGAACGGCGTCGGCGTCACCGGTGTCGCGCCGAACGTCCGGGTCTCCGGCATCAAGGTCGCCGACGCCAGCGGCGAGTTCTACACCGAGGCCGTCGTCTGCGCCTTCGTGTACGCCGCCGACCACGGCGCGGACATCACGAACAACAGCTACTTCACCGACCCGTGGATGTTCAACTGCAAGGACGACCCGGACCAGGGCGCCCTCGTGGAGGCCGTCGACCGCGCCAGCCGGTACGCCTGGAACAAGGGCACGATCTCCGTGGCCTCGGCGGGCAACTCGAACTACGACCTGGACTCCAAGGAGATCCAGGACGCGTCGAGCCCCAACGACGGGACGCCGGTGCCGCGCACCATCGACCCGAAGAAGTGCCTCGACATCCCGATGCAGCTGGACGACGTGATCACGGTCTCCGCCACCGGTGCGAAGAACCTGAAGTCCTCGTACTCCAGCTACGGCAAGGGCGTCGTGGACGTGGCGGCTCCCGGCGGCGACTCCACCGCCTACCAGGAGCCGGAGGGCCCGGCGGTCAGCGGCGGCATCCTCTCGACGCTGCCGGGCGGCAAGTACGGCTACAAGAACGGCACCTCGATGGCGTCCCCGCACGTCTCGGGCGTCCTCGCGCTGCTGAAGTCGACGCACCCGAAGGCCACTCCGGCGCAGCTGGAGCGGCTGCTGACGTCGCAGGCGGAGTCCACCGCGTGCGGTGAGCCGTACGACATCAACAAGGACGGCAAGATCGACGCCGTCTGCAAGGGCGGGGTGAACGACAACGGCTTCTACGGGGCCGGGATCATCGACGCCCTGCGTGCTGTGCGCTAGGTGACGCTGCGCTTCAGGTGAAACGGTGAGGGGTGCGGGGCCGTCGGTACGGTCCCGCACCCCTCACGCATGTCCTACGGCTTGACCAGGACCTTCAGGGCCGTGCGGGCGTCCATGGCCTTGTAGCCGTCGGGGACCTCGTCGAGCGGGACGGTCATGTCGAAGACCGGGGACGGGTCGATGGTGCCGTTCAGGACGTCGGTGAGGAGTTCCGGGAGGTACGCCCGGACCGGGGCCACTCCCCCGCGCACCCCGATGTTGCGGCCGAACATCACGCCCAGGTCGAGTCCGCCGGCGCTGCCGTGCGGGACGCCCACGTAGCCGATCGCACCGCCGTCGCGGGCGATGGAGACGGCCGTGCGCATGGACTGCTCGGTACCGACCGCCTCGATGACGCAGTGCGCGCCCTGGCCGCCGGTCATCTCCCGTACGGCGTCCACCGCTTCCTCGCCGCGTGCGGCGACGACGTCCGTCGCGCCGAAGGTGCGGGCGATGTCGGTACGGGCCGTGTGCCGCCCCATCGCGATGATCCGCTCCGCGCCGAGCCGCCGGGCGGCCAGCACCCCGCACAGACCGACCGCGCCGTCCCCGACCACCGCCACGGTCGCACCGGGCCGCACACCGGCCCCCACGGCCGCGTGGTGGCCGGTGCCCATCACGTCGGAGAGCGCCAGCAGGGCGGTGAGCAGCCGGTCGTCGGAGGCTGCGTCGGCGGGCAGCTTGACCAGGGTCGCGTCGGCGAAGGGCACGCGCACCGCTTCGCCCTGGCCGCCGTCGGAGCCGACCGAGCCCCAGAAGCCGCCCTCGGGGCAGGACGTCATCAGGCCCTCGGCGCAGAAGTCGCAGGTGCCGTCGGACCACACGAAGGGGGCGACGACCAGATCGCCGGTCCGGAAGGCGCGCACCTCGGGGCCGGTCTCCTCGACGACGCCGAGGAACTCGTGCCCGATGCGCTGGCCCGGCTTGCGGGCCGACTCCCCCCGGTAGGCCCACAGGTCGCTGCCGCAGACGCAGGCGCGCAGGACGCGTACCACCACGTCGGTGGAGTGCTGGACGACCGGGTCCGGGACTTCTTCGACGCGGATGTCACGGGGGGCGTGGATGACGGTGGCGCGCATGGGGGGGGCGTCCTTGCTGGTCAGAGGGCAGTACGCCTTTCACCGTACGTCGCAGTCGCCGCCTCTTCTCGGTGGGGCGCCACAGCCCGCGCCGGTGCGCGCAGAACACCGAGGGCCAGCAGGCACTGGGCCGCCGCGTAGGTGGCCATCACCCAGAAGTCCGGTGCGGGCAGTTGCGGCCACTGGGCCACCCCGGTGGCGATCAGGGTGTCGGACAGCAGGAAGAGCGCGCCGCCGAGACCGGCGTACAGGCCGAGGCCGCTCGCCCGGAAGGCCATGACGGTGAGCAGCAGGCTGTATCCGGCGACCGGGATGCGCAGGTCGGCGGGGAGGTCGGCCCACAGCAGCGCGACCGTGCCGACGAGCGCGAGGGCGTACAGCGCGCCCAGCGGGCGGCGCATCGGTGCGCCTTTGAAGAGCAGCAGGTAGCAGACGTGGCCGAGGGCGAAGGAGCCCATGCCGAGCATGAAGGCGGGGTCCGCGTCGAAGAGCAGCGCGACGTCTCCGCCCCAGCCGAAGAGGAGTGCCGCCACCAGGAGGCGCGGGCCGCCGCGTACCGCGACGTATCCGGCGAGCAGCGGCATCAGCAGCGGCTTGGCGACGGCGTGCACCGTCCAGACGCCCGCCAGGAGACCGCCGAGGTCGACGACGGTGGCGAGGAGGAACGCCGTGAGGAGGGCTCGGGCGAGCCGGTCACGGCTCACGCGGCGGGCTCGGGCTGCTGGGCGGGGGCAGTCCCGGCGGCGGGGACGTCACCGGCGCTGGTGCTCGCGGCGGCAGGAGTGTCACCGGGCCTGCTGCTCGCGACCGCAAGAGTGTCACCGGCACTGGTGCCCGCGACAGCAGGAGTGTCACCGGCACTGGTGCCCGCCACGGAGAAGCTGTCACCAGCACCAGCACCGGCGCTCGCCACGGGCACGCTCGCACCGGCGCTGGTGCTCCCGGCCCTGTCGCCGGTGCCGGTCGCGGCGGCAGCGGTGCCGGTCGCAGCGGCAGCGGCGACGGGGGCCATGTCACCGGCACCGGCGAGAGCCGTCTTCGGTTGCCAGCCCGGGCCGGCGAAGACGCGGCCGGCGCGTTCGCGCCAGGTGCGGGCCGCGCGCACGTCGCGGGCGATGGCCGCGTACTCGTGGGTGGCCACGCGCAGGGGGTTGAAGGTTTCGATGTTCTTCGTCAGGCCGTAGACGGGGCGGTCCGTCTCGGACACGAAGGAGCGGAAGATCCGGTCCCAGATGATCAGGATGCCGCCGAAGTTGCGGTCCAGGTAGCCGCCCTGGGAGGCGTGGTGCACCCGGTGGTGGGAGGGCGTGTTGAGGACGTACTCGAAGGGGCGCGGCAGCTTGCCGACCCGCTCGGTGTGCACCCAGAACTGGTAGACGAGGTTGGCGGAGGAGCAGAAGGCCAGGGCCGCCGGGTGCACCCCGCAGGCGATCAGCGGCAGGTAGAACGGCCACACGGTGAGCGTCGTCCAGGGCTGGCGCAGCGCGGTGGTGAAGTTGAACTTCCGGCTGGAGTGGTGGACGACGTGGCAGGCCCACAGGATGCGCACGACGTGGTGGCCGCGGTGCGACCAGTAGTAGAAGAAGTCCTGCGCGAGCAGCATCAGCGGGATCGTCCACCAGAGCACGGGGATGCGCGCGGGCGTCAGTTCGTAGACCGCCGTGTAGATCGCGACGATCGGGATCTTCCACAGGAAGTCGAAGCCGATGCTGCCGAGCCCCATGGTGATGCTGGTGGCGGCGTCCTTGGTCTCGTACCCCTCGGCCTCGTCGTCGGGGTGCAGGCGGTAGCTGACGATTTCGAGCACGGTGAGCAGGACGAAGGCCGGGATGGACCACAGCACGACATCGGGCAGGTTCGGCATTCCCGCACGATAGGACGGCGGACCGGGGCCCGACTAGGGGTTGTTACCCACAAGTATGTAAGAACTTCCGTCAGGAACCCGGGCGGTCCGGTTCAGGAGTGCGGGCGGTCCGTGTGCCGGTTCTCGTGGTACGTCGGGGACGTGACCAGCGTCAGCAGCCGCTTGTCGATCTCGACGGGGTCGACGAGCTCGGCCAGCACCTGCGTGGGCACGGCGTCGGGGTCGCGCAGGAGCGCCATCAAGAGGTGCTCGGCACCGGTGTGCCGGTGCCCGAGCCCCACGGCGATCCGCCCGGCCTCCGCGACGAGGGCGTCGAATCGGGGCGTGGCAGGGGGAGTTCGCTCTTCTCGCATACGTGCCATGGTGGCCGACCCGCGCCCGGGACGGAACCGTGCGAACCGGCCCGATACGGCGCGCGCGGGGGCTAGGCGCCCGTCGCGCCCAGCAGGGTGCCGACCAGATACGTCACTCCCATCGCCAGCGCCCCTCCGGCCATCGTCCGCACCACGGCCGGTCCCGGCGGCGCCGCGCCGAGCCGGGCGCTCCCCCAGCCGGTGCAGGCGAGCGCCAGCAGGACGGAGACGACCGTCACCGGCAGCCGCCAGGACTGGGGCGGCAGGATGATCGCCAGCAGTGGCAGCAGGGCGCCCACGGTGAAGGCGATGAAGCTGGCCCAGGCGGCGTGCCAGGGGTTGGCCAGCTGGTCGGGGTCGATGTTGAGTTCCATGCTGGTGTGCGCGCGCAGGGCGTCGCGCTCGGTGAGCTGGTGCGCGGCCTGCCGGGCGACGTCGGCGGTGAGGCCGCTGTTCTGGAGGATCTGGGCGAGTTCGGCGAGTTCCTCCTCGGGCTGTTCGCTCAGTTCCTTCTTCTCCAGCTCGACGGCCGCCTTCTCCGAGTCGCGCTGCGTCGACACCGAGACGTACTCGCCCGCCGCCATCGACAGGGAGCCCGCGAGGAGTCCGGCCAGACCGGCCGTCAGGAGGGTGGTCCGGGAGTCGGTGGCCCCGGCGACGCCGACGACGAGGCCCGCCGTGGAGACGATGCCGTCGTTCGCGCCGAGGACCCCGGCCCGCAGCCAGTTGAGGCGGGAGCCGAGGTCCTGGTGGTGCGGCTGATAGGTGTCCGTTTCGTCTGTCATGTCGCGGAGGATGCCACCCGGGCGCTCACCAGACGCGTACCGACCCGCCCGGTGCGAAGGCGGGGCTGGTGGCGTCCGCGGGCACCTCGTCGAGCGGTCGCGCGATCTCCTCGACGCTGGGCCCGACCTTGGCGGCGATCGCGTCGAGGAGCTCCAGGTCGAAGCCGTACACCCGGGCGGCGTTCCCACCGACCATGGCGGCGACCTCCTCCCGCGGCAGTCCGGCGTAGGCAATGCGCAGGCCCTCGCGGGAGTAGGGGGCGGTGCCCTCGTCGTGCGGGTAGTCGCTGCCCCACATGATCTTGTCCAGGCCGACGCGGTCGCGCAGCGGCACCTCGTGGGGGCGCATGAAGCTGGCCCCGACGAAGCAGTTGTCGCGCCAGACCTCGCTGGGGCTGTTGCCCATCGAGGCGGCGAGCCCCGCCCCGAACTTGGATTCCGCGGTCGCCGCCTTCGTCGCCGCCGCGACGAGCCGGGAGTGGTAGTAGTCCAGCATGTCCACGACGCCGGGAATCCACCCGGAGCCCTGTTCGGTGAGGACCAGCTTGAGGTCCGGGTGCCGATTGAACGCGCCGCCGAAGATCAGGTGCCAGAGCGCCCGGTGCGAGAACCACGTCGTCTCGACCATGAACACCGCGCGGGCCGCGGGCTCCTCCCCCAGCGGCGGCGACGCCGACCCGCCGTGGTGGTTGACCGGCACACCCAGCTCCGCGCAGACGGCCCAGATGGGGTCGTACGTCGCCGAGTAGAGCTCCGGGATGCCGGAGCCCGGCGGGGCGCCCGGGAGGAGCACACCGCCCGTCAGGCCCGCTTCGTGGGTGCGGCGGATCTCCCGTACCGCCTCGTCGACGTCGTTGAGGAGGATCTGCGCGACGCCCGCCCTGCGCCCGGGGGCGTCCGCGCAGAAGTCGGCGAGCCACCGGTTGTGGGCGCGCAGTCCGGCCCACCGCTGCTCGTACTCCTCCTTGGTGGGCGCGGGGGCCATCAGGGAGGCGGTGGGGAAGAACGGCGGGATGGTGTTGGGGAAGACGACCTCGGCGACGATGCCGTCGGCCTCCAGCTCGGCGAGACGGCGGGAGGAGTTCCAGTTGCGGTCGGCGGTGTCGGCGAGGAGGTCCTCGTAGGGGTTGGTGTAGGTGGCCGCCCAGGCGTCGAAGTCGGCGTGGTGCTTCTTCTCCAGGTACGGCCTGTAGTCGAGGAGGTCGGCTCCGGCGTGGCAGTCGGCCGAAATCACCGTGTAGTGAGACGGCACAGCCCGGTCCATCACATGACTCCGATCTGCGGGAAGTCGTGCTCGGTGAGCCAGTGGCGGCCCACTTCGCGGGACTTTGCCCACGACTGCTCCACGGCCGCCTGGTCCGCCGGCTGCCCCAGTTCGTCGGGCGTCGGCCCGATCCGCCGGGCCAGCGGCGCCAGCTTCCCGGTGTCGAAGCCGAAGACGTCGGCCGCCGCGAGGCCGAGGATGCGGCGGGTCTCGGTGACGGGGATGTCGTGGAAGGTGTTCTTCAGCCACTCGCGGGTCTTGGGCCAGGTGCCCTCCGGGTGCGGGAAGTCGCTGCCCCAGAGGATGTTGTCGACCCCGATCTCGTACCGCTGGGCCAGCTCGCGCCTCTTGGTGTTCGTCGCGCAAATGAACACCTGGCGGTCGAGGTATTCGCTCGGCGGCCGCTTCAGCTCCTCGAACGGGGAGAGCTTCTTGCCGCCGTGCGCACCGAGGTAGAGGCGGTCCATGAACCACAGCTGGTTCGGCAGCCACCAGCAGCCGGACTCGGCGACGCCGAACTTCAGGCCCGGGTGCCGCTCGAAGGCCCCCGACCAGAGCAGGAACCACAGGGGGCGGGCGGGCCACCAGGTGACCTCGCTGACGTAGATGCCCAGGTGGTCGCCGTACTCGTGGCGGGGCGCTGCGCCGGAGTGGGTGACGACCGGCATGCCGGTCTCGGCGGCGGCCGCCCACACCGGGTCGTAACGCCGGTCGTGGTACGGGGCCTTGTCGACCCACATCGAGGGGATCATCAGCGCGCCGAGCCCGGACTCCTTGGCGCGGTGCACCTCGGCGACGACCTTGTCGACCTCGCCGGTGATCGGCAGCAGGGCGACGCCGCAGTGACGTTCGGGGTTCTCGCCGACGAACTCGGCGAGCCAGCGGTTGTGCGCCTGTGCGCCCGCCATGCCGAGTTCGGGGTCCTGGTCGCCGGAGAGGCCGAGGCCCACGCCGAAGGGGGCGGCGGTCTGGCTGTCGACGGCGTCGGCGTCCGGGAAGACGACCTCGGCGGCCACGCCGTCGCCGTCGAGTTCCTTCAGGCGCTGGGCGGAGTCCCAGCCGCCGCGCAGGCCCTCCTCGTTGTCGTGGAACCACTTGGCGGCGAAGGCTTCGTTGCGGACGCCGAGGCGGGTCATCGCCTCGCGGCGGGCGTCGCGCTGGCCGAGGAAGTCGTCGAAGGCGCGGTGGAAGGCGCTGTCCAGGTAGGGCCGGTACTGCTCGGTGGGCAGTCCGGCGTGACAGTCGGAGGAAATGATCAGGTAGGGGTCTCGTTCGGTCACGTTCGATCACGCTCCTGGGGGCGGAACCGGTCGGAGGGGGTCTCGGAGGAGGTCTCAGTCGAGGTCTCAGAGGGGGTCTCAGTCGAGGATGAATTTTTCGAGGTACGCGGGGTTGGCCCGGTCGAGCATCGACTGCGACCGTGCCCGGATCTGCCGGTCGCTGTGCTCGCTCGCCGGGAGCATCCAGAAGCGGTCCGCCCTGATGCCGTCGACGACGACCCCGGCGACCTCCTCGACCGGGGTGAACTCGATCTCGTGCCCGGCCTCCTTCATCGCCGCCTCCCACTGGTCGAGGCTGCGGTAGGGCGACGTGCGCGGGCGCTCCTTGGCGTACCGCCGGGGGCGGTTGCGGTGCGACTCCCACAGGCCGGTGCGCAGCATGTGCGGACCCGGGAAGAGCACGGAGGCGCCCACCTGTGCCTGCTCCGCCTTCAGGTGCGCGTACAGCGACTCGGTCATCGTCACCACGGCCGCCTTGGTGACGGCGTACACCGAGGCCGTCGGCAGCGGCGCGATGCCGCCGTCGCCGGAGGAGGTGTTGACCACGTGCCCGGGTTCGCCGCCCGCGAGCATCCGGGGCAGGAAGGCCTGGACGCCGTGGAAGACGCCCCAGACGTTGACGGAGAACGCCCACTTCCAGTCGTTGGGCTCGTGCTCCCACATGCGGCCCTCGGCCCCGGACCCGACCCCGGCGTTGTTGCACAGGACGTGCACCGTGCCGAAGGCGTCGTACGCCGCGTCCGCCAACTCCCGTACGGAAGCGGCCTCGCTGACGTCCACGACGCGCGCCAGCACCTGCGCGCCGCCCTCGCGCAGCTCCGTGGCGGCCTTGTCGAGCGCGCCCTCCTCGACGTCCGCGAGGACGACCTTGAGCCCCTCGTCGGCGAACCGCCGGGCCATCGCGAGGCCGATGCCGCTCGCCGCGCCCGTGACGACGGCGACCTGCCCCTGGCGCAGTTCCATCAGGCGCTCCCTTCCGGCGGGCCGTCGAGGATCTGCTGCGGGTCGTCGTAGCGCTGGTGGATGTACGGCAGCAGGGCCTGCGCGCTCACCCGGTCCACGACCCTGCCGCTCTGGTCGCTGGTCTTCTCGCCGAGGGTGATCTCGACCAGGCGGCGCACGGGGAGGTCGGCGACGGGGTCGTACATCGACTCGCGCAGCACGACGTCGCCGGTCACCTGCTCCAGCTTGCGGACCTTCTCGTGCCGGGTGCACTGGACGAGCACCGGGTCGGCGTCGAAGCCGCGACCGTCCACGGCGGGCAGGAACTTGAAGTAGAAGTCGTACTTCTCCACCGGCTCCGGCAAGGGCAGCGGCCCGGAGACCGCGCCGCGCACCTCCACGAAGGCGATGCCGTGCCGGGCGAGGGCGGCGCGCACGGTGAGCCCGTCCCGTTCGACCGTGACCTCGCCGAGCTTCTTGGGCTCGCCGAAGACCTCGCGGCCGCCGATCAGGGCGCGCTCGTGGGTCATCGGCATGACGAGCGGGTACCAGCCCTCGCGCCCGCCGTACTCGGCGGCGACCGCCACCGAGCCCGCGCCCAGCGGATAGCCGGGCAGGTCCACCTTGCTGATGTTGGCGCGCACCAGGGGCCGCCCGGTGGGCTTCAGCGGCGGCGGCAGGACGGCCGCCACCGCGTCGGGGTCGCTCTCCCAGACGGCCACCACACCGGTGGACCAGATGTCGGGGAGCTGGGAGTTCTTGGTGCGGGCCGCCTCGATCTCGGCCTCGGTGCGCGGTCCGTACCGTACGCGTGCCATGTCGTACCACCCTTCGTCGGTCGTGCCGTTCGTGGGGGACGCTGCTGTAACACTGTTACAGCAGCGTCGATGAAGGGTAAAGAGACGTGCACCGACGGAAGTTGAGGCCATGCCGAGAGCGCAGCTCACCCGCGAGGACGTACTGGACGCCGCCACCCGGTACGTCAGGCAGCACGGCCCCGACGCGCTCACCATGCGCAAGCTGGCGGCCGAACTGGGCACGGCGGTCACCTCGATCTACTGGCACGTCGGCAACCGGGAGCAGCTGCTGGACGCGCTCGTGGAGCGGACGGTGCGGGAGATGGGCGCGCTGGTGCCGCGCGGGCGGACCCCGGTGGACCGGGTGGTCTCGGTGGCCCGGTCGCTGCGCCGCGAACTGCGGGCCCGCCCGCACCTGATCGCGATGGTGCACGAACGCGGGCTGACCGAGCGGATGTTCCTGCCCGCCCAGCAGGCCCTGGTGCACGAGGTGCACGCGGCGGGGCTGCGGGGGGCGCGGGCGGCGGCGGTGGTGCGGGCGGTGCAGTTCCAGGTGGTGGGGCACGTCCTGGTGGAGCGGAACCGCGAGCGCGCCCCCGCGCAGTCCCCCGCCGAGGCCGACCTGTGGTCGTCCACGGCCGAGGTACGGTCCCCCGACCCCGCCGAGGACGATCCGGCCCTCGCGAGGGCCCTGGCCCGCCCGGCGGACCCGGAGCGGATCTTCACACTGTCGGTCCGGGCGCTGGTGGGGGCCCTGCTGGAGGCTGAGGGAAAAACCGGCTGAGGGAAAACCGGCTGAGGAAAAACCGGTAGAGGGAAAAACCGGTTGAGGGCATCCGGCCGCCCGCCTAGGATCGGCGGCGCGGGGGCGGCTCCGCGCGTGCTTCCTTCTCACTCACCCTGAATCCGTAGCGTGCCCACTCTCCGCCCCCCTCAAGAGACTTCGCCGCGCCCTCGCGCCGCACTCCGTGCGCGCCCCGGGCCGCGCGCCCCCCGTGCCCCTTCGCGGAAGGCCCCCTTGCCCTCACCCCAGTCCGTGCTGCTGCGCCGCACCCAGACCGTGCACCTCGACTCCGTCCCCTCGGCCGACCCGCGCACCGCGCCCCGGCTTGTCGTACTGGAGGCGGAACTCCTCGACCGGGGCTACGCGTTGACCGCCCCCCTGCATGCCGCGTTCGCCGCCCTCGACCACCTGGACCTGGCCCGCGAGGGCCGCCTCCTGCTGGCCGGCGTCGACGAGCTGCTGGGTTCGCACCGCACGCACACCCCGCTGTACGAGCGCTTCCCGCTGACCGTGCCCAAGGACACCGGGCAGCTCTACGTGAACCGGGTCTTCGCCCTGCTCCTCCAGCGCCCCGACCAGCCCTGCGTGCTGTGCGGCACGGCCGCCACGGTGCACCCCGTCTCGCCCTGCGCGCACCTGGTCTGCCGCTCCTGCTGGGACGGCGCCACCTACGCGGCCTGCCCGATCTGCCACCGCCGCGTCGATCCGGCCGACCCGTTCCTGGTCCCGGCCGCGCCCGCGCCCACGAAGGCGGTACGCAGGGCCTCCCGCCGTGCCGCCTTCGCGGGCGAGGTGCGGCTGCTCTCCCTCGGGACCGACCTCGTCGCCGCCTCGGCCCACGAGGCGCGCGGGCTGATGGCGCGGCAGACCCCGCTCTCGGGGCAGGAGTACGCGGATCTCGCCGCCCTCCTGCCCGTGCTCCCCGCCGACCTCTCGACGCTGCCCGACGACCTTCCCGTACGCGAGACCAAGGCCCTGGTCCTGGGCACCCTGCTGCGCGAGCCGCGCACCGCCGACGCGGCGCGGGCGCAGCTGGGCGAGCGGCTGACCACCGCCACCGACGTGCTGCGCCTGCTGAGCGTGCACTCCGGGGGCAACGCCGCCCTGCTCAAACCGCCGCGCCTGCGGAGCCTGCCGCGCGCCCTGCGCCGGGAACTGCTGTCCGTACTGGACGGGTTGCACCTGGGCTCGCTCATCGAGGACCTGCACCGCCACCCGGGCCCGTGGAAGCGGGCGGCCGAGAGCCTGCACCCGTTCGAGCAGTACGCACGCCACCCCCGGGCCGCGCTCGCCTTCGCGGTGCTGCGCCAGACCGACGCCCACGCCTTCCCCGCGCTGCGGGAACTCGCCGCGCAGCACCGCGCGTGGGTGACCGTCGAGGACGGCCGGGTGCGGGCCGTCACCTGGAGGGGCCAGGTCGAGACGGCTCTCGCCGCCCATGAACTCCCGCGCGCCACCGCACTGTTGCGCCAGCGCCCGGGAGAGCTGCTGCGCCGCCTCGATCACCTGCTGCGGCTGCACGGTGCCCAGGAAGCGGCCGACGACGCCGCTCCGCTCACCGAGGCGCTGACGCACACGCTCCCCCGCGCCGGGGTCGGCGCGCTGCTCTCCGCGTACGGAGCCCTGCGTGCACGCCACCGCACCGGCCCGCGGGCGCGCCGGGTGTTCTTCCCCCGTGGCGAGGTCACGCGTGCCTTCGCGCGGGCGGAGGACCGGGCCCCGCTGCCCGCCGCGCTCACCGCCCGGGTCTGCGGCCTGCTGGAGGCCGAGGTGCTGCGCAGGCTCGCGGCCCGGGAGTCGTACGAGCACGCCGTGCTCGACGAGGCGCTGGAGGACCTCAACGTGCCCTTCGCGGAGCACGCGTCCGCCGCATCGCTGGTCGCGGTGCCCCGCGGCAGCCGCCAGCCGCTGCCGCCGGGCGACGTGCTGCGTCTGTTCCTGCACTGGACCGAACCTGCCGACACCCGGGTGGACCTCGATCTGTCGGTGGCGTTCTACAGCCGCGACCTGACCTTCGTGGGGCTGTGCGACTACACCGCGCTGCGGCACCTCGGGGGTGCGGCCGTGCACTCCGGCGACCTGACGTCGGCGCCCGCGCCCGACGGGGCGACCGAGTACGTCGACCTGGAGCTTCCGCTGCTCGCGCACGCGGACGTCGCGTACGCCCTGCCCGTCGTCTTCTCCTTCAACAACATCGCGTTCGAGACGATGACCGACGCCTTCGCGGGCTTCATGGAGATCGACGGCGGCCGCCCCCGCGACTCCTCCTACGACCCGCGCACCGTCCGCCAGCGCTTCGACCTCGCGGGCGACTCGCAGGTCTGCGTCCCCCTGCTGGTGGACCTGTACCGCCGCGAGGCGCTGTGGACGGACCTGCATCTGCCGCCTGCGGCGGGCTTCCAGAGCATCGCCTCGCACACCGCCGACCTCGGCCGGATCGCCCGCGACCTCACCTCGTACTTCGCCTCGGGAAGCCGTACGACCCTGGGCGACCTCGCCCGCTGGCACGCGGCGGCCCGCGCACCGGAGGTGACCGTGGTGCGCCGGGACGGGGCGCTGTGGACGTACCGGAGCGACGGCAGCGAGAGCGTCGCCGCCTTCGCGGCACGGCTGGCTGCGCTCGAAGTGCCGCAGGAGTACGGGACGTCGGCGGACCTGGAGGGGCTGATCGCCGGGAAGCGGGTGCTGGTGGCCCGGGTGCACGGGGAACCCGTACCGGAGAAGGCGAGCGGCACGGTCTACCGGTTGTTCCCCGGACCGGTCGACGGGCACGAGCACGTGACGCGGGTCACGGCCGGGGACCTCGTCGCGGAACTCGGGCCGCAGCAGCCGGAGGTGACGGGCGAGGGGGCCCCGGGGCCGGGGCCGGAACCGGGCTCCGTGCTGGGCGAATAGGGGACTGTCAGTGTCGGCCCGTATTCTCTGTGACCATGCTCGATGACCAGACCACAGCGGCAGCAACCTGGCCGACCGCCTACCCGAAGGGGTACGCGGTCGTCGACGTGGAGACCACCGGTCTCTCTCGCGACGACCGGATAATCTCCGCCGCCGTCTACCGCCTGGACGCGCACGGCGACGTGGTCGACCACTGGTACACCCTGGTCAACCCCGAGCGGGACCCCGGTCCCACGTGGATCCACGGGCTGACGACCGACGTGCTGGAGGGGGCTCCGCTCTTCCCGGAGATCGCGGCCGAGCTGTCCGAGCGTCTCGACGGCCGGGTCCTGGTCGCGCACAACGCGATGTTCGACTGGTCGATGCTGGCCCGGGAGTACGCACGGGCCGGGCACACCGCCCCGGTGCGGCAGCGGCTGTGCACGATCGCGCTCGCCAAGGAGCTGGCGCTGCCCCTGCCCAACCACAAGCTGGCCACGCTCGCCGCCCACTTCGGCGTCGTCCAGCAGCGCGCGCACCACGCCCTGGACGACGCGCGCGTCCTCGCGGAGGCGTTCCGGCCGAGCCTGCACGCGGCGGCGCAGGGCAACGTACGCCTGCCGCTGCTGGAGTGCCGTCCGCTCACCGAGTGGTCGGACGCGCCCGCCCAGCCCCGGATCGGCTACCAGGCGTCGTACGGGGGCAGCGGCGGCGGGCAGGGCAGTTGGCGTCCCTCCAAGAAGCGGCCCGCCTGCCCGTACCCGAACCCGGGCCGGTACCAGGCGGACAAGCCGCTGATGCAGGGGATGCGGGTGGCGTTCTCCGGCGACACCTCGGTCGACCGCGACCTGCTGGAGGACCGTACGGTCGAGGCGGGGCTGCACGTCGCGACGAGCGTGTCCCGGCTGACCAGCCTGCTGGTGACCAACGACCCGGACTCGGCGACGTCCAAGACCGTCAAGGCGAAGTCCTTCGGCACACCGGTCGTCGACGAGGCCGCGTACACACATCTGCTGCGGGACGTGGCACCGGCGCGGACGGACACGTGACGTCGGACGGACCCTTGGCCTCGGGCAGACCCGTGGCCCCGGACGGACACATGACGTCGGACGGGTGAGTGCCGGGCGTGCCCTGCGCGCCCAGCGCTCCCCCGCACCGCACCCTGTGCCTCATGGCACGATGCGAGGTTTGCGGAAACGACTACGGCATGTCCTTCGAGGTGCACGCACAGGGTGCGGTGCACGTCTTCGACTGCTTCTCCTGCGCCATCCACCGGATGGCCCCGATCTGCGAGCACTGCCGGTGCCGCATCATCGGCCAGGGCGTCGAGGTCGAGGGCCACTGGTACTGCGGTGCGCACTGCTCCCGGGCGGAGGGGAAGGTGGGCATCGTCGACAAGGTCTGAGGCGACACGGTCCGAGGCCACGCCCCCCTCGGCTCCCCCCGACTCCCCCGGCTCCCCCGGCTCGGGCAACCCGCCCACCGGGGGACTTCTCCCGCCAGGTACCGTCAAAGCGTGTACCGCTTCCTGTTGTCCCGGCAGTGGGTGATCCTCACCCTCCTGGCGCTCGTCCTCATCCCCGTGATGGTCGAGCTCGGCTTCTGGCAGTTCCACCGCCACGAGCACAAGGTCGCGCAGAACCAGTTGATCGCCGGGAACCTCAAGGCGAAGCCGCGGCCCGTCGGCGAGCTGACCTCCCCCGGGCACACGGTCCCCGAGAAGGACTTCTGGCGCACGGCGACCGCCACCGGCACCTTCGACACTGCGCACGAGGTCGTCGTACGCCGCCGCACCTCCACCGACGACCAGGTCGGCTTCCACGTCCTGACCCCGCTGAACCTCACGGGCGGCGGCACGGTCCTGGTCAACCGGGGCTGGGTGCCCTTCGCCACCGATCAGCAGGCGTTCCCGCACATCCCGGCCCCGCCCCACGGCGAGGTCACCGTCACCGGTCGGCTCAAGGCCGACGAGACGACGTCCGGCAGCGGCATCAAGGACCTCGAAGGCCTCCCGCCGAAGCACGTCATGCTGATCAACAGCGCGCAGCAGTCCAAGCTGCTGGGCCGCCCGGTGCTCGGCGGCTACCTGGAGCTGACCGCTCCGGTTCCGCCCGGCGGCAGCCCCGAGGTGATCGCCGCCCCCGAGTCCGACTCGATCGGCCCGCACATGGCGTACGCCGTGCAGTGGTGGCTGTTCGCGGCCGCGGTGCCGGTCGGCTGGGTCATTCTCGTACGACGGGAGAAGCGCGAGCGGGACGCGGCGGCGGCCGGGACGGCACAGGACGCCGAGGAGGCCGCCGAGGCCGCCGAGGCCGACGCGCAGGCGCCCGCGTCCGCCTGACCCTCCGCCGGGCGCGCACCGTTGTCCCGTCGGCTGCGCCCCCTGTGACCAGTGTGAACACGTGACCGACCTGACGGATTGGCGCGGCACCCCGCCGGGAACACGCCCTGCGTGACCCAACGCATCGAGGACTACGCGCTCATCGGGGACCTCCAGACCGCGGCCCTGGTCGGCCGCGACGGTTCCCTCGACTGGCTCTGCCTGCCCCGCTTCGACTCCGCCGCGTGCTTCGCGGCGCTGCTCGGCGATCAGGAGAACGGCCACTGGCGGCTGGCCCCCGAGGGCTCGACGACCTGCTCCTCCCGCTCGTACGCGGGCGATTCGCTGGTCCTGGAGACCGTGTGGGAGACCCGCTCCGGCAGCGTCAAGGTCACCGACTTCATGCCGCAGCGCGACCAGGCCCCCGACGTCGTACGCATTGTGGAGGGCCTGTCCGGCGAGGTCACCGTGCACTCCACGCTGCGGCTGCGCTTCGACTACGGGCACGTCGTGCCGTGGGTGCGGCGCACCGACGGGCACCGGGTGGCGGTCGCGGGCCCCGACGCGATCTGGCTGCGGGACGTGTCCCGGGGGGCGGACGGCGGCGCGGGTCCCCGGGTGAAGACCTGGGGTCAGCAGTACAGCACCCGTTCCTCCTTCACCGTGCAGCCCGGCGAGCAGGTCGCGTTCGTGATGACCTGGCACCCCTCGCACGAGCCGAGGCCCGACCTCATCGACCCGTACGAGTCCCTGGCGCACAGCCTGGAGGACTGGGAGGAGTGGGTGGCTCAGTGCACGTACGAGGGCCCGCACCGGGACGCGGTCGTCCGCTCGCTCATCACCCTCAAGGCCCTCACGTACGCGCCCACCGGCGGCATCGTCGCCGCGCCGACGACCTCGCTGCCGGAGGAACTCGGCGGCGTACGGAACTGGGACTACCGCTACTGCTGGCTGCGCGACTCCACGCTGACCCTGGGCGCGCTGCTGTCCGCCGGATATCTCGACGAGGCCGCGCAGTGGCGGGACTGGCTGCTGCGCGCGGTCGCCGGGGACCCCGCCGACCTGAAGATCATGTACGGGATCTCCGGCGAACGGCGGCTTCCGGAGCTGGAGCTTCCGTGGCTGCGCGGGTACGAGAACTCCGCCCCGGTGCGGATCGGCAACGACGCCGCCGACCAGCTCCAGTTGGACGTGTACGGAGAGGTCATCGACTCCCTGTACCTGGCCCGGGAGTCCGGTCTCGCGCCCAAACCGCACGCCTGGAAGCTCCAGCTGAGCCTGCTCGGCTTCCTGGAGACGATGTGGCGCGAGCCCGACGACGGATTGTGGGAGGTGCGCGGGCCACGCCGCCACTTCGTGCACTCCAAGGTGATGGCGTGGGTGGCCGCCGACCGGGCCGTCCGGACTCTGGAGGCCGACCCCTCGCTGCCGGGCGACGCCGCGCGCTGGCGGGCGATGCGCGACGAGGTGCACCGCGAGGTCTGCGAGAAGGGGTACGACCCCGAGCGCAACACCTTCACCCAGTCGTACGGATCGGCGGAGCTCGATGCCGCGACGCTGCTGATTCCGCAGGTGGGGTTCCTGCCGCCGGACGACCCCCGGGTGGTGGGGACGGTGGAGGCGGTACGGGCCGAACTCGGCCGGGACGGCGACTTCATCCGGCGCTACAGCAGCGACGAGGCGGACGCGACGGAGGGCAACCGGGTCGACGGACTGCCGGGCGGCGAGGGCGCCTTCCTGGTCTGCTCGTTCTGGCTGGCGGACGCGCTGCTGCTGACCGGGCGGGTCAAGGAGGCCCGCGAACTCTTCGACAAGCTGCTCGGGCTGTGCAACGACGTCGGGCTGCTCGCCGAGGAGTACGACACGGTGGCGAAGCGGCAGATCGGCAACTTCCCGCAGGCCTTCAGCCACGTCGGGCTGGTGGGCACGGCGCAGGCGCTGGCCAGGGAGGAGGCCCGCGCCGAGAAGGGTGCAGGATAGGCCCATGGATCTTGGACTGAAGGACCGGGTGTACGTCGTCACGGGTGCGAGCCGGGGGCTGGGCTTCGCGGCGGCGAAGGAGTTGGTGGCCGACGGGGCGAAGGTCGTCCTGACGGCCCGCGACGAGAAGGCCCTGGCGGACGCGGCCGGTGAACTCGGCCCGAACGCGGTGGCGTTCGCCGCCGACAACGCCGATCCCGCGACGGCGGCGCGGCTCGTCGAGGAGGCGAGGTCCCGCTTCGGAGGGTTCGACGGGATTCTGATCAGTGTGGGTGGGCCTGCGGCGGGGAGCACGGCCGCGAACACCGACGACCAGTGGCGGGATGCGTTCGAGTCGGTGTTCCTGGGGGCGGTGCGGCTGGCACGGACCGCTGCGGCGGAGCTGGGCGAGGGGGGTGTGATCGGCTTCGTGCTGTCGGCGTCGGTGCACGAACCGATCCCGGGGCTGGCCATCTCCAACGGGCTGCGGCCGGGGCTCGCGGGGTTCGCGAAGACCCTCGCGGAGGAGGTCGGGCCGCGGGGCATCCGGGTGATCGGGCTGCTTCCGGCCCGGATCGACACCGACCGGGTGCGGTACCTGGACTCGCTGGCCGACGATCCGGAGGCGGTGCGGCGGGCGCACTCGGAGCGGATTCCGCTGCGGAGGTACGGGACGCCGGAGGAGTTCGGGCGGACGGCGGCGTTCCTGCTGTCGCCGGCGGCGTCGTACCTGACGGGGATCATGCTGCCGGTGGACGGCGGGGCGCGGCACGGGTTCTGAGGGCCTGTCCGTGCGGCGGGGTGGGTGGTTGCTCGCGCAGTTCCCCGCGCCCCTGACGGCATGCCCTCCGGGCAGCCAAAGACCTGGCGGCGAAGCCGCCCCCTTCCCCCAGCCCCCTTGGGCGGCGGGGCCGCCCCCCGGGGGTGGAACGGGCGGGCAAGGGGGCGGCCCCTCCCGCTCCCGGCCCACCCCGGGAGCCCCCACCCCAACACCGGCTACCGCACCCTCCGCCCCCGCCCACGCCCCCTCACCCGCACCGCCCCCGCCAGCCCCGGCCTCCCGATCGACTCACCCGCCCTCGCCAGCGCAACCTCCTCGACCTCCGTCACCACCTCCGCCGGTACGGCCGTCGGCGTCACCGTCAAAGAGATACGGGCCCGCGGGTCCGTCCGACGCCCCGTCAGCGAGACCGTCGCACGGTCCACGCCGGGGACGGACTCGACCTCCTCCCCCAGGACCCGCTCCAGCGCCCGCCCCCGCAGCAGAACCGACTCCTCCGGTTCCCCGACCCGCACCTCGCCCAGCCTCTTGCGCCGCAGCTGCGCCAGGAACCACCACAGTGCCAGCACCGCTCCCACCGCGAGGGCCGCGATCACCACCGGCCACCACCAGCCCTCGTCCCGCCACCGGGTCCGCCCGGCCGCGCTCAGCAGCACGTCGTCGCGGCCCGAGAAGGGCCACCAGGAGGGGACGGAGATCCCGAGCCCCGCCGTCAGCGCCGTGCCGCCGAGGCCGATCAGGGCCAGGCCGATCAGGCCCAGCAGCACCCTGTTCACCGGGTTGCGCATCCGGTCCTCACCCCCGTTCCACCTTCACCGCGATCGACGGCTCCCGGGCCAGACCCAGGTCGCTCACGCCGACCCGCATCGCCTCACCCACGTCCTCGCGTACGTCGTCCAGTTCGCGGAAGTGGGCGACCGCGCGCACCGTCACCCGGCCCCTGCCCACCCGCACCCGCGCCGCCTGCACCCCCGGCACCTCCATCGCCCGCTCGCGCAGGACCATTGCCGCGGCGCCCCGGTGGAGCCCCGCCCGCACCTGTCCTTCGCCGCGCATCGGCAGCAGCGCGCGCAGGCCCGGTGTCACCGCCAGCACCACCAGCCACAGGCCCAGCGCCACGACCAGGCCCGCGCCGACCTGCACCCACACCTGGCCCAGCGGGCGTTCCGCGAGTGCCTCGGCGAGTTCGCGGCGCCAGCGCATGCCGGGGCGTCCGGAACGTACCGCGATGACGTCGTACAGGAGGAGGCCCGAGCCCGCCAGGAGGGCCGCGGCGGCCACGGCGGCCGGGACGCGCCGGGCGGACCAGAAGCGGGCGCGGGCCGTGGGTCCGCCCCGTACGGCCGGTTCGCGTGCGGCCTCCAGTGTCGGCACGTGCTCGCTCACCGCGTCCTCCCGCTCTCCGGGGCCACCCGGTGCAGCCGCTCGACCAGCACTGTCACCTCGGGAACCTCCATGCCCGCCAACTCGCTTACCCTGCTTGCCACTTGGTGACGCACCGAGGCGCACTGGGCGCCGATGTCGCCGGGGTAGGCGAGTTCCATGCCGATACGGACCCGGGCCGACATGTCCCGTACGTCGACGGTGACGTGCGGCGCCCCGCCGTCCTGCGGCGGCTGCGCGAGGGCCTCCCGTGCGGCCCGGGCGGCGATCTTCGCGACGACCCGGTCGGCGATCCGGGTGGCACCGCGTTCACCCGCGGGGATCGCTCCGGCCGCCGTGGTGGCCGCCGTCGTCCGCGTCACCGCGGCCGGGGCCTGGTCCGCGGCCGGTCCTCGTGGTCGCGGCCCCGGTCGCGCGGGCGAAGGAAGTCGCCCGGGTCCAGGTCGCCGTCGAGGTAGCGGCCCACCATGAGGCCGATCAGCCCCAGCGCCGCGACCACCACGAACGCGCCGAACCCGCCGAAGTACCCGGCGAAGCCGAGTGCGATGCCGACCGCCAGGCCGACCAGGGACCAACTCATCGAACCGTCCTCACTGCCGTGTACCGAACCGCCGTGTACCGAATCGCTGTGTACCGAATCGCTGTGTACGGAACTGCCATGAACGGAACTGCCGCGTGCGGAGGGGTGTCCGCCCGTGTCGTGGCCCCGCGTGCGGCGCCTCCGCGTGCGTTCACTGGAGCCGCTGTTCCGGCTCGTCCTCTTCCTCGTCGGGGAGTTTCACGTCGCCGACCGCGATGTTGACCTCGACCACTTCGAGGCCCGTCATCCGCTCGACCGCCGCGATCACGTTCTCCCGCACCGCCTTGGCCACGTCCGCGATGGAGACGCCGTACTCGACCACGATGTCCAGGTCGAGGGCCGTCTGCACCTCTCCGACCTCGGCCTTCACACCCCGGCTGACCGACTTCGCACTGCCGCCCGGAACCCGGTCGCGGACCGCGCCGAAGGTGCGGGAGAAACCGCCGCCCATCGCGTGCACGCCCACCACGTCGCGGGCGGCGAGTCCGGCGATCTTCTCGACGACGCCGTCGGCGATCGTGGTGCGGCCCCGGGTCGCCGGGTCGCCGCCGCCGCGCTGGGGGGTGTTGGCCCTGGAGGCACTGGAGGGGAGTTCCTTCTCCAGGCCCGCGGGCCTGATGCTGCGCTCTTCGGTGTCAGCCATCGCCGTTTGTCCCTTTCCGGGGGTTACGCGCTCCTGGACTCCGTTGCCACACTAAGTCCGCCTGCCCGATGTCGCGCCTGCGATGCGGCAGGCTGAACCCATGGCAGACCCAGCAGTAGGCCCGGCAGCAGACACAGCACGTGCGGCGTCCGAAGGCGGCTGGCCGCGGGCCGTGCGCAGACGCCTGGGGCTGGGGCGACTGCTCCCGCTCGGCGCGCCCGAAGACGGCTCCTGGCTGGCGGAGAGCGCGGCCGACGCCGTCCTGCGACGGGCCGCCGGACGCCTCGCGGGCGTGGCGCTCGGGACGCTCCGGGTGGGGCTCGCCGACCCGGACGGCCCGCCGCCCGCACCGGCCGTGCCACCGCCTCCGGGGGCGCTGCCGCCGGGACCGCTGCGGGTGGAGGCCGAGTTCGAGGCCTCGGCGACGGAGCCGATCCCGTACGCCGCCCGGCAGTTGCGGGACGCCCTGGCCGATGCGGCGCGGGAGCGGCTGGGGCTCGCGGTGACGGATGTGGACCTGCGGGTCACGGGGCTGCTGGCGGCGACGGGGCGGCAGGCCGTGCCGGACGCGCCCGGCGACGTATCGGATGTACCGGAGGCACCGGGGGAAGCCCCGGCGGAAGACGCTCCGGAAAAGGATGCCCCGGATGCTCCGTCCGGGCGACAGGACTCCCCCGAGGCGGCGGCCGCGCGGGCGGCGGCGGCCGTGCCCGGGGTGCTGCGGCTGACCGGGGTGCTCGGTGCGCCGGTGCACTACGACGGCACGGCGCTGCCCGTGGCCCACGTCCGGGTGGAGCTGGCGGTGGGCGGGGAGCGCCGTGCGGTCGAGGTGGCCCGCGAGGTCCGTGCGGCCGTCGCGGACGCGGTGCCGGGGCGGCCGTCGGTGACCGTGCTGGTCACCGAGGTGGCATAGCGGGTCCCCGGGGCGGCTTAGCAGGTCCCCGGGGCCGCAGGTCACCGAGGTGGGTCGGCGCACCCCGAGGGGGATCAGTCCGAAGGCCCGCGATCAGTCCGAGAGGCCCGCCAGGTCGCGCAGGCGGCGGGCCTGGGCCGCGCGCTCGGCGGTGCGCTGGTCCTCGTACGAACGGTTGGACGCGCCCTGGAGCAGCGCCTTGGTCTCCACGGTGGCGTCCCGGGGCGCGGCGAGGAGGGCGGCGGTCAAGTCCCGTACCGCGCCGTCGAGTTCGTCGTTCGGCACGACGAGGTTGGCCAGGCCCGTGCGCTCGGCCTCGGCGGCGTGCACGAAGCGGCCCGTGGCGCAGATTTCGAGCGCGCGGGCGTACCCGACGAGGCCCACCAGGGGGTGGGTTCCGGTCAGGTCGGGCACCAGGCCGAGGCTGGTCTCGCGCATGGCGAACTGCACGTCCTCGGCGACGACCCGCAGGTCGCAGGCGAGGGCGAGCTGGAAACCGGCACCGATCGCATGCCCCTGGACTGCGGCAATGCTGATGATGTCGGGGCGGCGCCACCAGGTGAAAGCCTCCTGGTAGCGCGCGATCTCGGCGTCGAGGTCCGCGTCGGAACCCCGCGCGAGGTCGAGGAAGGACGGCTCACCGTCGAAGCCTTCCGGGGTGAACGCCTGCCGGTCGAGGCCCGCGGAGAAGGATTTGCCCTCTCCGCGCAGCACGACCACCCGGACGGTCCCGGGCAATGCCCTCCCGGCCTCCGTCAACGCCCGCCACAGAGCGGGAGATTGGGCGTTGCGCTTGGCCGGGTTGGCCAGGGTCACCGTGGCTACGGCGTCCTCGACGGTGAGTTGCACGCCGTCTTTGTCGAGTACGGGGTCGAGAGAAGCCATGGGGTGCCTCCGGGGTCGGTACGGTGCCGTCACCTGTTAAGTGACTGCACAGTAACCACCCGGAGAACCCGGTCGGCCACCGGCCCCGCAGGAGCGGGAAACCGGCCCCGTACGAACGGGAAACGACGGTCAGGCCGTGGCCTTCTTGCCGCGTGTCGCTCCGCCGCGTCCCCGCAGCGTCACTCCGGACTCACTCAGCATCCGGTGCACGAATCCGTAGGAGCGGCCGGTCTCTTCGGCCAACGCCCGGATGCTCGCACCGGAGTCGTACTTCTTCTTCAGGTCTGCCGCGAGCTTGTCGCGCGCGGCGCCGGTAACCCGGCTGCCCTTCTTCAGAGTCTCGGCCACCCGTGCCTCCTCAAGGAAGTGCGCTCTGGACTTCTCATGATCACCCCTCCCCGCGTTCCTGGCCACCCATTCGGCAAGGTCCGTACAACAAGGTTCGCCGTGGAGGAAGTGACGGCCGCCGACGGAATACGGAATTCCGCGTGTCTTTCGCCATACCGGAATCCGGTGACTCTCGGGAATGTCCAGGTCAGCGCCGCAAAACGATCAGTGGCGCGACGAAGGCCCGCCCCGGGGATGGACGGGCCTTCGGTTGCCAGGGGGCGCGCCGGGGTACGAGAGGCCCTCACTCAGATGAAGGATCACGCGTAGGCCGAATGATCCAGCCGAAGTGGATCAGGGCGGGCCCGCTGCCAGCGCTTTTGCCAGGGGGTTATGCCAGGGCCACGTCGCGCGGTCCCCGGTGGGAGCCCCCGGTGGGAGCCGGTCAGGCCAGGGCCACCAGGTCCGCGTAGTCGGGGCCCCACAGGTCCTCGACGCCGTCGGGGAGCAGGATGATCCGCTCCGGTTCCAGCGCGTGGACGGCGCCCTCGTCGTGCGTGACGAGGATGACCGCGCCCTTGTAGGTGCGCAGCGCGCCGAGGATCTCCTCGCGGCTGGCGGGGTCGAGGTTGTTGGTGGGCTCGTCGAGGAGCAGGACGTTGGCCGAGGAGACGACCAGGGTGGCGAGGGCCAGACGGGTCTTCTCGCCGCCGGAGAGGACGCCGGCCGGCTTGTCGACGTCGTCGCCGGAGAAGAGGAAGGAGCCGAGGGTCTTGCGGACCTCGACCAGGTCCAGGTCGGGGGCGGAGGAACGCATGTTCTCCAGGACCGTGCGCTCGGGGTCGAGCGTCTCGTGCTCCTGGGCGTAGTAGCCCATCTTCAGGCCGTGGCCCTCGATGACCTTGCCGGTGTCGGGCTTCTCGGCGCCCGCCAGCAGCTTCAGCAGCGTCGTCTTGCCGGCGCCGTTGAGGCCGAGGATGACGACGCGGGAGCCCTTGTCCACGGCCAGGTCGACGTCGGTGAAGATCTCCAGCGAGCCGTACGACTTGGACAGGCCCTCCGCCATGAGCGGGGTCTTGCCGCAGGGCGCGGGCTCGGGGAAGCGCAGCTTGGCGACCTTGTCGGAGACCCGGACGGCGTCCAGGCCCGCGAGCAGGCGGTCGGCGCGCTTGGCCATGTTCTGGGCGGCGACCGTCTTGGTGGCCTTGGCGCGCATCTTGTCGGCCTGCGCGTGGAGGACCTTGGCCGTCTTCTCGGCGTTCTGCCGCTCGCGCTTGCGCCGCTTCTCGTCGGCCTCGCGCTGCTGCTGGTAGAGCTTCCAGCCCATGTTGTAGACGTCGATGGCGGCGCGGTTGGCGTCCAGGTAGAAGACCTTGTTGACGACCGTCTCGACCAGCTCCACGTCGTGGGAGATGACGATGAAGCCGCCGCGGTAGGTCTTCAGGTAGTCGCGCAGCCAGACGATGGAGTCCGCGTCGAGGTGGTTGGTGGGCTCGTCGAGGAGCAGGGTGTCGGCGTCCGAGAAGAGGATGCGGGCCAGCTCCACGCGGCGGCGCTGACCGCCGGAGAGGGTGTGCAGGGGCTGGCCGAGCACACGGTCGGGCAGGCCCAGCGCTGCGGCGATGGTGGCGGCCTCGGCCTCGGCGGCGTACCCGCCCTTGGTGAGGAACTCCGTCTCCAGGCGCTCGTACTTCTTCATCGCCTTTTCGCGGGTGGCGCCCTGTCCGGTGGACATGCGCTCCTCGTTCTCGCGCATCTTGCGCAGGACGGAGTCCAGTCCGCGGGCGGAGAGGATGCGGTCCTTGGCGAGGACGTCGAGGTCGCCGGTGCGGGGGTCCTGCGGGAGGTAGCCGACCTCGCCGGAGCGGGTGATGGTGCCGCCCGCCGGGTTGCCCTCGCCCGCGAGGCACTTGGTGAGGGTGGTCTTGCCCGCGCCGTTGCGGCCGACGAGCCCGATGCGGTCGCCCTTGGCGATACGGAAGGACGCGTTCTCGATGAGGATGCGGGCGCCGGCGCGCAGCTCGATGCCGGAGGCGGTGATCACGGAAAAACTCCTGTGCGGGGTGTGACGGCGGAAGGTCGGACGGGCGGGCTCTGTGCTTCGACGCCGCTAATGCGCAAGGAGAGGTGCCATACGGCCCAGTCTAACGGGCGTTCGCAAGCTCTTTTCGGGGCCTCCCGGGGGCTCTCCCCGGGGCCTTGCGGGAGTTCCTTTCGGGCCTCGTGGACTTCAACCGCGTGGGCCGGGGGCTGATTCCCCGCGGCCCCCGCGGTCGGGTGTGCCGGGGTCCCGGTCGTGGGCGGTGCGGCCGTTGCCGAGGGGGTTGCGGCCTGGGGTGATGCGGCCGAGCGCGTCGACGGGGACGAGCTGGTCGGTCCAGGGGGCGGGCTCCGCACAGGGCTGGGCGACCAGCAGGACGTGGCCCCGGCGGACTGTGCGGGAGGGCACGAAGTGGCAGCCGCGCTGGGCGGGGAGCACCCAGCGCAGGTCGCCGTCGACGGTGCGGTACGCCGCGATGTGGTGCGGCGTGAGCACCGCGAGCATCTCGGCGGCCGGGTCCAGGGGCTGGAGGACCCCGGCGGGGCGGCCGTCGAAGGCGGGGATCGCGCGGTGCCAGCGGACGGCGCGCCCGTCGCCGCGCACGGTGTCGGTGACCAGGCCGTCGCTCCAGAGGGCGAAGAGGTGGCCGGGCGCCGCGTGCACGGTCAGCGGTCGGTGACCCGTGCGGGTGTACGTCCAGCGGGTGCGCCCGGAGGTCGTGTCGTACGCCTGGACCTGGGCGCCCCGGATGCGTACGGCGGGATCGGGGGCGACCGGGGCGCGGGGGCTCTCGGGCGCGACGAGGCGGTCGCCGTAGGGGGCGGGGCGGGTCTGGTGGGCGGCGGTGAGCAGGGGCACGGCCAGGAGGGCGGCGAGGACGGGGAGCAGCAGCCGGGCGGGGCGGGTGCGCAGGGCGGCGGCCAGGTGGGCGAGGCGGCGGCGGGCGCGGAGGCGGGCGGTGCGCAGAGGGGTGGGGCCGCCGGTGAGGGCGCGGCGGGGGCGGCGGGGGCCCCTGCCTTGTCCGGGGGCTCGTCCGTGGGCTTGTCCGGGGCCTTGTCGAGGGTCGGTCATGGGTGTCGGGTTCCCCCTTGTGCCGCGGTGCCCCGGGGGTGGGCCCGGCTTGGCTCAGAACGTATCGGCGTGGGCGGCGGCGCGGGGCCCGCTCCGGCGGCGACACGTCGGGGCGCGGGGGCGGTGGTCCCCCGTTCGGCGGTGCCTCCGTGGCGCACACAAAGGGGCAGAAGGGGGTGAATGGGCTGATACTCGGCGCAAGGTGGCGGAGCGCCGTCACCGGGCCGGTCGGGACGAGAACCGGTCAGGCAACGGCCGGCAGGACGCCGGTCAGGGCAGCGGCCGGTCCAGGCAGCACAAAGCAGAGGGTGGTGTGGCCCCGTGCAGTTCGACGACGACGCCAATCTGGACAGCTCGGAGGTCCGGGACGTGCGCGGCAGTCGCATTCCCGGCGGAAAGGCCACGATCGGCGGAGGCATCGTCGGTTTCATCGCCCTGATCATGGGCGTGCTGTTCGGGGTGGGCCCGGACCAGCTGGGACTGTCGTCCGGCGAGCAGCAGCCCGGCGGCTCGGCGTCCGCGCAGGCGCAGGTGCAGGAGGGCTGCAAGACGGGCCGGGACGCGAACACCAGGGAGGACTGCCGGATTCTGGGTGTGGTCAACAGCGTCCAGGACTTCTGGCGGGCGGAGTTCGCGCGGCGCAATGCCCGGTACTCCGACGCGAAGACGGTGTTCTTCTCGCACCGGGTGCCCACGGCGTGCGGCACGGCCTCCTCGGCGGTCGGCCCGTTCTACTGCCCGGGCGACCGGCAGGTCTATCTGGACCTGGGCTTCTTCGACGAGCTGCGGACGAAGTTCGGCTCCACCGGCGGCCCGTTCGCGCAGGCGTACGTGGTGGCGCACGAGTACGGGCACCACATCCAGAACACGATGGGCACCCTCAGCCGCTCCCAGGACGGCCGCCAGGGCGCGAACAGCAACGCGGTGCGCGTGGAGCTCCAGGCGGACTGCTACGCCGGGGTGTGGGCGCACCACGCGACCCGGACGCCGGACGAGAAGTCCGGGAAGCCGCTGATCACGAAGCTGACCGACGTCGACATCCGGGACGGGCTCGACGCGGCGGCCGCGGTCGGCGACGACCGCATCCAGGAGAAGTTCCAGGGCCGGGTGACGCCGGAGAGCTGGACGCACGGGTCGGCGGCGCAGCGGCAGCAGTGGTTCTACAACGGCTTCCGGACGGGCGACATGGCGCAGTGCAACACCTTCCGCTAAGTCGCCGAATGTGGCGTTTTTGCTGGTCGGGGCCGATTGTCAGACCCCCCTGCAAGACTGTGTCACAGGTCACAGAACGTGGCCCGACCGGATCGAGGGGTGAGAGGCATGTCTGAGGCAACGACCGGCGTACCGAGCGTGTACCCGACCCTGCTGTACCGGGACGCGAAGGCCGCCATCACCGTGCTCACCGAGGCCTTCGGCTTCACCAGGGGCTCGGTGTACGAGGGCGAGGGCGGCGTCGTCGAGCACGCCGAGCTGAGTCTGGGCAACGGCTCGGTGCTGCTGGGCAGCACGGGCCGGGGCGGCCCGTTCGACGCGGCGATGAAGGACGCGGGCCCGTCCGGGGTGTACGTCGTGGTGGCGGACGTGGACGCGCACCACCGGCACGCCGTGGAGCACGGGGCGGCGCTCGGGGTGGAGATCCTGATGCCGCCCACCGACCAGGACTACGGCGGCCGGGACTACATGGCCCGGGACCCCGAGGGCACCATCTGGTCCTTCGGGACGTACGTGCCGGGAGCCCACGGCTGAGCCCCCGGCAGGGGTGAGGCGGGTCGCGCCGCCGCCTCACCCGCTCCGGTCTCCTACGCGCCGCCGGTGTGCACCTGGAACGCCGCCCGGCGCACGGCCTTCGCGAGGGCCGGGTCGGGGTGGGCGGCGGCGAGCGCGACCAGGACCTGCACGGTGCGCGGGTGCCCGACGGCACGGACCGCGTCGAGCAGGGCGGGGACGGTGCCCTGGACCGCCGATTCGAGGTGGCGGACCAGCAGTTCGCTCTCGCCGTGGTCGGCGACGGCCGCGGCGGTGTCCACCCACAGCCAGGTGGACTCCTCGCGGGTGAGCCGGTCGTGGGCGTCCTCGGGGTCGACGCCCTCGTGCTCCGCCAGCCACAGCAGGGCGTACGGGCGCAGGGCGACCTCTTCGGCGGCGGCACGGACCTCGGCCTCGGCGGGGGCGCCGACGACTCTGAGCGCCTCGAAGGCGAGGCCGCGCAGGAGGGCGTCCTCGCCGCGGGCGACTTCGAGGAGTTCCAGGACGGCGGTGCCGACCGTGCGGGCGGCCAGCCAGGCCCGGTACTCGGCGCGGGCCGGTCCTGGGGTGAGCCGGGCGCAGCCGCTGAGCATGGCGTCGGCGGACTGCTCGATGTTCCCGGCGGGGCTCTGCGCGGCGACGCAGATCTGCTCCAGCTTGACCCAGACGGCCCAGCTGCCGAGCGGGGTCAGGGTCGCCTGGCCCTCGCCGAGGGTCAGGGCGCCGACGGCGGCGAGCCCTTCGAGGGCCCAGTCGAGGAGGAGGGAGAGGGGTACGGGCACGGAGTGCGTCGTGGACTGGGCGGGGATGCCGTGCAGGTGCGGCGGGACCTCGCAGCGTTCCTCGTGCAGTTCGGCGACGCGCTGCTCCAGCAGGTCGAGCAGGGCCGGGACCAGGACGGGTCCGGCGGAGAGCTGAAGGAGGGAGAGCACCTGGGGTACGGACTCGACGACTTCCGCGACGGTGACGGGCGCGATGTCCTTCGGCGCGGGGTGGACGATCGACCAGGCGTCGAAGAGGGCGACCCAGCCGCGCAGCACGGCGGCGTCGTCGCGGTCCCAGGCACGCAGCCGCCAGCCGGGGCGGGCGTTGCTGCCGTGGATCTCGACGAGGCCCGCGAGGCGGGCCCGGTCCCAGCCGGCCCGGACCTGAGTCTCGGTCAGGCGCAGTGCCTCCGCGGCGCGTTCGGCGGACGCGTCACAGAGGCGTCCGGCCTGGTCGGGGCGGGGGGCGGCGCCGCGGGAGCGCTCGGTGTCGGCCCAGCGCGCCACCCGGGTGGCGTCGGCGAGCACTTCCCGTGCGTGACGGGCCAGCTCCGCCTGGGCGGGGGTTCCCTCGGGGGGCCGGGGGGCCGGGCGGGTACGCCGGTTCGTCACGGCCCGTCGGGCTGTGGCGAGGGGTCGCGGGCGGACAAGTCGGAGCCTGGAGTCGCGCGGTGTACGGGACGTCACGTGGAGCAGTGTCTCCGCTGACTGCCCGAAAGCCCAAACGGAATCCTTCTCACCGCCCACGCGGCGCCGTGAAATCTGCTACGTGGGCGGGCCCGGGGAGGGCTCGGCGGGGTTACAGGAGGGGGGTGAGGAAGCGGCGCAGGGCCTCTTCGTAGGCGGCCGGGTCGGCGTTCCACATGGCGGCGTGCGGGGCGTCCCGCACGGTGTGCAGGGTGACCAGGTCGGGGCGGGCGTCGGCCAGGGCGCGGGACGGGCCCCAGGGGGCGACGGTGTCGGCCGGGCCGTGGAAGATCAGCGCCGGGACGCGCAGGCCGTCGGGGTCGGCGGCCTCGCGGAGCCGGTCGCCGTGCGGTCCTGTGCTGCCCTGGGCGGCACGTACGGCAAGCGGAAGGAGGGCGGCGGGGGTGCGGCGGGCGGTGGCCAGGGAGCGGACGGTCGCCTCCCAGTCCAGCACCGGGGAGTCGAGGACGAGTCCGGCGACGTGGTGGCGCAGGGCGGAGGAGGTCGCGGCGTGCAGGGCCATGGCGCCGCCGGTGGACCAGCCGTACAGGATGATCCGCCGGGCGCCCTCGCGGACGGCGTGCCGGATCGCGGCGTCCAGGTCGCGCCACTCGGAATCGCCGAGGTGGCCGAGGCCGTCCGGGGAGCGGGGTGCGCCCGGGTCGCCCCGGTAGGCGAGGTCGAGCACGGGCAGCCGGAAGCGGTGCAGGAGGTCCATGACGTTCAGCGGGTGCTCGCGGGTGGCGCCCAGGCCGTGCACGGTGATCACCCAGGTGCCGGTCCGGGCGCCGGGGACGAACCAGGCGGGCAGGGAGCCGAGCTCGCCCATGACGTCGACGTGCGCGAAGTCGAGGCCCAGTGCCGTGCCGGGGTCGCCGCTGTGCACGTACGGGGTGAGGTGGAGGCGGGCGCCGGGCTCCAGGGAGCCCCGGGTGACCCGCTCCAGGCGGCGCACCACGGTGTCCGGCTCGTGCGGGGCGGCCTCCAGGACGGGGCCGACGACGGCGTGCACGCCCGCGCCCTCCAGGCCGTACACCCCCGGCCTGAGCGTGGCGAGCCCCCTGGTCAGGGTGACCTGTCCGGGTGCCGTGGCGTGCACGGTCACGCGGGGGTCGCCGGGCAGGGGGTGGCCGGGGGACGCCTTCAGTGCGGCGTCGCCGGCGTACCGGGCGGCGGCGACGGCGGCCGCGCCGATGCCTATGAGTGTGGTGACGGCTGCTGCCGTTGCTTTGGCCGGGTGCACGGTTATCAGTGTCGGGAGTGGTGGCCGGTAGTGCCAGTGGGCGGGGGCCTTCGGTGGCGGGGCCGTGCCCCGTGCGGGTGCGTCGTGGTCCGGGTCCCGTGCGGATTCGTCGTGGCTGGTCGCACCCGCGCGGCGGAGCCGCAGATCGAGCACGGCCCCGCGCCCCTGGACGGCAGGCCCTTCGGGCAGCCGTCCCCCTCAGCCGGGCTGGCCGTAGCCCCGCAGCCGGGCGGCGGCCGTGTCCACTTCCGCCTCGGTGAGGAGGCTCGGGGAGCGGCCGGGCACGGAGGACGCGGTCAGCCAGACGCGGCACATCCATTCCAGCTGGGCGGTGCGGTCGTAGGCCTGGGAGAGCGTCGATCCGTACGTGAGCATCCCGTGGTTGCGGAGCAGGCACCCGGTGCGGTCGCGCAGGGCGAGGAGGGCGTTCTCGGCCAACTCCCGTGTCCCGTACGCCGCATAGGCCGCCGTCCGCACCTGGCCCCCCAGCGCCCCCGCCATGTAGTGCACCAGGGGCAGCCGGTCCACGAGCGTCGAGACGGCGGTGGCGTGCACCGCGTGGGTGTGCACGATCGCCCGGGCGTCGGTGGCGCCGTACACCGCGAGGTGCAGGGGCAGCTCGCTGGTGGGGACGAGGGTGCCGAGCACCTGGCGGCCCGAGGGGTCGACCCCGGTCACGTCGTCGGGGGTGAGCCGGTCGTACGGCACACCGCTCGGGGTGAGCAGGACCAGGTCCGCGCCGACCCGCACCGAGACGTTCCCCGAGGTCCCGACGACCAGCCCGTCGGTGACCGACCGGCGGGCCGTGTCCACCAGGTCCCGCCAGGCCGCCGCCACCTCGTCCGTCACCCGTGTTGTCATGTCCCGCATCCTGCCAGCCGGGCGGCGGCGCACTGTAGCCCGGAGGCCGTGGCTCCGTAAGACCGCGTGGTCGTAGCCCGTCGTATTGGCCGGAGATCGACAGGCTCGCCCGGATCTTCCAGTAGCCTCTGCCCAGATTTGTCATGCACGTAGCCATTCCGGGGGGAATCATGGCCCGTGATCACAAACCGTCCCTGCGCCGCGCCCGAAACCGCGCGACACGCCGCGCCCGCAACCGGGCGTCGCACCGCGTCCGAACCCTCTCCGCCGCCGCGGCCGCCACCGCCGCCCTCACCCTGGGTACGACCGTCCTGCTGACCGGCCCGGCCCGGGCCGCCTCCGCACCGCGCGGTCACGACGTCTCCGGGCACCAGAAGAACGTGGACTGGAGGAAGGCCAGGAAGAAGGGGGCGACCTTCGTCTACGTCAAGGCCACCGAGTCCCACACCTACCGCAACCCCTATTTCTCCCAGCAGTACAACGGCTCCCGCGCGGCCGACATCAAGCGCGGGGCGTATCACTTCGCCCTGCCGCACCAGTCCTCGGGCCGGGTCCAGGCCGCCCACTTCGTACGCAACGGAGGGGGTTGGCGGAACGACGGGAAGACGCTGCCGCCCGCCGTCGACCTGGAGAACAACCCGTACAAGAAGATCAACAAGAAGAACAAGTGCTACGGCCTCACCCCCGCCCAGATGCGGCGGTGGATCGCGTCCTTCAGCGACGAGGTGCGCCGCAGGACCGGCCGCCGCCCAGTGATCTACACGACCACGCTCTGGTGGAACGACTGCACCGGCCGCAGCACCGCCTTCGGCCGGAACCACGCGCTGTGGCTGGCGCGCTACAGCACCTCGCCGGGTCCGCTGCCCGCGGGCTGGTCGTACTGGACGATCTGGCAGTTCGACAACGGCCGGGGTTCACTTCCGGGTGACCAGAATCTCTTCAACGGGTCGCACGGCAGGCTGAGCGCCTTCACCCGGCGTTGACGCCCCGGGCGCCCCTAGGGAGAACCCGCCCGCACCGCCGTTCCGGTGAAAAGCGGAACGGCGGTGCGGCGTTTCGGGTCACCGTGATGCCCCATCCAGTTCATCTTCCGTTCACTCAGGTTGCTTACGTTCCAACGGCCACTGACCTCAAACGATTGCCTGGGTAAATGGAACACATCACGCTCCTTCTCGGAATCGTGATCGTGACCGCTCTCGTGTTCGATTTCACGAACGGTTTCCACGACACTGCCAACGCGATGGCGACCACCATCTCGACCGGCGCACTCAAGCCCAAGACGGCGGTGGCCATGTCCGCCGTGCTCAACCTCGTTGGTGCCTTCCTCTCCGTGGAGGTCGCCAAGACGATCTCCGGCGGGCTCATCAACGAGAGCGGCATCACGACAGAAGTGATCTTCGCGGCGCTGGTCGGCGCGATCCTCTGGAACCTGTTGACCTGGCTGATCGGCCTGCCGTCCAGTTCCTCCCACGCACTCTTCGGCGGCCTCATCGGCGCCACCCTGATGTCGGTGGGCGCCTCCGGCGTCAACGGCAGCGTCGTCATCACCAAGGTGCTGCTGCCCGCGATCGCCGCGCCGATCGTCGCCGGCATCGCCGCGTACCTCGCCACGAAGCTCACCTTCAAGCTGGCGAGCAAGACCGACGAGAAGGCCACCGCCAAGGGCTACCGGGCGGGCCAGATCGCCTCCGCCGGTCTCGTCTCGCTGGCGCACGGCACCAACGACGCGCAGAAGACCATGGGTGTCATCACCCTGGCCCTGGTCACCGGCAACGTGCTGGCCCCCGGCGCCAACCCCCCGATGTGGGTCATCGTCTCGGCCGGTGTCGCCATCGCGCTCGGCACCTACCTCGGCGGCTGGCGCATCATCCGCACCATGGGCAAGGGCCTCACGGACCTGCGTCCGCCGCAGGGCTTCGCCGCCCAGACCGGCGCCGCGACGGTCATCCTGGCCTCCTCGCACCTCGGTTTCTCCCTCTCCACCACGCAGGTCTGCTCCGGCTCCGTGATGGGCGCGGGCCTGGGCCGCAAGGGCGGCGTGGTCCGCTGGTCGACCGCGACCCGGATGTTCGTGGCGTGGGGTCTGACCCTGCCCGCCGCGGGCGCGGTCGCCGCGGCCGCCGAGTTCCTCACCGGTCAGGGCACGTGGGGCGTCACCGTCGTCGCGATCCTGCTGGTGGCCGGGTCCGCCGCGATCTGGGCGCTGTCGCGCCGCAAGCCGGTCACCGCCGACGACCTCGACGAGACGGCTGCCGCCGCCGAGCCCGCGGGCGTCGTCACCACGGCCATCGCCGCGGTCACCCCGCCCCCGGCCGGTGTCTTCCCGAGCGAGGCCACGTACTCGGCCACCGGTGATCTGAAGACCACCCTCCACTCCCCCACCGCCGACCCGGTCCGCCCGGCCGCATCGGTCTAAGGACACACGCGACATGAACATCGACTGGGCAGCTCTCGGCACCGTCTTCGGTGTCAGCCTCGTGGCCACCGTCGCCCTGGTGGGCCTGTTCACCCTGGGCATCGTGGGCCTCTCCAAGCAGACCGCGGCCGCCGCCTCGGGCGGCTCCGCCCCGATGGCCCGCACCGGCGCGTACGCCTGCTTCGCGCTGTGCGCGGCGGCGGTGGCGTACGGGATCTTCCTGATCGTCGCCTGACGCGCACACCCGCCCGTCACCCGACCCGCACCCCCTTCGAACCGCCCCGCGCCCCGTGCGCGGGGCGGTTTCGCGTGCGCCCCCTGCCCGCCCCGTGTGGGCCTCCGCACACCGGACTGCCGCAGGTCAACCCCAGGTTGACGGGTGTTCGCGGGGCGTGGTGGACTGCCGGAGCCAATACGGCGGCATGGAGAGGAAGCCGGTGCGAATCCGGCGCGGTCCCGCCACTGTCACGGTCGATCCGAGAAGGGTCGCGCCGAAGCCAGGAACTCCCAGCCGCTCGTCACCTCGAACCAGGGCGCGGACCCTGAGTTAAGGACACGTCGCCATGCCCGGCTGCGGTACACGCGGTTCCGTTGTCATGCCCCCGTACGCGTTCGCGGTCGGCGCCGCCCTCGGGATGGCCTGCGACGCCGTGTTCGGGGACCCGCGCCGGGGACATCCGGTCGCCCTCTTCGGACGTGCCGCCTCCACCGTCGAGAAGGCCCTGTGGCAGGACGACCGGGCGCGCGGCGCACTGCACACCCTGCTCTGCGTGGGCGGGGCCGCCGGAGCCGCCGCCGTCGCCTCCCGTCTCCTGCGCCGCTCCCCCGCCGCCTCCGTCGCGTTGACCGGTGCCGTCACCTGGTCCGTCGTCGGGGGTACGTCGCTGGGGCGCGAGGCCCGGGCGATCGGCGGGGCGCTGGCCGCCGGTGACCTGGAACTGGCCCGCGAACGCCTCCCCCACCTGTGCGGGCGCGACCCGCAGGCGCTGGACGGGCAGCAGATGGCGCGGGCCGTGGTCGAGTCGGTCGCCGAGAACACGTCGGACGCCGTGGTGGGCGCGCTGGTGTGGGGTGCGGTCGGGGGCGTGCCCGGGCTGGTCGCGTTCCGGGCGGTGAACACGCTGGACGCGATGGTCGGGCACAAGTCGGCGCGCTATCGCCGGTACGGGTGGGCCTCGGCCCGTCTCGACGACGTCGCGGGCTGGCCCGGCGCACGGCTCACCGCGGCGCTCGCGGTGCTGGCCGGGGACGACTCACGGGGCGCTCTGGCCGCCTGGCGCGCCGACGCCGCCGCGCACCCGAGCCCCAACGCGGGCCCCGTCGAGGCGTCCTTCGCGGGCGCGCTGGGCGTGCGGCTCGGCGGCACGCTGTCGTACGCGGGGCGGGTGGAGCACCGGGCGGTGCTGAACGGGGAGACGGGGCGTCCGGTGGACGTGCCCGACATCGAACGTGCGGTGCGGCTGTCGCGCCGGGTGGGTGTGCTGGCGCTGGCCGCGTGTGCGGCGGGGCGGCTGGCGTTTTCGTACGCGAAAGGACGTAACGCATGAGCGGCGGCGGACTGCTGGTCGCGGGGACCACTTCGGACGCGGGCAAGAGCGTCGTCACGGCGGGGATCTGCCGGTGGCTGGTGCGCCAGGGGGTGAAGGTCGCCCCGTTCAAGGCGCAGAACATGTCCCTGAACTCCTTCGTGACGCGTGAGGGCGCGGAGATCGGCCGCGCCCAGGCCATGCAGGCGCAGGCCGCACGCGTCGAGCCGACCGCGCTCATGAACCCGGTCCTCCTCAAGCCCGGCAGCGACAAGTCCAGCCAGGTGGTGCTGCTCGGCAAGCCGGTGGGCGAGATGAGCGCGCGCGGCTTCTTCGGCACGGCGGGCGGGAAGACGTACGGGAAGGGTGTTCAGGGCGGGCACCGGGAGGCGCTGCTCGGGACGGTCACGGAGTGCCTGGCGGAGCTGCGGAGCCAGTACGACGCGGTGATCTGCGAGGGGGCCGGCAGCCCCGCCGAGATCAACCTCCGCCGCACGGACATCGTCAACATGGGCATCGCGCGGGCCGCCGACTTCCCGGTGGTCGTGGTCGGCGACATCGACCGGGGCGGGGTCTTCGCCTCCTTCTTCGGCACGACGGCGCTGCTGGCGGAGGAGGACCAGCGGCTGGTCGCGGGGTACGTGGTGAACAAGTTCCGGGGTGATGTGTCGCTGTTGGAGCCCGGCCTCGACATGCTGGAGGACCTGACCGGCCGCAAGACGTACGGCGTGCTGCCCTTCGCGCACGGCCTGGGCATCGACGAGGAGGACGGCCTGCGGGTGTCCCTGCGGGGTGCGGTCCGCGAGTCGGTGGTGGCGCCGCCGGTGGGCGAGGACGTGCTGCGGGTCGCGGTGTGCGCGGTGCCGCTGATGTCGAACTTCACGGATGTGGACGCACTGGCCGCCGAGCCGGGTGTGGTCGTGCGCTTCGTGGACCGGGCCGAGGAGCTGGCCGACGCGGACCTGGTGGTCGTGCCGGGGACGCGGGGGACGGTCCGCGCGCTGGAGTGGCTGCGGGAGCGCGGCCTGGCCGACGCGCTGGCGCGGCGGGCCGCTGCCGGTCTCCCGGTGCTGGGCATCTGCGGCGGCTTCCAGCTGCTGGGCGAGCTGATCGAGGACGAGGTCGAGTCGAGGGCCGGGCTGGTCGAGGGGCTGGGCCTGCTGCCGGTACGGGTGCGGTTCGCCCGCGAGAAGACCCTGGCCCGGCCGGTGGGGTCGGCGCTCGGGGAGACCGTCGAGGGCTACGAGATCCACCACGGGGTGGCGGAGGTCCTGGGCGGGGAAGCCTTCCTGGACGGGTGCCGGGTGGGCGCGGTCTGGGGCACCCATTGGCACGGGTCGCTGGAGAGCGACGGTTTCCGGCGGGCCTTCCTGCGGGAGGTGGCCGTCGCCTCCGGGCGGCGGTTCGTGCCCGCTCCGGACACGAGCTTCGAGGGGTTGCGCGAGGAGCAGCTGGACCGGCTGGGCGATCTGATCGAGGAGCATGCGGACACGGAGGGGCTGTGGCGGCTCATCGAGTCGGGCGCGCCGGTGGGGCTGCCCTTTGTCCCGCCGGGGGTGCGGGCCCTGTGAGGGGTGCGGCCGGGGCTGCGGCTGGGCCAGGGGCGGCACCGGGCTGGGCCGGGAGCGGGAGGGGCCGCCCCCTTGCCCGCCCGTCCCGCCCCCGGGGGGCGGCCCCGCCGCCCAAGGGGGCTGGGGGGATGGCTGCCCGGAGGGCATGCCATCAGGGGCGCGGGGAACTGCGCGAGCAACCACCCACAAGCCGCGCGGCCAAGCGCTTTAGGTGAAGGGGCGGGACTGGGGCAGCGCCGCAGGCAACCGAGGTGCCGGGCACGGCACAGAACGAGGCCCAGCCGCAGCAAGCCGAGCGGCCCCCAGCGGGACGGGACCGGAATGACGATGAGGATCACGATGACGATGGAGACCGTATGAGTACGCCTTACCCCTTTACCGCGATCGTCGGCCAGGACGACCTCCGCCTCGGCCTGCTCCTCAACGCCGTGTCCCCCGCCGTCGGCGGCGTCCTCGTCCGCGGCGAGAAGGGAACGGCCAAGTCCACCGCCGTCCGCGCGCTCGCGGCCCTGATGCCGCAGGTGCACGTGGTGGAGGGCTGCCGGTTCTCCTGCGACCCGACAGCCCCCGACCCGGCGTGTCCCGACGCCCCCCACGAGCCCGGCGACGGCGTGCCGCGCGACGCGCGCATGGTGGAGCTGCCCGTCGGGGCCTCCGAGGACCGCCTCGTCGGGGCGCTCGACATCGAGCGGGCGCTCAGCGAGGGCGTGAAGGCCTTCGAGCCGGGCCTGCTGGCCGACGCCCACCGGGGCATCCTCTACGTCGACGAGGTCAACCTCCTCCACGACCACCTGGTCGACCTCCTCCTCGACGCCGCCGCCATGGGCGCGTCGTACGTCGAGCGCGAAGGCGTCTCCGTGCGGCACGCCGCACGGTTCCTGCTGGTCGGGACCATGAACCCGGAAGAGGGCGAGCTGCGCCCCCAGTTGCTCGACCGCTTCGGGCTGACCGTGGAGGTGGCGGCCTCCCGCGACACCGACCAGCGGGTCGAGGTCGTCCGGCGCAGGCTCGCCCACGACGACGACCCGGCGGCGTTCGCCGCGAAGTGGGCGGGCGAGGAGGCCGACCTCCGCGAGCGCATCGTGGCGGCCCGCGCCCTGCTCCCCCAGGTCCGTCTCGGCGACGACGCGCTGCGCCAGATCGCCGCGACCTGCGCCGCGTTCGAGGTCGACGGCATGCGGGCCGACATCGTGATGGCGCGCACCGCGACCGCGCTGGCCGCGTGGGCGGGCCGGGAGGACGTACAGGAGGAGGACGTACGGCAGGCCGCGCTGCTCGCGCTGCCGCACCGGCGCCGCCGCAACCCCTTCGACGCGCCCGGCCTCGACGAGGACAAGCTCGACGAGACGCTGGAGCAGAACAGCCCCCCGGAACCCCCGGAGGGCGACGACGACCCCGACGGCCCCGGTGGCGGCGGTGGCCTGCCCCCGCAGAACGACGGCGCGCAGAACGACGGCCCGCAGGACGCCGGCCCCGACACGCCCGAGACCGGCGAGTCGGAACAGGGCGACACGCCCGAGCAGCCGCAGCCCGAAGATCAGCAACCCGAAGAACAGCAGCACCCCGCCCCCTCCCGGCAGGCCGCCCCCGAACAGCCCGCCGCCAAGCCCGCCGACCCGTTCCGCACCCAGATGCTGAGCGTGCCGGGCCTGGGCGAGGGCGCGGCGGGCCGCAGGTCCCGCGCCCGCACCGAGCACGGCCGCACGACCGGTGCCGTACGCCCCCGAGGCGCCCTCACCAAGCTGCACCTGGCGGCGACCGTGCAGGCCGCCGCCCCGCACCAGCACGCGCGCGGACGCTCCGGGCGCGGTCTGGTCGTACGACGCGACGATCTGCGGCAGGCCACCCGGGAGGGCCGCGAGGGCAACCTGGTCCTCTTCGTGGTGGACGCGTCCGGATCGATGGCGGCACGGCAGCGGATGAGCGCGGTGAAGGGCGCGGTGCTGTCGCTGCTGCTCGACGCCTACCAGCGGCGGGACAAGGTCGGCCTGGTCACCTTCCGGGGCAAGGACGCCGAGGTGGCGCTGCCCCCGACCTCGTCCGTGGACGCGGCGGCGGCCCGGCTGGAGCTCCTGCCGACCGGCGGACGCACCCCCCTCGCCGCCGGACTGCTCACGGCGCACGAGGTGCTGCGGGTGGAGCGGCTGCGCGACCCCTCGCGGCGGCCGCTGCTCGTCGTGGTGACGGACGGCCGGGCGACCGGCGGCCCGGAGCCCGTCGCGCTCGCGGGCCGTGCCGCGCGGCTGCACGAGGCGGAGGGCATCGCCTCGGTGGTCGTGGACTGCGAGTCGGGGATGGTCCGGCTCGGGCTCGCGGCCGAACTGGCCCGGGAGCTGGGCGGCACCGCCGTCACGCTGGACGAGCTGCGCGCGGACTCCATCGCCGGGCTCGTCAAGGACGTCACTGGAACTTCGAGGAAGGCCGCGTAACGATGCCGCAGGGACAGCCGGAAACCGTACCGAACGACGGGCTCACCACCCGCCAGCGCCGCAACCGGCCGCTGCTCATGGTGCACACGGGCATCGGCAAGGGGAAGTCGACGGCCGCCTTCGGGATGGCGCTGCGCGCCTGGAACCAGGGCTGGCCGATCGGGGTGTTCCAGTTCGTGAAGTCGGCGAAGTGGAAGGTCGGCGAGGAGAACGCGCTCAAGGCGCTCGGCGCGACCGGCGAGGGCGGCACGGTCGCCTGGCACAAGATGGGCGAGGGCTGGTCGTGGGTCCAGCGGGACGACCAGGCCGACAACGAGGACAAGGCCCGCGAGGGCTGGGAGCAGGTCAAGCGGGACCTCGCCGCCGAGACCTACAAGTTCTACGTACTCGACGAGTTCGCGTACCCCCTGCACTGGGGCTGGATCGACGTGGCGGAGGTCGTGCAGGTGCTGCGCGACCGGCCGGGCACGCAGCACGTGGTGATCACGGGCCGCAACGCGCCGCAGGCCCTGCTGGACGCCGCCGACCTGGTCACGGACATGTCGAAGGTGAAGCACCCGATGGACGCGGGTCAGAAGGGCCAGCGAGGCATCGAGTGGTAGCACGGATCGTCATCGCCGCGCCGTCGTCGGGCAGCGGGAAGACCACGGTCGCGACGGGGCTCATGGCCGCCTTCACGGAGCGCGGGCTCGCCGTGTCGCCGCACAAGGTGGGGCCGGACTACATCGACCCCGGGTACCACGCGCTGGCGACGGGACGGCCGGGGCGCAACCTCGACGCGTACCTGTGCGGGCCGCAGTTGGTGGGCCCGCTGTTCGAGCACGGGGCCGCCGGGTGCGACCTGGCGGTCGTCGAGGGCGTGATGGGCCTGTACGACGGGGCCGCCGGGCAGGGCGAGTTGGCGTCCACGGCGCAGATCGCGAAGCTGCTGCGGGCGCCGGTGGTGCTGGTGGTGGACGGGTCGTCGCAGTCCCGGTCGGTGGCGGCGCTGGTGCACGGGTTCGCGTCGTGGGACCCGGAGGTGCGGATCGGCGGCGTCATCCTGAACAAGGTGGGCTCCGACCGGCACGAGGAGCTGCTGCGGGAGGCGCTGGACGGGTCGGGCGTGCCCGTGCTCGGTGTCCTGCGGCGGGCCCGGCAGGTGCGGACGCCGTCGCGGCACCTCGGGCTGGTGCCCGTCGCCGAGCGGCAGGCGGAGGCGGTCGAGGCAGTCTCCGCGCTGGCGGAGCAGGTGCGGGCCGGGGTGGACCTGGAGGCGGTGCTGGCGCTGGCGCGCAGCGCCGGTACTACCGGGGACGCGGCGTGGGAGCCGACCGGGGGGACGGCGGCTCCGGTGGGCACCGCTGTGCCGACGGCTCCGGTGGTCGCCGTGGCGGCGGGTCCCGCGTTCACCTTCTCGTACGCCGAGCACGCGGAGCTGTTGAGCGCGGCGGGGGCGCAGGTCGTCCCCTTCGACCCGCTCCGGGACGAGCAACTGCCGGACGGGACACGGGGGTTGGTCATCGGGGGCGGATTCCCCGAGGTGTACGCGCCCGAGCTGTCCGCGAACCAACCGCTGCGCAAGGCCGTCGCTGAACTGGCCGCATCGGGCGCGCCGGTGGCGGCCGAGTGCGCGGGGCTCCTCTACCTCGCACGCTCCCTCGACGGGCAGCCCATGTGCGGGGTGCTGGACGCCGAGGCGCGGATGTCGGAGAAGCTGACGCTCGGGTACCGGGAGGCCGTGGCCGTCGGGGACAGCGCGCTGGCCGCCGCCGGGACGCGGCTGCGCGGGCACGAGTTCCACCGCACGGTGATCGAGCCGGGGGCCGGGGCCGCGCCCGCGTGGGGGTTCACGCATCCGCAGCGCCGGGTGGAGGGCTTCGTACAGGGCAATGTGCATGCCAGTTACCTGCACACGCACTGGGCTGCCGCGCCCCAGATGGCGTACCGGTTCGTCGAACGGTGCGCCCAGCCGTGAACCGTACGCACACGCCCCCGCCCCGCGCGGGCTCACTCCGCCGCGATGCCCACCACCAGCCAGATGAAGCCCGCGCCCGCCACCGTGCACAGCAGGGTGGAGCGGGCCGGGTGGCCGTGGTGGGCCTCGGGGAGGATCTCGGCGGCGGCCAGGTAGAGCAGCACGCCGCCGAAGAAGCCCAGGTAGCAGCCGAGGAGTTCGGCCGGGAGGGTGAACAGCAGCGTGGAGGCCGCGCCCACCACCGGGGCGGCCGCGTCCGCGAACAGCATCGCGAGGGCCTTGCGGCGGGCGTTGCCGTAGAGGCTGGTCAGTGTGTACGTGTTGAAGCCGTCGGCGAAGTCGTGCGCGACGACCGCGAGGGCGACGGCGACGCCCATGCCCCCGCCGACCTGGAAGGCCGCGCCGAGGGCGATGCCGTCCATCAGGCTGTGGCCGACCATCGCGGAGGCGGCGGTGAGCCCGACCTCGGGGATGCGTTCCGGGGTGGCGGCGCCGCCCTCCTCTCCCCCGTGCGCGGCGTGTCGTCCGGCGAGCACGTGCTCGCCGATGTGCGCGGCGAGGAAGCCGCCGACGAACAGCAGCAGGGCGACGGGCACGCCGAACACCTCGCTGTCGGCGGCCTCCAGCGCCTCCGGCAGCAGGTCGAGTCCGACCACGCCGAGCATCAGCCCGCCGGCCAGGCCCAGCACGAGGTGCCGCCGGTCGGTGACGCGCTGGGCGACCCAGCCACCGAACAGCGTCATCAGGAACGCGCCGAGCGCGACGAGGACCGCCATGTACGCCATGAGCCCTTGCTAGCCGATGGGCGCGGTGCGGCGCATGTCGGGCTGGGCCGATTCGCCGCGCGAAAGGATGTCCGGTGCGTGCTGCCACAAGGGTGACGGTGGGGGTCGGGGCGTGCGAGGACGCGCCCGTAGAGGAGTTGTACGCGCTGGTGGTGGACGCCCTCGGCGCGGCCGGACTGCCGCTGGGCGCGGTGGGCGCGCTCGCCACCGTCGACGTGAAGGCGCACGAGCGGGCGATCGTGGAGTGCGGGCGACGGCTCGGGGTGCCGGTGCTGTCGTACGGGGCGGACGTGCTGGCCGCTGTCACGGTGCCGAACCCGTCCGGGCGGGCGCTGAGCGCGGTGGGGACGCCGTCGGTGGCGGAGGCGGCGGCGCTCGCGGCGTCCGGTGCGGGGGGCGAACTCCTCGTACCGAAGAGGAAGTCGAGCCCTGCGGGGCGTCCGGCCATGGCGACGTGCGCGGTGGCCCGTACCGGGATGGGTGTTGTTGATGACGTCTGACGGCCATGACCTGCGGCATCACGGCGATGCGGAGGTGCGGGGCGCGGCCTCCGGTCTGGTGGACCTCGCGGTCAACGTACGGTCCGACACGCCGCCGCAATGGCTGAAGGCGCGGCTGGCCGCCTCGCTGGACACCCTCGCCGCGTACCCGGACGGGCGGGCGGCGCGGGCGGCGGTGGCCGCGCATCACGGGCTGCCGGTGGAGCGGGTGCTGCTGACGGCGGGGGCGGCGGAGGCGTTCGTGCTGCTCGCGCGGGCGCTGAAGGTGCGGCGGCCGGTGGTGGTGCACCCGCAGTTCACGGAGCCGGAGGCGGCGCTGCGGGACGCGGGGCACGAGGTGGGGCGGGTGCTGCTGCGGGAGTCGGAGGGGTTCCGGCTGGATGCGGCGGCGGTGCCCGAGGACGCGGACCTGGTGGTGATCGGCAATCCGACGAACCCGACGTCGGTGCTGCACCCGGCGTCGGAGATCGTCCGGCTGGCCCGTCCCGGGCGGGTGCTGGTGGTCGACGAGGCGTTCATGGACGCGGTGCCGGGGGAACCGGAGGCGCTGGTGGGGCGGACGGACGTGCCGGGGCTTGTGGTGCTGCGGAGTCTGACGAAGACGTGGGGGCTGGCGGGGCTGCGGGTGGGGTACGTGACGGCTGCGCCGGAGGTGATTGCGCTGCTGGAGCGGGCGCAGCCGTTGTGGCCGGTGTCGACGCCGGCGTTGGTGGCGGCGGAGGGGTGTGTGTCGCCCCGGGCACAGGAGGAGGCGTCTGCCGCGGCTGTGCGGATCGCGGCGGACCGGGCCCATCTGGTGGCCGGACTGGCCGAGTTGGCTCCGATCCGGGTGGTGGAGGGGGCTCGGGCTCCCTTTGTGCTGGTGCGGGTGCCGGTGGAGGTGCGGGGGCGGTTGCGGGAGCGGGGGTTCGCGGTGCGGCGGGGGGATACGTTTCCGGGGTTGGGGGAGGGGTGGGTGCGGGTGGCGGTGCGGGACCGGGGGACGACGGATCGGTTCCTGGCGGAGCTGGGGGAGGTTGTGGCGGAGGGGTGAGGGGGTGGTTGCTGTTCATGGGGGGGGGGGGGCCCCCCCCCCCCCCCCTTTTTCCCCCCCCCCCCCCCCCTCCCCAAAAACCTAGCCCCCCCGCGGGGGGTGTGGGGGGGGGTTTTGGGGATTGCCCCCCCCCCCCAAAAGGGCGCGG
>NZ_JBIUXN010000029.1:0-104001 GCF_044744005.1 Streptomyces sp. NPDC087440 | reverse complement strand
CGGGGAGCCCCATGTGTGCGCGGGCGATGTGGGGGGGGGGCCGCCCCCCCGCCCCCCCCCGCGCGCCCCCCCGGGGGGGGGGGAGGGGGGGGGCGGGGGGGGGGGGGGGGGGGGGTTGCTGTTCGTGCCGGGGGCGCTGCCCCCGGACCCCCGGTTTGCGCCGGGGCAGCGCCGCAGGCGACCGAGGTGCCGGGTGCGGCACGGAACGGAACGGGGCCTCGGCGCAGCCGGGAAATACCCCTGGGCAGCGCGCCCCGCCCTTGCTAGCGTGGGCGCATGATCTTCCTGCGTGGGTAGCCGGCACCCCTTCCACGACCCCCCTCCGGCAGGAGTCGCGTGCGGTCGTGGTTCGGCGTGTCCACATCCCCGCACACCTTCCGAGGAAGACTCATGTCCGCCAAGCCTTCATACGGTGCTGTCCTGCGCACCCCCCGGGCCACCCGCACCTTCGGCTCCGCCCTGCTCGGGCGGCTCGCCTACGGGGTCCTGCCGCTGCCCCTCGTCCTCACCGTCAAGAACGCCACCGGTTCGTACGCCGCCGCCGGTGTGCTGATGTCCGTGTACGGTGCCTGCTCCGTCCTGCTCAGCCCGTACCGGGCCGGGCTCGTCGACCGGTTCGGGCCGCGGCGGGCCCTGCTGCCGCTGGCCGCCGTGTTCGCCACGTTCCTGGTCACCCTCGCCCTCGTCTGCTGGACGCCCGGTGCTCCCGTACCGCTGATCGGTCTCCTCGTCGCCCTCGTCGGCGTGAGCTGCCCGCCGCTCGGGCCCACGATGCGGGTGCTCTGGGGGCGGCTGGTGCCCGACCGGGCCCTGCTCCAGCGGGCGTACAGCCTGGACGGGGTGGTCGAGGAGCTCCTGTTCGTGACGGGGCCGCTGATCGTCGGCATCCCGGCCGTGTACGCCCGTCCCGCCACCGGCATCCTCGCCGCCGCCGCTCTCGTGGTCGTCGGCACGACCGCCATGGTGACCTCCCCGGTCGCCGCGAAGGCAGAACACGCGGGCAAGGGCTCCCAGGGCCCGAAGGGCGGTCGTGTCCCCGGGCTCGCCCTGCCCGCCGCCGTGGCCGCCGCCACCGGGCTCTCCCTCGGCGGCGTCGGCCTCCTCGGCATCGCCTTCACCGAGGCGCACGGCCACCCCGAGGCCGTCAGCTGGGTGGAGGCCGCGCTCGCGGTCGGCAGCGCGGTCGGCGGACTGGCGTACGGGGCGGTCAACTGGCGTTCCGGCAACCGCCCACGCCTGCTGGCCATCGCCTCCCTGCTGGGCTGCGCCCTCGCGGCGGCCGGGCTGGCACCCGGGGTGTACGTCCTGGTGCCCGCGGTGGCGGTGGTCGGCCTCTTCATCGCACCGGCCATCACCACCGCGTACCTCATCGCCGACGAGGCGGCCGGTCCACACTCCCGCGCCCGGGCCGGAGCCTGGGTCAACACCGCGCTCAATGCCGGCTCCTCGGTCGGCGCCGCCGCCGTCGGGGTGCTGGTGGGACACCTTCCGCCGGCCCTGTCCTACCTCCTGGTCGCCGTGCCGGTGCTGGGTGCGGCGGCGGCCGGGTTCGTGCTGCGCGGCAGGGGGCGGGCTCAGTCGTCGTCGGAGTCCGCGCCCGCGTCCCCGCCGGTCGCCCTGTCGTCGTCCTGACCCTGCGGGAGGACGGCCGCCTTCCCGGTCTTCGCGTCGACGGTCACATCGGTGTGGCGGCCGTCCTTGCCGCGCACCTCGATCTCCCAGTGGCCGCGTTCGAGGTCGGCCTCGGTGACCTGGCCGGGGGCGGCCTTCAGCGCGGCCGCCACGGCCTTCTCGACGGTGACGGCCGCGCCCTTCGGGGCACGGTCGTCGCGGTCGTCGTTCCCGGTGTCGACGCGGTCGTTCCGTACCTTCGCGCCCGACGGGTCCAGCGTCACGTCGTGCCACTTCCCGTCCTGGCCGAACACGTCGACGTCCCACTCCCGGCCGTCGTCCTCCAGGTCCACGCCGGTCACGGTGCCGGGCACGGCGGACGCGGCCTTGGCGACGGCGCGGTCCACGTCGGCGGGGGCGGACCGGGCGGAGGCGGGCCCGCTGTCGGACGGCAGGCTCAGTGCCGTCGCCGTGCCCCCTCCGACCAGTACGACGACGACGGCCGCGGCGATGACGGACTTGCGCTTCATGGGGTCCTCCCGAGTTCCGGACGCATCCGCTGGGTTGGTACGTCGATCAATCTGCGCCCGGCACCCTTAACCCCACCTGAAAGCGCCTGAAGCCCGTTTCAGGTTCGCCCTGCGACCCTTGTCCCCATGCGCCTGTTGATCGTGGAGGACGAGAAGCGGCTCGCGGTGTCGCTCGCCAGGGGACTCACCGCCGAGGGCTTCGCCGTGGACGTCGTGCACGACGGGCGGGAGGGCCTGCACCGGGCCGGCGAGGCCCCGTACGACCTGGTGATCCTCGACATCATGCTGCCCGGCATGAACGGCTACCGGGTCTGCGCCGCCCTGCGCGCCGCCGGGAACGACGTGCCGATCCTGATGCTGACCGCCAAGGACGGCGAGTACGACGAGGCCGAGGGGCTCGACACTGGGGCCGACGACTACCTGACCAAGCCGTTCTCGTACGTCGTGCTCCTCGCCCGCATCCGGGCCCTCCTGCGCCGCCGGGGCAGCGCCGGATCGTCCTCGCCGGTGCTGGCCGTCGGCGGGCTCAGCCTCGACACCGCGAGCCGTCGGGTGCACCGGGACGGGGCGGAGGTCGTCCTCACCGCGAAGGAGTTCGCCGTGCTGGAACAGCTCGCGCTGCGGCCCGACGCGGTCGTCAGCAAGGCGGAGATGCTGGAGCACGTCTGGGACTTCGCGTACGACGGCGACCCGAACATCGTCGAGGTCTACATCTCGACGCTGCGGCGCAAGCTCGGCGCGGAGCGGATCGAGACCGTGCGGGGTGCGGGGTACCGGCTGGTGCCCGGGGGAGAGGGCCCGGCGTGATGCGCTCCGTACGGGCCAGGGCCGCGCTCGGGGCCACCGCCGTCGTCGCCGTCGCGCTGGTCGCGGCCGGGCTCGCGGTGCTGCTCGTGCTCGGCGCGAAGCTGACCGACCAGACCGATCTGCGGGCGGAGGTCGCGGCCCGGGAGGTGGCCTCGCAGGTCGCGCTCGGGGTCGCGTACGAGAAGCTGGAGCTGCCCGACAAGGAGGACAGCCCGGTCCAAGTGGTCACCGGGGAAGGGGAGTTGGTCGCCGCGAGCGAGAAGCTGGAGGCGATCGAGGGGGCGGGGAGCGCACAGGTGAAGCCCGTCGCGTCCGGTGCCGTGCCGCCGGAGGGCGACGATGACGACGACGGGGGCGGGCGCGGCGAGGTCTCGGGCGACGAGCCCCGGATGTCGACCGGCAGCGCCACCGTCGACGGGGATGCGGGGGAGTACCGGTTCGCCGCCGTCGAGGCGACCGGTCCGGCCGGGCCGGGCGTCACCGTGTACGCGGGGGCGCCCCTGTCCGGCGAGCGGGAGGCCGTGGGCACCGTGCGGGACGCCATGCTCGCCGGGCTGCCGGTGCTGCTGGTGGTCGTGGCCGGGGTGACCTGGCTGGTGACCCGGCGGGCGCTGCGGCCCGTGGAGGGCATCCGGCGCGAGATGGCCGCCATCACCGCCTCCGAGGACCTGTCGCGCCGGGTGCCCGCGCCCGGCACCGGCGACGAGGTGGACCGGCTCGCGGTCACCACCAACGAGACCCTCGCCGCCCTGGAGGCCTCCACCGAACGCCAGCGCCGCTTCGTCGCGGACGCCTCGCACGAGCTGCGCAGCCCGATCGCCTCGCTGCGCACCCAGCTCGAAGTGGGCGCCGCGCACCCGGAGTTGCTGGACCTGGAGGGGGCGGTGGAGGACACCGTACGACTCCAGGACCTGGCCGCCGACCTGCTGCTGCTGGCCCGGCTGGACGCGGGCGAGAAGCCGGGGTCCTCGCGGGTGGACCTGTCCGCCCTGGTGCGGGGGGACGTCGCCCAGCGGGTCGGCCGGGACCGGATCGCGGTGGACGTCGACGTCGCGGACGGCGTCGACGTGGCCGGATCGCGCGGCCAGTTGGGGCGGGTGCTGGGCAATCTGCTCGACAACGCGCAGCGTCACGCGACGAGTTCGGTCGCGGTGACGCTGCGCGCCCGGGCGGGGCGGGCCGTCCTGGAGGTGGCCGACGACGGGGCCGGGGTGCCGGAGGCCGAGCGGGAGCGGATCTTCGAGCGGTTCGTACGGCTCGACGACGCCCGCAGCCGGGACGACGGCGGCGCGGGCCTCGGCCTCGCCATCGCCCGGGACGTCGCCCACCGGCACGGCGGGACCCTGACGGTGCGTCAAGCAGTGGGCGGGGGTGCGCGGTTCAGGCTCGTACTGGAGCTGCTGGGCGAGGCGCGGTGAGCGCCGCCGGGGGCTCGTGGCCGGGGTCTGCCGCCGAGGTCTCGCGACCGGTCAGATCTTGCCGCGCTTGCCCCGGAGGTCCTGCGTCACCGGCTTCAGGACGGCGCTCAGCCGGATCAGCTCCTCCGGCTTGATCATGTCGATGAAGTGGCGGCGGACGGACGCGACGTGGTGCGGGGCGACCTTCTGCATCATCGCGCCGCCCTCGTCGGTGAGGACCGCGTAGAGGCCGCGCCGGTCGGACTCGCAGTTCTCGCGGCGGACCAGGCCCGCGTTCTCCATGCGGGTGATCTGGTGCGAGAGGCGGCTCTTGGACTGGAGGGTGGCCGTCGCCAGGTCGCTCATCCGCAGCCGCTTGTCGGCGGACTCGGAGAGGTTGACGAGGATCTCGTAGTCGTTGTTCGTCAGGCCGAACGGCTGGAGGTCCTTCTCCAGCTGGTGCATGAGGAGCTTGCTGGCGTCCAGGTAGGTGCGCCAGGCGCACTGCTCGGCGTCGCTGAGCCAGGGAGTGTCAGTCGATTCGCTGTCAGTGGGGGGCATGGAGGCATCATACCTAAGAAGTTGAATACTGGACGAAAATGGCGGGTCTGCGCGGTGTGACGCCCGGCACGTCCGGACCGGGCGACCTGGGTCACCCGGAACGGACCGCTCCCCTCGAACGGACGATCACACTGCGCAGACTACCGCTCACAGTCCGAAGCGCCGCTGGAGGTCCCCGAGTTGGCCGGGAAGGCGCGGTGCGGACCCCGGCTGGTTGGGCTGTCCACCGCCCGGAACACCGGCGTTCTGCCCCGCCGCACCGCCCACCGCACCCACGGCCTGGTCCGCCATCAGCAGCTCGGTCGACTGGAGCAGCACCGTGCCCGCCCCGACGAACTCGAACTGGTGCTCCTCGCCGGAGGCCCCGCCGATGCCGGTCATGGCGCGAAGTCCCCCCAGCACACCGGCCATGTACCCGTGGTCGTAGTGGTGGCAGGGCGACGGGCAGTCCGCCCAGCCCACCAGCGCCTGCGGGTCCACCCGGATCGGCGGCTCCATGAAGACGACCGGCCCGTTGGAGGCGGCGACGAACTTGCCCGTGCCGATCAGCGTCAGGAAGCCCGGCACGATCGACTGCTTCAGCGCCAGGGTCGGCTGGTACGCGAGGAGGTTCCCGGCCCGGATGGTCAGGTTGCCCTCCTCCAGGTCGAAGGAGTTCACGTCGAAGGCGCGGTCGGCGAGCAGCATCTTGCCGCTGCCCTCGGCCACCACCCAGTCACTGGCGTGCAGGGGCGAGTGGAAGCTCGTACGCAACAGGCGGTCGAAGCGGCCGTGGCCGATGCCGTTGAACTCGATCTGCCCGTAGTAGGCGATCATCTTGCCCTTCTGCAGGAACCACTGGCTCCCCTTGAGCTCCACGCAGAAGGTGTACGGATTGACGTTGTCGTCGCTCGGGAGGGTGTGCGGGTCGAGCACCACGGGGCCGCCCGGCGCTCCTGTCAGGGGGCTGTTCACAGCTTCTCCTCCGAGGCCTGGACGTACACCGCGCCGTTGCCGGACAGCTCCAGCTGGAACGCCTCGCCGGAGCCGCGTCCCACCATGTCGCGCCAGCCGAGCGCGGTCGACAGCTTGTTGCGTACGTCCCCGTGGTGGGCGACGTAGGCCTGCGGATCGACGTGCACCGGCCGCTGCGGGGTGATCGGCAGCTCGATCACGCCGCCGTGCGCCATGACGGCGACCGCGCCGTGGCCCTTGAGGGTCGTGGTGAACAGGCCCTGGCCCGTCACCTGGCCGCGCACCATGCCCATGACGCCGCCCTGCGAACCCATGAACATGGTGCCCTGTTGGAGCGTCCCGTCGAAGGCGAGGAGGCGGTCGGCCTCCACGTACAGGGTGTCGCCGGCCAGGTTGATCACCTGGATGTGGTGGCCGCCGTGGCCGAACATCACCGTGCCGCTGCCCTCGACCGTCATCAGCGGCGTCGCCTCGTTGGCCACCCGCCTGCCGATCATCGACATGACGCCGCCCTGGCCGCCCTGGATGTTCGGCGTGAAGGACACCTCGCCCTTGTACGCGAGCATCGCGCCGCGCTGGCTGTACATCTTCTGGCCGGGCAGCACCTGCGCCTCGACCATCCGGGAGTTGATCTCGCGGAACGGCATCAGACGTCGCCCCCGATGGTGTTGCGCTCGCTGGGCTGCACGTACACGAGCCCCTCGCCCTCGAAGCGGATCTGGAAGGCCTCGCCGGAGCCCTCGCCGATGAAGGTCCGGAAAGTGACCCCCGACTGGAAGGACTGCCGGAGGTTGCCGGTGTGCGCGATGTACGCCCCCGGGTCGACCTGGAGCGGGTACTGGGACGACACCCGCAGGGCGACCGCCTGGCCGTCCGACGTTATCGCCGCCTGGCCGTGCCCCTCCACGGTCGTGGTGAAGAGCCCGTTGCCGGTCGCGCCGCCGCGCAGCCCGGTGAAGGTCGTGCCGGTGCGCAGGCCCGCGTCGGTGCACAGCAGGTTGCTGGACTCCACGTAGAGCTTCTCGCCGGTCAGGTTCACCAGGTTGATCTCGGAGGCGCGGTCGGCGAAGTAACACGTGCCGTGTCCCTTGGCCTCCATCACCGTCATCTGTTCGCCGGTGAGGCGGCGGGTCACCATGCCGCGCACGCCCTCGCCGCCGCCGGTCATCTTCTTGAAGGTGATCTGGCCGTCGTACGCCACCATGGAGCCGTTCTTCGCCTTGACGGCGTCCCCGGTCATGTCGACGGCGAGCACCTTGCTGCCTTGCAGTCGGAACTGAGCCACGGGATCGAAGGTATCCGTCCACCGCGTCCACTACCAGGGTCTTCAGGGGGATATCGGCCCCGATCCGACCCTGAGCCAAGGCTTGGCAAAGCCGGATGCCACAATGGGGAGAGCGCTTGTGCATACGTTCACAAGATCGCTTCCTGCGTGGCTCCGTACAGCCTGTACGGCCCGTACGGCCCGTGTGCCCACACCTCGACGACGAAGGTTGCCCCTCCGTGGATCTCAAGACCGCCTCCGCACTCCGCCGCCTCCGCCTGGTCTCCGCCCCCGAGGCGGTGTCCTTCCTGTTGCTGCTCGTCTGCTCGGTGCTCAAGCGCACCACGGAATTCAACGCGGTCCCGGCGATGGGCATGATCCACGGCGTGCTCTTCGTGCTGTACGTCCTCTTCTGGGCGGACGCCTGGAACCGCACCAAGTGGCCGCTGAAGACCGCCGCCTTCTACTTCGTGATGTCGGTCCTCCCGCTGGGCGGCTTCTTCGCCGAGCGCAAGCTCAAGGCCGAGGCCGAGCGCGCGGTCATCGCCGCCCGCGCCCGCAAGGAGGCCGTCGCGTGATCGTCGCGTTCTCGGTCACGCCGCTGGGTGTCGGCGAGGACGTCGGGGAGTACGTCGCCGACGCGGTGAGGGTGGTCCGGGAGTCCGGGCTGCCGAACCGTACGGATGCCATGTTCACCTCGGTCGAAGGTGAGTGGGACGAGGTCATGGATGTGGTCAAGCGGGCCGTCGCCGCGGTCGAGGCGCGGGCGCCGCGGGTGTCCGTGGTGATGAAGGCGGACATTCGACCGTCGGTCGTGGACGGGCTGACGTCCAAGGTGGAGACGGTGGAGCGGTACCTCTCCGAGTGAGTGCGGGTCCGCTGACCCCTGTTCTTGTGTGAAACCCCTGGCCCTTCGGGTCGGGGGTTTCTTGCTGCCCCGGGGGTGGCTTTGAGCGTGTGCTCAAGAAATCGCCAAGACCTCGGCGCGGTCGGTCGCGGCGACGGCCGGAGTGAACCAGGCGCTGGTCTTCTACCACTTCGGCTCCGTCGACGAACTCCTCGCCGCCGCCTGCCGGTACGGCGCCGAGCAGCGTGTCGCCCACTACCGGCTGCGGCTCGCGGGCATCGAGTCGCTCGCCGAACTGCTGGAGTTCGGCCGGGTCATGCACGAGGAGGAGAAGCGGGGCGGGCACGTCGCCTTCCTCGGGCAGCTCCTCGCCGGGGCGCAGAACCAGCCGGGGCTGGCGCCGGCGACCGCGGCCGGGCTCGACCTGTGGATCGCGGAGATCGAGAAGGTGCTGGCCAGGGTGCTGGCGGGGAGTCCGCTCGGGGAGTTCACCGACCCGGGCGGGCTCGCCCGTGCCGTCGCCGCCTCCTTCGTCGGCCTGGAGCTGTACGAGGGCGTCGACGAGGTCGGTGCGGCGAGCGCCCTGGACGCGCTGGAGCAGCTCGCCGCGCTGGTCGGCGTACTGGAGGAGCTCGGCCCGGTCGCCCAGCGTGCCGTCAGGCACCGGCTGCGGAAGGTGCGGCGGGGGAGCAGCACGCCCTAGCGCGCCGTGCGGCGGGGTGCGGGGTGCGGGGTGCGGGGTGCGCGAGGTGCGTGTGCGGGCGGTGGCTCGGGCGTCCACCCGCCGTCCCTGCTCGGCGCTCACCCGCCGCCCCAGCCCGACGTGGTCCTCCGCTCGCGCTCGGCCTTCGTGGTAGCCCCTTCGGACCTTCCGAGTCGACACGAACTCATATCTGACGTTTCGTGGCTTTCGTGAGGTATGGGCCTCACGCGACCAGCTGGGAGGCAGTGTGTTGCCGGAGGGCTACGACTACGAGAAGCACAGCCGCCTGGCGGGGCCGTTGACGGACCCGGGCAGCGGCCCCTACACGGTCCAGTACACGAGCCTGCTCTCGAAGGAACCCCACCGAATACGAGCCGTCCTCCTCATGACGCTCGCCCCGGTGCTCTCGGCCGTGCTGCTGGCCTACCTGGTGTGGCCGACGCACTGGACCGAGCGGGAGAACGCCGACCCCTGGCTGGTCCGGGCCGACTACACGATGCTCGCGGCCATCGCTTTCATCATGTTCTTCATGCTCATGAACGTGGTGTCCATCGCGCACGCCACGATGGTCGCCCGCGACCCGATCCCGGTGACGCCGCAGCAGGGCACGCGGGTCGCGTTCCTGACGACGTACGTCCCGGGCAAGGAGCCGCTGTCGATGGTCCGCGCCACCCTGGAGGGCGCGGTCAAGGTCCGCCACGACGGGCCGCTGGACGTGTGGCTGCTCGACGAGGGCGACGACCCGGCGGCGAAGGCGCTCTGCGCCGAGCTCGGCGTCAAGCACTTCACCCGCAAGGGCGTCCCGGACTGGAACCGGAAGAAGGGCGCGCACCGGGCCAAGACCAAGCACGGCAACTACAACGCCTGGCTGGCCATGCACGGCAAGGAGTACGAGTACTTCGCCTCGGTGGACACGGATCACATTCCGCTGCCCAACTACCTGGAGCGGATGCTCGGTTACTTCCGCGACCCCGACATCGCCTTCGTCGTCGGACCGCAGGTCTACGGCAACTACACGGCCGTCGTCACCAAGGCCGCCGAGTCGCAGCAGTACCTCTTCCACGCCCTCATCCAGCGGGCGGGCAACCGCTACCGGGCGCCGATGTTCGTCGGTACCAACAACGTCGTACGCATCAGCGCGCTGACCCAGATCGGCGGCCTGTACGACTCCATCACCGAGGACATGGCCACCGGCTTCGAGCTGCACCGCCGCAAGAACCCGGTCACCGGTCACTTCTGGCGCTCCGTGTACACCCCCGACGTGCTCGCGGTGGGCGAGGGCCCGGCCTCCTGGACGGACTTCTTCACCCAGCAGATGCGCTGGTCCCGGGGCACGTACGAGACCGTCTTCAAGCAGTTCTGGAAGGCGCCCTTCCGGGTTCCGCCGGGGCGGCTCCTCAACTACGGCCTGATGCTCGTCTACTACCCCATGACGGCCGTCAACTGGCTCCTCGGCATCCTGAGCTGCGTGCTGTTTCTGTGGTTCGGCGCCTCGGGCACGCAGGTCTCCACATCGGTGTGGCTGATGCTCTACAGCGACGCGGTGGCCCTCCAGATCTGCCTGTACCTGTGGAACCGCCGCCACAACGTCTCCCCGCACGAGCCCGAGGGCTCGGGCGGCCTGGCGGGCATGGCGATGTCCGCGATCTGCGCGCCCATCTATCTGAAGTCGCTGGGTGCGGCCCTGGTCGGGCGGCGCGGGAAGTTCGTCGTCACCCCCAAGGGCGGCGAGGCCAGCCCCGACCGGCTGCTCACCTTCCGCATCCACCTGTTCTGGGCGGCGGTCATCATCGCCTCCCTGTGGGCGTCCGTGCACTACGGGCACACCCATGCGGCGATGCGCACCTGGGCCGTGCTCGCCCTGATCATCACGCTCGCCCCGGTGGCGCTGTGGATCTGGAGCCGGTACGCCGAGCGGGACGTTGCCCGGGCCAGGCCGCGCCGTACCCACGTCGACGTGGGCCCCGAGCTCGCGATCCCGGCGGGCGCGCCCGCCGCGGCCACCGCCAACGCCACCGCCGCAGCCACCGTCAACGCCGCATCCGGAAGGAAGTGACATGGCGCCCCGACCGCCCGAGGACCGGCCCCAGGCCCCCTCGAACACAACCGGTTCCCCGAACAAGGCCGCCAAGCCGCACCGGAAGCTGAAGAACTCCCTGCTCGGCGGCGGCGCGATCATCCTGCTCGTCGGCCTCAACGCCCCCGCGGCGCTGGACTTCGCGCAGGAGAAGTACCACGCGTACAAGATCGCCCAGCCCGATTACCTGGCCGAGAACGGCTCCTGGGACATGCTGGAGGTCCCCGGCGAGTACAAGCTCAACGCCATCCACGCCGCCCTGCTGCGCACCGGCAAGGTGCTGCTCATCGCGGGCTCCGGCAACGACCAGAAGAAGTTCGACTCGGGCACCTTCGAGACCGTGCTGTGGGACCCGAAGAAGAACACCTTCAAGAAGATCCCCACGCCCGAGGACTTCTTCTGCGCCGGGCACGCCCAGCTCCCCGACGGCAAGCTCCTGGTGGCGGGCGGCACCGCCCGCTACGAGGTGCTCGACGGCAAGGTGACCCGGGCCGGCGGCGGCATGCGGGTCAAGAACGAGTCGCCGGACAAGGAGATCACCCTCAAGAAGGGGACGCGGTTCCGCTCCCCGTCCGGGGTGGAGTACGTCTCCAAGTTCGACGTCACGGTCCCCAAGGCCAAGCGCGACTTCAAGATCGGCTACTTCGCGTCCGGCCAGATGAAGCCCTGGGAGACCAAGGTGACCGCCGCCGAGGCGCGCGTCTTCGTCGAGGCCGCCAAGGAGGGCGCCGCCGCGCTCACCACGCAGGCCGCCCAGTACGAGGTCGTCGGCCTGGAGGGAGAGGACGCCGACAACGTCTACGGCCTCGCCCAGAAGATCACCACCGAGAAGCAGGACTTCCAGGGGATCAAGGCGGCGTACGAATTCGACGCCAAGGCCGAGAAGTACGTGCCCGTGGCCCCGATGAAGGACGCCCGCTGGTACCCGACGCTCACCACGCTGGAGGACGGCCGGGTGCTCGCGGCCTCCGGGCTCAACGACGTCGGCGACGTCGTCCCCGGCGACAACGAGATCTACGACCCGGAGACCAAGAAGTGGGGGAAGGGCCCCTTCCGCTACTTCCCGACCTATCCGGCCCTCTTCCTCACCAAGGGCGGCAAGCTGTTCTACACCGGCTCCAACGCCGGGTACGGCCCCGCCGAGAAGGGCCGCGTGCCGGGCCTGTGGGACGTGGACTCCAACACCTTCAGCAAGGTCGGCGGCATGACCGACACCGACCAGCTGGAGACCTCGGCCTCCGTGCTGCTGCCGCCCGCGCAGGACCAGAAGGTGATGGTCCTCGGCGGCGGCGGGGTCGGCGAGTCGGAGAAGGCCACGGCCCGTACCGCGATCGCCGACCTGAAGGCCGACAACCCGGCGTTCAAGACGGGGCCCTCGCTGGCCCAGGGCACCCGCTACCTCTCCTCGGTGCTGATGCCCGACGACACCGTCTTCACCAGCGGCGGGTCCAAGGACTACCGGGGCCGGGGCGCCAGCGACATCCTCAAGGCGCAGTTCTACGACCCCAAGGCCAACGCCTTCCGCGACGCCGCCGAGCCGACGGTGGGCCGCAACTACCACTCCGAGGCCCTGCTGCTGCCCGACGGCCGCGTCGCCACCTTCGGCTCCGACCCGCTCTACGGCGACGAGGACAACACCAAGCTGGGCACCTTCGAGCAGCGTGTGGAGATCTTCACCCCGCCGTACCTGCACCAGGACAAGCCCCGCCCGGTCCTTCAGGGCGCCGCCGACTCCTTCGACACGGAGAACTCGGCGACGTACACGACGAAGGACGCGGACCGGATCGTGAAGGCGCGCCTGATGCGCCCGAGCGCCGTCACGCACACCACCGACGTCGAGCAGCGTTCGATCGAGCTGGGGCTGAAGAAGGGCAAGGGCGAGGTGACGGTCACCGTGCCCCAGGACCCGACGCTGGTGCCCGCGGGCTGGTACATGCTCTTCGTCACCGACAAGGACGGGGTGCCGTCCGAGGCGAAGTGGATTCAGGTCAAGTAGCGCTGTTTCAGCGGGACTTGCGGGCCAGGCCGAGTGCGTAGTCGGGCCACCAGGTGCCTGCGGCGGGGCCGCCCCGGCACTCGCCGTCCGAGTCGCCGGGGCGCTTGACCCACAGGTAGGCGTCGAGCAGCGGCTCGCCGGTCCGATCGGTCGGCGGCTTGCCGAGCGCCCGGCCGGTCGGGTTGCACCAGGCGTCGGCGCGGGCCCCCGGGAGGGGGCCTTCGCCGTTGCGGCTGGAGTCGACGACGAAGTGCGCGCCGCCCAGCAGGGCGGACAGCTGCTTCCCGTACGCCGTGACGGCCTCGTCGCGCTGGAAGTTCGAGACGTTCAGCGAGAAGCCGTCGGCCTTGGCGATTCCGGCGCGCTTCAGGGGGTCGACCAGCTTGCCGGGGTCGGTGATCCACGCCGGGTTCCCGGCGTCGACGTACACCTGGGTCTTCGGCTGCTTCTTCAGTCGTTCCACGGCCTGGGTGAGGAGTTCGCTGCGTTCGCCGTGGTGCACGCCGGGGGTGCAGCCGTCGACGATGTGCGGCACGGCGTCGGGCTCCAGGACGACGGTGGCGGGCGCGTTGCCGATGGCGGTGGCGAAGGCGTCGAGCCAGCCCCGGTAAGCGCCTCCGTCGGCGGCGCCGCCCGCGCTGTGCTGGCCGCAGTCGCGGTGCGGGATGTTGTACGCGACCAGGACGACCGTGCGGCCCTCCTTGGCGGCGCCCGAAGTGACCCGCTGGACGTCCGGGACCGGGTTGTCGCCCGCGGGCCAGTTGGCGATCGGCCGCTCGGAGATCTTCTTGAGCTGGTTCGCGTCGTCGGTACGCCCCTGGCTCGTCCACTCCTTGACCTGCCGGGCGGCGCTGGAGTCGGGGTCCACCCAGAAGGGGGAGGTGTTGGCGGCGGGGCCCTGGGACCGGTCCGGGGTGCCGGTTTCCGCATCGGGGGCGGAACAGGCGGCCGCCGTGCAGATCAGGGCGCCGGCGAGCGCGATCGACGCGGGGGTACGGATCGAGGTGTGCGTACGGAAGGACCTGCGGCCGGACATCCAGCCCCCTCGGGACGACTGCGGGCGGGTGGAACGGGACGCCCAATCGTGACATAACGGGCGGTTTGTACGGTGTTGCGACCCGAAGCGGCGGTGGGCCTAAGCGCCGGTGCCCGTGGCGAGCGCGATGCCGAGCGGGGTGCGTTCGTACAGCACCTGGTGTCCGTAGCGGCGCGACACCAGCAGACCGGCGTCGCGCAGCGCGGACAGGTGCTCCGACACGGACGAGGGGGCGAGGTCCAGGCGCAGGGCGAGGGCGGAGGTCGACGCGGGCTCGCCCAGCGCGTGCAGGACCGCGGCGCGGTTGCGGCCGAGCAGCCGCGCGAGCGGCGCCGGGGTCCCGCGCCCGGTGCCGGTGTCCGAGGCCCACAGGCTGCCGATGCCCCGGGCCGGGTACGCGAGCACGGGCTGCCAGGGGGCCTCCACGCCCGACACCAGGTCCGGCCAGCAGAACAGGCTGGGGATCAGCACCAGCCCCTGCCCGTCCAGCAGCCTGCGCTCCTCCCAGCCCGCCCGGGTGGTGAGGGTGAGGGTGGGCGGTGACCAGGTCAGCCGGGGGTGCAGCTCGCTGAAGAGCGCCTCCAGGCCGCCCTGGGCGAGGCGGCGGGTGTGGAAGAGGACGTCGGCCTCCAGGAGGGTGCGCAGGCGGGGCCAGTACGGCTCGATGAGCAGGTGCCAGGCGGCTTCGAGGAGGTCGCCCAACTGGCGTACGGCAGCGGCCGGTTGGGCGAGGAACCGGCGTCCGGTGGGGGAGTCCGCCGCGCCGGGGGTGCAGGCCAGGGCCTGGGCCAGTTCGGTACGGGCCGTACGCGGATCGGTGGCGCGCAGCGCGGCCAGCTCCTCGGCGAACGGGGCGTCGGGGCCCAGGGGCGGGCGGCCGAGGAAGGTGGGGGTGTAGCCGCGCTCCGGCATCAGGAGCTGGAGCGGGCGCAGGTCCAGCTGCTGCACATCGGCGTCGATGAGGCGGAGCCAGGGGAGGTGGCGGCCGTGCCGGGAGGGCCGGTGCAGGGTGCGGACGGCTTCCTGGGTCTCCCAGAGGGGGGAGAGGGCGAAGCGGCAGCGGGTGAGGTCGGTGTCGGCGAAGTCGAGGTGGTAGGCGATGGCGGGCTCCGGGGGAGGGGGGAGGGGGGGAGGGGACGGGGCTTGGGCGCGGGAGGGCGGCTGCGGCTCGCGCCGCGCTCCGGCGTGGGCGTGCGGCGCGTGGGCGTGGGCGTGGACGTGCGGCGCGTCGGCGTGGGCGTGCGGCGCGTGGGCGTGCGGCGCGTCGGCGTGGGCGTGCGGCGTCCGGTGCGAGGGTCCGGCCGTGCGGCGGGGGGAGTCCCGCCCGGCGTGGTGGGGAAGCCGGGCCCGGGGTGGCTGGGGCTGGTGCGCCGGGGAGGGTCCTGCCCGGTGTGGCTGGGGGAGTTCGGCCCGGTGTGGCGGAGTGGGCCCGGCCCGGGGTGGCTGGAGTTCGTACCCGTATGTGGCTGAGGGAGCCCGGCCCGGTGTGGCGGAGTGGGCCTGGCCCGGGGTGGCTGGAGTCCGGCCCCGTGCGTGGCTGGGGGCCTGCCCGGGGTGGCTGGGGGAGCCCGCCCGGTGGGACAGGGGGAGGGCCGTCCGGTGTGGGGGAGGTGTGGTCGTCACCAACGGGAATCGGTTTCCGGGCCGCCCGCGTCGCGGACCAGGAGGGCTATCTGCACCCGGTTGGACAGGCCGAGTTTGGTGAGGGAGCGGCTCACGTGCACCTTGACGGTGGTCTCCGCCATCCCCAGCTCGCGGGCGACCTCCGCGTTGGCCAGCCCGCGGGCGACTGCGCCGACGACCCTGCGCTCACGGTCCGTCAGGACCGACAGGCGCTGCCGGGCGGCGACGAAGTCGGCGGGGCGCTGCCCGGCGTAGGCGTCGATCAGGCGCCGCGTGACCGTCGGCGCGAGCATCGCGCTGCCCTCGGCGACCGCGCGGACGGCGGCGATGAGGTCGCGCGGCGCGGTGTCCTTCAGCAGGAACCCGGCGGCCCTGGCACGGAGCGCGCCGTGGACGTACTCGTCGCGGTCGAAGGTCGTCAGCATGATCACGGCCGGCGGGTCGGGCAGCCGGTTGATCTCCGTCAGCGCGCCCACGCCGTCCAGGCCGGGCATGCGGACGTCCAGCAGCACGACGTGCGGCCGGTGACGGGCGACCGCGTCGACGGCGGCGGTTCCGGAGTCGGCCTCGGCGACCACCTCGATGTCCCGGGCGGCTTCGAGGATCATGCGCAGGCCGGTCCGTACGAGGGCTTCGTCGTCGACGACCAGGGTGCGGATCGGGTGGGAGGTCCGGGTCATGTCGGCAGTCTCGCAGTGACGGCGAACCCTCCGGCGGGTTCGGGGGCGGCGGCGAACCGGCCGCCGAGGAGTTCGACGCGCTCGCGCAGGCCGACGAGCCCCAGGCCGCTGCCGGGCAGCGGGGGAGCGGGGACGCCCGCGGCGGTGTTCGTGACGGTGACCTCCAGCGCCGAGGGAAGGTGCCGCAGCGTCACGCGGACCGTGGGCCGGACGGCATGCTTGTGGACGTTGGTGAGCGCTTCCTGCACGACCCGGTAGGCCGTGTGCTCGACCATGGCGGGGACCTCGCGCGCGTCCCCCTCGTCCTGCCGCTCGACGGGGACGCCCGCCGACCGCGACTGCTCCAGCAGCCGTTCGAGATCGGCGAGCGTCGGCAGCGGCAGGAAGGAGTCGGGTGTCGCCGAATCGGTCAACACGCCCAGTACGGAACGCAGTTGAGTCAGCGCCTCCTTGCCCGTGGTGCGAATGAGCTCCGCCTCCTGCGCGGTCCGCTCGTCGGTGGCGTTGATCTCCAGGGCCCCGGCGCGCAGCACCATCAGGGAGACGCGGTGGGCCACGACGTCGTGCATGTCGCGGGCGATGCGGGCCCGTTCCTGCGCGCGGGCCTGCTCGGTCCGTACGGTCTGCTCCCGCTCCAGCCGCCGGGCCCGCTCGCGCAGCCCGGCCAGCACCTGGGCCCTGGCGCTCCGCCACAGTCCGCCCACGACGGGCAGCCAGACGAACAGCGCCACACCGCCGAGCGCCGACACCGCCTCGACTCCCGGCCGGGGCACCGCCACCAGCAGACTCGCGGCCGCGGTGAGGAGCGCCAGGTGCCGAGGCCGTCGGCAGGAGGTGGCGGCCACGTAGCAGGCCACCGACACCAGCAGTCCCGGCGATCTGACCACGGCGTCGACGCCCGCGACCAGGAACAGCGGCCACGGGCGGGCAGCCGCGGTCCGCGCCGCCACCGCCGCCAGCAACCCCACCACCGCGGCCGCGAGCGGGCCGGGCACTGGGGCGAGCACCGGCCACGCGGGACCGTACGGACCGGGCAGCGCGGCCGGAAGGAACGCGCCCGCGCACGCGGCGACGGGAAGCGTCCAGGACCGCAGCCGACGGCGGACCGGCCCGTCCGGTTGCGTCAACGGCTCTGCCGCGCTGGGTGGTTGTGTCACCAGCTCAGGATGCGCAACGGCCTGCGTCCGGTCGCGGGTGCCCCCTGACTGCGCGGCTCGGGCACGGTGTCGCGGAGCACGCGGATGCCGAGCGGGACGAACACCGCGCACAGGCCGACGGACAGGACGACGTCGAGCAGCCCGCTCTCCTTGAGCGCACCGGTCCACAGCGAACCCGCGAGGAGGAACAGCACCAGCCGCCCCGTGCCGAAGGTGCCCGACCGGAAGGCCCCGACGGCGAGCACCGCCCAGCCGACGTACAGGGCGAAGGCTGCCGTGATGGGGACCCGCAGCGGCCCGTAGGAGATGTCCGCGTGGTCCGCCATCACCACCTCGGTGGCCCGGTCGAGCCCCAGCTGTCCGATCAGCCGGAAGGCGGTGTGGTCGACCCCGGCCCAGTACAGACGGCAGAACAGGCCGATCACCACCAGCGTGCCGCCGACGCGGGCGAGCCTCGGGGCACGCACGGCGACCATCCCGGCGAAGGCGACGAAGGCGATGCACAGCAGGACGGCGCCCGCGGCCAAGCATCCGTAGCCCGCGGTGGCCAGGCCGGGTTGGGCGTGGAAGGCGGCGAGCTGGCCGTAGGCAGGAAACGGGCGGCTCTCGAACCACGCCAGCTGCTCCGGGCTGAAACCCGCCGTGCGCAGGGCGAGGTAACGCAGGAGCAGCCCGACGCACCAGACGACGGGGGCGAGGACGAGAGCCGCCCCGCCGATGGACCGCCCGGGGAACGAGGCGGTGCGGGGGAGCCGGACCTCTCCTTCTTGAGTCTTTTCCTGAGCTACTGCTTGAGCTTCCTGAGCTGCTTGAGTTTCGTGAGGGAGGGGCATGCCGGAAGCCTCGCCGCCCGCCCCCACCCGCACATCCGCCTATGGAGACACCCGGCCGTCTCTTTCGTACTCCCGGAAGATTCGGGTGAGGGCGAAAGACTTCTCGGGGCGGGTGGAGGGTGCCAGGCTCCCGCCATGTCCGATGTTCCGGCGTCAAGCTCCGTGACGGGCAAGCGACTTGGGTACCTGGATCTTTTCCGGGTGCGTGAGTTCCGGCCCGTGTTCCTCGCTCATCTGCTGTCGCTGCTCGGGGTCGTCGTCAGCGAGATCTCACTGACCGTTCTTGTCTACGAGCTGACCTCCTCGCCCTTCCTGTCCGCCCTCACCTTCGGCCTCGGCCTCCTCCCGTACCTCGTCGGCGGCACCCTGCTGTCCGGCATCGCCGACCGGTATCCGGCCCGGCGGGTCCTCGTCGTCTGCGACCTGGTGTGCGCCGCGTGCGTCGCCGTGATGGTGCTGCCCAGTACGCCCGTCGCCGCGCTGCTCGCCCTGCGGTGCCTGGTGGCCGCCGTCGCGCCCGTGTTCGCCGGGACCCGGATGGCCACCCTCGCCGACATCCTCGGGGGCGGTGACCTGTACGTCCTCGGGCGCTCCCTGCTGCGGATCGTCTCGCAGAGCTCGATCCTCGCCGGGTTCGGCGCGGGCGGGTTGCTGCTGGCCGTCCTCTCGCCGCGCGGGGCCATCACGATCACCGTGGGTACGTTCCTGTGCTCGGCGCTGCTGCTGCGTTTCGGCACGCGGCGCAGGCCCGCCCGGATCGACACCCAGGAGGGCGGCTCCTCGCTGCTGCGGGACTCCCTCGACGGGGCCCGGCTCGTCTTCGGCGACCGGCTGCTGCGCGCCCAGGTGCTGCTGTTCTGGATGCCCGCCTTCTTCGTGGTCGCCCCCGAAGCCCTGTCCGCCGCGTACGCGGACCGGATCGGGGCGGGGCCCGCCGCGCTCGGGCTGATCATGTGCGGGCTGCCGATCGGGCACATCGCCGCCGAACTGTACGTGGGGTCGGCGCTGTCGCCGGGGGCGCGGGCGCGGCTGGTGTTCCCGGCCGTCTCGCTCGGGCTGCTGCCGCTCGTCGCGTACCTCACCGTGCCGGGGCTGGTCTGGACGGTCGTCCTGCAGATCCTCGTCGGCATGAGCGGGGCGTACATCCTCGGCCTCGACCAGTGGTTCGTCGACGCCCTGCCCGAGGAACTGCGCGGGCGGGCCATGACCCTCCAGTCCGCCGGGCTGATGACCGTGCAGGGGGTGGGGATGACGCTGGCCGGGCTGGCCGCGGAGTTCGTCCCGGTGCAGGTGGTGGTGGCGGGGGCCGGGGTGGTGGGCACGCTGTGCACACTGCTGCTCGTCGCGGAACTCCGGCGGGCCACCGCCGAACGCGTACGACGTCGTACGACTTCACAGGACCGAACCGCGAGACAAAGCTGACCAGCATATGACTGACCGGTAGGGTCGGGGGCGTGCCGAAGCCGCTCAGCCTCCCCTTCGATCCCATCTCCCGCGCCGACGAACTCTGGCAGCAGCGCTGGGGTCCCGTGCCGTCGATGGCCGCGATCACCTCGATCATGCGGGCCCAGCAGATCCTCCTCGCGGAGGTGGACGCCGTCGTCAAGCCGTACGGGCTGACCTTCGCGCGGTACGAGGCGCTGGTGCTGCTCACCTTCTCCAAGGCCGGGGAACTGCCGATGTCGAAGATCGGCGAGCGGCTGATGGTGCACCCGACGTCGGTGACGAACACGGTGGACCGGCTGGTGAAGTCCGGCCTCGTCGACAAGCGGCCGAACCCGAACGACGGGCGCGGAACGCTGGCCTCCATCACGGAGAAGGGCCGCGAGGTCGTCGAGGCGGCGACCCGCGACCTGGTGGCGATGGAATTCGGGCTCGGCGCGTACGACGCGGAGGAGTGCGGCGAAATCTTCGCCCTGCTGCGCCCCCTGCGGGTCGCCGCCAACGACTTCACCGACTCCTGACCCTCCCCCTTTGCCACCCCGTCCCCTTGCACGGCGGTGCCGCCCTCACCCTCTTGCCTCTAGCCCCCTTGGGCGGCGGTGCCGCCCTCACCCTCCTCCCGGTAGTCCCCTTGGGCGGCGGTGCCGCCCTCACCCTCTTCCCGGTAGTCCCCTTGGGCGGCGGTGCCGCCCTCACCCTCTTCCCGGTAGTCCCCTTGGGCGGCGGGGCCGCCCTCACCCTCTTCCCGGTAGTCCCCTTGGGCGGCGGGGCCGCCCCCCGGGGGCGGGACGGGCGGGCAAGGGGGCGGCCCCTCCCGCTTCCGGCGGGCCCCGGTTCCCTCCGGCTCAGCCCTGCGCCGGGGGCGCGTCGCCGCAGGGGCCCCGGGCTCGCCTCCCGGTACCGGACAGGCGCAGTTCTGCCCCGCCGGGGCAAGGGGGTCCCCAGCCCCGCCCCTTCACCTAAACCCGCGGGGGCATGCACGGTTCCCGTGCAGGGGGTGGTGGGTCTCGGTCCCGTGCAGCTCAGTCGTGGCTGGTCGCGCAGTTCCCCGCGCCCCTGAAGGGGCACGGATGAGCTGCCCGGCACAGGCAGGTCGCGCCCGCGCGGCGGAGCCGCATATCGGTACAGTCCCGCGCCCCTGACGGGGCACGTCTGAGCAGCCCGGCACAGGCAGGTCGCGCCCGCGCCGCGGAGCCGCACATCGACACAGCCCCCCGCCCCCGGCGGGCCCCGCCCCCGGGCCCGGCGGAAGATCGTCCCGGTCGTCCCGTTACGCTCGATGCATGAAACAGAGCGTGCTGACCCGCTACCGCGTCATGGCCTACGTCACCGCCGTATGGCTCCTCGTCTTCACCGGGGCCATCGTCCTGAAGTACGCCTTCCAGATCGGCGACACCATGCTGATCTCCCAGATCCACGGCGTGCTCTTCATCATCTACGTGATCTTCGCCTTCGACCTCGGCTCCAAGGCGAAGTGGCCCTTCGGCAAGCTCCTGTGGGTGCTCGCCGCCGGCTGCATCCCCGTGGCCTCCTTCTTCGTCGAGCCGAAGATCACCCGCGAGGTCAAGCCCCTCGTCAAGGACCAGGGCCCGGTCAGCAGCACCAGCAAGGCGTAATCCCGCCGCCGTACGGATGTGAGCATCCGTACGGCGGTTGTCCATCGACATTTACTAGGACGTCCTAGTAAATTGGAAGGCATGGACGCCGAAGCGATCGAAGAGGGCCGCCAGCGCTGGCAGGCCCGGTACGACAAGGCCCGCAAGCGCGACGCCGACTTCACCACGCTCTCCGGGGACGAGGTCGAGCCCGTCTACGGCCCCCGCCCCGGCGACACGTACGAAGGCTTCGAACGCATCGGGTGGCCCGGGGAGTACCCCTTCACCCGCGGTCTGCACGCCACCGGCTACCGGGGCCGGACCTGGACCATCCGCCAGTTCGCGGGCTTCGGCAACGCCGAGCAGACCAACGAGCGGTACAAGATGATCCTCGCGGCGGGAGGCGGCGGGCTGAGCGTCGCCTTCGACATGCCGACCCTCATGGGGCGCGACTCCGACGACCCCCGCGCCCTCGGCGAGGTCGGTCACTGCGGTGTCGCCATCGACTCGGCCGCCGACATGGAGATCCTGTTCAAGGACATCCCGCTGGGCGACGTCACGACGTCGATGACGATCAGCGGACCGGCCGTGCCCGCCTTCTGCATGTACCTGGTCGCCGCCGAGCGGCAGGGCGTGGACCCCGCGATCCTCAACGGCACGCTCCAGACGGACATCTTCAAGGAGTACATCGCCCAGAAGGAGTGGCTCTTCCAGCCCGAGCCGCACCTGCGCCTCATCGGCGACCTGATGGAGCACTGCGCCGCGGGCATCCCCGCGTACAAGCCGCTCTCCGTCTCCGGCTACCACATCCGCGAGGCGGGTGCGACGGCCGCGCAGGAGCTGGCGTACACGCTCGCCGACGGATTCGGTTACGTCGAGCTGGGGTTGAGCCGCGGGCTGGACGTCGACGTCTTCGCGCCCGGCCTCTCCTTCTTCTTCGACGCACACCTGGACTTCTTCGAGGAGATCGCCAAGTTCCGTGCCGCGCGCAGGATTTGGGCCCGGTGGATGAAGGAGGTGTACGGCGCGAGGACCGACAAGGCGCAGTGGCTCCGCTTCCACACGCAGACGGCGGGTGTCTCGCTCACCGCCCAGCAGCCGTACAACAACGTGGTGCGGACGGCGGTCGAGGCGCTGTCGGCCGTGCTCGGCGGGACCAACTCCCTCCACACCAACGCCCTCGACGAGACCCTCGCCCTCCCCAGCGAGCAGGCGGCCGAGATCGCCCTGCGCACGCAGCAGGTGCTGATGGAGGAGACCGGCGTTGCCAACGTCGCCGACCCGCTGGGCGGTTCCTGGTACGTCGAGCAGCTCACCGACCGCATCGAGGCCGACGCCGAGAAGATCTTCGAGCAGATCAAGGAGCGCGGGCTGCGCGCCCACCCGGACGGGCAGCACCCGATCGGGCCCATCACCTCGGGCATCCTGCGCGGCATCGAGGACGGCTGGTTCACCGGGGAGATCGCCGAGTCGGCCTTCCAGTACCAGCGTTCGCTGGAGAAGGGTGACAAGAAGGTCGTCGGCGTGAACACCGCGCACGGCTCGGTCACCGGCGACCTGGAGATCCTGCGGGTCAGCCACGAGGTGGAGACCGAGCAGGTACGGGTCCTGGCCGACCGGAAGGCCCGGCGTGACGACGCGAAGGTGCGGGCCTCGCTGGACGCGATGCTGGCCGCCGCGCGCGACGGGTCGAACATGATCGGGCCGATGCTGGAGGCCGTACGGGCGGAGGCGACGCTCGGCGAGATCTGCGGCGTGCTGCGGGACGAGTGGGGCGTGTACGTCGAACCCCCGGGGTTCTGAGCCGAGTTGACGGTGCCGGTGGTGGTGCGGATCACGCTTGACCTCGACTTCGGTTGAGGTCCTAGCGTGATCCGCATGACGACAACGAGCAGTGCCACGACGAGCACCACCCCGCAGCACGCCGCCGACCCGCAGGCCGCCGACGCCGACCTCGCCTCGCAGCCCGTCGCGTACTGGACGGGGGTCGCCAGCAACGCCGTGAAGAACCTGCTGCGGGACTCGATGGCACGCCACGACGTGACGCAGCCGCAGTGGTGGGTCCTGAACCGGGTGGCCGGGGGACCGGCGACCCGGGACGAGGTGGTCTCGGGGCTCGCGGAGGTGGCGGACAATCCGTACGACATCTCGCGCGTCGTCGACCAGCTCCTGCACCGGGGATGGCTGGCCGCCGACGCGGAGGGGCGCCTCTCCCTGACGGACGCGGGTCAGGTCGGGCGGGCGGAGGTCAAGGAGCTGGTGACGTCGCTGCGGGCGCAGGTGCACGAGGGCGTCACGGACGAGGAGTACGTGGCGGCGCTGAAGGTGCTCCGGCGCATGACGGCCAACGCGAGGCAGAGCGCGCAGCCGTGGCAGTAGGGCGGCGCTGAGCGGCGGGCCGGGCGGTGGGTGGGGTGGCGGGCCGGTTCTCCGGCAGCCTTGCGGCGGTCTTCCGGCCGGTCTTCCGGCGGACTCCCGGCAGTCCTCCGGCGGGCTCCCGACAGCCTCCCGGCCGGTCTTCCGGTGATCATGCGGTGATCGTGTGGCGATCCTGGTTACAGGTGTCAATGATGGGCCCCCGGGTAGGGGCGGCGCGACAGCAAGACCCGCCGCCACCCTGCCAGTCGGAGGATCGAACACCGTGGGAATCACCCTCAGGACCGCCCGGAGAGGCACCCTCGCCGGAGCCGTCGCCCTCGCCGCCGCCGTCGGCACGCTCGCCCTGACGGACCGTGTGCCCGCCGACGCGCCGCACCCCGCCGCGTACCCGAAGAGCGACGGGCGGGCGCACAACGCCCCGAAGATCCAGGACTCCTTCGACTCCCTCGGGCCCGAGGTGAGGTCCGCCCGGCTGCCCACCGGCCGCACCGCCCACTACATCGACGACGGGCCCCGCGACGGCACCCCCGTCCTCTTCGTCGGCGGTACGGGCACGAGCGCGCGGGCCGCGCACATGACCGACTTCTTCCGCACCACCCGCGAGAACCTGAACCTCCGCCTGATCTCCGTCGAGCGCAACGGCTTCGGCGACACCGCCTTCGACCAGAAGCTGGGCAAGGCCGACTTCGCCAAGGACGTCCTCGGCGTGCTCGACAAGCTGGGCTTGCGCACGGTGCGCGTGATCGCGATCTCGGGCGGCGGTCCGTACGCGGCCGAGCTGGCCTCCCTCGCGCCCGAACGCATCGACCAGCTCCATCTGGCCGCCGCCCTCCCGCCGTTCGGGGCCGAACCCGCGTACTGCGCGCTCCCCGACGACGTACTCGCGACGTCGCTGAAGGAGTCGATCACCGATCCGCGGAAGTGGTGGGCGTTCGCGGACGACAGCCCGGTGAAGTCGATCCCGGGGTTCGCGGACACGGCGTACGAGGAGGGCGCGCGTACGTACAACCAGCGGGGCCAGCAGGCCGATCCGGCCCCGCAGGTGCACGAGCAGAAGCTGTACTGCCGGCGCCCCGGCCCCGATCTCTCCCGGCTCAAGGCCCCCGTCTACCTCTACGGCGGCACGAAGGACACCACGGTGCCGCCCGCCACGCTGAAGACCTGGCAGGAGCACCTTCCCGGCAAGCCGGTCGTACGGACCTACGCCGACACCGGGCACGACGTCCAGTACCGCCACTGGGACCAGATCCTCGCCGACCTCGCCGGGTACGGAAACCGCACCGTGGTCTGCCACAAGGGGCGCAGCGAGATGCCGCCCGCGCGGGACGCGGCGAAGCTGGTGTCCAACGGGCGGGCGACAGTGGGCAGTTGCGCCTGGCAGGGGAAGTGACGGGGGGCGGCGTGCCCCCGAGCTCTGCGGCGTGACGGCGGTCGGCCATACTGGCGCGCGGCATTCCGACGGGTCCGGCGGGGGCGCGGGCGCATGGGGCAGGACGGGGGTGGACGCGTGAACCTGCCGGATTACGTGGGCAGTTACGCGGTGGAGCGTGAGCTGGGTGCGGGGGGCATGGGCACGGTGTACCTGGCCCGCTCCCGGGGCGGACGCACGGTCGCGGTGAAGGTGGCCCGCCCCGAGCTGGCCGCTGATCCGCACTTCCGGGAGAGGTTCCGCGCGGAGGTCGAGGCGGCGCGCAGGGTGGGCGGGTTCCATACGGCGCAGGTGGTCGACGCGGACCCGGAGGCGGCCGCGCCCTGGCTGGCGACGGCCCATGTCGCCGGGCCGACGCTCTCGGAGCTGGTCGCGGGGCGGGGTCCGATGGGCGAGCCCCAACTGCGGCGGCTCGGGGCGGCGTTGGCGGAGGCGTTGCAGGCTATCCATGCGTGTGGGCTGGTGCACCGTGATCTGAAGCCGGGGAACATCATCATGGCGCAGGACGGGCCGAGGGTGCTCGACTTCGGGATCGCGCGCGCTCTGGAGTCCTCGCGGCTGACATCCACGGGAGTGGCGTTCGGTACGCCCGGGTTCCTGGCTCCGGAGCAGGCGCAGGGGCTGGAGGTCGGGGCGGCGGCGGATGTGTTCGCGCTGGGGGCGGTGCTGGTCGCGGCGGCGGGTGGCAGTGCGTTCGGGGCGGGGACGCCGATGGGTCTGATGTACCGGGCGGTGCACGAGGAGGCGGACCTCTCGGCCGTGCCGGTGTCCATGCGGCCGGTGGTGGGGGCTTGCATGGCCAAGGACCCGGTGCGGCGGCCGACTCCGGAGGGGCTGCTGGACCACTTCGCGCCCGCGACGGTCCCCGTTGCCCGGGAGTCGACGCAGGTGGTGCGCTCGCTGACGCTGCCGAGTGCGGCCGTACCGGCTCCCGGGGCGGCCTCGGCGGCGGGGAGCGGAGGCATCGCCGACGCGCTGACCGTCGGGGCGGCACCGGGAAGCGGACCCACCGGACCCACCGGCCCCTCCAGACCCACCGGCCCCTCCGAACCCACCGGCCCCTCCGGATCGGCCCCCTCGCCCAGCCCGTCCCCCGCCCGGCAGGCGCCCGCCGCACCGACCCCGGCGCAGCGCAAGCGCAAGCAGGCCCTCCTGGCCGCCGCAGCCCTGATCGTGCTCGGTGGCGTGGGCTACGTGGTCTACGAGCTCTCCGCCGCCTCCTTCCCCGAGGTCACCCACGAACTCACCGCGCCCGTCACCCTGTTGGACGGCACGTACCAGCACGACGGCACGTCCCCCCTCGAACCGAACCCCCAGCCGAACAGGATCACCGAGCGGGACGTGAAGCACTACTCGGTCAAGTACGTCGGCACGGCGAAGGCCTCGGTGTTCCAGGGCGTGCACCTCTACGGTTCGACCGGCCGGTTCAAGTCCGCGTCGCCGGACGGCCTGATCGACGCCATGACCGGCAGCGACACGTCCAGCACGATCCGGGTCCCGGGCTCGGACGTGGACTTCCACTGCGTGACGGCGAACTCGGGGACCGTGTGCGGATGGGCCGACGCCAATACGGAGGTCGCGATCGAGTTCACCCCCAGCGCCCCGCTCGACCGGGCGGCGGCGGAGACCAAGAGAATCCGCGACGACATCCGCAAGCCGGTCGCCCGACGCCCCTGACGTCCTCGCGGACCCTCACAGGCCCCGCAGGAACTCCGTGACGTACGCGTTGAAGAGGTCGGGCCGCTCCATGTTCGGGTAGTGCGCGGTGCCTTCGACGTACTCGATCCGCCCGTTGCGGACGGTCCGTACGAGCCGTTCCGCCATGGCGCGGTGGTCGGTCGAGTCGAGTTCGCCGTTGAGAGCGAGCACCGGCACGCCGATGCCGGCGGCACGGGCCCAGGTGTCGGTGACGGGCACCCGGTGGTCGGGCTCGGCCCCGGTGTGCTTGGCGATCGTGTACGACTGCATCTCCCGCAGCAGTTGTACGACGCCGGGGTCGACGGCGTCGAGGGGCCGGTGGGGTCCGGCGGCGAACAGGGTGAACACTTCGACCCACCGTGCGGCGTCCCCGGCCCCGAGCGCCCGCGCCTGCTCGGCCTGCTGCTCCAGCATCCACGGATCACGCCACTCGGGCTCGCTGGTCCCGACACCGCTGACGATCAACGCCCGTACGAGACCGGGGTGTTCCAGTGCCACGTCCACGGCGGTCGCCCCGCCCATGCTCAGCCCGACCAGGACGGCGGGCCCGGCGCCGAGGTGCTTCAGCAGTGCCGCGACGTCGTCGGCGGGCCGGAAGGGGGCCCTCGCCACGGAGGACGCGCCGTGTCCACGGGCGTCGGGGGCGATGACGCGGTGGGTGCGGGCGAGTTCGGGGATCTGGGGGTGCCACATGCGGTGGTCGAGGAAGCCGCCGTGCAGCAGGACGAGGGCGGGGCCGTCGCCGCCGGTGTCGAGGTAGGCGAGGGGGCCGCCTTCGGCATCGTACGAACGGAGTTCCTGCGTCTGAGTCCCGATGGCATCAGTCATGACAACCAAGGTGTCATGAGGGGGGATTGTTGGCAACCAAGGTGTCATCCTGTGGGCATGACCGACACTCCGCTGCCGCCCGACGAACTCGCCCACCGCCTCACCGAGGTCTTCGACCTGGTCGGCCCGCTCTACCGGCGCGTGCAGCGGAAGGTGGAGGAGGCGGCGCCCCTGGAGGGGGTGTCGGTCGGGGTGCGCGCGGTGCTGGACCTGCTGCGGGCGCAGGGTCCGATGACGGTGCCGCAGATGGGCCGGGCCCAGTCTTTGAGCAGGCAGTTCGTGCAGCGGATGGTGAATGACGCGGGGTCCCGTGGCTGGGTGGAGACGGTTCCCAACCCGGCCCACCGGCGCTCGTCCCTGATCCGCCTGACGGACGAGGGGTGCACGGTCATCGCCGCCGTCACCACCCGCGAGCACGCGCTGCTGCGCCAGGTGGGCGGCGACCTGACGGACGCGCAGGTCACGGCGTGCGTGCAGGTGCTGGGGCGGATGGTGGCCCTCTTCGACGACGTGGACGTCAACTGAGGCTTCGGGTGAGGGGGGTCGAGGTGGTGAGCTCGCACCAGACCCCCTTTCCCTCCCGACCGTTGAGGCCGGGAGAGGTGCCGGGCTCCGTCCCCCACCGCCCGTCCGTGAGGACTTCGAGGAGCCACAGCCCGCGCCCGTTCTCGCCGTCGTCGTCCCTGTCGGTCGGCGCGGGCTTGGCGGGGCTGCCGTCGTAGACGGTGAGGCGGATGCGGGTCGGCTCGACGGTGAGGTGGAGGAGGCTGTCGGTGCCGTGGGCGTGGAGGACGGCGTTGGTGACGAGCTCGGAGGTGCACAGGGTGGCGGCGTCGAGGAGTTCGTCCAGCCCGAGCGAGCGGAGCACGGCGGCGACGAACTCGCGGGCCATGCGGGGGGAGGTGGGGAGGGGTGGGCAGGTGAGGGTGTACGGGTGTGGCGGGGCGGGGGCTGCTTCGGGCACGGCTCATCAACTCCACGAGCTGCGAGGTTGGTTGAGGCCAGCGGTGGCGATGCCCGTATGTCGACGTACGAGTGCTCTTCCATCTGGCAAGTGGCGCAGGCGAGTTGGGCGACTGGATGAGGCCGCAACCCACGGTGCCGGGTGCACTTCAGAGCGTAGGGACAACCTTATGGTGGCGCAACCTTATGGTGACTATGGGTCGCCGCCTCCGTGGCCCGTGCGACGCTTACGCGGCACACTCAGTACGCGGATCAGGCGCGAGAGGACGAGGAATGCCGCCGAGGAGCAACCCCACTGTCCGGCAGGCGCGGTTAGGTGTTGAGCTGCGAAAGCTGCGCGAGCAGGCGCAGGTGACCGCCCGGAACGCGGCGGCCCTGCTGGGGTCGAATCCCGTACAGATGAGTCATGTCGAGTCGGGGCGCAGCGGCATCAGCGAGGAGCGCATCCGTCGGCTGGTTGCCCATTACGGGTGTAGCGACGAACGGTTGATCGACGCACTGGTCGACATGGCGGCGGAGCGCGGCAAGGGATGGTGGGAGAAGTTCCGCGGGGTCGTGGACCCGTCGGGACTCGACCTGGCGGAGACCGAAGGCTGTGCGGTGCGCATCCGCACGCTCCAAGTCGTGCACGTTCCGGGGCTGTTCCAGACGGAGGACCACATGCGCGCCGCATTCCGTTACGTGGCTCCCGGCTGGCCGAAGGCCGATTCGGACGCCCACGTGTCGTTCCGGCTGTGTCGGCAGGAGGTGATCACGGGGGAGCCTGCGACACCGTACGACGCGGTGATCCACGAGGCGGCGCTACGGATCAGGGTCGGCGGTCGGAAGGTCGCGGCCGCCCAACTGGAACGCATCCTGGAACTCTCCGAACTGCCGCACGTCACCGTACGGGTGATCCCCTTCGACACCGAGGACTTCGCCGGTGCGGGGCACTCGATGCTCTACTTCCACGGGCCCGTGCCGCAGCTGGACACGGTGCAACTGGACACCGCGCACGGCAGCGTGTTCCTCGATGCCGAACCCCGGTTGCAGCAGTACCAGGAGCGCCTCCGGCGGGTCGACGGCACGGCCCTTAAGGTGGCTGAGTCCCGGAACCTGATCAACCGGATCATGCGGGAACTGTGAAAGGGCTCAGCGTGCAGTCATCGCTTCAGTGGCAGAAGTCGTCGTTCTCCGGAGGCGGCTCGGGCGAAGACTGCGTGGAGCTGGCCGCGTCGGCCGGCACCCCCCGCATCCACCTCCGCGAGAGCGAGACCCCCGCCGCGGTCCTCACCGCCGGCCCCACCGCCCTGCGCGGCCTGCTGGACGCGGTGAAGGGCGGGGTGGGGCGGGCGCGGCGGTGAGCGAACCGGCGGGTCCTAGGCGGGGACGGCGGGAGTCGACAGCAGGGCGACTTCCTCGTCGGTGAGGCGCAGGGACGCCGACGCGACGTTGGCCTCCAGGTGGGCCGGGTCGCCGGTGCCCGGGATGGCCAGGACGTGCGGGCCCTGGTGGAGGGTCCAGGCCAGCCGGACCTCGGCGGGGGAGACGCCGTGCGCGCGGGCGACGGCGAGGACGCGCTCCTCCTCGGCGCCGGTCGTGCCCGCCTCGCGGCCCGCACCCGCGATGGCGTAGAAGGGCACGAACGCGATGCCCTGCTCGCCGCAGGTGCGCAGGAGCGCGGTGGTCTCGGGGGCTTCCCCCAGACCGTAGATGTTCTGGACGCAGACCACGGGCGCGATGGCCCGGGCCTCGGCGAGGTGGACGGCGGTGACGTTGGAGAGGCCGAGGTGGCGGATGAGTCCGGCCTCGCGGAGGTCGGCGAGGGCGCCGAAGTGCTCGGCGATGGAGCCGGTCGCCTTGCTGCGCGGGATACGGAGGTTGACGACGTCGAGCCGGTCGCGGCCGAGCGCGCGGAGGTTGTCCTCGACCTGCTCGCGGAGCTGGTGCGGCTCGGCGTACCACCAGGTGCCGTCCGGCTTGCGGGCCGGCCACACCTTCGTGGTGATGACGAGGTCGTCGGCGTACGGGGAGAAGGCGGCGCGGAGCAGGTCGTTGGAGGAGTGCGCCGAGGAGAAGTAGAAGGCGGCGGTGTCGAAGTGGTTCACGCCCAGGTCGACGGCCCGGCGCAGCAGGGCGACGGCCTCGGCGCGGTCGCGCGGGGCGGAGGCGGTGTTGAGCGCCGGGCCGATCTGGGGCAGGCGCATGGTGCCGTAGCCGAGACGGTTGACGGGGAGGTCACCGCCGAGCTTCCAGGTTCCGGCGGCGGCAGCGGTGGGGCGGAGGGGCATGCAGGTCCTCTGGGTCGGGTTCGCGGGAGGGGATGGGCGGATGCCGACTCGGAGTATGGGGGGAGGAGGGGGCGACGGAGAAGGGGCCGGGGACGGGCAAGAGTCACATCGGAAACGGGAATGCAGGGGTGGGGTGTACGAGTTGACACTGGCGTTGCCGGTTGCGGCGCCGACCCGGCGCGTGTGATGCGTCCGAAGTGTGCCGACCCCTTGCCCGACGTTCAGGCTGCGTGTCCCTCGAACCGGAATTCCGGCGTGGAGCCGGGGTCGATGCGGGCTCCCGCGTCGAGCGCGGAGGCGAGCTGCTCGATGAGTTCCAGGGTGGGATCCACCGAGCTCTCCTCGATGGCCTCGATGTCCGCCTCGGCCATCTGGGCCCGCCGGGCGAGTTCCGCGGTGTCCCAGCCCAGGGCGGAGCGCCGGTCGTACACCGCCTGCGCGAAGTCCATCCGGCGGCCTGCGGCACGGTAGGCGGGGTCTTCGCGGTGCTCGGGCGGGACTTTCCAGCTGGTGTGGTATCCGCTGCTCATGAGTCCTCCTCCGGCCTACTGTAAACGTCATGGGTGCCGGCCGGCGGGTGCTCGGCCTCGCAGTGCTTCCGGGCTCGCTGTGCGCGCAGAACCTGGTCGGACTCGCGCATTCTTGTCTTGCGGAAGACGGTGAGGAGTACGGCCCGACGGCCCGGAGCCAGCCAGTACGTCACCCGGATGGCCCCCACGCGCAGCTCCCGGAGCCCGTCGCCGAGGTGGCTCGCCAGTGGAAAGGGCAGTGCGGGACCGTCGGTGGCCAAGCGGTCGGCGAAGCGTTCGACGGCCCGGTACTCGGCGGGGCCCAGGGTCTCCAGCCAAGTGCGCACCTCGGGCTCGATCTCGATCGTGTACGGCAGGCCGGATGGTCCTGGCGGCTCGGGCATCACCACTCCGCTTCTCTCGGGTGTCGTTGCTGCTCACCGAACCGGCGGTGGGGTCGGGCGGGGGCGGTTTAGGCTGCCCGTCACCCGAAAGATGCTTTCCCGCTTGATCGTTCGTTCGTACGGTCCCCGAACCGCAGCCGGAACAACGCCCCGCCGCCCGGGGCCTGTTCGGCGGTCAGCTCCGCGCCGTGGGCGCGGGCGATCTGGCGGGCCATCGCCAGGCCCAGGCCCGAGCCGGGGAGGGCGCGGGCCGCTTCCGCGCGGTAGAAGCGGTCGAAGACGTACGGGAGGTCCTCGGCGGAGATCCCCGGGCCGTGGTCGCGCACCGTGACGTCCAACTCCTGCCCGCGCGAGGTGAGTTCGACCTCCACGGGTGCGCCGGGCGGGCTGAACTTCGCCGCGTTGTCGAGGAGGTTCGTCAGGAGGCGGGTCAGGCGGGCCGGGATGCCGGGGAGGGTGACGGCGTGGGCCTCGGGGGTGATGGAGAGGGGGAAGGGGGTGGCGGGCCAGTGGGTCTCCGCCGTCGCGACCGCGTGGGAGAGGAGGGAGGCGATGCGGACCTCTTCGAGGAGGGGTTGCGGTTCCTCGTCGCGGGCGAGCTCGATCAGGTCGTTGACCAGGCCGGTCACCTCGCGGAGCTGGCGGCCCAGCGCGCCGGACGCCCGGTCCCGCTGCTCCGGGCTCAACCGGTCGGCGCGGGCCAGGAGTTCGGCGTTGGTGCGCAGCGCGGTGAGGGGGGTGCGGAGTTCGTGGGAGGCGTCGGCGACCAGGCGGCGCTGGGCCGAGACGGACTGCTCCAGCTCGCCGAGCATGGTGTTGAAGCTGGCGGCGAGGCGCGTCACCTCGTCCTCGCGGCCCGGCGGTCCCGGCGGGAGTTCGATGCGGTGGCGGGGGTCGCGGGTGGCGGCGATCCGCTCGGCGGTGGCCGTGAGGCGGGCGACGGGGGCCAGGCCCGTACGGGACACCCAGTAGCCGAGGCCCGCCGCCAGCAGCACGCCCGCCCCGCCCACCGCCGACAGGAGCAGTGCCGCCTGCCGGATGCCGCGCTCCACCGAGTCGGCGCGCAGGGCGAGTTGGAGGGCGCGGCCGCCGCCGATCGGGGTGACGGCCATCCGGGCGGGGTGGCCTTCGAGGGTGAAGTTGGAGAAGTACGGGGCACGGTCGCCGGACGCCACCTCGCGGACCGGGGGCGAGACCGGCAGGACGTAGCGGGCGGCGGAGTCCTTCGCCGGGTCGGCGGGGACGACCTGCGCGCAGGCGGGGGCCGAGAGGTACCGGCACTCACCTGCGAGGACGGCGGTCTCGGGGTTCCGGTCGGCCTGGAGGATGCGGGTCGCCGACTGGGTCAGGTTGAGGTCGAGCTGGTGGTACATCTCGTACCGGATGACGAAGTACGCGGCCGTGCACACCCCGATCGCGACGAGCGCCACGGCTGCGGACGCGGCCACCGCGAGCCGGGTGCGGAGGGGCCGATGCCGCCGCCACCGCGCCCCGAGCGCCCGCCTGCGCCGCCCACCGCTCATGCGGGGTCCTGGGGGAGGTGGGCGTGGGCGGGGCCGGGTCGCGCGGGCCGCCCGGGGCATGGCGTGCCGGTGCGGGCCGTGTGGTGGCGGTGGGCGTGGCAGGGAGTGCCGGGGGCGGGGTGCGCGAGTCGCGCGGGGCGCGCGGGGCATGGCGTGTCGGTGCGGGCCGTGTGGGGGCGGCGGGCGTGGCGGGGAGTGCCGGGGGCGGGGTGCGCGAGTCGCCCAGAGAGCCCGGGAAGCGCGGGGTGCGCGAGTCGCCCAGAGAGCCCGGGAAGCGCGGGGTGCGCGGGGAGCCCAGGGAGCCCGGGGGGTGCGGTACCGGCGGAGGGTGCGGGTCCCTGGGGGAGGTGGGCGTGGGCCGGGCCGGGATGCGCGAGCCGTCCGGGATACGGCGTGCCGGTGCGGGCCGCGTGCGTGCGCTGGCTGTGGCGCGTGGTGCCGGGCGTGGGCGCGCCGCCGGTGGCGGCCCGGCGTGCGTGCCGTCCTCGGGGTGCCGAACCGGCGACGGTCATGGCCGCCGCACGGGCCGCGCGGATCGCGTGCGGGGCCTGCTCGGCGCACGGCACCGCCGTGGCCCACGGCATCACCCCGGCGCGCCGCACCGCTCTGCTGTGCCGGACTGCCCCGGGGCGCGGCTCTGCCCCGGGCCCGGCCGACGCCCGGGGCCGCAACCCTGTCCGGGGCGGCGCTCCTGTGCCGGGTCGCAGTCCCGCCCGGGGCTGTGTTGCTGTGCCGGGCCGCAGCCCTGTCCGGGGCGGCGCTCCTGTGCTGGGTCGCAGTCCCGCCCGGGGCTGTGTCGCTGTGCCGGGTCGCAGTCCCGCCCGGGGCTGTTCCGTCGCTCCGGGGTGCAGTTGTGTGCCGGAGCGTGGCCCTGTCCGGCGCGGCGCTCCTGTGTCCGGTCGCGTCTCCGCCCCGGGGCGCCGGGATGTGCGGCGGCGCAGCCCCGGGTGCGAGGGGGACGGGCTGCGCAGGCCCGGGCCGCTCATGTCGTGTCCAGGCGGTAGCCGACGCCGTGGACCGTGTGGACCAGGCGGGGTTCGCCCGCGGCTTCGAGTTTGCGGCGGAGGTAGCCCACGTACACCGCGAGGGAGTTGGAGTCGGGGCCGAAGTCCCTGCCCCAGACCAGTTCGAGGATCAGCTCGCGGGGGAGCACCTGCCCGGGGTGGCGGAGCAGCAGTTCCAGGAGGGCGAACTCGGTGCGGCTGAATTCCAGCGGGCGGCCGGCGCGGTGGCCGGTGCGGGTGACGGGGTCGACCGTCAGGTCGGCGTACGAGAGGGAGTCGTCCTCCGGGGGGAGCGGCGCGGCGCGGCGCAGCAGGGCGCGGACGCGGGCGACCAGCTCGTCCAGGGCGAAGGGCTTGACCAGGTAGTCGTCCGCCCCCGCGTCCAGCCCGTCGACCCGGTCGCTCACCGAGTCCAGGGCGGTGAGCACCAGGATCGGGGTGCGGTCGCCCGTCGCCCGCAGGCGGCGGCAGACGCCGAGCCCGTCCAGCACCGGCATCATCACGTCCAGGACGAGGGCGTCCGGCTGCCAGGTGGCGAGGGTGGACAGGGCCGCGAGGCCGTCCGGGGCGCCCCTGACCTCGTACCCCTCGATGGAGAGGCCGTCCTCGACGGCGGCCCGCACTTCCGGTTCGTCGTCGACCACCAGGATCTTCGTCATGCCGTGAGCCATGGGGTGAGTGTTCTGGCGTGAGTCGTGCCGTGAGTCGTGCCGTGAGTCATGGGGTGAATCCTGCCAAAGCGGGCTCTTAGAAGCCTCTTAAGGATCTTCGTGAGTGTGGCGGCCATGCGCACACCACTCTCAGCCGAAGTCGAAGCCGGAGCCAGTGCTGTATCCGGACCCGGACCGCTTTCTGTCGTGATCGGGGCGGGCGGCACCGGCGGGCACATCTACCCGGGGCTCGCCCTCGCCGAGGCCCTGCGGCGGGCCGTGCCCGACGCCGTCGTGTCGTTCGTCGGGACGACGCGGGGACTGGAGACGGACCTGATACCCGGGGCCGGGTACCGGCTGCACACCGTCGACATGATTCCGTTCGACTCGTCGCTCGGGGCCAAGCGGTATCTGCTGCCCGCCGCGCTGCTGAAGTCGGGCGCGCAGGCCCGGGCGATCCTCAAGGCGCAGGGGGCGCACGTCGCCGTCGGCATGGGCGGGTATCCCAGTGCTCCGGTGATCGTCGGCGCGAAGATGGCCGGGCTGCCCAGCATCATCCACGAGTCGAACGCCGTCCCCGGGCGGGCCAACCAGTTCGCGGCCCGCCTGACCGGCAACATCGCGATCGCCTTCGACCGCAGCCGGGCCCACCTGGCGGGCGGGCAGAACGCCATGACGGTCGGGATGCCGATCGCCGCCTCGCTGGCCCGGCTCGACCGGGACGCCCTGCGGGCCGAGGCCCGGCGGGCGCTCGGTGTCCCGGCGGGGGCACGGCTCGTGCTCTTCAACGGGGGCAGCCTCGGGGCCGTACGGCTGACGGAGGCCGCGATCGGGCTCGCCGAGCGGTGGCGTGGGCGTGGTGACGTACACCTGCTCATCAAGACCGGTCCGGCGAAGCTTGAGGAGACGCGGACGCGGGTCGGGGACAACCCCGTCGCCACCGTCGTGCCCTACCTCGACCGCATGGACCTCGCGTACGCCGCCGCCGACCTGGTCGTCTGCCGGGCCGGGTCGGCGACCGTCGCCGAGCTGGAGACGGTCGGCGTTCCCGCCGTGCTCGTGCCGTACCCGCACGCCCCCGGCGACCACCAGACGCACAACGCCCGGGTGCTCTCCGACGCCGGGGCCGCCCATCTCGTACCGGACGAGGAGACGACCGCCGAGCGCCTCGCCGCACTCGTGGAGCCGCTGCTCGCCGACCCGGCCCGCCTCGCCGCGATGGCGCGGGCCGCCGGGCCCAGCACGCACGCGCAGGCCGCCGACCTGCTGGCCGCGCAGGTGCTGCGGCTGTCCGGACTTCCCCAATTCACCTACGGAGCAATGGAGTTCACCCGATGATCTTTAACGAGCGCAGCAACCGTATCGACTGGAACGGCCGCAAGGTCCTCGTCACCGGAGCCGAAGGCTTCATCGGCTCCACGCTCGTCGACCTGCTGGTGGACCTCGGGGCCGACGTCCGCGCCTTCGTGCACTACAAGCCGTACGCCGAGAAGGGCTTCCTCAAGCATCACCTGACGAACCCCCAGGTCGAGATGTTCACCGGCGACGTGCGCGACGCGGGCCGGGTGTCCGACGCCGTCGCGGGCTGCGACACCGTCTTCCACCTCGCCGCGCTCATCGGCATCCCGTACAGCTACTCCTCGCCCGGCGCGTACGTCCAGACGAACGTCGTCGGCACGGAGAACATCGCCGAGGCGTGCCGTCGGCACAGCGTGCGCCGTCTCGTCCACACCTCCACCAGCGAGGTGTACGGGACGGCCCTGACCGCGCCCATCAGCGAGGCCCACCCGCTCCAGCCGCAGTCGCCGTACTCCGCGTCCAAGATCGGCGCCGACATGATGGCGCTCAGCTTCCACCACGCCTTCGAGCTGCCGGTGACGGTCGTGCGGCCCTTCAACACCTACGGCCCGAGGCAGTCGGCGCGCGCCGTGATTCCGACGATCCTGGCCCAACTCCACTCCGGGGCACGGGAGATCAAGCTCGGCTCGCTCACGCCGACGCGCGACTTCACGTACGTCACCGACACCGCGCGCGGCTTCCTAGCGATGGCCGACTGCGACCAGGCACTCGGGCAGACCGTCAACCTCGGCACCGGGCGCGAGATCGCCATCGGCGAGCTGGCGCAGGCCCTGATCGCCGCCTCCGGGCGGGACGCCGAGATCGTCGTCGACCCGGCGCGGCTGCGGCCCTCGGGCAGCGAGGTCGAGCGGCTGCTCTCCGACAACACCCGGGCGCGCGAGTGGGCGGGCTGGGAGCCGGAGATGAGCCTGGAGGAGGGGCTCAAGCGGACGAGCGCGTGGGTCGAGGAGAACGTGCACCTCTTCGCACCGGACCGCTACCAGGTCTGAACCACCCCGGACCGCTACCAGGGCCGCATCACCCCGGGGAGACCCCGCCCAGGCCCCCCACCAGCAGCGCCGTGAAATTGCGCGCCCAGGTCGCGTCCACCGGCTCCGCGCTCACCAGCGCCCGGTGGACGACCGCCCCGGCGATCACGTCGAAGATCAGGTCCGCGTTGCGGGCCGCCTGTGCGGGGGACTCCTCGTACGGCAGCTCGCCGCGGGCCTGCGCGCGTTCCCTCCCCAGGAGTACGAGGCGCTTCTGACGGTCCACGATCGCCGAGCGGATCCGCTCGCGCAGTGCCGCGTCCCGGGTGGACTCCGCGACCACCGCCATCAGCGCGGTCTTCGTCTCCGGGCGTTCCAGCAGCGCCGCGAACTGAAGCACCACGCCCTGCACGTCCTCCAGCAGGCTGCCCCGGTCGGGCAGCTCCAGTTCGTCGAAGAGCACCGCGACCGCGTCCACCACCAGCTCGTTCTTGTGCGCCCAGCGCCGGTAGAGCGTCGTCTTGGCGACCCCGGCGCGCTGCGCCACGTCACCCATCGTCAGCTTCGACCAGCCCAGCTCCACCAGCGCGTCCCGCGTCGCACGCAGGATCGCCTCGTCGGCGGCGGCGCTGCGGGGGCGTCCGGTGCGGGGCTGCGCGGGTGTGGCGGGGGTGGCGGGGGTGGACATGCCCGCGACCATACCGGTGAGTAGGTACGGTCCGTCCATGGCTCGTCGGCGGCCCGGTACATGATCGTGAGGGAGATCACGAGGCGCTCGGAGGGGGTGTCGAGTTACGCTACGACCTGTAGCGAAAGCTCTTCCGGCGCCGGGTACGGCACTCCGGGCGGGCCGAGCGACAACCACCGGCGCCAGGTGGGGACCCGGCGCCAGATGTACCACCCGTCGCGGCAGTGCCGCGACGCTTTTTCGAACCGGTCGCCGAGGGGGGAGGATGTACGCATGCAGCCTAGGAACATGTCCATGAGCGGCGTCGTCGACCTCGCCGCGGTGAAAGCGGCCAACGAGGCCAAGCAGAAGGCGGAGCAGGCGCGCGCCGAGGCCGCCCGGCAGGGCGGCGCACCGGCCGTACCCGCCTCGAACCTGGTCTTCGACGTCGACGAGGCCGGATTCGAGACCTCCGTCCTCCAGCTCGCCTCCGAGGTGCCGGTCGTCGTGGCCTTCTGGTCGCGCCGTTCCGAGCAGAGCGAGCAGCTGGTGCAGCAGCTCGCGGGCCTCGCGGCCGAGTACCGGGGGCGCTTCGTCCTCGCCAAGGTCGAGGGCGAGAGTGCCCCGATGCTCCTCCAGCAGTTCGCCGTCCAGGGCGTCCCGGCCGTCTTCGCGGTCGTCGCCGGACAGGCCCTGCCGCTCTTCCAGGGCGTCGCGCCCGAGGAGCAGATCCGGGCCACCCTCGACCAGTTGATCCAGGTCGGCGAGGAGCGCTTCGGGCTCACCGGCATCCAGGTCGCGGACGGTCCGGCCCCCGTCGACGCACCGGCTCCGGTCGGTCCGTACGACGCGCTGCTGGACGCGGCGATGGACGCGCTGAACGCCAACGACTTCGCGGGCGCTGTCCAGGCGTACCGGAACGTACTGGCCGACGACCCGGCGAACCCGGACGCCAAGGCCGGTCTCGCGCAGGCCGAACTGCTCGGCCGCGTCACGCAGTTGGACCCGCAGCAGACCCGCAAGGACGCCGCCGAGCGTCCGGTGGACGTGGCAGCGCAGATCGCCGCCGCCGAACTCGACCTGGCCGGCGGCCACATCGAGGACGCCTTCGGGCGGCTCGTCGACGCGGTGCGCGTGACGGCCGGGGACGACCGGGACGCCGCCCGGGTGCGGCTGCTCGAACTCTTCGAGGTCGTCGGCGCGGACGACCCCCGGGTCGGCAAGGCGCGGACGGCGCTGGCACGGGTGCTGTTCTAGATCCCTTCGCGCCCTCGCGGGCGTAACGAAGCCTTCTTGCGGAAGTGGTCCGTACGGAAGTGCTCAAAGCGACCTCACGGGGTGTCGGTGCTGTGCGCATCGGCACCCCGTTCAGCTCTCCTTGTCGATAAATCTCGGCTCCGCTTTACCAAAACTTGGTAATCGCGGGGGCTGTTACTCGCAGTAAGCCGAACTCGCCCTTCTGTCCGCCTTGTTGCGGCAATCACCCGATTTTCCGCGTCACGCGACGCAGCCGTCGACGACCCTGTGAGACCGGCAGGCCGCGCTTCGGTTATCCGCCCGTTACTAGCCAGTAACGAACCCCCTTGTGCCCGGCCCGTGAATGCACCACGATCGGCCACGCTCGGTCCATTGCCCCAGACCTGACAAGCCAGTCGGGTCCCGCGGGTTCTGGGTCCCCACCGAGTGGGCCGGCAGCAGTGGTGCCGGCTCTGGACAGGGGGGTCTCCGCTTGTGCGGCGGGGCCTGTCCAGCAGGTTGCGCGAACGCGTGGCCAGTGGTTGTCGCTCGGGGGTGATCGCCGGTGATTCGGACGGCACGGACGTGGCTTGCGCCGTGGTTCACGCCTGATGACGCGGGCGCCCGCACTCCGAGGACGTAGCACTTCTCCCATCCCAGGACGGGCCCCTCGCCCGCATCCGGAGATGTACGTCCGAGAAGGAGGAAAGTACATGAGCTCAGCAGTACGCGGTGGGACCAGATGGCGTCGCTTCGCCGTCGTCATGGTGCCGAGCGTCGCCGCGACCGCGGCGATAGGCGTGGCCATGGCCCAGGGCGCGCTGGCGGCTTCGTTCAGCGTCTCCGGTCAGGACTTCAAGGTCACGACCGACAAGCTCGACGGCACGGGCTTCGTGCAGTACGGCTCGATCGCCGAGGGCACCGACCTGAAGGGGAACCCGGCCCTTCACCCGGTCGCGGTCTCCGGCTTCAAGTCGGCCACCATCACGAACATGTGCCAGTCGGTCGTCACGCCCGACGTCCCGATCTTCGGCAGCATCAGCCTGATGCTGAAGGCCGGTACGGACGCGAACAAGCCGGTCGAGGCCAAGAACATCTACCTCGACGTCGCCGACCTCGACGCCGACGCGGAGTTCTCGAACATCGACATCGGCGTTGCCGCGGGCAAGGCCAACAAGGGTCCGGGCATTCAGCCGGGCACGAAGGCCAACCCCTTCGGCTTCGCGCAGCAGGCCGACAAGGCCGTGCTGACCAACGTGAAGCAGCGCGCCTGGGCGACCTCGGCGGGCACCTTCAAGCTCAGCGGTCTGAGCCTGCGCCTGCACAAGGGCGTCAAGGAGTGCTACTAAGCACTCCGTTGCGGGCGGGGTGCTAGCAACTGCCTCGCCCGGCAGCCGTGTTGAGCGGCCGCCGGGCGGGTGCGGGGCGCTCCGCCCGTTCCCCCTCCCTCATCTTCTGCACAGCAACACCGGTTCCAGGGAGCTGTTTTCATGAGCGCCGAGACCTCGGTTCCGAGCGAGAGCCGCGATGGCGAGAGCCGCGATTTCCACTACTGGCGGCTGCGCTTCCGCGCCTGGCGGAGTGTCCGGCCGTTCTGGGCGGGACTCCTCACCCTCCTCGGTGGCATCCCGATCATGTATTTCCCGTACAACGGGCTCAAGATGGGGGCGCTCACGCTCACCATCGCGACGACGGCGGGCGCAGGCTCGCTGATCATCGGCGTGCTGCTGGTCACGCTGGGCCTCACGATGTGGTTCCACTCCATCGTGAGGGTCTTCGCGGGTGTGGCCGCGATCCTGCTGGCCCTGGTCTCCATTCCGGTGTCGAACATCGGCGGCTTCCTCTTCGGCTTCCTGCTCGCCATGGTGGGCGGCGCGATGTCGATCGCGTGGGCCCCGGCGAAGGAAGCGGCGGCTCCGGCCCCGGTCGAGGCCTCCGGCAGGGGCTCGGCCGCTTCCGGCCCGGCCGCTTCGGGCGCGCCGTTCGCGGGCGGGCTCTTCGACGGTACGCAGCCGGGCCCGGCCGGTCCCGAGGCCCCCGCCGAGCAGACGATGGCCCTGACGCAGGTGCCGCCGCAGGCGGAGCCCGTACCGCATGCGCAGCGGCCCGCTCAGCCGTCCGCCCAGCCGTCCGTACAGCCCAAGGCGAACCTCACGAAGTCCCCGGGGGCCGGACCGGACACGACCACGACCGACGCCGATGGCAGGAGGAACAGTGCGGGGTGACGAGGCCCAGGTGACCGCGGGCGGGGGAGCGGGGGCCCGGGGTAGAAGCGGGCCGCGTCACGCGGCCCCCAAGAAGTCGCTGCTGACCAAGTTCCACATGCCGGCCGGAAAGGCGCTCGCCCTCGCGGCGATGCCCACGGCGGTGTTCGTCGGGATGAGCCTCACGCCGAAGCTGGCGATGGCCGCCGAGGAGCCGGGCAACCCGTTCGCGCCCGGGCCGTGCGTGACGCAGCCGGACGAGGCGGGCAAGGACGCCGAGAAGCCCGACAAGGACGGCGACGGCAAGCCGGACGCGGAGAAGGACGACCCCGCGAAGGACGGCTCCGGCAAGGACGACTCCGGCAAGGGCACGGACGGCAAGGACAAGGGCGACAAGGACAAGGACGAGACGGGCAAGCCCGACCCGGCCGGCCCCGACGCCACGAAGCCGGACAAGACCCCCGCCCCGGACGGGACGAAGCCCCCGGCGGAGACCCCTGCGCCGGAGAAGAAGGCCCCCGAGGTCCCCGCGACCACTCCCGCGCCCGCCGAGACGGAGACGAAGAACCCCCTCGACCCGCTCGGCGTGGGCCCCGCCATCAAGGACTTCTTCGAGGGCCTGGGCGGCAAGAAGAAGGAGGAGGCCGCTCCTCCGGCCGCGGACCCGGCGAAGCCGGACGCCCCCGACGCGAAGAACGACGCGAAGAAGCCCGACGCGGACGCGGACAAGGGCACGGCGGACGACACCAAGCCCGCCAAGAAGGCCGACCAGCCGGACCCGAAGGACGACTCCAAGGACTCCAAGGACTCCAAGGACCCCAAGGACTCCAAGGCGGAGAAGGACGCCGACGAGGCCAAGGAAGCCAAGGACGCCAAGGACAAGCTGGACAAGATCGCCAAGGAGGCCAAGGAGAAGGCGGACGCCACCGCGGCCAAGACCGAGAAGGCCATCAAGGCCGCCGCCGAGAAGCTGGGCATCAAGGTCGAGGACTTCGACAAGGACGGCGACGGCAAGCCCGACCTCGTCCCCAACGAAGACGGCCAGATCCCCTTCCCCTGCCCCGTCGCGGACCCGGACGCCCTGGCCAACGCCAAGCTGGAGCCGGGCATCCCGGACCTGCCGGACGACCCCTGGATCCTGGAAACCTCGATGCTCACCCTGCGCGGACTCAACTACGCGGGCGTCGTCGAGGTCCGCACGGCAGGCGGCAAGATCAAGAAGGTCCTGAAGTTCACCGCGAAGGAAACGGACATCAAGGACCTGCACCAGACGACGGTCGGCCCGGGTGGCACCACGGGCCACGTCCAGGCGCGCAAGGGCTCCACCTCCACCCTCCGCCAGGGCACCGTCACGATGTACACGGAGGAGCTGAAGGGCAACCTCTTCGGCCTCATCCCGGTCACCTTCAGCCCGCAGACCCCGCCCCCGCTGAACGTCCCCATCGCGATGTTCACCAAGGTCAAGGTCACCCAGGCCGGCCAGTTCGGCGGCACCCTGACCGTCCCGGGCCTGCACAACTACTTCACCGGCCCGGGCACGGGCAACGCGGCCGCCAACTAGCGGCTGCGACGAGGGCGGGCCCGGGGTTCTCAAGGAACCCCGGGCCCGCCCTCCTGCATGTCCTGCGGCTCAGGCAGTCGCCTCTTCGCCGCCCAGGTGGTGCACCCGGACCATGTTCGTGGTGCCGGGGATGCCGGGGGGCGAACCGGCGGTGATGATCATGGTGTCGCCGTTGTTGTAGCGCTGGAGCTTCAGCAGCTCGGCGTCGACCAGGTCGACCATCGCGTCCGTGTTGTGGACGTGGGGGACCACGAAGGACTCGACGCCCCAGCTGAGGGCCAGCTGGTTGCGGGTGCCCTCGTCGGTGGTGAAGGCGAGGATCGGCTGGGCCGCGCGGTAGCGGGACAGGCGGCGGGCCGTGTCGCCGGACTGGGTGAAGGCGACCAGGGCCTTGCCGTCCAGGAAGTCCGCGATCTCGCACGCGGCGCGGGCGACGGAACCGCCCTGGGTGCGCGGCTTCTTGCCGGGGACCAGGGGCTGGAGGCCCTTGGAGAGCAGCTCCTCCTCGGCCGCGACGACGATCTTCGACATCGTCTTGACGGTCTCGATCGGGTACGCACCGACCGAGGACTCGGCGGACAGCATGACCGCGTCCGCACCGTCGAGGATCGCGTTGGCGACGTCGGACGCCTCGGCGCGGGTCGGGCGGGAGTTGGTGATCATCGACTCCATCATCTGGGTCGCGACGATCACCGGCTTGGCGTTGCGGCGGCACAGCTCCACCAGGCGCTTCTGCACCATCGGGACCTTTTCGAGCGGGTACTCGACGGCCAGGTCACCGCGCGCGACCATCACACCGTCGAACGCCATGACGACGCCCTCCATGTGCTCCACGGCCTGCGGCTTCTCCACCTTGGCGATGACGGGGACCCGGCGGCCCTCCTCGTCCATCACCTTGTGGACGTCCTTGACGTCGTCGGCGTCGCGGACGAAGGAGAGGGCGACCAGGTCGCAGCCCATGCGCAGCGCGAAGCGGAGGTCCTCGACGTCCTTCTCGGAGAGGGCCGGGACGTTCACCGCCGCGCCGGGCAGGTTGATGCCCTTGTGGTCGGAGATGACACCGCCCTCGATGACGATCGTCTTCACGCGGGGGCCCTCGACCGAGACGACCTTCAGCTCGACGTTGCCGTCGTTGATGAGGATCGGGTCGCCCTTCTGGACGTCGCCCGGCAGGCCCTTGTACGTGGTGCCGCAGATGGACTTGTCGCCCGGGACGTCCTCGGCGGTGATGGTGAACTCGTCACCGCGCACCAGCTCGACGGGGCCCTCGGCGAACTTCGCCAGGCGGATCTTCGGACCCTGGAGGTCGGCGAGCACGCCCACCGCGCGGCCGGTCTCGGCGGCGGCCTTGCGGACGCGGTCGTACCGGCCCTGGTGCTCCTCGTGGGTGCCGTGGCTGAAGTTGAATCGGGCCACGCTCATGCCGGCTTCGATCAGAGCGACGAGCTGCTCGTGAGAGTCGACGGCGGGGCCAAGGGTGCAGACGATTTTGGAACGGCGCATAAGACGATCCTATCGGTTTGTTTCGCTGCGGAATATTCCGTCTGGCGGAATGTACAAATGGGCGCGGTCGCGCTCAGACGGGCTGTTCGGTCGGCTCGGGATTACTTGCTGACCAGGTCGTAGACCTGGGTCGCGATTTCCAGTTCTTCGTCGGTCGGTACAACGGCCACGGCGACCCGGGCGTATTCCGGCGAAATCAGCCGCGGTTCGTCGGAACGTACGGAATTGAGGTCCGCGTCCACCGCGAGGCCCAGCTCCTCCAGGCCCGCCACGGCCGCCTCGCGCACCGGGGCGGCGTTCTCGCCGACGCCCGCCGTGAAGGCCACCGCGTCCACCTTGCCGAGCACGGCACTGTAGGCGCCGATGTACTTCTTCAGCCGGTGGATGTAGATCTCGAAGGCGAGTTCGGCCTGCTTGTCGCCCTCGTCGATACGGCGGCGGATTTCCCGCATGTCGTTGTCGCCGCAGAGTCCGACGAGCCCGCTCTTCTTGTTGAGGAGCGTGTCGATTTCGTCCGTCGACATTCCCGCCACCCGCTCCAGGTGGAAGATCACCGCCGGGTCGAGGTCGCCGGAACGGGTGCCCATCACGAGGCCTTCGAGCGGGGTGAGCCCCATCGACGTGTCGACGCAGCGGCCGCCCGCGACGGCGGAGGCGGAGGCGCCGTTGCCGAGGTGCAGGACGATCACGTTGACCTCGGACGGGTCCTTGCCGAGCAGCGCGGCCGTCTTGCGGGAGACGTAGGCGTGCGAGGTGCCGTGGAAGCCGTAGCGGCGGATGCGGTGCGCGTCGGCGGTCTCGACGTCGATCGCGTACCGGGCCGCGTACTCCGGCATCGTCGTGTGGAACGCGGTGTCGAAGACCGCGACCTGGGGGAGGTCGGGGCGCAGCGCCTGGGCGGTCTTGATGCCGGTGATGTTGGCGGGGTTGTGCAGCGGCGCGACCGGGACCAGGCGCTCGATCTCCGCCATGACCTCGTCGGTGATGACGGTCGGCGCGGAGAACTTCAGACCGCCGTGCACGACCCGGTGGCCGATCGCGGCCAGCTCGGGGGAGTCCAGGCCGATGCCGTCGGCGGCCAGCTCCAGGGCGACGGCCTGGAGGGCCTCGGCGTGGTCGGCGAATCGGGTCTCCTGGACGCGCTTCTTACCGGCCCGCTCGCCGAGGAGGGGGGTGTGGGCGAGGGCGGAGGTGTCCTCGCCGATCTTCTCGACGAGGCCGACGGCGAGGCGGGACTGGTCGCGCATGTCGAGGAGCTGGTACTTGACGGAGGAGGAGCCGGAGTTGAGGACGAGGATGCGGGTGGGGGTGGGGGTCACGGGGTGCGCCTTCTTGTACGAGTACGAGTAGGGGGTTCGGCGGTACGGGGCGGCTTGGCGGGGTCGTCGGTGCGGGGCGAGCGGGCGGGGCGGGGGCCACCGGGCGGGGCCGGTGTCGGGCGGGCCGCCCCCTTGCCCGCCCGTCCCGCCCCCGGGGGGCGGCCCCGCCGCCCAAGGGGGCGGGGGAGAGGGAGGGGCGGAGCCCAAGGGGGCTGGGGGAGGGGGAAGGGTGCGGCCCCGTCACCCGGGAGGGCGGCTGCGGAAGGCCGGGCTGGGGGGTGGGACCCCATAAGGCCTAGGAGGGGTGGCCCTGGGCTTGGATGGCGGTGATGGCGACCGTGTTGACGATGTCCTGGACCAGTGCCCCGCGCGAGAGGTCGTTGACCGGCTTGCGGAGGCCCTGGAGGACCGGGCCGACCGCCACGGCGCCCGCCGAGCGCTGGACGGCCTTGTAGGTGTTGTTGCCGGTGTTGAGGTCCGGGAAGATCAGCACGCTGGCCTGGCCCGCGACCTCGGAGCCCGGCAGCTTCGTCGCGGCCACCGAGGGCTCGACGGCCGCGTCGTACTGGATCGGGCCCTCGACGAGCAGGTCCGGGCGCGAGGAGCGCACCAGCTCGGTCGCCTCGCGGACCTTGTCGACGTCCGCGCCCGCGCCCGAGGTGCCGGTCGAGTAGGACAGCATCGCCATCCGCGGCTCGACGCCGAACTGGGCGGCGGTCCCGGCCGACTGGATCGCGATGTCGGCGAGCTGCACGGCGTTCGGGTCCGGGTTCACGGCGCAGTCTCCGTACACCAGGACCTTGTCCGCCAGGCACATGAAGAAGACCGAGGAGACGATCTTCGCGTCCGGCTTGGTCTTGATGATCTCGAAGGCCGGGCGGATGGTGGCGGCCGTGGAGTGCACCGAGCCGGACACCATGCCGTCGGCCAGGCCCTCCTGGACCATCAGGGTGCCGAAGTAGTTCACGTCGGCGACCACGTCGTGGGCCAGCTCCACGGTGACGCCCTTGTGGGCGCGCATCTGGGCGTAGCGCTCGGCGAAGCGCTGGCGCAGCTCGGAGGTGGTGGGGTCGATGAGCTGGGTGGCGGCCAGGTCGATGCCCAGGTCGGCGGCCTTCTTGCGGATGGTGTCGACGTCGCCCAGCAGGGTCAGGTCGCACACGTCGCGGCGCAGGAGGACGTCTGCGGCGCGCAGCACGCGCTCCTCGGTGCCCTCGGGGAGGACCACGCGGCGGCGGTCGGCGCGGGCCTGCTCCAGCAGCTCGTGCTCGAACATCATCGGGGTGACCCGGCCGCTGCGGGCCACCGAGACCCGGGCCAGCAGATCGGCGGTGTCGACGTGCCGCTCGAACAGGCCGAGCGCGGTCTCCGCCTTGCGCGGGGTGGCCGCGTTCAGCTTGCCCTCCAGCGCGAAGAGCTCACCGGCGGTCGGGAAGGACCCGCCGTCCACCGAGATCACCGGGGTGCCGGGCGCCAGCCGCGAGGCCAGCGTGAGGACCTCAGGACCCGGCCGCTCGCCCAGCGTCAGCAGCACGCCCGCGATCGGCGGCGTACCGGCACTGTGCGCGGCCAGCGAGCCGACGACCAGGTCGGAGCGGTCGCCGGGGGCCACGACCAGGCAGCCGGGGGTGAGGGCGTTCAGGAAGTTCGGCAGCATCGCGCCGCCGAAGACGAAGTCCAGGGCGTCACGGGCGAGGCCCGCGTCGTCGCCCAGGAGAACCGTTCCGCCGAGCGCCTGGGTGATCTGCGCGACCGTCGGCGCGGCCAGCGCGGGCTCGTCGGGCAGGACGTACGCGGGCACCGGCAGGCGGCTGCCGAGGCGCTCGGCGATCTCGGCGCGGTCCGCCGGGACCACCCGGTTGACGACCATCGCCAGGACGTCGCAGCCCAGGCCGTCGTACGCCCGGTAGGCGTTGCGGGCCTCCGCGCGCACCGACTCGGCGGTCTGCTTGCGGCCGCCGACCACGGGTATGACCGAGGCCCCGAACTCGTTCGCCAGGCGCGCGTTCAGCGCCAGCTCGTCCGGGAGCTGGGTGTCGGCGAAGTCCGTACCGAGGACGAGCACGACCTCGTACCCGCGAGCGGCCTTGTGGAAGCGGTCCACCAGCTGGGAGACCAGTTCGTCGGTGCCCTTCTCGGCCTGCAGCGCGGACGCCTCGCGGTAGTCCATGCCGTACACCGTCGCCGGGTCCTGGGACAGCCGGTAACGGGCACGCAGCAGGTCGAAGAGTCGGTCGGGGCCGTCGTGCACCAGCGGGCGGAAAACGCCCACCCGGTCCACCTGGCGGGTCAGGAGTTCCATGACTCCCAGCTCGACGACCTGGCGGCCGTCCCCCCGGTCGATGCCGGTCACGTACACGCTGCGCGTCACGCGTGCTCTCCGTCTCGTCGTCGGTCAGGCGCTGTCGCCAGGCAACTTTGCCTATTTTGTGCGGTTAGGGTGGCCTTGCACCCTTGACAATACCTTTGGGGCTGGATAGGGCGCCCGCCGGAAGAAGTACCCGCCGGACAGGGGACGAAGGCCCCTCTGTCCCGCTTGTACCGGAGTATCCGAAAGCGCGCGGCCTGTTCCGGCCGTGGAACAATCGGAACCTGGCTCACAAGTACCACCAAGAGCAGGAGACACAGCACGATGCGTATCGGAGTTCTCACCGCAGGCGGCGACTGTCCCGGGCTGAACGCAGTGATCCGGTCGGTCGTGCACCGTGCCGTCGCCGGTCACAACGACGAGGTCATCGGGTTCGAGGACGGCTTCAAGGGCCTCCTCGACGGTCACTACCGCCCCCTCGACCTCAACGCGGTCAGCGGCATCCTCCCGCGCGGCGGCACCATCCTCGGCTCGGCCCGCCTGGAGCGCGACCGCCTGCGCGAGGCCGCCGAGAACTGCGCCGAGCTCACCGCCAAGTACGGCATCGACGCACTCATCCCGATCGGCGGCGAGGGCACCCTGACCGCCGCCCGGATGCTCTCCGACGCCGGAATGCCGGTCGTGGGCGTGCCCAAGACCATCGACAACGACATCAACGGCACCGACCGCACCTTCGGCTTCGACACCGCCGTGGGCGTGGCCACCGAGGCCATAGACCGCCTCAAGACCACCGCCGAGTCGCACCAGCGCGTCATGGTCGTCGAGGTCATGGGCCGCCACGCGGGCTGGATCGCCCTGGAGTCCGGCATGGCCGGCGGCGCGCACGGCATCTGCCTGCCCGAGCGCCCCTTCGAGGTCGACTCGCTGGTCAAGATGGTCGAGGAGCGCTTCGCGCGCGGCAAGAAGTTCGCCGTCATCTGCGTCGCGGAGGGCGCGCGTCCGGCCGAGGGCACCATGCCGTACGAGAAGGGCATCATCGACCAGTTCGGTCACGAGCGCTTCACCGGCATCGGCACCCGTCTGGCCGTCGAGCTGGAGGCCCGGCTCGGCAAGGAGGCGCGACCGGTCATTCTCGGCCACGTCCAGCGCGGCGGCACGCCCACCGCGTACGACCGCGTCCTCGCGACCCGCTTCGGCTGGCACGCGGTCGAGGCGGCGCACGCCGGGCACTTCGGCAAGATGACCGCGCTGCGTGGCACGAGCATCCAGATGGTTCCGCTGGCCGAGGGCGTGTCCGAGCTGAAGACGGTCCCCGAGGACCGCATGTTCGAGGCCGAGTCGGTCTTCTAGCCCCTGCCGGTACGCCTGGCGCCAACCGCGCGAAACGGCCCCCGTCGTCTCCCCTGTGGACGACCGGGGCCGTTCCGCGCTCCCCCGGAGTTGGCGCTACCCACTCTTGAGTTGTGCGGGCGGATCAACAAGGCTTCAGCCTGTCCGGGACATGTCCCAACTCCCTTTCCACGGCCCTCCGGACGCAGGTCAGGCGAGGGGACAGGAGTTTTCCGGATGCCGGAGCCCGATCCGCGCGGCGCGCTCACCCCCGCGGAGTTCGTCTCGCTGCTGCACGCGCTGAAGGAGTGGTCGGGTCTCACCTACCGCGAACTCACCGCCCGCGCCGAGGCCGAGGGCGACGTCCTGCCCCGCTCCACGGTCGCCAACATGCTGTCCCGCGCGACGGTCCCGCGCGAGGAACTGGTGGCGGCGTACGCCCGGGCGTGCGGGTGCCCTCCCGCGTCCGTCGCGGAATGGCTTTCGGTACGGAAGGAACTGGCGGTACGGGGGAGGCGCGCGCCGGAAGCCGGCCTGCCGGCGGAAGCGGGTCCTCCGGCGGAGTCGAGCCCCCGGGCAGACTCCCCGGCAGCATCGAGTCCGCCGACGGAAGCGGAAGCTCCGGAAGGCGCGCGGAATGTGACGGAATCAGAAGTTCCGGCGCCCTCGCCGGTGGCCGGTTCGGGCCCTGTGGCACTGCCGGACCCACCCCCGACGGCCCTGCCGCACCCGGCCGTTCAGCCTCCCGCCGACGGGCCGGAAGCCACCGGTTCGCGACGCATGTCGAGGGCCAAGGTCCTGGTGTTCGGCCTCGCCCTCGCGGTGGTCGCGGCGACGGTCGCCTGGGTGGTGCGGGGCCCGGCCGAGGCCCCCGGCGGTGTGCCCGCCGCCCCCTCGCCCGGCGAACGCACCCTGCGCGCCGCGCACTCCGGGCTGTGTCTGGGGGAGCGCCCGGAGACCAGGACCGGCAAGGTCTACCAACGCCCCTGCGAAGACAGGCTGCCGCAGTATTCCCTGGTCAGGATGGGTGAACGGGACTGGCGCGTGGCCTCCTGGCACCCGGAGTTCGAGGACGGGTGCATGGGCGTGCACTGGGCCTGGAAGAAGAAGGGCGCCTGGCTGGAGGACGACTCCTGCCAGAACCGCGATCCGGGCGCCGAGACGTTCCGCTTCGAGCCGGTGGGCACGCCGGTCGAGGGCTACCGGATGCGGGTGATGCACACCGAGATGTGCATCACGGTGCCGGGAGCCTCGCGGGCGGAGTGGACCGCCCTCCAGCAGCAGCCGTGCACGGAGGACGCGGCGGGCCAGCTCTTCCGCTTCGACGCCGTCTAGGGGTCAGGACCGCTGGACCCGCTCCCAGAAGTGCGCCACGATCCCCTCCAGGAACTCCCGCCCGGCGGCGCCGTCGCCCGCGTCGCCCACGCCGCCGCCCCAGCCCAGGGTCGCGACCATGCGGGACTGGTAGTCGGCGTGCAGGCGCGGCAGGGCGTCCTCGATCGTGGCGCGCTCCACCGGCAGCAGTTTGGCCAGTGGTTTGACGTACGCCTGCCAGCGCGTGGTGACCGCGCTGCGCAGCAGGTCCGCCAGCTCCCCGTCGCGCCCGGCGGCCGTGACGAACTGGGCGGGGGAGAGGCCGAGGGCGGCGACGAGCGCGGCGGACTGCCGCTCGGTGCCGCGCCACCGCCCGCTCTCCTCCATCTTCAGATACGCGTCCATGCCGAGCCCGACCCTGCGCGCCAGGTCGGCGGGGGCGACACCGCGCACGGTGCGGTGCTCGCGCAGGGTGCGGGCGGCGTAGAGGAGTTCGGCGGGATCGCACCACAACACCCCGGCCAGCGCGGCCACTTCACGGCTGTCGGGGGCCCGCAGCCCCCGCTCCCAGGCGGTGACCAAATCCGGCCCCACGTCCAGCCCGTACTGCGCGCGCAGCCCGTACGCGACATGCCCGGGCAGCATCCCGAGTGCCTCCCTCAGCCGCCGGGCGGCCGCGGTGTCGAACGGGGGGACGTCGGAGGGCGGGACGTCTGACGGCGGGGTGGGGTGCACGGGCACACGGTAAGGAGGGGAGGCGGGAGTTGGCTACGGTGCGTTCGGCCAACGTCACGGCTCGTAGGAACATCCAGGGTGGTCCCGGGGTGTACGAAATCGTCAATCTGTGAACTCTACGACCGTAAGGGTGTGTTGGCGCCTCCGGTGGTGCATAGTCGCGGGACCCACCCCCACGTGGGCGAAACCGGTGAGGACGAGGAGGGCCCTGTGGCCGCAGCGGAGACGGGAGCGGGGCAGCCGACGCCCGCGCCGAAGAGGCCGGACCGGTCGCACTACCTCTACCTGGCGGTGATCGTCGCGGTCGCCCTCGGCATCACGGTCGGATTCCTGGCCCCGGGCGTGGCCAAGGACCTGAAGCCGATCGGCACCGGGTTCGTGAACCTGATCAAGATGCTGATCTCGCCGATCATCTTCTGCACGATCGTGCTGGGCATCGGTTCGGTGCGCAAGGCCGCCAAGGTCGGTGCGGTGGGCGGGCTCGCGCTCGGCTACTTCATGGTGATGTCGACCGTCGCGCTCGCCATCGGCCTGCTCGTCGGCAACCTGATCCATCCGGGTACGGACCTGGACCTGGACGCGCACAAGGGCGAGGGCGCGAAGCAGGCGCAGGGGGCGAGCGAGGGGACGGCCGACTTCCTGCTGGGGATCATCCCGAAGACGCTGGTGTCCGCCTTCACCGAGGGCTCCGTGCTCCAGACCCTCTTCGTCGCGCTGCTGGTGGGCTTCGCGCTCCAGGCGATGGGGCGGGCGGGCGAGCCGGTGCTGCGCGGCATCGGGCACATCCAGCGGCTCGTGTTCCGCATCCTCGCGATGGTGATGTGGGCGGCTCCGGTGGGGGCGTTCGGGGCCATCGCGGCGGTGGTCGGCGAGACCGGCGGCAAGGCGCTGACCGCGCTCGCGACCATCATGATCGCCTTCTACATCACGTGCGTGCTCTTTGTGTTCGTCGTGCTCGGCGCGATCCTGAAGCTCTTCACCGGGATGAACATCTTCCGGCTGCTGCGCTACCTCGGCCGGGAGTTCCTGCTGATCCTCTCGACGTCGTCCTCGGAGACGGCGCTGCCGAGGCTCATCGCGAAGATGGAGCATCTGGGGGTCAGCAAGCCGGTCGTGGGCATCACCGTCCCGACGGGGTACTCCTTCAACCTGGACGGCACGGCCATCTACCTGACCATGGCCTCGCTCTTCATCGCGAACGCGCTCGGGGACCCGCTGAACATCGGCGAACAGATCGCCCTCCTCGGCTTCATGATCATCGCCTCGAAGGGGGCGGCGGGGGTGACGGGGGCGGGAATCGCGACGCTGGCGGGCGGCCTGCAGTCCCACCGTCCCGAACTGGTCGACGGGGTCGGGCTGATCGTCGGCATCGACCGCTTCATGAGCGAGGCGCGGGCGCTGACGAACTTCGCGGGGAACGCGGTGGCGACGGTGCTGGTGGGGACGTGGACGAAGGAGATCGACCGGGAGCGGGTGGAGCAGGTGCTGGCGGGGCGGGTGCCCTTCGACGAGCAGACGCTGCTGGACGACGGTCACGGGGCTGCGCCGGAGGCCGAACCCTCCGAGGCGGGCCCTTCCTTGACCAAGTAGGTACGTCGCCGGGGGCGTGGTGCGGTGCTCCGGTGCCGGTGCTGGGGGCGTGGTGTGGTGCTCCGGTGTCGGGGGTGGTGGCTGCGCCGGGACCCTGCTTGTGCCGCGCCCGGCACCGGGGCTGTTTTCGCCCCGGTCCCGCCCCTTCACCTAAAGCGCTCGGCCGCGCGGCTTGTGGTGGGTTGCTCGCGCAGTTCCCCGCGCCCCTTTCAGGGGCGCGGGGAACTGCGCAAAACCCCAGCCACGACGGCCCCGCAGGGTTACGGGAAGGGGCGGGTAGGGGAGAAACCCGCCCCGACACCGGGTGCCGCCCCGGCCCGGGCCCCGCGCAGCGATCGACCCGGGCGCCGGGTGCCGATCCGACCCCGGCTCCGCGCAGCGGCCGACCTGGGCGCCGGGTGCCGATCCGACCCCGGCTCCGCGCAGCGGCCGACCTGGGCGCCGGGTGCCGATCCGACTCGGGCCCCGCGCAGCGGCCGACCCGGGCACCGGGTGCCGCCCCGACTCGGGCCCCGCGCAGCGGCCGACCCCCGTGCCGGGTGCCGTCGCGACTCCGCCCCGCCCCGCGCCCTAGCGGCCCGCGCCCAAGCGGCCCAGCAGCCGCTCCGCCTCCCCCACCCCCACCCCCGCCGACAGCAACGCCGTCCGCGCCGCCGCCGGCCCCGCCTCCGAAGCCGCCAGCGCGCCCTCGTTCACCGCCTCCATCAGCCCGAACAGCGTCTGCTCGTGCACATACGCCAGCGCCCCCGCCGGCACCGGCGACCGGAAGACGCCCGACTCCTGGCCCCGCCGCAGCAGCGCCACGCAGTCCTCCCGGACCGGCGTCAGTCGCTGCTTGATGCCCTCCATCGTCACGCTCCGCTGCGCCAGCGCCACCAGCAGCCGGTAGCGGTCCGCGATGTGCCACACCGCGAGCATCGCCCGCGCCAGGGCCTCCGCCGGGTCGTCCACCCCGGCCCTGCCCGCCGCGTGCGCCTCGATGACGGCCTGTGCCGCGCCGTCGACCAGGGCGGCGACCAGGGCCTCCCGGTTGGGGAAGTGGCCGTACACCGTGCGCCGTACGACCCCCGCCGCCCGCGCGATCTGGTCCATGCTCGCGTCCGGGTCCCGCAACAGCTCCGCCAGTGCGACGTCCATGATCCGTCGCCGGTTCGCGTCGGCCCTGCTGCTGGAGGCGGAGGAGGCGGAGGAGGCGGAGGAACTGGAACTGCTTGAGCTGCCCGTGGTCATGCCCCCCATTTTGCACACCACTGTGCATTGACGTAACTTGCACACGGCTGTGTAATTGCACAGCCGTGTGCAATCCAGAACGTGCAGTGAGAGGTGACCCCCGTGCCCCTGGTCGCGAACCAGCCGGTCGACGCAATGGACAAGCCCTATCCCCGGCGCTGGTGGGCCCTCCTCGTCCTCTGTCTCAGCCTCCTGATCATCGTGATGGCCAATACCGCCCTCACCGTCGCCGCCCCCGACATGACCCGGGACCTCGGCCTGAACAGCGCCGACCTCCAGTGGGTCGTCGACGGCTACACCGTTCCGTACGCCGCGCTGATGCTGCTGCTCGGCGCCATCGGCGACAAGTACAGCCGCCGCGGCGCCCTCGTGCTGGGCCTCCTCGTCTTCGGCGGCGGCTCGATCGCGGGCTCCCTCGTCGACAGCGGCGACGGCGTCATCGCCGCCCGCGCCGTCATGGGCGTCGGCGCGGCGATGATCATGCCCGCGACCCTCTCCCTCCTCGCCGCGACCTTCCCCCGCGCCGAGCGTGCCAAGGCGATCGTGATCTGGACCGCCACCGCCGGACTGGCCATCGCCGCGGGCCCCCTCGTCGCCGGAGCGCTGCTCGAACAGCACGGCTGGGCGTCGACCTTCCTCATCAACGTGCCCGTCGCCGCCCTCGCGATCATCGGCGCGTTCACCCTCGTACCGCCGTCCAGGGCGAGCAAGCACGGCCGGATCGACTACGTCGGCGGGCTGCTGTCCGTCGTCTGGGTCGCCGCGCTCATCTTCGCGATCATCGAAGGGCCGCACTTCGGCTGGGACACAAAGGCCGTCGGCGCGGCGGTCGTCGCCGGGGTCGGGCTGCTCCTGTTCGTCGTCTGGGAACTGCGCCACCCGCGCCCCGTCCTCGACGTCCGCCGCTTCCTCGACCGCGCCTTCGCCGGGTCCAACCTCGCCGTCGCGCTGTTCTTCCTCGCCGTCTTCGGCGCGTTCTACTTCCTCACCCAGCACCTGCAGTTCGTGCTCGGCTTCAACGCCCTGGAGACCGGTGTACGGATGCTGCCGCTCGCCGGTGCCGTCTTCGTCGGGTCCGCGCTGACCGGGTTCCTCACCCCGCGCCTGGGCATGCGGGTCACCGTCACGGCCGGCATGGTCGGCGGCACCGTCGCGCTCGCCCTGCTCACCCGGGTCGACGCGGCCTCGGCGTACGGAGACCTCGTCCTGCCCCTCGTCATCCTCGGCCTCGCCATCGGGCTCGCCCTCTCGCCCTGCACCGACGCCATCATGGGCGCCTTCCCGGAGAGCGAGCTCGGCGTCGGCGGCGCGGTCAACGACACCTCGCTGGAGCTCGGCGGCTCCCTCGGCATCGCCGTCCTCGGGTCGGTGCTCGCCGGTTCGTACTCCTCGCACCTCGCCGACGGAGTCAGCGGTACGAAGCTGCCCGCCGCCGCACTCGACACCGCCCAGGACTCCGTCGGCGCCGGGTACGCCGTCGCCCAGGGCATCGGCGAGAAGGCCAGGGAGCTCGCCGGACAGGCCGCCCACGCGGGCAGCCCCGAACAGGCCGCCCAGCTCAAGGGACAGGCCGAACAACTCGCCCAGGGCGCACAGGACATGGCGCACGCCGTCGGGTCCGCCTTCTCCGACGCGGTCGCCCACACCAGCCTGGTCGGCGCCGTCGTCCTGGGCGCGGGGACGCTGCTCGTCGCCCTGCTGCTGCCCCGCCGCACGGCGGCCCCGACGGCTCCGGCCGACGCGACACCCCCGCAGGCGCGGGAGGGCGCACCGGGGCGCGAGGCGGCGGACGCGCACGCCTGACGGCGGCAGAGCAGCGCGGTGCCGCGCCGCGTCCCGGGTACACGCCCCCCGAGGCGCGACCCCGCATGCGCCTCATCGTGAGGTGAAGGACATGAACCGGGAACGCCGCTGGCTGGACGCGTCCGTCCGACTCGCCGAGCTGATGCGGCCCCATGCGGAGCCGGGAGCGGAAGTCACCCTGCTCCTCCGCGAGTTCTGCCACCAGGGCGTCTCGCTGCTCGACGTCCCCGCGGTGGGCACCATGCTCGCCGAGGGGGACGGCGCGCTGCGGGTCGCCGCCGCGTCGGACAAGAACGCCGAACTCCTCGAACTCCTCGCCGCCCAGCGGCAGGAGGGCCCCTGCGTCGAGGGCTTCCGCAGGGGCGAACCCCTGCTCGCCTTCGACCTGCGGGCGCACGCCGACCGCTGGCCCGCCTTCTGCGCCCGCGCGCTGGAGTACGGCATCGACCGCACCGCCGTCCTGCCGCTGCGCCACCGGGACGCGCGGATCGGCACCTGGCAGGTCTACGGCCACGACGACCTGCCCGGGCGCGAGGAGCTGGAGATGGGCCAGCGGCTGGCGGACATCGCCGTGCTCTCCCTGGTCCAGTGCCGGCGCCTGTCCCATCTGGCCCGCTCGGCCGAGGAACTGCGCGGTGCGCTGACCAGCCGGATCGCCATCGAGCAGGCCAAGGGAATGCTGGCGGCCCAGTGGGGCGTGACCCCGGACGCCGCCTTCCAGCCGATGCGGGCCTACGCACGGGCCCGCCAGCGCACGCTGCGCGAGGTGGCCCGGGACGTCATCGAGGGCCGTCTCCGGCTGCCGCGCGGCTGACACCGGCAGCCGTGAGGGCCCGGCGGCTGACACCGGCCGCCGGGCCCCCGACCCCGCCCCGGATCGGTCAAGGAGTTTCCGGAATCTCCACTCGTACGAGTCAGATTTGGATGGGTAACCGATTCTGCTCGGGGGTCTCGCGCTTACGTTGCGTCGAGGCCATCCCAGACCCCGGTGAGTCCACAAGACGCCACCGATCGTTCTTCAAGGCACCTGGGGTGGAACATGCCCGAATCAGTCGTGGAACAGCCCGTGGAAGTGCGCCGTGCCGGCGGCGCGCTCGTCCTCGGGCTCTCCGGGGAGCTGGATCTCTACGCGGGGCTGCGCGTCGGCCCCCTCGTCGACCGGGCGCTGCGCGGGCACCCCTCCCACGTCGTCGTGGACCTGACCCGCGTCACCTTCATGGACTGCGGCGGCCTCTCCCTGCTGCTGCGGGTGCGCGGTCAAGTGGCCCGCTGGGGAGGCGAGTTCGCGGTGCACTGCCCCGAGCGGCGGGTGCTCAGGATTCTGCGGTACGTGGACCTGGAGGAGCCGCTGCGCATCATCGAGGCCCTCCCGCCGGACGGCCGCCCCCGCTGACGCGGCCCCCTCGTGGGGCAAAAGAAATACCCCGGCGCGTTGACAGCCGGGGTATTTCTCTGCGTATATTGGGCGTTTCCATGCCTGCATTTGCAAGAGGGCATGGGGAAGCGCCATGTGGACACGATAACCCAGTGGGGGAAGACTTGTCAACCGAGGAATTGTCAACCCGTGAACTGCGGCAGGAGCAGCAGTTCGTGGAGGGGCTCTACGCCCGCCTCGACGCACTCCGCGACGAGGCCGAGACCGCCGTGCGCGGCTCCTTCGCCGCGACCGGCAACGGCCGCCAGGCCCGCGTCGAGCGCGACGTCGCCGTCGTCGAGCGGTCCGCCACCCTCGCCGCCCTCAACGCCGCCGACTCCGGACTCTGCTTCGGCCGCCTCGACTTCACGCCGGAGGCCGACGGCGAGCCCGGCGCCACCCACCACATCGGCCGCATGGGCATCCGCCGCGACGACGCCGAACGCACCCCGCTGCTGGTCGACTGGCGCGCCCCCGTCGCCCGCCCCTTCTACCTGGCCACCGGCCACACCCCGATGGGCCTGCGCCGCCGCAGGCACCTCACCACCCGGGGCCGCACCGTCACCGGCCTGCACGACGAGATCCTCGACCTCGGCGACACCACGCGCACCGGACACGAGGACCCCAACGGCGACGCCGTCCTCCTCGCCGCGCTCAACGGGGCCCGCACCGGCCGCATGGCCGACATCGTGCAGACCATCCAGGCCGAGCAGGACCGCATCATCCGTGCCCCGCACCGAGGCGTCCTCGTCGTCGAGGGCGGCCCCGGCACCGGCAAGACCGCCGTCGCCCTGCACCGCGCCGCGTACCTCCTCTACGCCCACCGCGAGCAGCTCGCCCGGCGCGCCGTCCTCATCGTCGGCCCCAACCCCGCCTTCCTCTCCTACATCGGCGACGTGCTGCCCTCCCTCGGCGAGACCGGCGTCCTGCTCGCCACCCCCGCCGAGCTGTTCCCCGGCATCACCGCCACCGGCACGGACACCCCCGCGGCCGCCGCCGTCAAGGGCGGTGCCGCCATGGCGGACGTCCTGGCCCAGGTCGTACGGGACCGGCAGACCGTGCCCGACGACGTGGACGAGATCGACCACGAGCAGTGGACGCTCTCCCTGGAGCGCGCCATCGCCGAGGACGCCCGCCACCACGCCCGCGCCACCAAGCTCCCGCACAACCTCGCCCGCGCGCACTTCGGCCGGTACGTCCTGGACGCGCTCACCGAGCAGCTCGCCGACCGCATCGGCCGCGAACCCTACGAGGCCATCGCGGAGGAACTCGGCGAGGAGATCCCCGACGGCAACCTGCTCACCGCCGCCGACGTCGAGCAGCTCGGCAAGGAGGTCGCGGGCAACCCCGACGTCGTCGCCGCGATCGACGCCCTGTGGCCGGAGCTCACCCCGCAGCAGCTGATCACCGACTTCCTCCAGGACCCCGCCCACCTCCCGGACGCCGACGCCGACACGATCCGCCGCGCCCCCGGCGGCGCGTGGACCGCCGCCGACGTGGCCCTCCTCGACGAGGCCGCCGAACTCCTCGGCCAGGACGACCACGCGGCCCGCGCCGCCGCCGCCCGCGCCTACGAGGAGCGGGTCGCGTACGCCAAGGGCGTCCTCGACGTGTCGTACGGCTCGCGGACCTACGAGTTCGAGGACCTGGACGACGAGGAGTCGGAGGTGCTCGGCGCCCACGACCTGATCGACGCCGAGCGCTTCGCCGAGCGCCACGACGAGGCCGACCACCGCAGCGCCGCCGCCCGCGCCGCCGCCGACCGCACCTGGGCGTTCGGCCACATCATCGTGGACGAGGCGCAGGAGCTGTCCGCGATGACCTGGCGGCTGCTGATGCGCCGCTGTCCCACCCGCTCGATGACCCTGGTCGGCGACCCGGCGCAGGTCGGCGACGCGGCGGGCTGCGACTCCTGGAAGCAGATCCTCGACCCGTACGTCGGCGACCGCTACGAGCACACCCGCCTGGGCGTCAACTACCGCACCCCGGCCGAGATCATGGAGCTGGCCGGCTCCGTCATGCGCGGCGCGATCCCGGGCTTCCAGCCGCCCGGCTCCGTACGGTCCACGGGCCACGAACCCACCCTGGTGAGCGTCGACATCGGGGACCACCGGGCACTGGCCGAAGCCGTGGCCGAGTCCGTCGCCCGCGAACGCGCCGACGACCGGCGGCTCGCCGTCATCGCTCCGGCGGCCCTGCACGGCCTGTTCGCCGAGCACGGACAGCCCGCGGACGAGCCCCTCGACCTGACCCGCCCGGTCGTCCTGCTCGACCCCCGGCAGGCGAAGGGCCTCGAATTCGACACGGTGGTCGTCGTCGCACCGGAGCGCATCCGCACGTCCGGACCGCGCGGCGTCAACGACGTGTACGTCGCCTTCACCCGCCCCACCCGCACCCTTTGTATTGTCAGCGGCGTCAAGAACCTCAAGGAGCTTGGCACACAGCAGCATTGAGAACAGCGGCATCGGGCACAGCGGGGGCGAGCACGACATGTACGGAAACAACGGGAACGGCGGCCACAACCCCTATGCGGCACCGCCGAGCTCCCCCCGGCCCCCGTACCCGCAGCAGCCGTACCAACCCCCCTACCCGCACCCCACGATCCCGTCGCCGAACCGGACCGGTGCCGGAGCCCCGGACGCCCCCGCCGTCCTGCGCCCCCACACGGGTGCGGGCTTCGGCTGGTGGCTGAAGTGGCTGCTGCCGCCGGTGGCGGCGCACCGCTTGTGCCGGCCGTCCCGGCGCGGCCGGGTCGTGGACCCCACCACCCGCTCCGTGCAGCGGATGCGGTCCTTCGCCGGGTTCGTCGTGGTCGCCGGAATCGCTCTGGCGTACAACCTGACGTCCGTGACCGAGCGGGTCCTCCAGCCCTGGATCGTCTTCCTCCAGAACTGCGGCCTGCTGATCGTCCTGGTCCCCCTGGTGACGGGCGTCTTCATCCGCTGCGCCCGCCCCCACCTGCGGCGCCGCTACCTCAGCCGCACCCGGGGTCCGGCCGCCGCGCTGGGCGGACTGGTGGGCGGTGCACTGCTGCTGGTGCTGTGCCTCCAGCTCCAGTCGAACGTCGGGACACACCACCTGCCGCTGCTCCTGATCACCCTCTGGTGCATGATCTTCGCGTTCACGGCGCTCGCGAACTCCGTCACCAACGTCTTCCGTACCGCCGACGTCCACGACACCCTGCCGCCGCTGGTGTCCGTGGTGCTGGTCTGGTCGAACATGCTGATCGACCTGTTCACCGACACGTACGCGGACGCTCCCGAGGGCGTGGTGACGGTGCTGCTCTACGGTGGCCCCGCCACCGTCACCCTGCTCGCCCTCTGGGAACTCCGCCGTCTGCGCGTGTACTACGGGCACACCCTGCGCCGCGCCCTCGGCCGCTGAACGACCGCTCCCGTCGCGGAAGCCGCGGGCCGGCAGGTCACGCCGGCCTGAACCACACGGTCGCCAGCGGTGGCAGCGTCAGGCCGATGCTGGCCGGGCGGCCGTGGCTCGGGTGCGACTCCGGCTTCAGCGGCTCCGCGTTGTGGACGCCGCTGCCGCCGTACCCGGTCGCGTCCGTGTTCAGGACCTCCGTCCACGCCGGTACGTCGTCGGGGACGCCGATCGCGTACGCGTGCCGTACGACGGGGGAGAAGTGGGAGACCGCGAGGAGCGGGTTCCCGGCGGCGTCGTGGCGCAGGAACGCGAAGACGTTGTCCTCGGCGGCGTCGCCCGCCACCCAGGCGAAGCCCTCGGGCACGGTGTCCCGCTCCCACAGGGCCGGGGTGGCGTTGTAGACGGTGTTCAGGTCGCGCACCAGGTCGCGCACGCCCCGGTGGTCGCCCTCCGCACCGTACGACGGATCGAGCAGCCACCAGTCCGGGCCGTGCGCCTCCGACCACTCCGCGCCCTGCGCGAACTCCTGGCCCATGAAGAGGAGTTGCTTGCCGGGATGGGCCCACATGAAGCCCAGGTAGGCGCGGTGGGTGGCGCGCTGCTGCCACCAGTCGCCGGGCATCTTGCTCACCAGCGAGCGCTTGCCGTGCACGACCTCGTCGTGGGAGATGGGCAGGACGTAGTTCTCGCTGTACGCGTAGACCATCGAGAAGGTCATCTCGTGGTGGTGGTACTTGCGGTGCACCGGCTCCTTGGACGCGTAGCCCAGCGAGTCGTGCATCCAGCCCATGTTCCACTTCAGCCCGAAGCCGAGACCGCCGAAGCCGCCGGGGCCGATGTGGTGGGTGGCGCGGGTGACGCCGTCCCAGGCGGTGGACTCCTCGGCGATGGTGACCACGCCGGGGTTGCGGCGGTAGACGGTCGCGTTCATCTCCTGCAGGAAGGCGACCGCGTCGAGGTTCTCGCGGCCCCCGTGCTGGTTGGGCACCCACTGGCCCTCTTCGCGCGAGTAGTCCAGGTAGAGCATCGAGGCCACCGCGTCGACCCGTAGGCCGTCGATGTGGAACTCCTCGCACCAGTACGTGGCGTTCGCGACCAGGAAGTTGCGCACCTCGGTGCGGCCGAAGTCGAATTCGAGCGTCCCCCAGTCGGGGTGCGCGGACTTCAGCGGGTCCTCGTGCTCGTACAGCGGACGCCCGTCGAACTCGGCGAGCGCCCAGTCGTCGCGCGGGAAGTGCGCGGGCACCCAGTCCATGATCACGCCGATCCCGGCCCGGTGCAGGGCGTCCACCAGGAAGCGGAAGTCGTCCGGCGTGCCCATCCGGGAGGTCGGCGCGTAGAAACCGGTGACCTGGTAGCCCCAGGACCCGCCGAAGGGATGCTCCGCCACCGGCATCAGCTCGACATGCGTGAATCCCAAGTCGGAGACGTACGTCGGGAGTTGTTCCGCCAGCTGCCGGTACGTCAGCCCGGGCCGCCAGGACGGCAGGTGCACCTCGTACACCGACAGCGGGGCCTCGTGCACCGGGCGGGCGGCCCGGGTGGCCATCCAGGCGGAGTCCTGCCAGACGTGCCGCGAGGCGGTCACGATCGACGCGTTCGCCGGGGGCACCTCCGCGTGCCGGGCCATCGGGTCCGCGCGCATCGTGTGCGAGCCGTCGGGCCGGGTGATCTGGAACTTGTACACCGCGCCCTCGCCGACGGCGGGCAGGAACAGCTCCCACACCCCCGTCCCGCCGAGCGAACGCATCGGATACCCGGTGCCGTCCCAGTAGTTGAAGTCACCGACCACGCGCACACCGCGCGCGTTGGGCGCCCAGACGGTGAAGCGGGTGCCGGTGACGTCCTGGTGGGTCATCGGCTGCGCGCCGAGCGCCGTCCACAGCTCCTCGTGGCGGCCCTCGCCGATCAGGTGCAGGTCGAGGTCGCCGAGCGCGGGCAGGAAACGGTACGGGTCCTCCACCTCGATCTCGTTGTCGTCGTACGTCACCAGGAGCCGGTACGCGGGAACCTCCGGCACCGGCAGCACCCCGGAGAACAGCCCGTCGCCCTCGTCCAGCAGCGGGACGCGCAGCCCGGGCGCGACGACGGCGACCGCCCGCGCGTACGGACGCAGCGCCCGGAAGGCGACCCCGCCCGGAACGGGGTGCGCGCCGAGCAGCTCGTGCGGGGCGTGGTGCGCACCGGACAGCAGACGGCTGCGGTCGTCCTGGGAGAGGGGGAGGGCAGGCCGGACGGCCCCCGGGGGTGCGGTCTCGGGAAGTACGGGGGCGGGCGCCGCGGTGCCGGACGGGTCCGGCAGTACGGGTGCCTCGGGCTGCGGGGTCACCGGCTTCGCGGCCTTCTTGGCGGGGGCCTTCCCGGCGGCCTTCGGGGTCTTCGGGACCTTCGCGGCCTTGGCGGACTTCTCGGCCTTCGCGGCCTTCTCGGGCCCGGCGGCCTTGGCCGTCGTTGCGGGCTTCGCCTTCTTCGCCGTGCCGCTGGCCGGGCGCTTGCGGGGGGCGGGCGGTGCGGTGGTCTCCGCGAGCGATTCCGTCACCGGGTCCGGCACGGGTTCCGACCCGGGCGCGGGCAGGCGCGCGGGCGGGGCCGGGGCCTCGGTCGGGGACGAGGTGCGGCGGGGCGGCCGGGGGGTGTCCCCGCCGGAAGCGGGGGTGGGACGGGGGGTCACGGGAGTGTCCTCCTCGAAGGGGTCAACGGGGCGAAGGGGTGCGGGAGTTCAGGAGGGGTGGGCGAGTCGGCGGACGGCCGCCATCGGCACCGGCAGCCAGTCCGGCCGGTGCCGGGCCTCGTACAGGACCTCGTACACGGCCTTGTCCGTCTCGTACGCCCGCAGCAGTACGGCCTGGTCGCGCGGGTCGATGCCGGAGGCGGCGGTGTAGCCGTCCAGGTAGGCGGTGCGGCAGCGGGCGGCCCAGTCGGGGGACCAGGGTTGGTGGGAGCGGGCCGCGTAGTCGAAGGAGCGGAGCATTCCGGCGACGTCGCGGACCACCGGCTGCGGGCGTCGGCGCTCGGTGAGGGGCTTCGCGGGCTCGCCCTCGAAGTCGATCACCGTCCACGCGCCGTCCCCGGAGCGCAGCACCTGCCCGAGGTGCAGGTCCCCGTGCACCCGCTGGGCGGTGACGACGGGCCCCGCCGCACCCAACTCCCGTACGGCGTCGAAGGCTTCGCGCAGCCCGGCGGCGTACGGAAGCAGCGCGGGAACCGCCTGCACCGTCGCCTCCAGCCGCTCCGCCATCTGCGCGGTGAGCAGCTCGGCCTGCGGGCGGCCCAGGGTGAGCGTGGGCAGCGAGGCGGCGAGGGCGAGATGGACCTCGGCGGTGGCCCGGCCCAGGGCGTGCGCCTCGCCGGTGAAGTCCCGGCCCACGGCGAGTGACTTCAGGGCGAGCTGCCAGCCGTCCTCGGCGTCGGCCAGGAAGGGCTGGAGCAGGCCGAGGGTGAACGGCTCGAAGGGGTCCTCGGGGTTCGCCCCCTCGAACCAGGCGACCGGCGCGGGCACCCGCGCACTGCCCTCCCCGGCGAGCGCGAGCGGCAGCTCCAGGTCGGGGTTGGCCCCGGCGTGGACCCGCCGGAACACCTTCAGGATGAGCGAATCGCCGTACACGAGCGAGGAGTTGGACTGCTCGGCGCCGAGCGCGCGGGGAGTCAGCCCGGCCCCCAGCTCCGCCTTGGGGGCCTTGTCGAACCGCAGCGAGCCGATCGTCCCCGGCAGCCGCAGGCGCTCCAGGAGCAGCCCGGCCAGCTTCGGGTCGGACAGGCCCTCGTACACCGTGTGCCCGGCGAGCGGCCCCTCGGCGACATGGCCGACGAGGGCGGAGGCCAGCGCGGGCGGCAGTGACCTGCGCACCCCGAGGAGCAGTTGGTAGCAGTCGGCGGGCGGCGGCGACACGGTCCCCTGCGCGGGAACGGTCGGCTGCTGGGCCCTCACGAGCAGGTGGAGCAGCCCGGGGGAGCCGGTCAGCGGCAGCAGTTCGGTCGCCGAGACCAGGGTGAAGCCCACGACGGGGCGGCCCTTGCCGGCGAACCAGCGCTGGCGGGGCAGCCAGTCGTGCAGCAGCGGGCTCAGCGAGGCGAGCAGGGCGGCCGAGGCGTGCGCCACGGGCGGTGCGACGAGTGGTGCGGAGAGCGGTGCGGTGGTGCCGTAGGTATCAGTGGTGCCGTGCGTGGCGGAAGTGCCGTGTGGAGCAGAAGAACCGTGCGAAGCAGAAGCAGAACCGGGCGTACCGGGTGTTGCTGACGAGGCGGGAGCAGCCTCCGACATGGCATCGCGTCCTTTCCCCGGGCACACCTCAGAATGCGCAGAGTGTCCCGGATTGCGGCAAAGCTGTCCGGCTGTACGGGACGTGTCGGGAGAGGAAGATCCAATGGGCGAACCGCGGCTGATCCATTCGCCGATCGGGCCGGTGGATGAACCGTGAATCGCATACGCGTATGAGAGTCAGAGTGCCCCGGGCGGGGCGGGGAAAACCGTGATCCGGCTCCCCGCCCCGGCCCGCGGGCCTCAGCGCGGCGGCTTCGGCGGGCGGACCAGCGAGGGCGTGTCCTTCCGCAGCCGGAACCAGTAGAAGCCGTGTCCCGCCAGGGTCAGCAGGTACGGCAGCTCGCCGATGGCAGGGAAGCGCACCCCGCCGATCAGCTCGACCGGGTGGCGGCCGTTGAACACCTGGAGGTCCAGCTCGGTGGGCTGGGCGAACCGCGAGAAGTTGTGCACGCACAGGACGAGGTCGTCCTTGTACTCGCGGAGGAAGGCGAGAACGGCGGGGTTGGAGGAGGGCAGCTCCGTGTAGGACCCCAGTCCGAAGGCAGGATTCTGCTTGCGGATCTCGATCATGCGCCGGGTCCAGTGCAGGAGCGACGACGGCGAGGTCATGGAGGCCTCGACGTTGGTCACCTGGTAACCGTAGACCGGGTCCATGATCGTCGGGAGGGAGAGCCGTCCGGGGTCGCAGGAGGAGAATCCCGCGTTCCGGTCGGGCGTCCACTGCATCGGCGTGCGGACCGCGTCGCGGTCGCCGAGCCAGATGTTGTCGCCCATGCCGATCTCGTCACCGTAATAGAGGATCGGCGAGCCGGGCAGCGACAGCAGCAGCGCGGTGAACAGCTCGATCTGGTTGCGGTCGTTGTCCAGGAGGGGGGCCAGGCGGCGGCGGATGCCGATGTTGGCGCGCATCCGCGGGTCCTTGGCGTACTCCGCGTACATGTAGTCGCGCTCTTCGTCCGTGACCATTTCGAGGGTCAGCTCGTCGTGGTTGCGCAGGAAGATGCCCCACTGGGCGCTGGAGGGGATCGCCGGGGTCTTGGCGAGGATCTCCGAGACCGGGTAGCGGGACTCGCGGCGCACGGCCATGAAGATGCGCGGCATGACGGGGAAGTGGAACGCCATGTGGCACTCGTCCCCGCCCTTCTCGAAGTCGCCGAAGTAGTCGACGACGTCCTCCGGCCACTGGTTGGCCTCCGCGAGGAGCACCGTGTCCGGGTAGGACGCGTCGATCTCCTCCCGCACCCGCTTCAGGAAGTCGTGGGTGCGCGGGAGGTTCTCGCAGTTGGTGCCCTCCTCCTGGTAGAGGTACGGGACCGCGTCGAGGCGGAAGCCGTCGATGCCCAGGTCCAGCCAGAACCGCAGCGCGGAGATGATCTCCTCCTGCACGGCCGGGTTCTCGTAGTTGAGGTCCGGCTGGTGGGAGAAGAACCGGTGCCAGTAGTACTGCTTGCGCACCGGGTCGAAGGTCCAGTTGGAGGTCTCGGTGTCGACGAAGATGATCCGGGCGTCCTGGTACTGCTTGTCGTCGTCGGCCCAGACGTAGTAGTCGCCGTACGGTCCCTCCGGATCGCTCCTGGACTGCTGGAACCACTCGTGCTGGTCGCTCGTGTGGTTCATGACGAAGTCGATGATCACGCGCATGCCGCGCTGGTGCGTGGCGTCCACGAATTCCACGAAGTCGGCGAGGTCGCCGAACTCGGGGAGCACGGCGGTGTAGTTGGAGACGTCGTAGCCGCCGTCGCGCAGTGGCGACATGAAGAACGGCGGCAGCCAGAGGCAGTCGACGCCCAGCCACTGGAGGTAGTCCAGTTTGGCGGTGATGCCCTTGAGGTCTCCTACGCCGTCGCCGTTGCTGTCCTGGAAGGAGCGGACGAGGACTTCGTAGAAGACGGCCCGCTTGAACCACTCGGGGTCGCGGTCCTTGGCGGGGGTGTCCTCGAAGGTGTCGTGGACGGGCTCGTTGAAGATCATGTGGGTGACCCTCCGGTCAGCGGGGACGGTCGCAGGGTCACGATGTGCGCGGGCAGGACGCCCGGCTCGAGGCGCACGTATGCGTCCCTGCCCCAGTGGTAGGTCTCGCCGGTGAGCTCGTCGCGCACCGGGACGACGCTGGGCCAATCGAGGCCGAGTGCCGGCATGTCCAACGAGACCGTGGCCTCCTGGGTGTGGTGAGGGTCGAGGTTCACGACCACCAGAACGGTGTTCGAGCCTCCATCACCCTCGGGTGTGTCCGTGACGGTGCTGCTGTGCGGGGAACTGCCGCGCTTCGAGTACGCGATCACCGCGTCGTTGTTCGTGGGGTGGAAGGTGATGTCCCGCAGCTGCTGGAGCGCGCGGTGGCGGCGGCGCAGCCGGTTCAGGGTGGTGATCAGGGGGGCGATCGACCGCCCTTCGCGCTCCGCGGACTCCCAGTCCCTCGGGCGCAGTTGGTACTTCTCGGAGTTCAGGTACTCCTCGCTGCCGTCCCGGATCGGGGTGTTCTCGCAGAGCTCGTAGCCCGCGTAGACACCCCAGGACGGGGACATGGTCGCCGCGAGGACGGCCCGCACCTCGAAGGCGGGGCGGCCGCCGTGCTGGAGGTAGGCGTGCAGGATGTCGGGGGTGTTCACAAAGAAGTTGGGCCGCATGTACGAGGCCGTCTCGTGCGCCAACTCCAACGCGTACTCGGTGAGTTCCTGCTTGGTGTTGCGCCAGGTGAAGTAGGTGTACGACTGCTGGAAGCCGACCGCGCCCAGGGTGCGCATCATCGCGGGGCGGGTGAACGCCTCGGCCAGGAAGATCACGTCGGGGTCGGACTCCCGGATCTCGCCGAGCACCCGCTCCCAGAAGACGACCGGCTTGGTGTGCGGGTTGTCGACGCGGAAGATCCGCACCCCGTGCGCCATCCACAGCCGCAGAATGCGCAGGGTCTCCGCGACCAGCCCGTCCATGTCCGCGTCGAAGGCGATCGGATAGATGTCCTGGTACTTCTTCGGCGGATTCTCCGCGTACGCGATCGTCCCGTCGAGGCGGTGGTGGAACCACTCCGGATGCTCGGTGACCCACGGGTGGTCCGGCGAACACTGGAGGGCGAAGTCCAGGGCCACCTCCAGGCGCAGGTCGCGGGCGGTGGCGACGAAGTGGTCGAAGTCCGCGAAGGTGCCGAGGTCCGGATGGATCGCGTCGTGCCCGCCCTCGGCCGACCCGATCGCCCAGGGGACACCGACGTCCTTCTCGGTGGCGGAGAGCGTGTTGTTGGGGCCCTTGCGGTAGGTGGTGCCGATGGGATGGACCGGCGGGAGGTAGACGACGTCGAAGCCCATCGCGGCGACGGCGGGCAGCCGCTCGGCGGCGGTGCGGAAGGTGCCGCTGACCGCCGGAACGCCACCTTCGGGTGCACGGGCGCCCTCGGAGCGCGGAAAGAGCTCGTACCAGGAACCGAAGAGCGCGCGGGGCCGTTCCACCAGCAACGGCAGCGGATCGGAAGCGGAAAGGGGCTCACGCAAGGGGAAGCGGGAGAGAGCGGTGTCGACGTCCGGGGTGAGGGCGGCGGCGAGCCGGGCGGCGGCGGGCCGCCGGGTGTCGCGCAGCGCGTCCACGGCGCTCAGGACCGCCTCGCGCCCGTCCTGCTTGGGCACGCCCCCGGCGGCCCGCTCGTACAGCTCGGCGCCCTCGGCCAGGACGAGTTCGGTGTCCTGCCCGGCCGGGATCTTGATCCCGGCGTGGTGCCGCCAGGTCGCCACCGGGTCCCCCCACGCCTCGACGACGTACGACCACAGGCCCTCGGAGCCCGGGGTCACGTCCGCGCCCCACCGGTCGGTGCCGGGGGCGAGTTCGCGCATCGGCGTCCAGGGTCCCGGCCGGCCGCTCGGATCGAGCAGGACCACATTGGCTGCCACGGCGTCATGGCCTTCGCGGAAGACGGTGGCGGAGACCTGGAACGTTTCTCCGGACACCGCCTTCGCGGGCCTGCGGCCGCGGTCGACCGCGGGGGAGACGTCGAGGACGGGGATACGACCGATCATGGGCTCACCTGGGGAGGACGGGTCTCGGAGCGGATGCTCTCGATGCGTGCGGGGGCGCGCTCTTTGTAGCCGTTCCTTGCTCGGGGTGCTCGTCTTGCGGGCTGCGGGCATGACCGCTCCTGTCAGCGTTCACTCGGCTGGCGGGGGTGCGAGGCGATCCGGGGGTCCCGGAGCGAGGCGTTCTGGTGTTCTCTTCATCGGGTACCGGGGGAGGCTTCCCTTACACGGGTGGGCGTCAATCCGGCCGTTTGTTAACTACTGGCGCGTAATGGCGCACGGTGGGTGTGACGTGGCGAAAAGCAAAGGGGCCCCGCCGTTCGCGACGGGACCCGTTTGCCCAACCTTCAGTCACATATGGCCAGTTGTTGACGCTCGCCTACGGGTTGTTCACCTGGAGGAGCCGGTTCGGGGTGCCCGGCCCCGGGTCCTTCACCTTCCCCTTCACGGCGCGGTCCGTGAGCGCCCTGCCGACCTCGGCGGGGGAGGCCCCCGGGTGGTCGGCGAGGTAGAGCGCCGCCGCGCCCGTGGCGTGCGGGGCGGCCATCGACGTACCGGAGGAGACACCCGTGGCGGTGTCGCTGCCGCTCAGGGCGGAGACGATGTCGACGCCGGGGGCGAACAGGTCCACCCTCGGCCCCCAGTTGGAGAACTCGGCCCGCCGGTCCCCGGCGTCGGTGGCTCCCACCGTGATGCCCTCGGCGACCCGTCCCGGGGAGAACAGACCCGCGGGCAGGCTGTCGTTCCCCGCCGCGAGGACAAAGGTCACCCCGGACCTGATCGCGTTGCGGACGGCCGCGTCGAGCTGGAGGTTGGCCACGCCGCCCAGGCTCATGTTGGCCACGGCGGGCTTCTTGGCGTTCTTGGCCACCCAGTCGATACCGGCGATCACCGACGCGGTGGTCCCGCCCCCCTCCCCGTCCAGCACCCGTACGCCCACCACTTCCGCCTTCTTCGCCACGCCGTACGTCTCACCGACGGCGGTCCCGGCGACGTGCGTGCCGTGGCCGTTGGCGTCCTGGGCGACGGGGTCGTTCTCCACGAAGTCCCACCCGCTGGAGGCCCGGCCGCCGAAGTCCTGGTGGGTGGTGCGCAGCCCGGAGTCGATGACGTACACATGGACGCCCGCACCGGCACTCTCGGGCCAGGTGTACGACCTGTCGAGCGGAAGGTTGTCCTGGTCGATCCGGTCCAGCCCCCAGGACGGCGGATTCTTCTGGGTGTGCTGGAGCGAGACAGTGGTGTCCTGGGCGACCGACGCCACCTTCGGATCGGCCGCAAGCCGCTTCGCCTGCGCCGAACTCGCCCTCACCGCATACCCATTGAGTGCACGACTGTACGTATGGCGGATTTTCGCCCCGTACTTCGCGGCGATCTCCCGCCCGGCGTCGGACGGGGCCGCGACGCCCCCCGCCCCCGACGTGAGCGTGACGATGTAGCTGTTCCCCACGGAACCGGCGGCCCCGGCCCCGAGTATGCGCCCCTCCGCCGCAGGGGCGGCGGCCTGGGCGGGCAGCGTGATGGCCGAAAGTCCCGCCGCCAGGGTGACGGCGGTACAGGCTCCGGCCAGCCGCATGCGGTACTGACGAATACGAGTCATGTGCGAGGCTCCCCCTCCTCAACCGGGCGCTCCGGAGACGGCATCCACCCCGAGCGCACTTGTCAGCCTCTCGTGCGGTGTGAACCGGTACAAGGGTCCCGGAGCAGGCGGAATCGGCCATACCTCGCATGCGTATGGGTGCCTGCTGTCGCCGCTCCAGGAGGCGCCCCTTCAGGGGCGCGGGGCTGTGCCGATGTGCGGCTCCGCCGCGCGGGCGCGACGACCTGCATCAGCGCCCCGTCAGGGGCGCGGGGAACTGCGCGAGCAACCCCCCACCCACCCGCACGGACCCACCCATCAGCCCCGCGGGTTTAGGTGAAGGGGCGGGGCTGGGGCGAAACCCGGGGGTCCGGGGGCAGCGCCCCCGGCAGGAACAGCAACCACGAACCGGCCCGCACCCAAACACTCCTGCCCGCCCCGAGTGCCCCGTGGAGCCCACCACCCCACGGGGCTTACCGTCGAAGGGAAAGGCGGACGCGCATCGTGGCGCGCCCGCCCGGAAACCGCACCCCCTGCGAAGGTGGTCCCGTGAAGGCAATCCGTCGGTTCACCGTGCGTCCCGTCCTCCCCGATTCCCTCCGCCCCCTCAGCGATCTCGCCCGCAATCTCCGCTGGTCCTGGCATACCGAGACCCGGGAGCTGTTCCAGTCCATCGACCCGGACGGCTGGCACGCCTGTGGCGAGGACCCGGTACGGCTGCTGGGGACCGTCTCCGCCGAGCGCCTCGCCGCCCTCGCCCAGGACCGCCGCTTCCTGCGTCGACTCCAGGCCGTCGCCGACGACCTCTCCGACTACCTGAACGGCCGCCGCTGGTACCAAAGCCAGGAAGGGGCCGAACTCCCCGCCGCCATCGCCTACTTCTCCCCGGAGTTCGGCGTCACCGCCGCCCTCCCGCAGTACTCCGGCGGCCTCGGCATCCTCGCCGGCGACCACCTCAAGGCGGCCAGCGACCTCGGCGTACCGCTCATCGGCGTCGGCCTCCTCTACCGGCACGGTTACTTCCGCCAGTCGCTCTCCCGCGACGGCTGGCAGCAGGAGCACTACCCGGTCCTCGACCCCAACGAGCTCCCCGTCGCCCTCCTCCGCGAGGCCGACGGCACCCCCTGCCGGATCTCCCTCGCCCTCCCCGGCGGCCGCTCCCTGCACGCCAACATCTGGCAGGCCCACGTCGGCCGCGTCCCCCTCCTCATGCTCGACTCCGACGTCGAGGAGAACGGCCCCGGCGAGCGCGACGTCACCGACCGCCTCTACGGCGGCGGCAGCGAACACCGCCTGCTCCAGGAGATGCTGCTCGGCATCGGCGGAGTCCGCGCGGTCCGCTCGTACTGTCGCCTGACCGCCCACCCCACCCCCGAGGTCTTCCACACCAACGAGGGCCACGCGGGCTTCCTCGGCCTGGAACGCATCCGTGAACTCGGCAACCAGGGGCTGGACTTCGACTCCGCCCTGGAATCCGTCCGCGCGGGCACCCTCTTCACCACCCACACCCCCGTCCCCGCCGGAATCGACCGCTTCGACCGCGAACTCGTCGCCCGCCACTTCGGCCACGACGGCGAACTCCCCGGCGTCGACGTCGAACGCATCCTCCACCTCGGCATGGAGACCTACCCCGGCGGCGAACCCAATCTCTTCAACATGGCCGTGATGGGCCTGCGCCTGGCCCAGCGCGCCAACGGCGTCTCCACCCTGCACGGCTCGGTCAGCCGGGGCATGTTCGCCGGGCTCTGGCCGGGCTTCGACCCCGACGAGGTCCCGATCACCTCCGTCACCAACGGCGTGCACGCCCCCACCTGGGTCGCCCCCGAAGTCGTCCGCCTCGGCGCCCAGCAGATCGGCGCGGGCCGCACCGAGGACGCCCTGTCCGTCGGCGGCTCCCCGCGCTGGGACGCCGTCGCGGAGATCGGTGACGCCGAAATCTGGGACCTGCGCCGCACCCTGCGCGAGAACCTGGTCCACGAGGTACGCAACCGGCTGCGCGCCTCCTGGCTCCAGCGCGGCGCCGTCGACGCCGAACTGGGCTGGATCGACGGGGTGCTGGACCCCGACGTCCTCACCATCGGATTCGCCCGCCGCGTCCCCTCGTACAAGCGCCTCACCCTCATGCTGCGCGACCGCGACCGGCTGATGGAACTGCTCCTGCACCCCGAGCGCCCCATCCAGATCGTCGTCGCGGGCAAGGCGCACCCCGCCGACGACGGCGGCAAACGCCTGGTCCAGGAGCTGGTGCGGTTCGCCGACGACCCCCGGGTGCGGCACCGCATCGTCTTCCTCCCCGACTACGGCATGCGCATGGCGCAGAAGCTCTACCCGGGCTGCGACGTCTGGCTCAACAACCCGCTGCGCCCCCTGGAGGCCTGCGGGACCAGCGGTATGAAGGCCGCCCTCAACGGCTGTCTCAACCTCTCCGTCCTGGACGGCTGGTGGGACGAGTGGTTCGAGCCGGACTTCGGCTGGGCGATCCCCACCGCCGACGGCGCGGCCGCCGACGAGGACCGCCGCGACGACCTGGAAGCCAACGCCCTGTACGAGCTGATCGAGCAGCGCGTCGCCCCCCGCTTCTACGAGAAGGGGCGCGGCCAGCTCCCCGACCGCTGGATCCAGATGGTCCGCCAGACCCTCGTCACCCTCGGCCCGAAGGTGCTCGCCGGGCGGATGGTGCGGGAGTACGTGGAGCGGCTGTACGCACCGGCCGCGCTCGCCCACCGGGCCCTCGACCCCACCGCCGCACGGGAGTTGGCGGCGTGGAAGTCGCGGGTGCGGGCGGCCTGGCCGTCGGTCGCCGTCGACCATGTGGAGGCGGTCGCCGCCACCGCCGTCAACGGCACGGCCGAGCTGGGCTCCACCCTCTCCCTGCGGGTACGCACCGGGCTCGGCGATCTCGGGCCCGAGGACGTCGAGGTGCAGGCGGTCGCGGGCCGGGTCGACTCCGAGGACCGGATCACCGGCGCACAGACCTTCCCGCTGAAGCCCGCCTCCGGGCCGGACCTGGAGGGCCGGTGGACCTACGAGGGCCCGCTCGCCCTCGACCGGACGGGCCCGTACGGCTACACGGTCCGGGTCCTGCCCGCCCACCGGCTGCTGGCGAGCGGGGCGGACCTGGGGCTGGTGGCACTGCCGACGGAGGCGACGGGGGAGGGGGCCGGGGTGCTCATGCGGTAGCTAGCGCCGCTCCTCGTTAGGCACGTCGTCGACCAGTGCCTTCGACGTCAGGACGGCGTTCGTGAAGCACAGCCGGTAGACGGGAGTCATCTCGAACCGGTCCGTGCGGAAGTACGTGCAGGCGTCGGTCCCGGCGGGCTCGGGGCCGATGCCTGCGGGCGGGCCGTCCAGCGGGTGGTCCGGGAGGCGTTCCGCCAGGGCCGCCCGCCGCTCGCCGAGGTGGACGCCGTCGAACTGGTCCCGGGTGAGGACCGACCGCGACGCCCCGTACTCCTGGTACGCCAGCATCAGCGTCCCGATGACGCAGACCACCGCCGCCGGAGCCACGATCGCCTGCACGAGCCCCCGCCGCACCTTGAGCCGCGCCCGGTTCAACTCCCGCGCCGCGACAGGTGCTTGCGGCGGGCGCGGCACCGGGGTCCCGGCCAGCGGCAGCCGGGCGGCGACCGTGAAGCCGCTGTCGGGGGTGGGGCCGTGGGTGAGGGTGCCGCCCGCGAGGCGCACGCGTTCGTCCAGGCCGACCAGACCGGTGCCGCCGGACGCGAGGCCGGGGGAGGGGGCGCCGCCGGGCGGGGCGGGGTGAGTGACGGTCACCGACAGGGCCCGCGCCCGGGGATCCCGTACGATCCGCATCCGTACCGGAGCACCCGGCGCGTGCTTGGTGGCGTTCGTCAGGGCCTCCTGGGCGACCCGGTGGACGGCCCGCGCGACCATGTCGGGGACCTCCAACTCCGGCCCCTCCTCAGCGAGTTCCACCGTGATCCCGGACGCCCGCGCCCGCTCGGCCAGTTCGGCGGGGGTCTCGTCGGCCGGTGTCGTCGGCGCGCCCTCGCCGTCCTCGCGCAGGACGCCCACGATGTCGCGCAGCCGGGCGGTGGCGTCGGCGGCGGCCAGGCGCAGTTCACCGGCGGCGCGCTGCTCGGCGGGCGGGAGGCTGCGGTTGACCTCCAGGGCGGCGGCCCGTACCGCGATGAGGGAGAGGTCGTGGCCGAGCGAGTCGTGCATGTCCCCGGCGATGCGGGAGCGCTCGCGCAGCCGCTCCCGGTCGGCGACCGCCCGCTGCTCGCGTTCCATCCGGTCGGCCAACTCCCAGCCGTTGGCCACCAGTTGGGCGTAGCGGCGAACGTACCGGCCGATCAGCCACGGCACCACCACCTGGAGCAGCAGTGAGGTCAGCTGGGCGAACCAGATCCACAGCTTGTCGTCGTACGTCAGGCTCAGCGCGAGCCCCGCCACCGCGTACCCGGCGAAGAGCAGCACCGCGGGCCGCGCCCGGGCGTCGCGGCGGCCCGCGAGGAAGGCGAACCCGCACATCGCGACGGTGTACGCCTGGGTGAACAGCTCCGGACTGTCGAAGGCGCTGCACACCACCGCCACCGTCAGCGAGACCAGCGGCGCGACGCGGCACACCAGGACGGCGACGGCGAGCGCGACCAGGCCCGCGGCCAGTCCGGGCCAGGAGTCGCCGTCGTTCGGGTCCGACTTCATCGTGGCGAAGAAGCCGAGACCGGCCCACAGGGCGAGGTCGAGGAGCAGGTCGCGGCGGGTGGCCCGGCGCAGGGCGGCTGTGACACGCATACGGGGAAACGTATGCGGGGCCGCCGGGGGAGACGCAAGTGGTGCCCGGGACCGCCGACGGTCCCGGGCACCACTCAGAGCTCGTTCGTCTGCCGGACGTCAGCCGGTCAGAAGGTGAGCTTCCAGCTGTTGATGTAGCCGACGTCCGCGCCCGCCTTGTCCTGGACGCGGAGCTTCCAGGTGCCGTTGGCGACCTCGGAGGAGGCGTTCACCGTGTAGGACTTCACGATGTTGTCCGCACTGCCGCCCGCACGGTTGTGCAGGTTGTACACCGAGCCGTCGGGGGCGACCAGGTCGACCACGAGGTCACCGATGTAGGTGTGGACGATGTTCACGTCGACCTTGAGGGCCGCCGGGGCGTTGCCGGTGACACCGGTGACAGTGATCGGGGAGGTCACCGCGGCGCCGTTGTCCGGGACGGACACGTCGGCGGTGTTCTCGAAGACCTTGCCGCCCGGGGTGCCGCCGCCCGGACGGGGACCGACGTTGATGCCGGCCCAGGCGTTCTCGACGCCCTTGACCTCGGGGCTGTCGGCTCCGTAGAGCTCGGTCGCCGCGGCCACCGTGCCGACGCGGGCGTTGGCGTAGTTGGTGTTCGCGGTGAACTTGGTGGTCAGCGCGCGGAACCAGATCTTCTCGGCCTTGTCGCGGCCGATGCCGACGACCGGCAGACCGTCGGAGGTCGGCGAGTCGTACGAGGTCCCGTTGACGACCTTCGCGCCGCTGCCCTCGGACAGCAGGTAGAAGAAGTGGTTCGCCGGACCCGACGAGTAGTGGACGTCGATGTTGCCGATGCCCGAGTACCAGGCGTCCTTCGACGCCCCGTCCTTGGACGGCTTGTCCATGTAGCGCAGCGGCGTGCCGTTGCCGTTGATGTCGATCTTCTCGCCGACCAGGTAGTCGCCCTTGTCCTGGGCGTTGTTGGCGTTGAACTCGACGGCCGCCGCGAAGATGTCGGAGGTCGCCTCGTTCAGGCCGCCGGACTCGCCGGAGTAGACCAGCTTGGCGGTCACGGAGGTGACGCCGTGCGTCATCTCGTGCGCGGCCACGTCGATCGAGGTCAGCGGCTTGTTGTTGCCCTGGCCGTCGCCGTACGTCATGCAGAAGCAGGAGTCCTGCCAGAAGGCGTTGACGTACGCGTTGCCGTAGTGGACGCGGGAGTACGCGCCGACGCCGTCACCGCGGATGCCGGTGCGGCCGTGCACGTTCTTGTAGTAGTCCCACGTGAGCTGCGCGCCGTACGCGGCGTCCGCGCCCGCGGTCTCGCGGTTCGACGGCAGGCCGTTGCCCCACGTGTCGTCCGGACCCGAGAAGAGGGTGCCGGTGCCCGACGAACCACCGTTGAGGTCGTACGTCTTGTGGTTGCCGCGCCCGGCGTCGGTCAGGTTGTACGTCGAGCCCGACTGCACGGAACCGACGGTGACCTGGCCGCTGTACTGGGTGTTGCCGACGCCGTTCTCGACGGCCTGCCACTCGTGCAGCTTCGCACCCGTGGCGGCGTCGGTGACGACGTGCAGCTCGTTGGGGGTGCCGTCGTGCTGGAAGCCGCCGACGACGGTCTCGAACGCGAGGACCGGCGCGCCGGAGCCCATCCACACCACCTGGCGCGGGGCGATCGACGCCTTCGTCTTGTCGGAGCCCTCCGCCTTCGCGAGGCCGAGTGCCTGCTTCTCGGCGGACGCGGCGGCGATCTTCGGGGTCGCGGCGATGCCCTGGAGCTTCGCCGTGGTGGAGCGGGAGACGCCCTGGGTGGCGGCCGCCTTGTCCTTCTTGACGACCAGGTCGCCGCCGAGGACGGGGAGCCCGTCGTAGGTGCGCTCGTAGCGGGTGTGCGTCGTGCCGTCCAGGTCCTGGAGCACGTCGCGGACGACGAGCGCCTCCTTGGCGCCGAGGCCGAGCTCCTTGGCGGTGGCCGCCTTGGTCTCGTTGGCCTTGGCGATCAGGGCAGCGCGCTGCGCCGGGGTGAGCTTGGCGAGCTGGGCCCCGGGGTTGGGCTTGGCGGCGGCGGGGGCGGCCTGCGCGTTGTCGGCGCTGGCGGAACCCGTCTGCATGCCGACGAGGAGGGCTGCGGCGGCGAGCAGTGCGCCAGTGGCCGTGGCGCGCTTGCGGTGCGTGGATCTCACGCGGACTCCTTCTGCGAGGGGGGTACCGGACGGCTGGGTGAGGCCGGCCGGGCAGTGCGTGCAGAGCAGGCAGAGCAGTGGTGCGCGTGGAGCTCGAAGTGTGGTGCGTGGTGCGGCAGCGCCGTGTGGTGCAGCGGGGCTGCGTGGTCCACCGGTGCTGCGTGGAACGTCGGAAGAGTGGCAGCCGGATCGGGTCCGTGTCAGGACCGCGTCAACAACTTGGCCGGAAGCGGTCCGTTGCCCGCAAGGTCATGTTCGGTATCCGGATCGTTTGCCTGTGCGTAAGGAACGCGTGAGGACGCGTGTGTACGGAAGGGCTTCGCGCGCCCGGTGCGCTGCCATCGCAAACGGTGCGGAGGCGCGGTGCGGAATCCGGCTCGCGGAAGGGGTGCCTCCACGCGGCGGTCGCTAATCCCCCGCATGGCCGAAAACTTGTGCCCAGTGAGGCCAAATATGTTGCAGGGGTGTGAAGTTGAACGTGCGTCACGACCATACCCGGGGTGTTGTGAGGGTTGTGCGCAGGGGTGCTCCCGCCGGAGTCCGCAGTGGTGCGCCCCCGTTGGCTCAGGCGCATAGCGGGTACCCGGAGCGAGCCGCCCTCGCTGGGGCCCTCGCTAAGGAGTGACGTGTGATGGACGAACAACCCCGTACGGGTACCGGGGGAGAGGCCCCGGTCGGTGAACTGGTGCAGCGTGCCTCGCAGCAGCTGACCGAACTGGTGCGGGCCGAGATGCGGCTGGCGCAGGCGGAGATGAAGGCCAAGGGCAGGCGGTACGGCAAGGGCGGAGGCCTCTTCGGGGGCGCCGGACTGGTCGGCTTCCTGACCCTCCAGGCCCTGTTCGCCACCGCGATCGCGGGCCTCGCCGTGCCCCTGCCGGTCTGGGCCGCGGCCCTGATCGTCACCGCCGTGCTCGGCGTGATCGCCGCGGTGCTGGCGATGCGGGGGAAGAAGGAGGTCGGCCGGGCGGGCTCCCCGACACCGGAGCAGGCCATCGACAGCGTGAAGGCCGATGTGGCCGAGATCAAGGAGAGTGCCAAGCGATGACGCAGCCACCCCACGACGAGCCCACCGCGGAGACCCCCGAGGAACTCCGCGCACAGATCGAACAGACCCGCCACGAACTGGGCGACACGGTGCAGGCCCTGGCCGACAAGGCGGACGTGAAGTCCCGCGCGCAGGACAAGGCGCATGAGCTGCGGGAGCAGGGGGCGGCGAAGGCTGCCGAGCTGAAGGGGCAGGGCGCGGCGAAGGCCGCCGAGTTGGCGGAGCAGGTCAAGGTCACGGCCTCCCATGCGGAGGAGGTCTGGCAGGCCAAGGCTCCCGCGCCGGTGCGCGACTACCGGATCGCGCTGGCGGCGGTGGGGGCGGGCCTGGTGACGGTGGCCCTCCTCCTGCGCCGGAGGCGCCGCTGAGTCGCCTGGCGGCTGGCTGTGCGGGGTGAGGGGGCTTGCGCCTGCGGCCGTGCTGCGGGGCTCTGCGGGTCCCGACCCTCCCCAGCCTCCTTGGGCTGCGGGGCCGCCCTGCCTCCTCTCCCTAGCCCCCTTGGGCGGCGGGGCCGCCCCCCGGGGGCGGGACGGGCGGGCAAGGGGGCGGCCCCTCCCGCTTCCGGCGGGCCCCGGTTCCTTCCGGCCCAGCCTGGTGCTGGACGCGCGTCCAAAGGGGCCCCGGCCCGCCTCCCGGTGCCGGGCATGCGCAGCTCTGCCCCGCCGGGGCGAGGAGGTCCCCAGCCCCGCCCCTTCACCTAAACCCGCGGGGCAATTGCACGGTTCCGTGCGGGTGAGTGGGTGGCTGGTCGCGCAGTTCCCCGCGCCCCTGAAGGGGCGCGGATGAGGAGCCCGGTATGGGCAGGTCGCGCCCGCGCGGCGGAGCAGGACACGGCCCCGCGCCCCGGAAGGGGCACGCCCGAGCAGCCCGGTACGGGCAGTCGCACCCGCGCCGCGGAGCCGCACATCGACACAGCCCCCGCCCCGCAGGGTCAGAAGCGGCCCGTCACCCTCCCCACCCCCACCCGCACCACCACAAACTCCGACTCCGCCGACCCCGGATTGAACTCCGCCAGCGACTTCCCCGTATGCGCCCGGCACAGCGCATCCGCCACCACCCGCCCCGGATCCGGCTCCAGCCGCGCCCTGCCCCGCACCTCCGCGTACGCATACGGATTCCCCGGCGCCTCGATCAGCAGCGTCACCCGCGGATCGCGCTCCGCGTTCCTCCCCTGCAACCGGTCCAGTGCCGTCGCGAAGATCAGGTCCTCCCCGTCCCGCGTCACCCACACCTTCGTCAGATGCGGCACCCCGCTCGGCAGCAGCGTCGCCACGACGGCGAACGCGGGGGACGTGTCGAGGTACTCCCGCAGGGCAAGGGAGAGTTGGTCACCCACGGCCTCAGACCCCCGCCCGCACCCGGACCAGCTCCGCCACCCCGTCGAGCACCGCCCCCGCCCCCGTCTCGAACTCCGGCGCGGCACGGAAGGCACCGCCCTCCACCAGACCCTCGATGCCCGGTACGGACAGGGTCGGCGCGGCCGGGCGCAGGCCCACCCGCTCCAGGACCGGGCGGAGCATCTCGATCGCCGGCGCACCCCCGGAGGGCCCCGCGCTGTAGCTGATCAGGCCGACCGGCTTGTCCTGCCATTCCGCGTAGAGGGAGTCGATGGCGTTCTTCAGGGGTGCGGTGAAGCCGCCGTTGTACATCGGCATGACGAAGACGAAGGCGTCGGCGGGGGAGATCGTCTCGCTCCAGGCCCGCGTGTGCGGATGCGCGTAACGGCCCGTCGACGGGTACTCCGGTTCGTCCAGGAGCGGCAGCGCGACCTCGCCGAGGTCGACCGTCGTCACCTCGAACTCCGGCCGCGCGGCAGCCAGTTCCGCGATCCAGCGGGCCAGCGGACGTCCGGACGAGGTGGGCCGGGTGCTGGCGGACAGGACGTACAGACGAGAAGACATGAGAAAGGAGTCCTTTGTGAGTGCGGAGAAGGTAAGGAAAGAAAGAAGGAGAGGGAGGGAGGGATCAGGCGGGCAGCGTGAAGCGCTTCAGCGCCGGTTGGGTCAGCGGGCCTATCGCCACCGCGAACAGCACCGTCCCCACCCCCACCGTCCCGCCGAGCAGCCAGCCCGCCACCAGCACCGTGATCTCGATGCCCGTGCGGGCCACCCGGATCGACACGCCCCGGCGGGCCAGGCCCGTCATCAGGCCGTCGCGGGGGCCCGGGCCGAGGCCCGCCCCCACGTACAGCCCGGTCGCCACCGCGTTGAGCGCAATTCCGGTCAGCAGCAGCACCGTTCGTACGGTCAGGGACTCGAAGGAGTCCGGCAGCACGCTCAGTGCCGCGTCCGCCACCAGGCCCACGACCAGGATGTTGCATACGGTGCCCACGCCCGGCCGCACCCTCAGCGGTATCCACGCCAGCAGCACCAGCACGCCGATCCCGTTCACGACGAGCCCGAACGAGATACCCGTGCTGCGGGACAGGCCCTGGTGCAGGACGTCCCAGGACGCGACGCCCAGGCTCGCGACGACCATCAGCGCCATGCTGATCCCGAAGAGGACTAGTCCGAGGGCGAGTTGGGTCGCCCTGCGGCCGCGTGAGGCGGGGTGCGGTTGCTCTTGCTCGGTGTCGGTCACCGCACCCCGCTCCCTGATTGGTTGACGTGTCATCGATAACGTAGGCGCGAGATCGGTGACGTGTCAATCATTTCTCGGTAGGCTCGTACCCGTGACTTCCGAACCCCGCTGGCTGACCGACGCCGAACAGCGCACCTGGCAGGCCTACCGCCGCATGCAGCTCCTGCTCGGCGCGCAGGTCTCCCGCGACCTGGCCGCCGACAGCGGTCTCTCCGACGCCGACTACGACGTCCTCTCCCACCTGAGCTTCGCCGCCGAGAACCGTTGCCGGATCAGCGAGTTGGCGGAGCGCATGCTCTGGTCGCGCAGTCGCCTCTCGCACCATCTGACGCGTATGCAGCAGCGGGGGCTCGTCGTGCGCGAGGGCTGCGCGAGCGACGCCCGGTGTGCCGAGGTTGTCCTCACGGCGGACGGACTGCGCACCCTGGAGGAAGCCGCGCCGCTGCACGTCGCGTCCGTACGCCGCAACTTCATCGACCTCCTCACCCCCGAGCAGCAGGCCGCCTTCGCGGAGATCGGCGAGGTCGTCGTACGTCACCTCTCCGACGGCGCCGAGCCGCGCGCGAGGAAGACGCGGGGCGCGGCATAGGAAGGGGCCCGGCACCCTCACGCGAGGATGCCGGGCCCCTGGCCGCCTTCACCGCCCGAGCGGATCGCTTCCCTTGAGCGCGTCGACGAACGAGGTCCACGCGGGGGCGGGCACGGCGAGTACGGGGCCGTCGGGCGACTTGCTGTCACGGACGGGCACGGGGCCGTGCCCTGCGGTGGCGGCGCTGGGCATCCATTCGACGCAACTGCCGCCGTCGGTGTTGCTGTAGGACGACTTGACCCACAGGGACCGGAGTTCACTCATTGGGTAGGGCCTCCATCAAGGTTCGGAGCATCTCGCGCGAGTCGCGCGCGGACAGCGCGTCGCCGCGTAGGCAATCGTAGGCATGTCTGTGCCGTCGAACCGATTCCGATTCCTCGTCGAGGCTGGCAGTGGTGATGCCCTCCTCGTACGCGGCCTGCTTGCCGTCCGGCAGGGTGAACAGGATCAGCGATCCACCCAGTAGGCCGTGCTCGCCGTGGGAGAACTCCGCCACTTGCACGTTGATGTGGGGGAGTTGTCCGACCCGAAGGAGCGCGGCGAGTTGGCCGCGCATGACGGCCGGTCCGCCGACGGGGCGACGTACGACCGCCTCGTCCAGAATCACGGACAGGTCCGGCGGGTTGGGCGCGGTGAGGATCGACTGACGGCGTACGCGAGCCGTGGCCGCACGCCGCAGTTCCGCTTCGGGGGCACGTGGGCTGCCTGCCCGCAGCAGGGCGAGCGCGTACTCGGAGGTCTGGCACAGGCCGGGGACCATGTGACCCGCGTACTCATCGATCACCACCGCCTTCGCCTCCAGCTCCATCGCCCTGCGATACCTCGCCGGAAAGCTGTCGGCCCGGTTCTCGTCGTACAGCCGCTGGAACAGGCCGTCCGTGCCGAAGAGTTGATCGAACACGGCGGGCAGGTGGGGCGGGATGGGCGGCACGTTGTTCTCCAGCCGCGAGATCGTCGACTTCGACGTGCGCGCGGCGCGGGCCAGTTGGGCCTGCGTCCACTTGTCCGGCAGGTGCAGCTCGCGCGCGTCCCGCAGTGCTTCGCCGAAGGTGAGCTTCGGCTTGGGCTCGTCGCTGGCAGGGGTGTCGCTCATCGCGGCCTCACCGGCTCTCCGGGTCTCGGACCAGGCGGCTGGTCCTGGGGGGATCGGGGGAGTCTCCGCAGGTGAGGTGCTTGCGCATATGCCGTTGCGCCCGGCGGAGAGGTTGGTCCCCGGATTCCTTCCACGGTAGGGCCAACTCGGCCACGCTGGAGGGGAATTGGAGAAACTCCGCGTATTGGTACAAAGGATCGAATATGCCGCAAAACTCCAAGGGGAGTCGGGAAGCGACTCCGGCCGAGGACGCCACCCGCATCGCAGCCCAACTCGCCGACGAACTCCACCTCTCGCTCCTCGCCCGGGGCTTCTACCTGCCGATGCGGGCCGGTGTGCCGGTCGGTGGCCGCGCGTACGTCGACATCGACCCCGTGCGGGCCGACGCTGCCGCCGCGATGATCGACGCCTTCGGCCCGCCGCCCGCCGTCGCGGCCCCGCACGGCGTCGACCCGCTCCGGGACGCCGAGGAGTCCGTACGAAGCCTGCGCCGCGCCCTCGACGCCGCCGCCCTGGGGCTGCGTGCGCTCGGGGTCAGGCGGCCGGGCGAACCCGACGGGCCCGTCCTGGTCGACCTGGGCGTCGTACCCCCGGCTGCCGCCCGCCGGCTCGCGACCGTGCTGGCCCGGGGCGCGTCCCGGTGACGCGGAGCGAGGCCCGTGCCCGGCTGGCGGAGCTGATCGCCGCGTACGGCACGGACGGGGCGCTGCTCCTCGACCGGCAGGGTCGGCCCGTGCCGTTGGTGCGTGAGCCGAAACCGCGTGCGGGTGATGAAGTCGGTTCGTCCTTGGGGGAGTTGAGTGAGCGCGTCGCGGAGTGCAACCGGTGGCGCAGGCTGTTCGACCGGTGGTGAACCGGCTCGGCGGCACCCGGGAGTGGCACGCCACGACCGCCCGGTACGGCAATCAGGGCCCGGTGGGGTGAGGGCGCGTACCCGCCCCGGCCTCTGCCGACCGGCAGAGGCCGGGGCGGGCCGGATCTGCTGAACGGCGGATGTCCTGCGGACACCGTGCTTGACAGCCTTGTCGGGTCGGAGCGGTGGAGCTCCACGAGGAGGCTGTCGATCATGGTCAGTAGTACGACGAGGCGCAGGCTGCACGTGACCAGCCCGGCTCCGGCGCCGGCCCGGAGGACCCCCGCCCGGGCCACGGGTCCCGGCCGGTTCCGGCGGTTGTGGTCCCGGTGGCCGCGTTGGTCGCTGCCCGCCGCGATGGTCTGGTCCGTGCTGTACGGGGCCGCTCACGTGTACTGGGCGCTCGGCGGGGCCGGGTACCCCTTCGCCCGGGTGCACGAGGACCGGGCCTCGGCCTCGGTGCTGGACCCGAGTCCGGTCGGGGTCGTCTCACCGGCCCTGGCCGCCTTCTGCGCGGTGGCGGTGGGCGTCGGCGTCCTGATGTGGCGTCAGCAGCGGTCGGGGCGGGCGGTGTCCCGGAGGGTGCGGGCCGCGCTGGTGGGCTTCGGGTGGGTGGCGGCCGGACTCCTGGCCCTCGCGATCCCGGACTACACGCTGATCATGCTGGTGGCGTTCGGACCGCTCCTCGTGGTGTTCGCGTTCACCGGACTCCCCGGGCCGCAGGGCGGGCTCGAAGACCTCCTGTACTGGCACCGGGACCACCTCGTCCTGGTCTTCGTCGGCGGACTCCTCTGGGCCCTGGCCACCCTCGCCCACCAGCGCCGTACCGCCGACCGCTGCACCAGCTGCGGACGCGGCGAACGGGCCGCCGCCGCGTGGACCCGGCCGGACCGGGCCCTGAGCTGGGGGCGCAAGGCCGTGTGGGTGGCGGTGCTCGCCACGATTCCGTACGACCTCACCCGGCTCGCCTGGTACTTCGGCCTGCCGCTGGGCATCACGGACGCGTTCCTGAAGGAGATGCAGGACACCCCGGGGATGCTCACCATCGGGCTGGGGCTCGGCATCCTGTCCACGGTGGGCAGCCTGCTCACCCACGGACTCGTCAGCCGGTGGGGCGAGGTGTGGCCCCGGTGGGTGTGGTTCAGGGCGGGCAGGCCGGTGGACCCCCGCACCGCGATCGTGCCCGCGTCGCTCGTGGCGCTGGTGCTGGTGCCCGGCGGGCTGATGAACCTCCGCAGCGGCATGGACGCGCAGATGTGGGGCACGAACGGGCCGATGCTGTTCTGGGTGGTGTGGGGCCTGGGCCTCGGCGCGGCGACGTACTCCTACCACCTGCGGCGGCGCACGACGTGCGGCACCTGCCGACGGGGGTGAACACCGCGGACGGGGGTGAACCCCGCAGGCGGGCGGGGTCCCGGTGCGACAGCACGCCGGGACCCCGCCCGTTCTGCCTAGACCAGACTGTCCCGCCACGCCCGGTGCAGATCCGCGAAGCGGCCCTCGCCGCCGATCAACTCGGCCGGAGAGCCGTCCTCGACCACCCGGCCCCGCTCCATCACCAGCACCCGGTCCGCGACCTCCACCGTCGAGAGGCGGTGCGCGATGACCACGGCGGTACGGCCCTTCAGCACCGTGTGCATCGCATGCTGCACCGCCCGCTCGCCGGGCACGTCCAGCGAGCTGGTCGCCTCGTCGAGGATGAGGACGGCCGGGTCGGCCAGGAGGGCGCGGGCGAAGGCCACCAACTGGCGCTGGCCCGCCGAGATCCGGCCGCCCCGCTTGCGGACGTCCGTGTCGTAGCCGTCCGGCAGGCCCGCGATGAACTCGTGCGCCCCGATCGCCTTCGCCGCCTGCTCGATGTCCTCGCGGGTCGCCTCCGGGCGGCCGATCGCGATGTTCTCCGCGACCGTGCCCGAGAAGAGGAAGGCCTCCTGGGTGACCATGACCACGCCCCGCCGCAGTTCCGGGATCGGCAGCGAGCGCAGGTCGACCCCGTCCAGCAGGACCCGGCCGTCCGTCGGGTCGTAGAAGCGGGCCAGCAGCTTCGCGAGAGTGGACTTGCCCGCTCCGGTGGAGCCGACCACCGCCACCGTCTGCCCGGCGGGCAGCGTCAGGTCGAAGCGGGGCAGCACCTCGCCACCGGTGCGGTAGGCGAAGCGGACGTCCTCGAAGACGACCTCCCGGCCGGGGTACGTCGACGAGCCGTTCTCCGGCAGCTCCTGCGGCGCGGCAGGCTCCGGCACCGTCGGCGTCTGGGCCAGCAGGCCCGCGATCTTCTCCAGCGACGCCGCCGCCGACTGGTAGGAGTTCAGGAACATGCCCAGGCGGTCGATGGGGTCGTAGAGACGGCGGAGGTAGAGGACCGCCGCCGCCAGGACGCCCAGCGCGAGCGTGTCCGAGGCCACCCGGTACGCACCCCACAGCACGATGCCCGCCACCGCCGTGTTCGCGACCAGACGCGAGCAGGTGACGTACCGGGCCATCTCCAACAGGCTGTCCCCGTTGGTGAGTTCGTGGGTGCGGTTGAGCGCGGCGAAGGTCTCGTCGTTCGCCTTCTCGCGGCGGAAGGCCCGCACCGGCCGGATCCCGTTCAGCGTCTCCGCGAACTTCACGATCACCGCCGCCACGGCCGTCGACCGCGCCCCGAACACCACCCCGACCCGGCGCCGGTACATCCGTATCAGCAGATACAGCGGGACGAACGACGCCACCGCCACCCCGCCCAGACCCAGGTCCAGCCACAGCAGCATGATCGAGATGGAGACGAAGGACAGGACCACGCCGATGAGTTCTTGCAGGCCCTCCGACAGCAGTTCGCGCAGGGACTCGACGTCCGTGGTCGAGCGGGAGATCAGCCGCCCCGAGGTGTAGCGCTCGTGGAAGTCCACGCTCAGCGCCTGCGCATGGCGGAAGATGCGCCCGCGCAGGTCGAGCAGGACGTCCTGGTTGAGGCGGGCCGACACCATCAGGAACGCGTACTGGAGGACCCCGGCCGCCGCCGAGCAGACCAGGTAGCCGACCGCGACCGCGATCAGCGGCCCGTAGTTCTCCTGCCGGAACGCGGGCACGCCCCGGTCGATCGCGTACGCCACGAGCAGCGGGCCCGCCTGCACGGCCACCTGCTGGAGCAGCAGCAGGAACACCCCGAGCGCCACCCGGCCCCGGCCCGCGCGCAGCAGGGAGCGCAGCAGGCGGCCGGTCGCGCCGGGCGGGGAGGGGAGGTCGTCCTTGTCGAAGGGGTCGTCGGCGGCCTGGGTCCGTATCTCCTCGGCGTCGTCCACGACCCTCGTGGGCTTCTCCTGGTCGATGGTGGTCACGCGTCCGCCCCCTCGTGGATCGTTGCGTCGGCCTCCCCGGCCGCCCGCTCGCCCGACATCAGCCAGGCGTACTCCGCGCTGTCCCGCAGCAGTTCCTGGTGCGTGCCGACCGCGGTGATCCGCCCGCCGGACAGCAGCGCCACCCGGTCCGCCAGCAGCACCGTCGACGGCCGGTGCGCGACGACCAGCGCCGTCGTGTCCTCCAGCACCCGCCGCAGCGCCGCCTCCACCAGGGCCTCCGTGTGCACGTCCAGCGCCGACAGCGGATCGTCCAGGACGAGGAACCTCGGCTCCCCGACCACCGCCCGCGCCAGCGCCAGCCGCTGCCGCTGACCACCGGACAGACTGAGCCCCTGCTCACCGACCTGCGTGTCCGCACCGTGCGGCAGCCGGTGTACGAAGTCGGCCTGGGCGACGGCGAGCGCGCGCCGCAGCTCCGCGTCCCCGGCGTCCGGGCCCGCGCCCATCAGCACGTTCTCGCCGACCGACGCCGAGAACAGCGTCGGCTCCTCGAACGCCACCGACACCAGCCGCCGCAGCTCCTCGCGCGGCATCGCGGTGACGTCCCGCCCGTCGAGCGTGATCCGCCCACCGGTCGCCTCGTGCAGCCGGGGCACGAGCGCCGTCAGCGTCGTCTTGCCGGAACCCGTCGCGCCGACCAGCGCCAGGGTCTCGCCGGGGCGGATGTGCAGGTCGATGCGTTGCAGCAGGGGTACGGAACCGGGCTCGGCGTCCGGGTAGCGGAACTCCACCCCCGCGAAGCGGAGGCCGTCGCGGACGGCCGGTACGGACGAGGCGTCTGCGGCCGGGGCCCCCTCGGGAGCGGAATCCTCCGTCTCCTCCTCGGCGTCCATCACCTCGAAGAACCGCTCCGTCGCCGTCGCCGCCTCCTGCGTCATGGCCAGCAGGAAGCCGATCGATTCCACCGGCCACCGCAGCGCCAGCGCCGTCGACAAGAACGCCACCAGGGTTCCGGCGGACAGACCCCCGTCCGCCACCTGGATCGTGCCCAGCACCAGCGCCGCCCCGATCGCCGCCTCCGGGATGAACGTGATCATCGCCCAGATGCCCGCGAGCAGCCGCGCCTTGAGCAGCTCCGTGCCCCGCAGCTCCTGCGAGAGCTCGCGGAACGCCCGCGACTGCGCCTGGTGCCGCCCGAAGCCCTTGATGATCCGGATGCCGAGGACGCTCTCCTCGACCACCGTCGTCAGATCGCCGACCTGGTCCTGCGCCTTCCGCGCCACCAGCGCGTACTTCGCCTCGAACACCGAGAGCAGAACCATCAGCGGAACCACCGGCACCAGCAGCACCAGCCCGAGCGTCCACTCCTGCACCAGCAGGATCACGAACCCGGCCAGGATCGTCGTCCCGTTCACGATCAGGAAGGTGAGCGGGAACGCCAGGAACATCCGGATCAGCATCAGATCCGTCGTCCCGCGCGACAGCACCTGCCCGGACGCCCACGTGTCGTGGAACGCCACCGGCAGCCGCTGCACATGCCGGTACAGATCCGCCCGCAGCCGGGCCTCCACCCCCGCCAGCGGCCGGGCCACCAGCCACCGCCGGAAGCCGAACAGCACCGCCTCCACGATGCCCAGCACCAGCAGCGCCGCCGCGCCCAGCCACACCCCGCCCGGGTCCCGGTCGGCGACCGGACCGTCGACGATCCACTTCAGTACGAGCGGGAACACCAGACTCAGACAGGACGCCACAATCGCGACAACTGCCGCACTGCCCCAGCGTATTCGCACCGGCCGGACGTACGGCCAGAGCCGCAGCAGGACCCGCAGGGAGGATCGCTGCCGGGCTTCGGGTCTCTCGTCGGCGGACCCGGAAGCATCCGATCCCGGGTCGGCCACTGGCTCTGGGGCGGTGCGTGTATCGCTCATCGGACACGAGGGTACGAGGAGGGGACGCCGTCGCCCAGTGAGTATTCGGGGGCGCAGAGCAGCACGTCCCTCCCCCGGCGGGCGGGAGGCCGTACGAGATCCCTGCGACCCCTTGACCCCCTCCGGGTCGTACGGGACGGATCAGCCGACCGGCGTCGGCATCAACCGATCGGTTGATGCCCCCGGGGAGCGCGTTGGCCGATACCGGCGCGCCCCGCGCACGGCGATGCTCGTGCCATGCCTCAGAACACACCGCTCGTCGAGGTCACGGACCTCCGCAAGAGCTACACCGGCCGCACGGTCGTCGACGGTGTCTCCTTCACCGTCGAGGAGGGCGAGATCTTCGGCATCCTCGGCCCCAACGGCGCGGGCAAGACCACCACCGTCGAGTGCGTCTCCGGACTGCGCGCCCCCGACTCCGGCACCGTCCGGGTCGCCGGGCTCGACCCCGTCGCCGACCACGAGAAGGTCACCCGCCTCCTGGGCGCCCAGCTCCAGGAGAGCGAACTCCAGCCCAAGATCCTGGTCCGCGAGGCGCTGGAGCTGTACTCCTCCTTCTACCCCCACCCCGCCGACTGGCACGCCCTCGCCGAACGCCTGGGCCTGGTAACGAAGTTGACCACCCGCTTCGCCAAGCTGTCCGGCGGCCAGAAGCAGCGCCTGTCCATCGCGCTCGCCCTGATCGGCAACCCCCGCGTCGTCGTCCTGGACGAGCTGACCACCGGGCTGGACCCGCGGGCCCGCCGCGACACCTGGCAGCTCATCGAGGACGTACGCAACCAGGGCGTCACCGTCCTGCTGGTCACCCACTTCATGGAGGAGGCCCAGCGCCTCTGCGACCGCATCGCGGTGATCGACAAGGGCCGGGTCGCGGCCCTGGACTCACCGTCCGGCCTGATCCGCCGCTCTGCCGGCTCCACCGTCATCACCTTCACCCCGTCCCGCCCGCTGGACCCGGCGGACCTGGCCGCCCTGCCCGAGGTCGCCACCGTCGAGAACCGGAGCGAGCAGCTCACCATCACCGGCACCGACGCCACGGTGAACGCCGTCATCACCCTGCTCGCCCGGCACCGCGTCACCGCCCGCCACCTGCGTGTCACCGACGCCACGTTGGACGACGCCTTCCTCGACCTGACCGAAGAGCGCGAGACCAACGCCGCGACCGCCGCCGCGACCGCCGCAACGACCGCCGCCACGACCACCGTCACGTCCACCGCCACGACTACCGTCACGACCACCGGAAAGGGCGCCTGAACCATGACGACCGCAGCCCCCGCCCCCGCACCCGCCCGTGTCCTCGGCGGACCCGCCCTCGCCGCCGTCCTCAAGGCGGAGGGGCGGCTCTTCCTCCGCGAGCCCGGCTCGCTGTTCTGGATCCTGGGCTTCCCGACGATCCTCCTGGTGATCCTCGGCCTCATCCCGTCCTTCCGGGAGGCCAGCCCGGAGCTCGGCGGCCGCCGCGTCATCGACCTCTACGTCCCCGTCGCCGTACTCCTCGGCATGATCATGGCCTCCCTCCAGGCCATGCCGCCGGTCCTCACCAGCTACCGCGAACGCGGCATCCTGCGCCGCCTGTCCACCACCCCGGTGCGGCCCCTGGCCATCCTGGGCGCCCAGTTCGCCCTGCACGGGGCGGCGATGATCACCTCCGCGCTGCTCGCGATCACCGTGGGCAGGCTGGCCTTCGGGGTGCCGCTGCCGTTCTCGCAGCCCGGCTACCTCCTGGCCGTGCTCCTGATGATCGCCTGCGCGCTCGCCCTCGGCTCGACCCTCTCCGCCGTCGCGGCCACCACCAAGGCGGCCACCGCGATTGGTTCCGTCGTCTTCATCCTGATGATGTTCACCTCCGGCGTCTGGCTGCCGGTGCAGACGATGCCGGACCTGCTCCAGACCATCGTCGGCCTCACCCCATTCGGTGCGGCGTCCCAAGCGATGAACCGGGCGATGCTCGGAAGCTGGCCCGAATGGCAGCACCTGGGAATCATGGCCCTGTGGGCGGCGGGCCTCACCGGTGCGGCGACGCGCTGGTTCCGCTGGGAGTAGGCGCATGGGACCGGGGGAGCGGGCGATGCACATCGAGGACGAGCTGCGGGAGAGGATCTTCCGCTGGGGGCCGTACGGCATGCTGGCCCTCGCGCTGACGATCGCCCTGTGCACGATCGACGACCTGGGCATGACGGACGGCGAGGTGTACGCCCTGGGCCCCGTGGTCGGCGCGGCACTGGTCCTGCACACCTGGGCCGGTCGCGCCGGTGTCTTCCGGCCCGGCGAAGCCACCACGAGTTCGGCCGTCTACTACGCCCTCCGTACGGTCCTCGCCTTCGCCCTCACCTTCCTCAACCCCTTCTTCTCCATCTACGCGGTGCTCGGCTACTTCGACTCCCACGACATGCTGGGCATCCGACGGGGCCGGATCGGCCTGCTGGCCACGGCGATCACCATGGCGTACGGGCAGTCCGTCGGCACCCCGCTGCTGTTCGCCGCGCTGTTCGTCCTGCACATCTCCCTCGCGCTGACCTTCGAACGCTTCGGCCACAAGGCCGAGATGGACCGGCAGAAGAAGGCCGACACCATCGCGGCCCTCGAAGAGGCCAACACCCGTCTGGAGGCGGCCCTCGCCGAGAACGCCGCCCTGCACGACCAACTCGTCGTCCAGGCCCGGGAAGCCGGGGTCTCCGACGAGCGCCGCCGCCTCGCCGCCGAGATCCACGACACCATCGCGCAGGCCCTCACCGGCATCGTCACCCAGCTCCAGGCCGCCACCGACAGCCCCGACCGCAGCACCGCCCAGACCCACCTGGACCGCGCCACCACCCTCGCCCGCACCGGCCTCGGCGAGGCCCGCCGCTCGGTGCGCAACCTGAGCCCCGCGGCCCTGGCCCACGACGATCTCCCCGGGGCCCTGAAGAAGACTGTCGCCGACTGGTCCCAATCGGCCGCCGTACCCGCCGAGTTCACGGTCACCGGCACGGCCGACCCCCTGCACGACGAGATCCAGGCGACCCTGCTCCGTATCGCCCAGGAAGCCCTCACCAACACCGCCAAGCACGCCCACGCCACCCGGGTCGGCGTCACCCTCTCCTACCTGGGGGACGAGATCGCCCTCGACGTCCGCGACGACGGCCGGGGCTTCGACCTCGCCGCCGACACCGCCATCGGCTTCGGCCTCACCGGCATGCGCGCCCGCGCCGAACGCCTCGCGGGCACCGTCGACATCGAGTCCGAACCCGGCTACGGCACGGCGATATCGGCCCGCGTACCGTTGGTCGACCATGCCTGAGCACACCGACGCCCCCGTGATCACCCTCCTCCTCGTGGACGACCACCCCGTCGTACGGGACGGCCTGCGCGGCATGTTCGCCGCCGCCCCCGGCTTCGAGGTCCTCGGCGAGGCCGAAAGCGGCCCCGAGGGCGTCGAGCTGGCCGCACGCCTGGCCCCCGACGTGATCCTCATGGACCTCCGCATGCCGGGCGGCGGGGGAGTGGCCGCCATCACCGAACTCACCCGCCGCCGCATCCCCTCCAAGGTCCTGGTCCTCACCACGTACGACACGGACACCGACACCCTCCCCGCGATCGAGGCGGGCGCGACCGGCTACCTCCTCAAGGACGCCCCCCGCGACGAACTCTTCACCGCCGTCCGCGCCGCCGCCGCGGGCCGCACGGTCCTCTCCCCGGCGGTCGCCACCCGCCTGGTCACCCAGGTCCGCAACCCCCGCCCCGCCTCCCCGGCCTCCGACTCCCCGCTCTCCACCCGCGAACTGGACGTCCTGCGCCTGGTCGCCAAGGGCACCTCGAACCGCGAGATCGCCCGCATCCTCTTCATCAGCGAGGCCACGGTGAAGACCCACCTCACCCACCTCTACGCGAAGCTGTCCGTCAACGACCGGGCAGCAGCGGTCGCCACGGGCTACGAACGCGGAATCCTGGGCTGACCCCCGACCGAACACCGGGCTCCGACAGTGCTGTTCACCCCTACGCCTGGGCAGCCGCTCTCCCTGAGCCCAACTGCCGTGCCTTCAGACCGATGTGGCCCGAATGTCCACGGGGATGCGGCACCCCGGGCGCCGACGTAAGATCCCCGGCCGATCCCTCGCCACCCTGGCGGCGGTCGCGACCGGACGGAGCGGGGACCGATGAAGAAGCCGTACGCGCGCAGGCCCGCGACCTCAGCCGCAGCCGTGGCGCTCGGCGTCACCCTGCTGGCCGCGACCGCCTGCGGCGCGACCGGCGAGGGCGGGGAGCGTGCCCCGCACCCGGTCTACTCCCTGCGCCCGGCCGACCAACTGGTCGCGGCGGGCAGGGCCACCAAGGCCGCCGGTTCCGCCCGCTTCACCTCCACCCTCACCTGGCGCTCCCGTACCGCCGAACTCGTCGACCGGACGACGGGCGACCAGTCCTTCGCCCGTACCGTCGCCCACGCCAACCGCACCGTCACCGTCCCCGACGCGTTCCCCGCAGCCGTCGCCGACCTCTACGGCAGCCGGCCCGGCCGCAAGCGCCACGGGTACGCCGTCCAGGGCAGCGACGTCTTCTACCGCACCCTGCACGGCACCTGGCTGCGCTACCGCTCCGGCGCTCCCCAGGAGTTCGCCCGGGCCACCGGGGGCTTCAACGAGCGCGCCGGCTCGGTCACCCCGTACGGAGGCACCCTCGCCGACACAGTCTTCGGCTCGTTCCCGACGGCCCCGCCCCGCACCCTCCCCGACGGCGCCCGCCGCTACACGCTGAGCGCCGACGGCGGCGTCGCCGCGTCACTCCTGCCGAAGGGCCTCACCCTCCGGGACTCGCCCGAACCCGCGGTGGCGAAGACCCGCCCCCTGAACATCCCGCTCACCGTCGACCTCGACCCGAACGGCCGCCTGACCAGGGCCACCGCCGACCTCACCCCCCTGCTCGCCGAGCGCGAGGGCACCACCGGCGAGGAGCTCTCCCTCCACGCCGAACTGCGCTTCACGCACTACGGCACCACCACCGGCCCACCGGTCCCCCCGGGCGAGCGCACCGAGGACGCCACCCGCGCCCTGACCCTCCTGACCGGCCTGAAGCCCGGCGCCTGCGCCACCACCGACACCGGCCTGGACAGCCTCGCCCTGGTGCGCCGGGCCGACTGCGCCCGTGGCCCGCACGACCTGCGCGTCCTCGGCCAGATCAAGGTCAGGAAGTCCACCCGGGAACGCATCACCACCGACGACGGACACGCCATCGCGGCCGACCGCTGCACCGCCCTCTTCACCTCCGCCGCCCCCCGCTGGCGTGCCGAGGCACGCCCCGCGGGCAACCACACGACGCACGGCTGGAGCCAGTGGTCCACCCACATGGGCGGCCCCGACGGCGGCCTCAACACCATCGAGGGCGAGTACACCTGCTACCTCATCACCTCCACCCCGGTCGACCCCGACTCCGTCCAGGAGGTCTGAGCCCCCGTCGTCAGCGCCCCGCCGTCACCGCCCCACCCGCATCAGCACCACCGACCGCCCCGCCACCGAAACCACCGCACCACCCGCGTGCCGTACCCCCGCCAACGCCCCCTGCTCCTCCGCCGACGTGTCCACGACCACCTCGTACGACGCCGCCCACGGCTCCCCCGGCAGGGTGAACTCCACCGGGTCCGCGCCCGCGTGCAGCACCGCGAGGAAGCTGTCGTCCTCTATCGGCAGGCCCCGCGCGTCCCGCCCCGGGATGTCCGTCCCGGAGAGGTACATGCCCAGGGTGGACGTCGGCGCGTACCAGTCGTCCTGCGTCATCTCCTCGCCCCGCACCGTGAACCACGCCAAGTCCCGCAGCCCGTCCGCCCCTTGGGGCCGCCCCGAGAAGAAGGCGCGGCGGCGCAGCACCGGGTGGGCGTGGCGCAGGGCCAGGAGGCGGGAGGTGAGGTCGAAGAGGGCGCGCCACTGCGGCTGGTCCAGCAGTGACCAGTCCAGCCAGCTGGTCTCGTTGTCCTGGCAGTAGGCGTTGTTGTTGCCGCCCTGCGTGCGCCCCATCTCGTCGCCCGCGACCAGCATCGGGACGCCGGTGGACAGGAGCAGGGTGGTGACGAGGTTACGCAGTTGCCGCCGCCGCAGGGACAGGACGGAGGCGTCGTCGGTCTCGCCCTCCTCGCCGCAGTTCCAGGAGCGGTTGTCGTGGGTGCCGTCGCGGTTGCCCTCGCCGTTGGCCGCGTTGTGCTTCTGCTCGTACGAGACCAGGTCCCGCAGGGTGTAACCGTCGTGCGCCGTCACGAAGTTGACCGAGGCGTAGGGCCTGCGGCCGCCCCACGCGTACAGGTCGCTCGACCCCGACAGCCGATAGCCCAGGTCCCGTACGTCCGGCAGCGCACCCCGCCAGAAGTCCCGCACCGCGTCCCGGTAGCGGTCGTTCCACTCCGTCCACAGGGGCGGGAAGGCGCCCACCTGGTAGCCGCCGCTGCCCACGTCCCACGGCTCGGCGATCAGCTTCACCCGGCGCAGGGTGGGGTCCTGCGCGATCACCGCGAGGAACGGGGAGAGCATGTCCACGTCGTGCATCGAGCGGGCCAGCGCCGCCGCCAGGTCGAAGCGGAAGCCGTCCACCCCCATCTCGTTGACCCAGTAGCGGAGGGAATCCGTGATGAGGCGCAGCACGTGCGGCTGGACGACGTGCAAGGTGTTGCCGCAGCCCGTGTAGTCCGCGTAGCGGCGCGCGTCGTCCTGGAGCCGGTAGTAGCCCCGGTTGTCGATGCCCCGCATCGAGAGCATCGGACCCAGCTCGCCCGCCTCCGCCGTGTGGTTGTAGACCACGTCGAGGATGACCTCGATCCCGGCCGCGTGCAGCGCCTGCACCATCCGCTTGAACTCGCCGACCTGCTGCCCGGCCGTGCCCGAGGCCGCGTACGCCGCGTGCGGGGCGAAGTAGCCGATGGAGTTGTAGCCCCAGTAGTTCTTCAGGCCCCGGCGCAGCAGGTGGTCCTCGTGGGCGAACTGGTGCACCGGGAGGAGTTCGACGGCCGTCACTCCGAGGCGTACGAGATGGTCGATCGCGGCCGGATGCGCCAGACCCGCGTACGTACCCCGCAGCTCCTCCGGAATCCCCGGGTGGCGCATGGTGAAGCCGCGCACGTGCAGTTCGTAGATGACGGAGTCCGCCCAGGGGGTCTTCGGCCGCCGGTCGTCCACCCAGTCGTCGTCGTCATGGACGACCACTCCCTTGGGGACGTACGGCGCGGAGTCCCGCTCGTCGCGCACGGTGTCCGCGACATGCTGCTGCGGCCAGTCCCGGACGTGCGCGTACACCTGCGGGGGGAGCCCGAAGTCCCCGTCGACGGCCCTCGCGTACGGATCGAGGAGCAGCTTCGCCGGATTCCACCGGGCACCCGTCCACGGGTCCCAGCGGCCGTGCACCCGGAACCCGTACCGCTGCCCCGGCCGCACTCCCGGCACGAAGCCGTGCCACACTTCGTGCGTCAGCTCGCTCAGCGGGCACCGCGTCTCCGCTCCCGCCGCGTCGAACAGGCACAGCTCGACGGCCTCCGCACCCCCCGCCCACAGCGCGAAGTTGGTGCCCGCCACCCCGTCCGGGCCGACCCGGAACCGGGCCCCCAGGGGGTTCGGAGCCCCCGGCCACACGGGTGGCCGGGGGCTCTCGCCGGGCTGCCTGCGGCCGCCGTTCTCGTGCACGGCCCTGGTGGCAGCCCCGTCAGGGGGGCCGTGGAGCGCCTCACCTGCACGTACCACCTGCACGTCTCGCTCGGGTGCGCTCTCGGGTGCGCTCGACACCTGTCAGCCTCCTGCGGCTCGTCGGGGACCGGCGAGTCGAGAGGCACAGCGGCGTCCCGGCCGCCAGGCTCTCCACATGAGGTCCTTCCTGCTGTCATGCCCAGAGTGGCGCTCGCACTCACGTTTCCCCCGCAGGCCGCTGGTCGTTGGCCCGAACGTGAGACACACAGCCCCGGCAAGCGTGAGACACCCGGCCCCGAAAGCCGGACGCCCGGTGAAGCACGTCCTGCGGACCGGACTCGCCGCCCTCCTGCTCCTCTCCCTCACCGGCTGCTCCGGCGGCATCGGCTCCTGGTTCGACGGCGCACCCCTGACGCCGGAGGAGGCCATCCGGGTCCTCCCCGAGGACAACGCCCGCGACGTGAAGGCCGGCTCGCCGCTGGAGGTGAGCGTCCCCGAGGGCCGCCTGGAGCGGGTGAAGGTGCTGCGCGTCGAGGACTCCGAACGGCAGGAGGTACGGGGACGGATCAGCGCCGACGGCACCTCCTGGCAGCCGGACGCCACCGACCCCTCGGCGCGGCTCGTGCTGGCCGCCAAGTACACCGTGCACGCGGTCGCCGTCGACGAGGACGGCAAGCGGCAGGCCCGTACCACCTCCTTCACCACGTTCGTCCCCGAGGAACGCTTCATCGGGTACTTCAAGCCCGAGAACCGCTCCACCGTCGGCACCGGAATGATCGTCTCCTTCTCCTTCAACCGGCCCATCCGCGACCGGGCGGCCGTCGAGCGCGCCATCCGCGTCACCGCCCAGCCCGCCGTGCCGGTCGTCGGGCACTGGTTCGGCAAGGAGAGGCTCGACTTCCGGCCGCGTACGTACTGGAAGCCGGGCACCCGCGTCACCACCGACATCCGGCTGCGCGACGTCCAGGCCGCCCCCGGCGTCTACGGCATCCAGAACAAGACGGTCGGCTTCACCGTCGGCCGCCACCAGACCTCCCTCGTGGACGCCGACGCGCACACCATGACCGTCACCCGCGACGGCGAGGTCCTCAGCGAGGTCCCGATCAGCGCGGGCGACGCCAAGAACCCCACGTACAACGGAAAGATGGTGGTCACCGAGATGCAGGACGTGACCCGGATGAACGGCCGCACCGTCGGCTTCGGCGGCGAGTACGACATCGCGGACGTCCCGCACGCCATCCGCCTCACCTCCTCGGGCACCTTCCTGCACGGCAACTACTGGGCGCGCGGCGTCTTCGGCTCCAGCAACACCAGTCACGGCTGCATCGGCCTGCGGGACGTGAAGGGCGGCAGCCAGTCCACCCCGGCGGGCTGGTTCTTCGACCGGACGCTGATCGGCGACGTGGTCGAAGTGGTGAACTCGACCGACCGAAATGTCGCTCCCGACAACGGCCTCGGCGGCTGGAACATGGGATGGGACCAGTGGACGGCGGGCTCCGCCCTGCGCTGATCCCTCAGCCGACGCTCGCGGGCCACGGCGCACCACCGTCGTGGCCCGCGACGTATCCGCAGGCCACCCGCCTGACACCGGCCCGTCACTTGGAACGGAACGGTGACATTTCCGGGGAGTCCCCACCGTACCCGGTGTGATTATCTAGCGCAGTGTGCGCGGTAGTTGCGTACGGGGGTGCGGGCCTGGTCAGGCCGTGCGCGAGGGGAGAATTCCACATTGAACAGCCAGCCGGTCCAGACCTTCGAGGTCCGGGCATCCACAGGACGCCGGGCGATACGGGGGAACGGCGGCCGGGCGCTGCTCGCGCTCGTGCTCGGTGCCCTGCTGCTCCTCGTCACCGCGTGCGGCGGCGGGGACAAGGGCCCCGCCGAGAAGGAGAAGCAGCAGCCGGGCAAGGCGGACACCAAGGCCTCCCAGGCCGTCGTGACCGTCGCCCCGAAGAACGGCGCCAAGGACGTCGCCACCAGCGGCACCCTGAAGGTCACCGCCGACAAGGGCAAGCTGGCCGAGGTCAAGGTCACCGACACCAAGGGCAATGAGATCGCGGGCAAGATCTCCGCCGACGGCGCGGGCTGGGAGCCGACCCACCACCTCGCGGCCAGCACCACGTACAAGGTGCACGCGCTCGCGAAGGACACCGAGGGCCGCGCCTCCGCGCAGGACACCAGCTTCACCACGCTCGTCCCGAAGAACACCTTCATCGGCGACTTCCGCCCGGAGAACGGCTCCACGGTCGGCGTCGGCATGCCGGTGTCCTTCCGCTTCAGCCGGGGCATCACCTCGCCCGACGCGGTCAAGAACGCGATCAAGGTGACGGCCGAGCCGTCCGTGCCGATCGAGGGCCACTGGTTCGGCAACGACCGCCTGGACTTCCGCCCGGAGAAGTACTGGGAGCCCGGCACCAAGGTCACCGTCAAGATCAACCTGGACGGCGTCGAGGGCCGCAAGGGTGTCTACGGCAAGCAGACCCGCACCGTGAAGTTCACCGTCGGCCGCAGCCAGGTCTCCACCGTCGACGCCAAGAACCACACCATGAAGGTCGTCCGCGACGGCAAGACGATCCGCACGATCCCGATCACCGCGGGCGCGCCGTCCACGACGACGTACAACGGCGAGATGGTCATCTCCGAGAAGCTCAAGGTGACCCGCATGAACGGCGCCACCGTCGGCTTCGGCGGCGAGTACGACATCAAGGACGTCCCCAACGCGATGCGCCTGTCGGACTCCGGCACCTTCATCCACGGCAACTACTGGGCGGGCTCCGGCACCTTCGGCACCGCCAACGTCAGCCACGGCTGCGTCGGTCTGCGCGACGTGCGCGGCGCGGGCGACAGCGGCACCCCGGCGGGCTGGTTCTGGGAGCGCTCGATGATCGGCGACGTCGTGATCGTCAAGAACTCGCGCGACAAGCAGATCGCCCCGGAGAACGGCCTCAACGGCTGGAACATGTCCTGGGCGGACTGGACGAAGTAGTTCCACCGGCGGTACGTGTACGGGCCCGGCGCACTGTGACCAAGTGCACCGGGCCCGCACCCGTTTCCGTGTCGTGAACGGCCGCTAACCTCCCCGTATGACAGTCACCCTCGAAGTCACCTCCGGCGTCGGCACCATCCGCCTCGACCGCCCCCCGATGAACGCCCTCGACGTCGCCACCCAGGACCGGCTGCGCGAACTCGCCGACGAGGCGACCCGCCGCGAGGACGTCCGCGCCGTCGTGATCCACGGCGGCGAGAAGGTGTTCGCGGCGGGCGCGGACATCAAGGAGATGCAGGCGATGGACCACACCGCGATGGTGGTCCGCTCCCGCGCCCTCCAGGAGTCCTTCACCGCCGTCGCCCGCATCCCCAAGCCCGTCGTCGCCGCCGTCACCGGCTACGCGCTCGGCGGCGGCTGCGAGTTGGCCCTGTGCGCGGACTTCCGCATCGCCGCCGACAACGCCAAGCTCGGCCAGCCCGAGATCCTGCTCGGCCTGATCCCGGGAGCGGGCGGCACCCAGCGCCTGTCCCGCCTGGTCGGCCCGTCCAAGGCCAAGGACCTCATCTTCACCGGCCGCATGGTCAAGGCGGACGAGGCCCTGAGCCTCGGCCTGGTCGACCGCGTCGTCCCCGCCGCCGAGGTGTACGAGCAGGCGCACGCCTGGGCCGCGAAGCTGGCCCAGGGCCCGGCGCTCGCGCTGCGCGCCGCGAAGGAGTCCATCGACACGGGCCTGGAGACGGACCTGGAGACCGGCCTCGCGATCGAACGCACGTGGTTCGCGGGCCTGTTCGCCACCGAGGACCGCGAGCGCGGCATGCGCTCCTTCGTGGAGGAGGGGCCCGGAAAGGCCAAGTTCCTCTGAGGAATGGCCAATTGACGACGGGTCACGCGCCGGTGAGGGTTAGCGCAGCCTTAAGAGGGGCTTAAGGTGCGCGCGGCCCGCACTCCGGGTGATCACTTGCGTGCGGCAAGTCATCGCAGGTCAGAGCCGCCTTCGGAGGCCGCCATTGCCTCCGGCACATGTCAGGAGCCGCCCCGGGGGAGGGGTGTTCCGGGGGATTGTTTCTCCCGGAACACCCCGTGGCGTCCCGGCGGCGGCCATGATGGGGGCATGGCGGGCCTGGAGGGTATGGAGGAGCCGCGGCAGCAGGGGCAGGCGACCGCTGCGCGCTGGCTGCCGGCCGTCGAGTGCGAACGTACGCGCGGGGAGCGGGAGACGTTCGGGGATCCGACGGAGGGCGAGGTGAGGCTGCCCTCGCTGGGCGAGTCGGCGGGCACCGCGCGCCGGCTCACGCTGTGGGTGGTGCAGCACAAGTGGGGGCTGTCCGCGCAGGTCTCGGAGTTCGCCGTCCTGCTCGTCTCGGAGCTGGTCGGCAACGCGGTGCGGCACACGGGCGCGCGCGTCTTCGGGCTGAAGATGCTGCGCCGCAGGGGCTGGATCCGTATCGAGGTGCGCGACCCCTCGCGCGGGCTGCCGTGTCTGATGCCGGTGGGCGAGCTGGATGTGAGCGGCCGGGGCCTGTTCCTCGTGGACAAGCTCTCCGACCGGTGGGGCGTGGACCTGCTGCCGCGCGGCAAGACGACCTGGTTCGAGATGCGGGTCGTGGACCGCGAGCGCTGAGTTCCTGTCGTACTCAAAGCCTCACGTTCAGCCATGTGTCATCGATGATTCACTCATCGAATCCCATACTTATGCAACAAAACCCAGGTCAGTGGTCCAACTCACCAACGATTCACCTCTAAACTGTACGCTTTTGTGCGCTTTGTCCGAGTAAGGACTTTTGGCTTGAAGCCACCTGTCTGCCATAGTCGGAGACACGAACCCCATTGACCCGGGCGAGTTCGTCACTCAGGCCCTGGAGCACACCCCTTCCGCTCCTCGGCCCCCTCGGAAGCCCCCGCAGAGCGCCTCACCCCGGCGCCTGGGGGCTTCTGGCGTTTCCGGGGTCAGGCGCCGCCTCGCGCACGGCCCGCCGACGATTCGCGTCGCTGCCCCGCTGCCCTGCTGCCCCGCCGCCCTGGTGATCCGGCGGCCCGATGGCCCCGAAACGCCCTCATCGGACTAATCGTCAGATTCTGTGCTTGTCACACTTATGGTGCTCACCCGGGGCGCGCCCGCCCCCGCCCGTCGCCCCACCCGACACCGGCGAGGTGAGCCCCATCGCACCACCGACCGACCGCCGCACCCTGTTGCGCGCCGGAACAGGTGCCGCCCTGACCGCAGCCCTGGCCACGGCCTGCACCTCGCGCCCGGCCTCCGCGCCGCCCCTCACCCGCACCGACGGCACGGGCACGACCACCCCCACCCACCCGGCCGCCCCCTCCGGCCCGGACGGCATGACGGGCACGGGCGGCCCGACCGGCACAGGGAGTACAGCGGGCACAGGGAGTACAGCAGGCACAGGGAGCACAGCGGGCCCCGGAGCCCCCGGCGGCCGCACCCGCCCCCGGGCCGCCCCCGCCCCCCGCCGCTTCCCCGGCCACCCCGCCCAGATCGACCACGGCCCCCGCGACCGCCCCGCCGTCGCCCTCACCTTCCACGGCCAGGGCGACCCCGCCATCGCGCGCACCCTCCTCACCCAGGCGGAACGTGCCGGGGCCCACGTCACCGTCCTCGCCGTCGGCAGCTGGCTCGACGAGCACCCGGAGATGGCCCGCCGGATCCTCGACGGCGGCCATGACCTGGGCAACCACACCCAACGCCACCTCACGATCACGGACATGTCCGAGGCCGAGGCCCTGCGCGAGATCACCGACTGCGCCCGCCGCCTGCGCCGCCTCACCGGCTCCATCGGCACCTGGTTCCGCCCGTCCCGCACGCAGTACGCGACCCCGCGCATCCAGCGCCTCGCCGCCCGCGCGGGCTACCCCCATGTCCTCTCCTACGACGTGGACTCCCTCGACTTCACCTCGCCCGGCGCGACGGCCGTCACCCGCAAGGTCGCCGGGGAGATCCGCAACGGATCCGTGGTGAGCCTGCACTTCGGCTACGCGGACACGGTCGCCGCGCTGCCCGCCCTCCTCGACGACCTCCACCGCCGCGGTCTGCGCGCGGTCACCACCACGGAGCTGCTGACCCCATGACCCGCCCTCCCCGCACCCGCACCCTCGTCCTCACGGGAATCCTCCTCTCCACCCTGGCGGCCTGCGCCGACCCCGGCGGCAAGGACAACGTGGAAGCCCTCGGCACGAAGGCGGCCGCCCCGCCGGCCCACCCCAAGAAGGCGATCCCGGCGGGCCTCCCCGGCATGCCCCCGGTCCAGAACCCGAACGACATCTACGCGGCCAACCGCCCCGGCAACATCGCCCCGGTCGCCCGCAACTTCCCGGCCCGCGTCTACGTCCCCAACACCAACTCCAACACGGTCTCGGTCATCGACCCCAAGACCTACAAGGTCATCGAGACGATCCCCGTCGGCATCCAGCCCCAGCACGTGGTCCCCTCCTGGGACATGAAAACCCTCTGGGTGAACAACAACCGCGGCCACTCCCTCACCCCCATCAACCCCGCCAACGGCAAGGCAGGAAACCCCGTCGAGGTCCACGACCCGTACAACCTCTACTTCACCCCGAACGGCAAGCACGCCATCGTCATGGCCTCCATGGACCGCGAACTGGTCTTCCGCGACCCCCACACCATGAACCGCGTCAAGACGGAACCCGTCACCTGCGCGGGCGTCAACCACGCCGACTTCTCCGCCGACGGCCGCTACTTCGTCGTCTCCTGCGAGTTCTCCGGCGAACTCCTCAAGGTCGACACCGAGAAGATGAAGGTCATCGGGCAACAGAAACTCCCCTTCGAGGGAGCCATGCCCCAGGACGTCAAAATCTCCCCCGACGGCAAGACCTTCTACATCGCCGACATGATGGCCCACGGCATGTGGGTCCTCGACGGGGAGAAGTTCACCACCCCCAAGCTCCTCCCCACCGGCAAGGGCTGCCACGGCCTCTACATCTCCCGCGACTCCCAGGAGATGTACGTCCCGAACCGAGGCGAAGGCTCCATCTCCGTCTTCAACTTCGCCCAGAACAAACTCACCAAGAAGTGGCACCTCCCCGACGGCGGCAGCCCCGACATGGGCGGTGTCTCCGCCGACGGCAAGGTCCTCTGGCTGGCCGGCCGCTACGACTCCGAGGTCTACGCCATCGACACCACCACCGGCCGCCAACTCGCCCGCATCCCGGTCGGCGACGGCCCCCACGGCCTCGCCGTCTACCCCCAACCGGGCCGCTACTCCCTCGGCCACACCGGAATCTTCCGCTAACACCAGCGCCCCGTCAGGGGCGCGGGGCTGTGCCGATTTGCGGCTCCGCCGCGTGCGCGCGATCTCCTGGCGCCCTGCCGCCTGTCCGTGCCCCTTCAGGGGCGCGGGGAACTGCGCGATCAGCCACCCACTCACCCGCACGGATCCCCCAATTGCCCCGCGGGTTTAGGTGAAGGGGCGGGGCCGGGGCGAAAACCGGGGGCCCGGGGGCAGCGCCCCCGGCACGAACCCCCGGGGGGGGCGCCCCCCCCCCCCCCCCCCCCCCCCCCCCCCCCCCCCCCCCCCCCCCCCCCCCCCCCCCCCCCCCCCCCCCCCCCCCCCCCCCCCCCCCCCCCC
>NZ_JBIUXN010000028.1:0-105087 GCF_044744005.1 Streptomyces sp. NPDC087440 | reverse complement strand
GCGCGCGGTCTGCTCCGCAGACACGACGCGGAGCCGCTACGCGGCTCTCCCCCTCGGTCGCTCCGCTCCCGAGGGTGCCGGTCCACTCCGTGGCCCAGCACTTCCGGGACCGCTCCGCGCCCCGGAAGTCCAGCGCTCCGCGCTGGCAACTCGCCTGCTCCGCAGTCGAGTTGGGCCCGCTGGCGCGGGCGGCTGGTTGCAGGGAAGCGGGGTCGACTGCTGCGCCCCGGTGAGAGTGCGTCAAAGTACAAACCCCGATGGAATGTACCCAGGAAACACACTCCCACCACCCCCAGGAAACCCCCCGGAAAGGCCCGCCTGAAGGTGCGTCAATTCGCCGCCCCGCTCCCTTAGTCCACCGCACCGCACTACCTCCCCGCGCGTTCCTGAAAATCACCGGGACAACGCGACACCTTCCCGCTCCCCTGCCCGGGCAACCGATATTCGGGGAACCTGCAGAAAGCCCCAGAGAACGACAGGAGCGCCCCCCGAGAGGAAAGGTCGGAGCCCACTCCGAGGCCGCCAGCAGGTCACCCAGGACCGCGCACGGGCGCGCCAGCGACCGTGCGCAACTCCCAGCCGCCCCGACCCCCCGAGCGTCCGCCGGTCGTGCTGCCCCGCCCCTTTTCCCAGGGGTAGCAGGACAGGAGGGCGTGAGGGGGGTTGTCAGAGTTTTGAGGGGACCCAACCATGGTGGCTGAACTGCGAAAACGGGCCTTCCCTCGCGATCGGGGGGCAAGGGGTAAGGCAACCCCTAAGGCAGGGGGTAAGGCAAGGGTCACGGCCCCCGGTCGGCGTCCGGTGTGTTGGGGGTGGAGATCCACTCCCGATGCGTGTATAGTTTCTCTTGTCGGAACGGAGCGGCGGCAACCGCCCCACCTGACACCACCCAACGAGCAACAGGAGAACAGCAACTTGACTGCCCAGCACCAGTTCCCCGCAGAGACCAACCAGTCCCACCGGAAGAACGCGTTTTACCCCTCGGTTGAAGAAGTGGCCAGTATTCCGCCGCTGTACGCAACTGAGAACACCCCCGCCGCTGACAAGGTGGTGCACCTCCATTACTCCGTCGGTCGGTGTGACTGGTACATCGCGGAGGTGGACCCCGAGAGCCTTACCGCATTCGGCTGGGCGGAGGTGTCCCCGGGGTGCGGGGAATGGGTCTACTCCAATCTCGCGGAGATGGAGGGGCTGAACGCACAGGGGTACGTGATCGAGCGTGACGTCACCTTCGAGCCGGTACGCGCCGGGGACGTCCCCCGGATCAACGGCACCCCGTCCGACCGCAGCGAGTACCAGTACAGCGCCCCGCTGACCGCCGAGGACGCCGAGCGGCTGGGCGAATTGCTGGGGCTGATCATGGCCACGTGCGCGGAAGTCAGTTCCGGGAAAACGGGGTTGCCTACCGGGTTCTTTCTCCGCTCGTACACGCGCGACGAGGCAATGGACGCGTTGGGGCTCGAATTCCTCAGTCACATTGCGGCAGGGGATTCCGAGGTGACCGCCGCTGGAAAGGCGGGAGGATGGCTCCTGAAGGTCACTTCTGAATCTCTGGCAATCGCGGTGGAATTCCGTCGTTCCCAGCGCTAGGAAGCAGCTTCCGGATTTCCGGAAGGGCGACCGCACCAGGTGCAGCCCTTCCGAATTCATCTGTGGTGGGGGCGCGGCAACGCCCCCACCGACCAAGTTGGAGGAAGCGTTGACCCCGGTCGAAATTCTCACCCTGTCATGTCAGCGGATCACTGCCCTTATGGGTGCCCTCCCCGATGGACATCATGACCTGGTCGTGTCCGCCGAGATCGGCGCGGCACTGGCCGATATGTCGTTCTGGTCGCTCGCGGGGGTGATTGAGGCGGACATTGATTCCACTGTCGATGTTTCGGTGGTTCTGTCTGTCGCGCTTGCGGGCGGGAACGGCGGAATGGTCACCCGTACGTCTTGGGACGGCACGGAAACGGTGCGCGGGTGGCGGGTGACCGCTACCGACGTTGAACCGCTTACCGAAGCCCAGGTGTTCGCCGCGTACTGCACGGACGCCATGACGGGCGAACCGATCCCGCCGGAACACGGTGTGCGCTACGCCGCCGGTATCCCCCTCACGTAGCCACCGCCCGGGGTGAGGCGGCGCGAAGCCGCCTCACCCCGGGACACCCCGGGCGGGTGTGTCTCCCCGCCCCGCCCCACCAGCTCACCGGCGTACGGCCGGTTTCGGGATCAGCCGGCCTTTCCCCACTGCCGCATGCCCGAGAGAGCCCCACGACGGGGGGATTCCCCCCCCGTCGCACATTGCAACCACAGAGGCAGGTACCTCATGACCGCGAAGAAGAAGACCGCCGCCCCGCCCGTCGCACGGGTGTTGCCCTTGACGCAGCTTCGGGACGATCGCAACGTCCGTCAGGTGCTGGGCATCGAGGACGGGTATTTGATCACGTCCGTCCGGGAGAACGGCATCGTTTCCCCGCTCGTGGTGGAGCCCGCCCCGGACGCCCCGGAGATGTTCGACGTCATCCAGGGCAAGCGCCGTCTCGCCGCCGCCCGTCAGGCCGAACTCACCGAAGCCCCGGTGTACGTGCTGGACCCCGCCCGCCGGGAAGCCGGTTTGGCGTACATCGAAATGCTGGTGGAGAACGCCGAGGAGGGGCGCAAGTCGCTTACCGACTTGGAGCAGGCCGACGCTCTGTTTCAGGCGATCGAGGCGGGGATGGCACCGGCCGCCGCAGCCCGCCGCGCCGGACGCAGCGACGACGAGGTCGCCCACGCCGTCACCACCGCACGCAAGGTCAGCGAGCGCACCCGCCGGACACTGGCGGAGGCCGAGGCCTACGAATGGGACCTTTCCAAGTTGGCCGTTCTGGGCGAGTTCGACGACGACGAGGAGGCCGTGACGCGGCTTGTCGGGGCGCACGCCCGGGGGGTGTTCGAGCACCAGGCGACGGCCGAGCGTGACGCCCGCGAAGCCGTGCAGGCCCGGGATGTGGTGCGCGAGGAGTGCAAGACCAATGGTGTGCGGCTGATCGAGTCGGACGAGATCGAGGGTGGGGAGTTCGAGGAGTTCGAGGTCTTGGAATTCCTGTGGGACAAGGAGGGCAACCAGCTCACCGAGGAGGAGCACGCCGAATGCCCCGGGCACGCCGTCACGTGGGACGACGACAGCGACACCCCCGACGCCCTGCTGATCGGGTGCATCACGCCGGACGAGTACGGGCACCTTGGCTACCCCGGCGGGTTGCAGGAGGACGAGCCCGAGGAAGAGCCGGAGCACCCCGAGCCCGCCCCCGACGAGGACGAGGGCGAGGAGCCCGCCAGGGGCCCGCAGGAGGCCGGGGACGACCAGGAGGAGGACGAGGGCGGGGGGGAGGACGACGCGCCCGGGCCGCCGCCCGCGCCCGCGCCGAGGCCCGCCCCGGTGGTCAAGCCGGAGCCGGACAGCATGGCCCGGAAGCTGAAGATGGCCGGGAACGCCGCCTACCGGGCCGCCACCAAGACCCGTCGCGCGTGGCTGAAGGACACGTTGTTGCAGCGCAAGAGCGCCGCGCCCAAGATGGCCGCTTGGGTGACCGAGCAGTTGCTTGCCGCCCGCAAGCCGGTCCAGATGTGGACCGGGGAACTCACCCGCGCGTCCCTGGTGGCGGAGTTGCTGGGGGAGGACAAGCACGCCGACGACCGGACCACGTGGGCACCGGCCGGAGCGACCCCCGGCAAGCTGACCTTGATCAACTTCGCGATCATCGCCGGGTGCTACGAGAAGCGCCTTGACGAGGTCCAGACGTGGCGCAAGGACAAGCCCTCGTGGGACACCAACGACATCCGTGACGACGCACGGGTCTACCTCACCTACCTCGCGTCGATCGGCTACACCCTCTCCCTGGTGGAACAGGCCATCGTTGACGACGTCGAGTTCACCGCCCTGGTAGAGCCCGAGACCGACGAAGAGCCCGCAGAAAACGAACACCACGACGACGCCCCGAGCGAGCCGACCGAGCCCGCAGCCGACCACGGCGCAGAGCCGGACGCAGAGAGCCCGCAGGAGCCGGAGGAGCCGGAGACCACGGCGCGGGATGCCGCCCCGGCGGAGCCGTCCGAGGAGTCCGACGACGGCCCCGAGGACACCCCCGCCCCGGACGACCCGCAGGAATAGCACCCCACCGCCCGGGGTCGCGGTCAGCACGCCGCCCCGGGCATCCCCGGAGTGGCCACTCCCATCAGCCGGAATGACCACTCCACCAAGGGGAGCAAATCGCCAATCACGGTTGAAGGAGGGCTGCAACCCTCCCCCCGCCCCTCCCACGAGCACACGGAGTACCACCATGCGCAAGCACCACTGGTGGAAGGTTACTTACCGCCACAACCAGACGTTCCGCACCATCGGTCTGACGAGTCCCGAGTCCGCACGCCGCATCGCACTCCAGACAGTTCGCGGAGAACGCGGCCCCAACGTCAGCGACGTGGTCATCACGGAGTTCGTCACGGTCGAGACGTTCACCCGCATCGCCGTCTGGGATCTGCCCGCTCCGGGCGACCCCACACCGCTCCCCTTGTGCCCCGAGGGGGCGTACGAGATCCGTCGTTTCTTCCGTATCGACGGACGCGGCCCCGAGGCACTGCGCACGGGTGATGACGTGCGCGACTACATCGATTGGCTGGCCGAGGTACGAGAAGGCAAACGCGCCCTGTACCTCCCGTATGACGTAACCGAGCCGGTGCACGTGCTCGATGTGCGCCTGACCCGCTACGCCCACCGCATTTCCCTGGATCAGCTTTCCGCCTGACTGCCCCTCCGGGGCGGGCACGGCAATGCCCGCCCCGGACAGCCACCCACAGGGAGTAGCCCCGATGCAACTGGACCCCCGCAAACCGTTCCTGGCAGTCGTGTCCGCCACCATCAGCGTCCCCAGTGAGGACAGTTCGGTAGCCCTCACCTACTCGATGCCCGCCGCCCCGTTCGGTACCGCCGCATGGCAACTGCCGGTACTGGTCGGGTACTTGAACCGGCTACGCCGCCAGGGCGACGACCCCGCCCCGGACAGCTTCGCCGCCTACATGGACAGCCGCGCCGAGGCCGCCGTGCCCGGCCCGGCCCGGCCCTACCGGTACGCGCCATGGCACGACCACCGGGTGACTTTGCTGCTGGACGTCTCGATCACCCCGGGCAACACGCTGGGGTGGCCGAAGGTGTCCACGGTCGTCCAAGAGCAGGAGCCCGACGAGCCGTGCGGATGGGCCCGCACGACCCGGTTGCACGGATGCCGCGCAGTGCTGGACCACGCGGTGACCGAGGTCAGCGCCGAGCACGCCCGCCTTGCCGACCGGGCCCGCACCACCCCGAGCGTGCGCACCGTGCGGGACTTGGCCGAGCACACCGGCAGGTGGGTGCGCCAGGTCCGCCAGGCCTACCGAGCAGACCTCACCCTCAGCCGCGCCGCCCAGGTCCGAACCCTGATCAAGGGCTGAACACCCCACCCCCACCACGCCGAACGGCGCGCCCCTCCCCTCCCGCCCCCTGCATCGGACTGACCGCAACCAGTCCACCCGCGAAATGGAGCCCCCATGTCCGCCAGCCGCTACCACCACCCGTTCCCGGGCCCTGTCACCGTGCACTGCGACAGCCCGCCGCCCCTGGTCTTCGCCGTGCAGACCTACGAGTTCGCCGAGGCCTACCGCATTACCCCGCCGCCGGGCACCACGAGCGGCGTGCAGGTCTGGCGCGGGATCACGGTGCGCAGCGCCGTCCTGAACAGCATGCGCACCCCTCCCATCAGTTGGCCGAACAACCACACGGAGTTCTTCCCGGACGGTCATCTGCACTGGACGGCCGGGGTGGCCCCGTGGACCCGGGACCTGCCGATCTGGTCCGCCGAACCGGTGGCCGCCCCAGACTCCTGGGGACCGCCGTGCGCCCAGTGCGGGGCATTCGAGGACGAGCATCCCTCGTACGGGTTCCCGTGGCTGTATCTGCGCAACGGCCAATCGTGCTGCTACGGCCGGTACACGGCCGCAACGGACTGATCCCGCCCCCGCCACCCCTCACTCTGCCGGGGCGTGCCGAGAACCACGCCCCTCCCCTCCCGAAAGGAATACCCCCATGAAGGGTTGCCCCTGCTGCTGCACGGTGTGCGACCGCGGATACATCCGTGACGCCGTATTCGACTCCGACACCCAGCGTTGGGTCCCCCGGGACTACCTCTGTGACTGCAACCGCGCAGAAGCACGCTTGTGCAAGCGGTGCACGTACTGCTCGCACATCGGCCCCGTCTGCGACTGACACCCCCTCACCCCCGGAACGGCGCGCCCGCCGGTGGGCCGATCGCGGAGCGATTGACCCACCGGCCCCCGCCCCCCACCGGCCCGGCAGCGCGGAGCGCTGCGGAGTCTTCCGCCGCGTAGCGGCGGCGCACCGCCTTCGCGGAGCGAAGAGCGCGCCCAGACAGCCCCCGCTACGCCCCCAGGCCCCGCGCCTACCGCCCCGTTGTACCCCTCCCAACTCGCCTTCCATCATTAGGAGTTCTGTCGTGACCAGCATGCCCCCCGCTCCTCGCTTCTCCTTCCCTCAGTGGGTGATCAAGGGGGTTACGGACGACTGCACCACGTGTGACTGTTGCGGCCGCTCGAACCTGAAGCGGACCGTCGCGTTGATGCCGCTGGACGCGGACGGCAACGAAGAAGGCGAGGTGTCGTACTACGGCACCGGGTGCGCGGCCGCCGCGCTGCGCCGCAAGATCACCGATGTCGCGAATACCGCGAGCGCCGCCTGTAACGAGTCTCTGGGCCTTGACGGGTGGGCCTACGAGGTGATCAGCGTGTTCGGGCCGTTCGAGTTCGCTACGGCCATGGAGCAGGGGGATGTGTGGTGGAGCCGCAACCCCCACTGCTGGGAGCAGTCGCCCGGTACGTACATCGCGGAGCTGCTCGCCAAGGCCCGCGCGCAGTTGGCGGACACGACGCTGGGCCCTGCCCGCCCGCACACCGTTGGTGACTTCCGGCCCTATCTGGTGGTGGCCGACGTCCGCGACGGGAGCGTCTACTTCGCCCGTGCGGTGCCTACCGAGCCCGACCGTGCACGCGAGATGCAGCGGGCAGTCATCCGTGATGCCCGCTGGTCCGGACGACGCGACCTGATCACGTTCTCCACCGTCTACGCCCTCAGCGAGGACGGAGCCCGCCAGGTCGCAGGCACCCGCCACCACATCGCCCTGCGCCAGGCCGCCCGTACCAAGCCCTAACCGCACCACCGGCCCCTACCGGGCGGGGCCTCCGCCCGGTAGGCCCCGCCATCCGGCGCGCCCCGCGCCGGCCGGACAGAGCCCGCTTCTCTGTCCGGCCGGGGCAGGGCCGAGCCCCCGGGCCGCCCCGCCCTGCTTTCTGCGGACGGCAATCCGCACCCCACCCACAGCGAAGGAGCACCCGCGTGCTGGACCACCCCGACAACGAGCCCGTCATCCCCCGCATCCCCATCCCCGCCCCCCGCCGCCCCGTCGACCAGCCCCGCATCCCCAAGCCCCGCACCGCCTGACCACCCGCCCCCCCGGCAAGGGGGCGGACGACACCGCCCGCCCCCCTGCAACTCCCGGAAAGGGAAAGCCCCGATGCCCCAGACCCCCACCCCCACCGCGCCTGTCACGCTCGCGAAGCGACCGGCCGTTTACCTCCTGCTGGTTGAGGACTCCGTGCACGTCCCCGGTGACCTCTTGCGCCCCTGGCAGGACGCCGACCGCCACGTCGTCCACATCGAGCCGCAGGCCCCCACCGACGAGGGCCGCGCCGAGCAGTGGCAGAAGCTGGGCGACTACTGCACCACCAGCGGCCACCCCCTCACCCTGCTCGCCTACACCGCCACCAGTCCGGCCCGCGCGGCCTACCTCGCTCGCTGGGACTACGGCCGGACGCTCGCCGGTGAGCAGATGGCCGAGGAACTCGACCGCCACCTCCTGCGCAGGCCCACGGGGGCCCTGCTGGGGTGGGTCGCGATCCGTATCGCGGACGGCACCAGCGACGGCCGCCGCTACGCCGACGCCGAGGACGCCCGCAGGGCACAGCCCCACCCCGAACGGTGTCTGATCTTCCCCCTGCACGCCCACGGCCGGTGGCCGGGCGAGGACTGCACCCGCGCCCTGACCGAGGCCGCCCACCAACTGCACGGCTGCACCACCCGAACCGGCGAAATCACTTGCCGTTAGCCGGACCCGCACCGGGGCGGCGGCACCCCCGCCGCCCCACCCAACCGATCCCCCCGCACACTCCGTCGTTTTCTGCCCTGGAGAGTTTCCGTGCCGACCCCGCTTCTGATCACCGCCCGCCGGACCGCCGCCCTGCTGGGCCCCGGGTGGCGCGCCGCCCCGCACGACACCTGGCACGGCGCAGCCCTGCTCCTCGGGGACCGCCCGGGCAAAGACCCCTACCGCATCCGGATCATCCAGGACGGTCAACGGTTGCGCGCGTACGGGCACTTGGACAAGGCAGAGGATCGGCGGTTGCTGCACAGTGCGGACGCCCCCGAGATCACCGTGACCGCCGACCTCCCCACCCGCCAGGTTCCCCGCAACCTGGCATCCCACCTGCGCCGCCGGTTGCTGCCCGTGTATGCCGCCGCCCTGGACGCGGTGGCCGACGACCGGGCCCGCTACGCCCGCGAGCTCCAGGACCGAGACGCGCTGACCCAGCGCCTGGCGGACCTCCTGCCTCACTCGCGTACCGGCCGCGCCTTCAACAGCGAGCACCGGCGCGAAGTGACCGCGATCAACTACCGCACGAGTTCGCTGCGGTTCACGGCCGAAGTCGCCCACGACGGCAGCCACGTCGACATGACGCTCGGCTACCTGAGCCCCGCCCAGGCCGAAGCCGTCGCCCGCCTGCTCGCCCCCGACCTGTAGCCCCTTCCACCCGGGCAGGGGCAGCACCGCCCCCGCCCGGGCCCCCGCGCCCCGCGGGACCCTGCCCCGCCCCCCTGACCCCTTGTGCCCTTTGGAGTTCTCGATGCCCGCACCGTTGCTCACCACCGCCCGCCGCACCGCCGCCCTGCTCGGGCCCGGGTGGAGCGCCGCCCCTGACCCGCACTGGCCCCGCGCCGTACTGCTCACTGCCCCCCGCCCCGGCGGGGACCCCTACCAGGTGCGGATCTCCGACGAGGACGGGCGGCTGGTGGTCTACGGGCTGACCGACAACCACGGGGACAACCGGCTGAACAGCATCACGACCCCGCAGATCAGCGTCACCGCCGACATGCCCGCCCGCCAGCTCCCCCACCACCTTGTCGCCCACCTGCGCCGCCGGTTCCTCCCCGACTACGACACCGCACTCGAACAGGTCATCACGACGCTCGCCCGCTACCAGGCCCAGGCCGCCGCCCGCGACGCCACCGTCCAGCTCCTCCTGGACGCCATGCCCGGCGCCTGGGTCGGACCGGTCACCGCGAACACCGACCGGCCCACCGTCCACTCCCCCAGCGAAGGGCCGGAGGGGCTAGGTATCACCGCGCACGTCGAGCGCCACGGCACGCGGGTGGGTCTCGGGCTGCGCAACCTCACCCCCGAGCAGGCCGCATGGATCTGCCGCCAGTTCGCCCCGGACCAATAACCCCACCCGGCGGGGTGAGAGGGACGCGGCGCGGCCCCTCTCACCCCGCCAGCCGCCCGCCACTACCGCCCCGCGCACCCGTTGAGGAGCATCCCCATGCTGAACAAGGTTCTCCGGCTTGCCCGCCAGACCGCCCCCCTGCTTGGCACCCGGTGGACCGCCGAACCCCACCACAGGTGGGGGCGCACCGGTGCCGCCCTGGTGCACGCCGACGGTCGGCGCCTCGACGTGCTGCCCGTTGACGGCCGCCCCTCCCATGTGGAGGTGACCGTGCACTACCCGGACGCTCCCCTGCGGGTGTGGGAGCACGAGAAGCCGTCCACGCAGTTCCGGGCCGACCGGCCCCCGGCCGCACTCGCCGACGCCATCACCGCCAAGCTCCTGCCCCTCTACAACGAGCTGTACCCGAAGATCGTCGCCGCGGCGGCCACCGGCCGTCAGGCCGACGAGGAACGACAGGCGTTCGCGCACCAGCTCGCCGCACTCGTGCCCGGGGCCGAAGTCACCCGCACCGACCCCACCCCCTGGATCGAATACCGGCCCCGGCGAGGGTCCATCGAGTCCATGAAGGTCCAAGTCCTCAGCAGGGGTGAGCACATCGTGGAGTTCCGGTACGTCGACGACGCCACCCTCCAGGCCCTCATGACCGCGTACGGCGACGCCGTACGACAGCGGCCGAACCCCACCGCCCCGTAACCGCCGGGCGGGCGCGCCCCCACCCCGGGGCGCGCCCCCCTCCCCTGTTGCTGCATTTGGAGGCAGTCACCATGGCCCACCCTGGCACCCGGCCGTCCCGGCACGGCATCCTGACCCCCCGTTCCTACCTCCCCGGCGGATACGCCCCGGCCGCGTTCAAGGAAACCGTCCTCGGGAAAGACGACACCACCGGCTACCTCACCGGATGGGATGCCGACGGCCTGATCCAGCGCGCAGCCGACCACCCCCGCCGCACCATTCACGCCCTCCTGCACGGAGAGATCCGCATCCGGGACCGCCGCAGTCACCGCGAAGTGCGCCTCCGCCCCGTGGCCCACCCCAAGCGGCTGACAGCCCGCCAGTACACCGACCTTGAACTGATCGAACGTGCGGGAAACGGCGCGCAGCTGCGCTACGACCCCGATGGCACACCGTGCGCCGTCGAGGCCGGATTCTGGCGCATCCCGTACACCCAGACATCCATCCTGCTGGGGCGCGGCTGGCTCTCCCAGCGACCGCACACCGATCAGGTCTACCTCTCCGCCGCGGGCCGCATGGCCATGTCCCACCGATGGCACACCCAGCAGAGACTTCCGGCACGGGTGATGACGGGCCTGTATCTGGACGCGGCCCTCACGGCCGCCGACGAGGCCCGCGTCCGCCTGATCGATCCCGCGTGTCGCGGTTGATCCAAAAGATCAATGCGTGTACAGTTTCTCTCGTAGGAATGAGGGGCGGCAACCCCTCTCCCGCCACCCAAAGGAACATCAACATGCACACCGTGCAGTCACGCTCACAGTTTTGGACGGTGTCCTACCGCTACCGCGGTCAGGCCAAGACGCATACCAGCTCCGCGCTCACGCAGCCCGAGACCGCCGCCCGCAACTGGGCCACGGCAACCAGCTGGACCTGGGTGACCGACGTCGCCCTCACCGAACACCTCACGATCAAGACAGACCGGCCGATCCGCATGGAGGACCTGCCCGGCCCCGGCGAGCCGACGCTCGTACCGCCATGCCCCGCCCCTGTCCACGAGATCCGTCGGTTCTTCCGAGTCCAGGACTACGGCCCTCCCATGCTGCCGACCGGCGACCACGTACGCCGCTTCCTCTCCTGGGTCGCCGACGGCCGGGCACGCCGCACCTCACCCAGCCCCATGTTCCACGGTGACATTCGCTTCCCCGACCCCGTCACGCTCCAGGTCCGGGACATCCGCCTGATCCTCGCTTCGCGACAGATCCCCAGGGACCGACTTCCCGCCTGATCACCCCTCAGCACCCCGGTCGGGCGCGGCAACGCCCGGCCGGACAACCACCCGACAAGGAGTTCCCTCATGTCAGCTGTCCCCTTGCCCTACCGGACCGGCGAGTCCGACGCGGAATGCCGAGTCCCTGTCATCGTCGGCGACGAGCTGATCCTCGGGCTGGCCTACCGCTGGCACCGCACCTGGCACGTCATCACCAGCGGCGGCGAAACGAACCTCAACCGGCCGCCCACCGGCGAAAAGGGCATCACCATGGCCGCGCGCCACCTCATCAAGGCGCACGCCGCCGGACACATCATCCCGGTCCGACTCACCAAAGTGCCGCTGCCCTGCTGTACGGGCCGGTCCCGCTGCTCGACCCGCGGATGCCCGTCAACGACCGCAACGCGGCCAGCGCGCACAAGGCGTTCGCCCAGTACACCCGGCACGACTGGCGCGCCCTCTCCGGGTTTCCCGGCAGCGACAACCACCAGCTGCTCATGTGCCTGAAGCCGAAGTGCGGGTGGATCGGCCCCCGCTACTACTCCCACCTGCGCGGCCGCAACGGCGGACCGCCCCCCGCCCAGCGCCACGAACCCCTCCCCGAGGGCAAGGTCGTTCCCCTGTGGCTGTGGGAACTCACCCCCACGGCCGCGTAGGGGCAGCTGCTGCACAGACCCCGGGCCGCCCCCGCAGCGCCCGGCCCGGGGCCACCCCCGCCCCCCCGCCCGGCGGAAGCGTCCCACGCCCGCCTCCGCCGGGCCTCCTCCCAGAAACCCGCATCGGAGCACACCATGACATCCGACACCGCCATGAACGGCGCCCTGGAGACGCACCACCTCCGCCGCGCCAGCGACAAAGCCACAGAGACCGAACAGCCGACGCACCCACGCGTCGCCGGCACATCAAGCTTGCCCATCCGCAGCCTTCTCGACCTTTCCACCGCCCACCTCCGTGAGGAGACCTGCATCGCCCTCGGTAGCTACGAGGACGTCGTGGCCTACCCGACGACGCACGGATGGCTGATGTACGCCTCCGAGGAAGCCGACTTCACCGAAGGAGACGACTGGCCCCCGGAGTTGCTGCCGATCGTCGAACTCGCACGTGCCAACGGCTGCACGTACGTCCTGTTCGACGCCGATGCACCTGAAACGGACGCACTTCCTACCTTCGACACGAAGTAGACGCGTCACGAAGAGGCCGTCACCGAACCCGGCCCTCGACACGGCTCACGCGAAATCAGCCCCGCCGGACGCGCCCGCACCCGTACGCGCTCTGAGTCGAGGACTCCAGTCCCAACGACGCAAAACGCACCGCCCGGGCCCACGTCCGCGAACAGCACGCCCGACCGCCGCTCCCTGGCCCCGGACCGCCACACCACCCCCTGACACCCCCGCCCGGGCAGAGGCGCGGCCGCGACTCCGCGCCCCCATCGGGTCCTGTCCCTCAGTAACCGACCACCACGGAGGAGACATGCCGAAAAGGCCCAGCACCCCGCCGTGCGCAGCAGCGTGCGGCACCGACCAGAGGGATCTGGTCGCCTCACCCCCCGCCCCCGCCCCCACGGCCGCGCCGGCCGGTGCCTCGCCGACGGGACCCGGCCGAACTGCGGAATTCGACTTCGACGCCCACGACGTCGTTGTCGCCCTCACGTCCGGCGGCAAGGACTCCGGCGCCCTCGTGCACGAGGTCTGCACCCAGGCCGATGCGGCCGGGCAGCTGCACAAGGTGCGCGTCCTGCACTGCGACCTGGGCACCACCGCCGAGGAGCAGCTCGTCGAGTGGCCCGGCGCCGAAGACATCGCCCGCGCTCACGCCGCCCTGTATGCCGCCCTGTATGACGTCCCCTTCGCCGTGCGGCGCAGCGCCCGGTGGCCGTCGCTGTGGGAGCGGATGATGTCCCATGGCCGGTGGCCGGGTCACTGGGCCACCTACTGCCGCAGCGACACCAAGACCGCCGCCGGTCGCGACTACGTCGACGAGGTCGGCCGTGAACTGAATCTGGGGCGGCCGCCGCGGGCCGGGTACGCCATGGGCATGCGGGCCGAGGAGTCCCGGGCCCGCGCGAAGAAACCGGTGCTGGAAGTGCACCGGATGACGGGCAAGGGCACCCTGCGCCGGGTCACCACGTGGCTGCCCGTCCACCACCTCACCACCGCCCAGGTGTGGGACACCCACCAGCACCACGGCATCCCCCACCACGAGGCCTACGACCTGGGCATGCGGCGCCTGTCCTGCCGCGCCTGCCCTCTCGCCGGAGCCAAGGACCTGGTCCGCAGCGCCCAGCTCAACCCCGCGCTGTTCGCCGAGTACGCCGCCGCCGAGCCCGCCATGGGCCAGTTCAAGCCGTCCATCAGCCTGGCCCAGATCATCGAGCGCGCCCGCAGCTGACACGGCACCACACCTCCGGCAGCACACCGTTCATCTCAACCCTGTGAGGCACCATGCACAGCATCCCCCTGCCCGGCACGCGGATTCGCCCCACTGATCCGTTTCCCGGGTACGACGGGCCCGCCTATGTCCTGCTCGCAGACCTGCCCGTCCACGTGCGGTACAGGCGCGTCAACGAGGACGGTGGAACCTTCCCGCCCGCCCCGTTCGGCCAGGGCCTGGCGGGCAGCACGGAGCCGGGCCGGCACGTACTCAATTTCCTCAGCATCAGCCTCAACCGGATGTTCGCGTGCGAGGCCAGCACCATGGACGACGGCGTGATCCGCTACCGGCAGTCCGCCCGTCACTCCGCCACGCGCTTCGAGCCCGACCGGTGCGCGGGCGTGCTCATCCGGCACCCGGAACAGCAGGTGACCACCCCGGCGTACATGGTCACCTTCCCCGGCGGGGACCGCGAGCTGTGGAGCCGGTACGCCCTGCTGCGCGCCCTTGAAATCTGCCGCCGCCCCACCCCCGTCGACTGGCCCGACGGATGGGCCCACCAACTGCCCGACGGCACCGTCCAGTTCGACAGCGGCGGCGACCCCTGGGCCGCGCCCCGGCAGCACACCGCCGTCCCGGTCACCGACCCCGGCGACTTCGGGCCCCCCTGCGCCGACTGCCAGCACTTCGCCAGCGACCACACCACCGGACCGCCCTGGGCCCGCTACCGCCAGGACAAGCAGCCCTGCACCCAGTGGCGCGCCCACCCCAACCGCTGACCGGCCGCCCACGCCGGGGGGCGGCGTCACCACACCCTGCCGCCCCGGCCCCGCCCCCCTTTGTCGGAGGAACCATGACCGAGAACAGTCCGGCACCCGCCCAGCGGGATGTCCTGCCCCCGCCCGTGTACGTGCGCGTCGCCCAGGAGGCCGCCGAGCTTGCCGTTGCCGCCGCGGACAGCGCGATGTTCGCCGCCTCCCGCGCCGCCGGCCGCACGACCGCATTGCGGGAAGCCCGCATGCACACCGCCCACCAGCACGCATGCGACGCCGAGAAGTGGGCGCAGTGGGCCGCCGCTTGGGAGCAGGACGGTGTCACCGAGTCGTCGCTCGCCAACTACGCGGCCCAGGCCGTGAACGCCGCGGTTCATGCCCAGTACGCCGCCCATGTCGAGATGACCGCCGAGGTGCTGCACGCGCAGCTGGAGCGCCCGTTGACCCGAGCCGAGCGCGCCGTGAAGGAACGCGAGGCCCGGCGTGAGGAGGCCGAGGAGGAGGCGCGGGAGCGGGCGGCGACCGGGATGGACGCCGACAACCGGCACACCGACTGGATGAACCGTTTCTACGCTGAGCACTACGTTCCCGAACTGGGGTGGACCGCCGGACATGTTCGGGTGCTGGAGGCCGCCGGAAGCGGCCGCCTGTACTGGAAGGACCACACCGCCCGCCAGGCCCGCACCCACGGCCAGTGGGAGGGCGGGCGCCGGATCAGCAGGGAGCGGGTGAAAGCCCTGTACGCGGCCCGGTTCCTGTGCTGGGCCGCACCCCCCGCCGGCGGGGCGCGGGTCCTGGCTCTCACCCCCATGGGGCGTACCGCGCTGGCGCTCGCCCGCCTGTTCCCGCAGGGGCTGCTCCCCGACGAGCAGGCCGCCTATCTGGCCCGCTTCTCTCGCTCGGCCCGGCGGTGGATGACCAGCGACGAGAAGAAGGCGGCCGCCCACCGGCTGCCACCGCTGGAGCTCGGCGCGCTGCGCGCCTACCGGCCCCCGGTCACTCTCGCTGAACAGCAGGCCCGCGCCGAGCACGAGGCTGCCGACCGGTGGGAGGACGAGGGCGGGTACTGCCCCGGAGTCCTCACCCCGCGCCCGGCACCCGTCCCTCACCCCCCGGCGGCGCCGCCCCAGGTACGCACCGCAGCCGACGCACCGAGGGCGGTTGCCGGGGCGGGCGGTGCAGTGCGGCCGCGGGTTCACCCCCGGGGGCTGCGCGCCCGGCGCGCCCGCCAGAAGGCCGCCGCCCGCCTCCTGACCACCCCCGTCAGCCGCCCCCAGCGCACCCTGACCGCCAGTGAACTCCGCACCGTGCAGCGCATGAAGCTGCTCAACCTCCACGGGGCACTGATCATGGGCATCGTGGACCCCGTCCCCAACCCCTCCCCGATGCCCGAGGACCAAGGCGCTTGGGTGCGCGAGCACGTCTGGCCGCACCACATGCGCAAGGTCGAGGCGAAGTATCCGTTCGGATTCGCCCGCTGGAGCATGTGCGAGCGCGGTACCTGCTGGAACTGCTGGACCAACCGGTGCGACCTCTGTATTCACCGCCAGCAGGACGGACCCACCATCGACAACAACACCGACTGGATCTACAACACCACCGGCCGCGTCATCGCCCAGCTCATCCCCCGTCCCGGCAGCGAACCGTGCGTGTGGTGGTGCCGATGCGCCTGTCCCAAGACCGGACCAGGCCCCGCCCGCCCCGGGCCGAACCCACCGGAGCAAGCACAGCCGGCCGTCGAGGAGCCAGTTGTGGGCGTCAGCGGAGTGGGCCGGGACCGGGAGGCGCTGTTCTGACCGGCGATCTGCCCAGATGAGGGTCGGGCCGGCGTTGACACCACACAAGATGCGTGCATAATTGCCATCGTGTAAAAAGGTGGTGGAGATGGGTGACGGCCGGCAGAAGACACCTCGAAGAGGTGTCAGCCCAGAGCGGCAACCCCGGCTGAACGTCCTGCCGACCATCGTGTTCCACCCAACAGAGGAACACCACGATCCTAGCCGGTACCAGGCGCCCGGTGCCGGCCGCCCCTCCTGGAGACGACCATGCCGACGCCCTCCCGACCGCTGTCACTCACCGTCGACGGGCAGGAGCTGGTCAGCCGCGAATGGATCGCGCAGAAAACCGGGTCCACCAACCGGACCGTGACCAACTGGCAGAAGAAGCGCCTGGAGCAGCCGGAAGATGCCCGCTTTCCCGAGAAACGGCTGACGGCCGACCGGGTCGACTACTACGACCGGACCGAGTTCGAGGCCTTTCACACCGCCTTGGTCGACCGCAAGAAGAAGAAGGTGCTCAGCGCCGACCCGGCCCTGTATACCGGCGACGCTGACGAACTCGTGCCGCTGCCCGCAGCCGCCCAGCTCCTCGGCTTGGACCCCAGCGCCATCCGCAAGTACCTCACCAGCAACCCCGGCTACTTCCCCGAGCCCACCGGAACCGCGACCACCATCGCGGGCAAGATCGTCCGCGCCTTCCGCCGCCAGGACCTGCGCGACTTCGACAACCGCCGCAACGGCGACAACACCGGCGTCTCGGGCCGCAGGCCCGGCACACCCTCCACCCGCCAGGGCACCACCCCCGAGGTCGAGGAACGCGTCCGCGTCGCCCGACAGTTCCTCAAGGAAATCGGCGGCTGGCGGCGCGGCGCCGCCGGCGAACTCGCCGCCCGCGAAGGCGGATCCGCCTGGCAGTGGGACCGCGCCATGCGCACCGCCCGCGCCCAGGCCGAGCAGGACACGCAGTAGTCCAGCCGAACCGCCAAGGAGGTGGCCAGGCAAGCACTTGCAGACCGCCCGCACCTCACGGCCGGAGCGCTCGCTCGTGAACTCGCCAGCCAGCACGGCCAGTCCATTGATACCTGGAAGCGCATCCTCACCCAAGCACGCAAAACCCTTCCCCCGCACGCGTAGAACCCGTCCTCAAACCTCTTGATCACGTACTCGGTCACGAAGGTCGGCCCATAGGTGTTCCAGCTTGGTCACCGCACGCTTGTACGCTTCGGCCTGTCGCGTTCCGTCAACAGCTGGGGCGCGTAGACGGCGAGCCTCGTCCCACGCCTGGACGAAGGGTTGGTGTCCTACCTCGAACGATGTCGAGTCCGGTGCCCAGTCGGCGGGAACTCCGACCTCCTGAGCAATGGCGTCGTGCCGGTAGCGGGTGTCGTCAACGAGGTTCATACCCACAGCCTTCCTTGGTTTCTGAGGATTTAGGAGGGGGTTGAGGGATTCGGGGCGTTTCACCAGATCGCTCACCACGGGAATCGTGTCGTTCTCGTAATCGCGATCCCCCTTCCGTGGTGAGGGATCTGGTGAGGCACGGACGGTTCCCTGGGAGCACCCACTACCCGCACCACGGCCCGCTTGGGAGTGCTCCTGTGAACGTCCGCCGCCCCGCCCTGCACGTCACCCTTCCGACTGGTCGAGCGCACCACGGTGGCGGGCCCGCACCTCAGGTGCAGCAGCCCGCGCGCAGTGCGCTGCGCCGCTTTCACCTTCCCCACGCGGGAAGGTCCCGCACGCCCTCGCCCGGCGGAGCCACCCTTCCAGCGGGGACGACCCGCGCCCAACGAAGGGACGGGGGTCACGGACCCGCACACGGTCACGTACGGGCGGGGACCACCTGCACCACCCACCCTGCTCAGCCACGCTGCTGGCCTTTCGCCCCGCCCGCCCCGTGCGGCCCGTCACGGGGCCGGGGGCCCGCAGCGGGAACCCCGCCCGGGACCAGCCCCGGTCGCGCCGTTCTTTAGAAGATAGCGGCACCGCTCTGACCTGCACGTTCGCGAGAGATGTATTCACCCTGGATGAATACATCTCCCTCTCGCACCCCCGAGATGTATTCACGCTTGCTGAATACATCTCCACCGTCAAGCAGGCAGCCGCGGCCGTGAATACACCACCGCACAAACCCCCTTGGAAGCAATTTCCCCGGCGTAGACCTCCGGAAGAAAGCGCAGGCAGCAGTGGCCCCGGCTGCACAACCCGCCCTCATCGCACGCCCGCTGGGCCCCGCCCCGGCCGCCTCCCCCTCCGCTGGGCAGAGGCTGGTGGAGACCCTGGAGCGGATCTCCCGCAACGGCGGGCACGTCCAGTACGACCCGGCACCCCGGCCGTACCGGCTGCGGGGCGGCACCCACCTGAACGCCTCGCAGGAACTCCACGGCAGCCTCTGGCGGTTCCACCTCTCCGCCACCGCCCGCGACATCCTCGACCACCTGTCCGTCGCCCACGACGAGGACGGCATCACCGCTGTCACCCAGAAGCAGCTCGCCCACTACTTCCGCACCAGCCAGCCCACCATCAGCCGGGCCCTGGCCGAGCTCGCCCGCCACCACTTCATCTGGAAAGCCCGCCGCGGCCACTACCAGCTGCACCCGCTGTACGCGTACCGCTTCTCCAGCCGAAAGCACCGCCGGCTGATCGAACGCCTCGGCCCCGCCACCCTCGAAGCCCACAAAATCGTCGTCCCCCTCCCCCAAGACAAGGACCGGCCGTGACCACTGCGCCTGCTGCCTTCCACAACCCCGCAGCCTGGGAACAGCTGCCCAACGCACGGCTCTCCCCCACCGCACGGGACATCTTCGACGTCCTCCAGGGCCGCCAGGAGCCCGGCGGCCACGTGCGCGTCACGCAGGCCGAGCTCGGGGTCCGGCTGAACACCTCGCAGAGCGCCATCTCCCGGGCCGTCAGCGAGCTGCGCGACACCGGACTCATCGACGCCCGCACCCGGCACGGCCAGCTCCTCATCCACCCCTTGTACGCCGGGTACGAGTCCCTCGCGCACATGGTCAACCACATCCAGGACCCCGACACCCACCTCTGGCCGCTCACCTTCCCCGCCAGCGACATCCGACCGCCCCGCCGCTGCGACCCCCGTACCAGCACCGACTTCGACCCCACCCCCGACGGAGACGGCGGCGAACCCGCCCCCGCGCCCGCCCCACGCCCCCGCCTGCACCTCGCAGGCTGATGCCGGGAACGGCCTTGCCGGGAGCCGCTTTTCACTACCCTCGCGCCGTCAGCTCCAGTTCGGCGTGAGGCCTGTACGTGCACCATCACCCTCGTCTTCTCCTGATCGGCGGAGGGGCCGGGTCCGGGAAGACCTCTCTGGCTTGCGCCGTGGCCCAGCAGCTGCCCGGCACGGGTCTGGTCCACCTCGACCTCTGCTACCACCAGGACACCGCGCGGGCGCCCAGCGTCCCGCGGCTGGACGGACACCCGGGGCGCGCGGTGGACTTCAGTGACCCGCTGGCCCTGGACTCTGACCGCATTGAGGCAGCCCTCGCCGAGCACGCAGACGCAGGCGCGTTGCTGACGATTGTCGAGGGCATCTTCGCCCTGACGCTGAAACAGCTTGCCGCCCGCGCTTCCTGGACGGTGTTCGTCGACACCCCCGCGGACCTGAGAGTGGTCCGCAAGACGATGCGCAAACTCACCGAGGGCAAGGACCCCCTGCCCGGCCTGCGCGGATACACCCACACCGCACGCGCCTTCGAACGCTACGTAGCGCCCGCCCGGCAGACCGCCGGCCTGGTCCTGTAGCGGCACCCGTCTTGGTGTGCCGTGTGCGCTGCCAGCTCACCAACTGCGCAGGAGGCGGTGCAACTGTTCGGCGAGGTCGGGATGGTCTCACCGTCCGGCTGCCTGGAGCAGGTCGGCCGCCACCATCAGGAGCGCGGTGCGCCCGTCCTTGACACTTCGGCGGTTCATTCCGCCGGGCGCGCGTGCAGCATGGAGGCGACTCCCTCATCTCCGGCCGAGAACTCGATACCGCGGAGAACGGCGACGGGCGCGCCGCGGCCGCGCTGCCCGAGCAGGATTCCCGCCGCTGCCGCGACGAGGTCTGTGAACGTCTCCTCCTGACGCTTCTGGGAGCCGTCGGGGCCGGTGTGGGACGTGATGCGAAGTGGGGCGATTCCGGCGGTGCCGATGGAGAGGACCGTTGCGCCGCGCCGGTCGGCGCGGCCGTCGGAGTCTGCGATGACGACGGCAATGGAGGCCCCTGTCGTCGCCTTGAGCGCGTCGCGGAGGGTGCGCGCGGAGGCGTCGGGGTCTGCGGGAAGGAGCCACGCGCCGCCGTCGTCGGCGCGGTCGACTCCGGCGGAGGTGAGCTGGTAGCCGAGCCGGTGCCGGGCGATGATCGGCCCGCTGGGCGTGGCCAGGAAGTGATCGAGGGACTCGTCCAGGATGAGCTGGACGAGTCCCTCGGGCTTCCCCGTCTGCTGTGCCAGTGACCGCGCCTGCGGACTGACGGACACCGAGGCCAGGTCTACGTAGCGCTTCTCGGAGATGGACACCACCTTGGAGGCGACGACCACGATGTCGCCGTCTTCGAAGGTCAGGTGCTGTTCCGCCAGGGTCCGGCTGATCAGCGACGCGAGATCGTCGCCCGCCGTGACCACGGGGAAGGGTTCGAGGCTGAAGGCGGAGTAGGACGAGGTGTTCATGGGGCGTTGCTCCGTGCGGGCTGGTGGTGGGTCAGGTCGGCGGCCAGCTGTCGGTGGGCCTGGACGAGCAGATGGGCACGTGCGGTGGGCGGGGTCGTCAGCCACGTCCTCACCCGGTGGATGTAGTACGGGCGCAGCGCGGCGGAGGCGTCGTGTGGGGAGGCTTGGCCTGTCGTCACCCGGTGCCACGCCTCGGTAACGGGGGCAGGCCACGGATGGGCATCGTAGCGGGGATCGGGCGGCGCCAGAGCGTCGAGTACGTCTTGCATGCGGCTGCGCTGGGGGTGTCCCAACTCGCGTTCTGTGAGCCGGTAGTCGACGGGGGCGGGGCGATACGTACGGGTGGGCGGGCCGGTGAGCGCGAGGAGGACGGGCACCGCCTGGTCGTAGATGTCGGCAAGGTGCGGGAAGGACGCCGCGTGCAGCTTCGGGGCGGATGCGCGTACCGTGACGACGGCCCCGACGCGGGCGGCTGTCAGCAGGAGAAACGCGTCGATGCCGTAGCCGTGGACCGACGTGGCCAGGGCAGGGGGCAACTGGCTGGCGGCGGCTGTGGCGGCTTCGATGGCCCTGGTGTTCATGGCGAGGTCGCCCGCGAGGGGCTGGGGGATGTCGAGTCCGGTAGCGGCGGCGATCAGCGGGCGGGCGAGGTGGTTGGTCAGGTTGCCCTCGTCCCAGAACCGGGGATAGTCGGCGATCGCGTAGGCGTCACCGGCAGTGCACCGCTCCAGGAGGCTGCGGTAGAGCGCCGGGTCTGGGGTGCGGGTATCGGTGTCCGCAATGAGGATCGGCCCTGTGCCGATGCCGAGTTCGGCGAGGGCGTGAAGGACCTGGATGCCCTTGCCGAGGGGCAGCCCGGTGAGGCCGACCTTGCGGGCCGTCGTCGGTACGGCAGCGAATCGGGCTGCGGTTTCGGGGCCGCTAGAGGCGTCGGCGTGGACGATCACCGCGTTGGGGTCGTCGAGTGCGGCGTCGGCGGCCCGTACGACGGCCGCGATGGTCTCGGCCTCGTTGCGGGACGGCAGGATCGCGGCAGCAGGAGGTGTCACGACGTGGTCTCCCTCGTGATGAGGTCGGCGGCCGACTGCGGGTCGGGAGCATGGAGGTAGGCGTACGGGCTGCTCTCCATGCGGGCGATGAGACTGGAGCGCCAGCGCGCGAGCTCCCCGGTGTCGAGCGGCCAAACCGGCCCGTACGGGGCGTGAACGGGGCCGGTCAGCGGGGTGGGCAGGCCGGAGATGTACCGGCCGAGTGCCTCATGGAGACGGAGCTGTTCGGTGCCGTGGAACGGGGTGGCGGGCGCGAGTTGGGCAGTGGGGAGTGCCGGGTGGATGGTGATGCGGACGAACAGGGTGACCGGCACCGGGTGTTCGAGGAATGGGTCGAGCCCGATCACCGGCTTGGGGTGCTGCCAGCGGGCGGGGTCGGCCGGGCGGACGGCCGCCGTGGGCTTCCCCGGCCACAGGGTGACGTGGTCGCGGTCATCGCCGAGCACGACCAGGTCGTCACCGGCGTGCGTCCAGCCGCGTTCGCCGAGCGCCAGGGTCAGCGCCGTCTTGCCCGCGCCCTTGGTTCCGAACAGAACGACGGCCGCCCGGCCGCCCGGGTGCACCGCGGCGTTGGCGTGCACGGTCACCTTGCGCTGGAACTGCCGGGCCCGCTCGGTGGCGGTGTAGACCGCGTACGCGAGAGTGGGACCGGAGGCCGCCTCGTGCGGGAGCCGCAGCCGCACGGTCTCTCCGTGCACGACGACGTCCGGCTCCTGTGCGGTGGTGGCGACGTGGACGGTGGGATGGCCCGGCGGCAGGGGCATCGAGGGGTGAAGCTGCCAGCCCCCGGGGAGGGTGTCGGCCGCCGCGAGGGCCGGCCCCGTGTCCAGGTCTGCGGGAAGGACCAGGGCGGACGTGAGGTGGCCGGTCGTCACGACGGCCCCGGTCATGACGTGCCGCTCTCGCCGAGTTCCGCCAGGAGGTCCTGCACGGGGATCACCTGAGGGAGGTAGCGGCGCCTCTCGACGAGGTCGGCCATCCAGTCCGTGCGCTCCAGCGTCGCGCGCACCACCTCCTGGGCCTGGCGAGCGCCCATGGCTCCGGGGCGGTCGGTGGTGATTTCGATGGAGGCGGGGTCGTTGTAGCGGGCGCCGTTGCGCCACATCACGGCGACCCGGCTGGGCCCGGCATCCCGGGACAGTGCGGCGGCGGCCTCGTCGACGAGCCAGCCGCCGACCTTCCCGACGTGGTAGGCGGCGTTCTTCCCGAAGAGGACTTCGTTGCCCGCCATCTGGTTCGGGGTGATCAGTCCCGAGCGGGCGTTGCCGCGGCCGACCAGGCCGTCTTCGCCGAAGTCCACGGATGACCCGGAGACGGTGAAGTATTGCCCGGACACGGGCCCGCGCCCGGTGTCCTTGCTGTTGCAGACCACCCGGACGGTGTGCTCGGGCAGCCGCTCCACGATGTGCGCGGTCAGTGTGCGGGCGGCGTCGGCGAGGGCTTCGCCGAACTCCTCGCTGCTCGACACCTCGCCGGCCAGCGCGGGCACGCACGTGGTGACCGTGACGGCGGACCGCTCGCGCACGACGAGGGCCTTGATGTCGCTGCCCACCCACGGGTACTGGCGCATCCACGACTCTGTGAGCAGCGCGACCGTCTCCGCGGCCGACCTGCCTGCGGTGGCGACGAGGTAGGCGGTGTCGTTGGAGTACGCCACCGGCCGCTCGGGCAGGTCGTTGAAGCTGCGCGGGCTGAACCACGTCCGGAACTTCGAGCTGTCGGTGGTCTCGTGATGGACCTCCCACTTCACCTGCTCGAAGCCGGGCAGCGCCTCGCGCAGGTAGTCGGCGGCTGCGGCCTGGAGGATGTCGCGGACCGGGATCTGACGCCCTGCGTAGCTGCTGCTGGCGCGTCCGCCGAAGACGACGCGCAGCGGCCGGCCGTACGTGCCGTCCTTCTCCCCGAATCGGGCCCGGCCGCCGAGGACGGCGACCTTGTCGAGGTTGTGGTGCAGGACCGCACCGAACTCGGCCAGGCAGTAGGCGCTGTAGCGGATGGCAGCGAGCTCGGCGATGCCATCGGCGAGGGTGTCGGGGTGGCCGACGCCCTTGCGCTCGACGACCTCGGTGCGCAGTTCATGCGGCAGCGGGGGCAAGCCGTACGACGTGGGCAGAGCGGTAGACACGGTCGATGACCTCCAGGGTGCGGTGCAGCAGGGGCAGCGGGAACAGGGCCGGATGCTGGGGCTGGTCGGCGAGGACGGCGTCGTAGAGGGCGTGCCGCAGCTCCAGATCACCGGGAGCGTCGGCCGGTTCGCCGAGACCGGCGTGCAGGTTGCGGCCCCGGACGGTCAGCCGTCGCCCGTCGGCGCAGTGCACGACGACGTGGTGATGGGGAGCGCCGTTGTCGGCGTCGACGCGGGCCGTGATGGTCAGCAGCTCCCCGCCTTCCAGGGCAAGCTGGGCACTGACCCGGTCCTCGGTCTCCGACCACTGCCGGACGTGGATGACCTGGGCGCGCGAGGCGACGATCGGGGTGTCCGGGAGGAGCCGCAGAGCCAGGGCCAGGCCGTGGATCGCCTGCTGATGCAGAACGCCCCCGGCGGTCGCGTACGAGGTGCGCCAGGTGCGGAAATACGGGCGGTCGCGGCGGCAGGACAGACTGACGTCGATACGCCGTACGGCGGGCGAGGCCGCCAGAAGAGCGGGCAGGCCGGGCGCGAAGTGGGGCTGGAACGCCACGAAGATCCGGGCGTCCTCCTCCTGCACCGGCCGGAGTTCGGCCGGGCTGATGACGACGGGCTTCTCGACCAGGACGCGGGCCCCGTTCCGGGCTGCCGCACGCGCCACCCGAAGGGCGATCCCCGGGGGCGTGGCGACCACCACCAGATCCGGGTTACGGGCGAGGGCGTCCTGCCACCGTAGGAACCGGGGAACTCCCGGAGCGACGTCGGCGTGCGGTGCCGGGTCGGCGACCGCGACCAGATGCGTCCCCGGCCGGGAGCCGAGGGCGGCCATGTGCTTGCTGCCGACCTCCCCGGCACCCACCAGCACGACCCGGGTCACTCCGGATCACCGGGCAGCACGTCGTGGAGGAACGCGGCCCCCTTGGCCAGCGCGACGGCCGGCTCGTCGCGGACGTGGGTCTCCAGCCCGTACAGCAGCCCCGGCCGCTCCTGCGCGAGCACCGGCAGCAGCTCCCGGTAGGGGACGGCGCCGCTCCCCGGCGCCACGAAGGCCTTGTCGCCGTGGCCCTCGTCGGGGCGCGGCAGGAAGTCCTTGACGTGCACGTACTCCGTACGGGGCGCGAGTGTCCGGACGGCGTCCACGGTGCCGTCGCCGACTTCGTGGAGGTTGCCGAGATCCAGCCACAGGCCCAGCCCGGGGAACCTGCCAAGGACGTCGAGCAGCGGCTCCAGGCGGGCGACGGTGCAGACCGGCTCGTTCTCCAGCAGCAGCCGCACCCCCTCCTGCTCGGCCCGCGCCAGCGCGTACGGCAGCAGCGGGTCGTCGTGGAGGGTCTCGGTGAGGGTGTCCTCGACCCGCAGGTGGGAGAAGACCCGCACCCGCGAGGTGCCGAGGACCGAGGCGACCGTGAGGGCGCGGTCCACCCAGTCCGCCCGCTCCCCGGGAGCAACGCGGGTGGGGAAGCCGAAGGAGTCGACCTTCCCGGGGTTCGCGTCGGCCGGGCACCACTTCCAGAGAGGAGAGGCGAGCGCAGCGATGGTCAGTTCGCGGTCGTCGGCGAGCCGGCGCACCTGCCGGAGTTGCCCGTCGTCGAGGACGAGAGCGTTCGCCCCGTATGCCGTGCGGATTTCCAGGTGGGTGACGCCCAGCTCGACGGCCAGGTCCATGCCGACGGCCGGGTCCTGGTCGAGCTCGTCAGGATTGAGCACGATCGTCTTCTGCACAGAAGCTCCTCGGAAAGTTGGTTGCTGGGGTGGGCTCCCGGCCGCCGTCACCCTGAGGTGGCAATGGCCAGGTAGAAGATGGGCGTTAGCCCGTCGGCGGGAAGTTCGGCCGGGGCGGCGGGACGGGGACCGGCGGAGGCGGCGGGGTGGGCGGCGGCGGGGGCGCGGGCTGCGGCATCGGAACTCCGTAGAGGTGGCGAACTGCACCACGGCACACCGCTTCTGACCTGCGGTGACGGTGGTGGCACCAGGCGGCTGCCCGGTCATCTCAGAGTGCTGGCGGCTTCGCCCGGTGCCCATCCGAGCGCCCTATAGGACGGCCCTCTACCTCTCGCCACGACTACCTGACAGCGAGTCACCGAGGCTCTACGCTGGGCGCTCCACCCCGCCGCCCTCCTGGAGGGTCCTCGTGCGAACCAACCCCGCCCTGGGCGTTCCTGACGACCTGTGGGATCAGCCGTCCGTGGAACGTGCCCTCGCCGAGTGCAACATGCAGATCCTCATCCGGCACTTCCGACGGTTCACCGGCGCCAGCCAGACGACGGTCGGCGCGCTGACCGGGCTCGCGCAATCCGACGTCAGCGAGATCGAACGAGGGAAGCGACTGGTCCAGAGCAAGGAGGTGATCGAGCGCATCGCGGCAGGCCTGAGTATCCCGTTCTCCTTGCTCGGCCTCGCCACCCCTGCATCAGCTATCTCCGATGCAGGGCCCTCCCGCCCTACAGTGGGGAAGGGCCCCGGCGGGCGGGGCGACTTGGAGGACGATGTGCGCCGTCGCGACATGATGACCGGCAGCGTGGGAGTCAGCATCGCGCTGCTGACGGGCACCAGCCCCCATGCCGTAGCGGCAGAGCCCACCGCCGATCCGACCGCCGAACTGGAACGCGGTCTCTTCGACGCGGCCCCAGGGCGGCCCGCCAAACTCACGGAGCTGCACGCTGGCCTGGCGAAGGCGCGCGACGCGTTCTCTGACGTTCGGTACGCCGACCTCGGGAGGGGGCTGCCGTCCCTGATCTCGGCAGCGGAGGCAACCCGCGACGCTTCCACCGGCCACCGTCGCGAGCGGGCGCAGGTGGCCGTCGCTCGCGCCTACGTGCTCGCCACGGAGCTTGCGGTCAAACAACACTCCGAGCTGGCCATCGCTACGGCAGATCGCGCTTTGACCGCCGCCCGGGCCAGCGGCAGCCCGCAGGCGCTCAGCGAGGCCGCCCGCGTCCTGGCCATCACGATGCGGCGGGCAGGCCGCAGTCCGGCCGCCGTCGATTTCCTGGCCCGCACTGCCACGTCGCTCGGAGCGGACACCTCACGGTCCACCCCCGAGGCGCTGGCCGCGAAGACGTGCCTGCTGCTCACCGCGGCATACACGGCAGCCTCCGGGCAGCGCCGCAGTACGGCACTCGATCTTCTCGCCGAGGCGGAAGAGAGCGCCGCCCGGCTTCCCGCCGAGGGCCCCGACGTTGGGCTCTTCACCATCGCCGCGAGCCCGGCCGAGTGCGCGATGTACCGCATTAGCACCTACCAGGCGCTCGGCACCCCCGACGACGGCGTGCCCTACATCGCCCGCATCGACCCCAAGCAGCTCTCCAACGTCGAGCGCGTCGCCCGCTACCTGACGGACTCCGCACGGACGTGGCGTCAGCTCGGCGACGGCCAAAAGGCGTTCAACGCCCTGCGTGCCATTGAGCAGATCGCCCCGGAAGAGGTGCGACGTCCTGCGGTACGGACGTTGACGGCGGACCTCCTCTACATGCCCCACCGCATCTCCGAGCTACGCCCCTTCGCCGTCCGTACAGGTGCTGTCCCCGCCTGAAGGTGTCGTGCTCGCGTCTCCCACGCCGGACACCGGCGCCCACACCTGGGCAGCCCGGGACCATGGTGAGCACGGGCTCGGCGAATAACGGGCTAGGAACGGCGCGGTGGACTCAGCCGCGCACCGGCCACTCTCGATGGCCATCGGCCAGTGGCCACCGGCACACGCCATCCTGAGCGGCCGTTCTGTCCACCGACCGGCACGGACACCGGGGCCATAGACCCCAGTCGGCGCGAGCCGTGGTTGGTCCGGCCCCGCGCCGTGGTTGGTCCGGCGCCACCTCATGGTTGGCCCGGCACTGCACCATGGTTGGTCCGGCACGCCCCCGAGGGGGCGGCCAACCAGCGAGCCAACCATGGGTGGCTATGGAGCCTGTTCTCGACCGTGGTGAGGAACCCCTTGGCCATGGTGAGCCTTGCAGCAAGCGGCCACGGATTCCTCACCACGACTGCCTCTGGAACGTGAGTGGCCACGCTGGCCACCGTCGGACGGCGAGCGGGCGTGGCCGCTGCCCCTCAGGGGCGCGGCCAGACGTCATCACGCTCGTTCTGGCCGGTGGCCAACACCCACTTGTCAGCTGTGAGAGCTGCATGGCTGGCTGATGGACCTGGCCACTGGGTCCCTGCCACGCCCGGGCCGGAGGTGGCCATGGTGAGGCACAGCGACCGACGGCTGCGGATTCCTCACCACGGCCAACGGATTCCTCACCACGGCCAGGAGCTATACCTCACCACGCTCTGCGGACACGGCACGGCGAGCTGGCCGCCCTGGTCACTCCGGGGCCCGAGTGACCGCAGAAGAGGCAAGGAGCCATGAGGCGTGGTGAGTTACACGGCGTCTCACCAGATTCCTCACCACGCTTCTCACCAGGGAAAACGAGTCCCTTCTGTTATCTCGGAGGGCACTTTTTGGTGAGCGATCTGGTGAGACACGGGGGGTTGTCTCGGGTGTCAGCACCTGATGCCAACCCCCCTGGGAGTGCTCGTGTCTCCTCGCCTCACCCGCCCCGCCCGCAACCCCTCGCCCCCGAACGAGGAGAGTCCGCTGGTGGCCACCGGGACCGCGCTCGGTCAGGTGCGCCGTCGGGTGTCCGGCCGACGGATGGCCGTCTGGGCCGCGCTGGCCGCAGGTCCCGCCGCCCTTGTTCTGGCCGTTGTCCCTGCCTCGCGGTCAGTGGCCACTGCGTCTGTGCAGAGGGTGGCCACCCCGGTGGCCACTCCCACCCAGGCGGCCACGGGGGTGGCCGGTCACGCCGAACTCTTCCTGTCCTCGTGGCTGGCCAGTGCCGAGGGGCAGACGAGCGAGCCGGCCCGCCGGGTGCAGGCGATGGCCCCCGGGGTCGGGCTGCCGAAGACGGCGGCTCCGGTGACGGTGGTGTCTGCGCTGAGCACGGTGGCCACCGCCCCGGGCCGCTGGGCGGTCACCGTCGCGGCCACCGACCCCAAGGGGGCTGTCCGCTACTTCCAAGTGCCCCTCGCGGCCGTACCCGGTGACCGCCTGGTGGTGGTGGCTGGGCCCGCCGAGGTGGCCGCACCCCCCGCCGCGGACACACCTCCGTCCGCCTTCACGGTGACCGTGCCGACCGGGCGGCCGCTCGCCGCCACGGTCGCCGAGTTCTTCACCGCCTACCTCGGCGGTGGCCAGATCGCCCGGTACGCCGTGCCCGACGTCCAGTTGGCCGCGCCGGTCTCCGTGGTCCGCAAGGCCGAGGTCACACAGATCAGCGCCGAGAGCCAGACGGCGGCTGCCGAGGAGGTGCCCGCGGACGGCACCCGCGTGCGGGTGCGGGTGAGGGTGCGTGCGCAGCAGGACGAGCGGCAGGTGTGGCCGCTGGAGTACGGGCTGACCCTGGCCGCACGGGCCGGCCGGTGGGAGATCGCCGCGCTCACCGCCGTGCAGAGCGCCCCGGCGGGCGGTGCCCGGTGAAGGAACTTGTACTCGCAGGCGCAGCGGACGCCCTCGGTGACTCGCTGATCGCGACCGTGGCCGACTGGGGCGACAAGGGGCTGAAGGCGGCCCTGATCATCATCGTGGTGATCACGGTGGTGCGCCGGGTGTCCCTCAAGGCGGGTATCGGGGCCCTGTTGGCGATGGTGATCGCGCTGTCGATCTATGACTCGCGCACTGCGCTGTCGGACAAGGTGCAGGACGAGGTCAACAACCCGGGCAACGTCGCCGTCCAGCCGCAGAAACAGGGGCAGTGACCACCGCGCCGAGGCGGATCGGGCGCACCTACACTGCGGCCCGCCGCCATCCGACGGTGTTCGGGCGGATCGGCGAGTGGCAGCTGCCCTTCGGCCCGTACACCCCGTTGCAGTTGTCGGTGGCGTTCCTCGGTGCGTTCGCCCTGATCAAATCCTTCAGCTGGTGGGCGTCCGCGCTCGGTCCGCTGCCGATCGTGGCGTGGGCGGTCGCGGTCTGGGCCGTACGCGGAACGCGGATAGCCGGGCGTGACCCGCTCGCCGCCGTCCTGGGCTGGGCAAGCCTGCTGATCCGCCCGCGGGAGGGCCGGATCGGCGGCCGCACAGCCCGCACCTGCAAGTCCCACTCTCTGCATGGCGGATTCGTCATCGAGGCCGCACCCGACACTCCACCGGTCCCAACGACAACCCCAATTCCGGCTCCGGTGAAGCGGAGAGGATCGCCGCGGCCCGTCCCCGCAGCCCCGGCACGGCAGCGGCCCACACGGACGACACCGCACCGGCCGCGCCCGGTGGCCTCCCCCACCGCCCCTGCTTCTCCTTCGTCTTCCTCTGCTGCGCAGTCGGTTGCACCGGGTCCGTTGTCGCCGTTGCAGCAGCTGCTCGCCACCACCGCACCCAGTTCCAGGAGTTCGTCATGAGGGTTCCCATCCGGCACATCAACGGACATCTGCTGTGGTCCGTGCAGGGCACCGTGTGGGCCCTGTGGCGCATCACCCCGGAAGGCGGCCGCTACCAGAACGCGCAGGTCCGCGAGGAAACCCTCGCCAAGGTGACCGCCCTGGTGCGTTCCCTCGCGGGGGCGCCCCGGTTCTTCGGGCTGTGTGCGCAGACCGATCCCGGCGAGGTCGCCTTCCAGATGATCGACGGTGTTCCCATGTCGCCCGGGCCGGGCGGTGAGCAGCACCCGTGGGCCGAGGCCACCGAGGCAGCGTTGGATCTGCTGGACGGGCAGGAGATGCACACCCGCACCCTGTGGCTCGCCGTGCCTCTCGCCTCGTCGTCGAGGCAGGAGGCGGGGGCGGCCGTCGCGTCGATGTGGGCGCATCTGTCGGCGGAACTGGGCCTGCAGGCCGCACCGGTGCCGCGCAGTGAGGTCACCGCGTGCCACCGGCAGGCGGCCCGGATCGCAGCCGCGATCGGGTCGGCGCTGGAACTGCGTCCGGCGACTCCGGCAGAGATTGTGTGGATCGTCCAGCACGCCCTTTACCGGGGGCTGGCGGAGCCGTTGCTCGCGGAGGCCGCCACCAGCGGTCTGTACGGCGGGCGGCTGCGCGGCGGGGTGCTGCGCTCGCCGTCGTACGCCGACCTCGGCCAGGTGCGGCTCACTGAAGGCGGTCACTCCGCCGCTGGCTCCGACGATGGCGGGGACGGGGAGCACAACAGCGACGATGATGCGGATTTCGCATCAGCGAGGCGTGGTTGGGGTGCTCTGCTGCGACCGCGCCACCAGCCGGGTTCGGGTGGTTCGCCGCTGGCACGGCGGTGGTTGGAGGTGGAGACCGAGCACGGCACCGGCTACCAGGCCCACCTGGTGCTCGCCCAACTGCCCCCGGCGGTCTCCGGCGACTGTGCTGACCTGTTCGTGCAGCTGGAGTCGTTGCCGTTCCCGGTGGACTTCACCGTCGACATGGAAGTCCTGACCTCTGCGCAGGCGCGGAAGAAGATCCAGGCGAAGAAGAAGGATCTGGTGGAGCAGGCCGACCAGTACGGGGCGCAGGTCACCGGGATGCCTGCCTCGGTGCCGGAGGCCGTCGGGGATCTCGGCGAGATGGACGCACGGCTGTCCAGGTCGTCCGTGGAGGTCGAAGTCCAGCCGGTGACCGTGCTCACCGTGTGGGGGCCCACGGCGGCCGTTTGTGATGCGCGGGCCCGCGCTCTGGGGGCGGTGCTCGCGCAGGGCGACTACCGGGCGGTGCGCCCCACCGGCCGCCAGGAACAGCTCTTCGCCCTCGGCCTGCCCGGCACCACCCGGCCCGCTGTGCTGCGGGAGTTCGTGCAGGTGCAGCTGTCCGAGGACTGGGCTCTGATGGGGGCTGCCACGGGCGGCGAGGCCGGCGACCCGACCGGCATCCTGATCGGCTTCGACCAGGACTGCGGCACCACCCGCCCGGTTCTCATCGACCCGGCCGATGCCCCCGCCCAGAACGCGAGTGCCTCCCTGGGCGTGGTCGGGGATCTGGGGTCGGGGAAGTCGGTGCTGCTGAAGCTGTTGAAGTCGTCCATCGTGGACCGGGGCGGGCGGGCGATCGTCATCGACCGCACCCCGGTCCGCGAGTGGGCCGCCTACGCCCAAGGGGCCGCCCCCGGGCGGCATCAGATCGTCGACGCGGCCAGCGCCCAGGTCTCCATCGACCCCTTGCGGATCTTCGGCGGGGCGACCGGTGCGCACTACGCCTTGTCCTACCTCACGCTTCAGCTGGGGATCGGGGCGATGTCGACGTCCGGGTCGGTACTGCACCGGGCCGTCGAGGAAGCCGCCGCCGCGCCGCGTCCGTCGATGGCCGGGGTCCTCACCGCCCTCGATCAGATGGCGGCCGCCGACGCGGGGGCCGCAACCCGGCGGGATGCGGCAGTCACGCTCGCGGACCTGCTGCGGATCGTGGCCCGCAATCCCCTTGCCGCGATGGTCTTCGACGAGGACCTGCCGCCGCTCACCCTGGACCACACGCTCGGCTCCGACCTGGTCGTCGTCACCACTGCGGGATTGACGCTCCCGCCGAAGGAGGCGTTCGCGCAGCCCGAAGTGCTGCGCCAGCAGCCGCTGGAGGCCCTCATCGGACGGGCGGTCCTGTACCTGATCGCGGCCATTGCCCGGCAGGCCGCCTTCAGTGACACGTCGCAGTTCTGCGGGGTGTGGGTGGACGAGTGCTACTGGCTCACCTCCTCCGCCGAGGGCACCGCCCTGGTCCACGAGATCCTCCACGACGGCCGCAAACACCTCGCGGGCCTGTTCATGGGCGGCCACGACGCCGAAGAACTCGGCCCAGACCGCGGGCTCCTCGCCTACCGGGTCCTGGCCCGCACCACCAACCGCGAACGCGCCGCCCGCGGAATCGAGTTCCTCGGCCTGGACCCGAAGGACGAGAGCCTGCTGCGCACCGTGACCACCGACCTCTCCCCCGTCGGGCAGAAGGGGCGGGAGGGCGAGATGCTGCTGTGCGCGCCCCGCCAGAACACCTGCCGCCTCAAAGTCGCCATCCCGGATGTCGCCCGCATCCGCCAGCGGATCTCCACCACCCCCACCACGCGGCCCTCCGCTGGCTCGCCCACCGCCCGGCCTTCCTTCACGAAGACCCCCGTGGGGGTGGGCGCATGAGGGCCCGTAGCTGGGGCCGGTTCGACCGGTACACCGTCCGCAACACCGCGTGGGTGTGCCTGCTGGTCTTGGTGTTCGTCGTGGTCGACACCCAGGTCGCGGCAGCTGCCGACGCCAACGGTGCCGGAGCCTCCGGAGGGCTGCTGGGGCCGCTGAACCTGACCACGTCCGAGGGCGCCCCCCTGGACAACTACACGCTGGGCTCCGACCCGGGGATCATCCTCAACTTCGGTGACAACGCCCGCTCCTTCCTGCTGGGAGGTGTATTCGCCGCGGTGCGCATGGTGTGCGGGCTGGCCGGGTGGCTGGTGGAGTTCGTCTTCACCTTCCCCCTGCTCAACCTGCTGCTCGGGCCGGCGCAGGAACTGTCCGACACCTACAACCACCTCGTCGTCGACACCCTCGGGTTGAAGGGCCTGCTGCTGGGGTGGGGGTTCATCTTCGGGCTGATCCTGTTCATGCGCGGCAAGGCCGCCCGCGGGCTGGGCGAGATCATGCTCACCCTCCTGATCGCGGCGCTCGCCGCGTCCGTTCTGATCCGCCCGGACTACCTGCTGGGCAAGGACGGACCGATGAACCAGGTCCACCAGGCCGCCGCCGAAGTCGCCGCGACAACGGTGAACGCCTACGACTTCAACACCCATGGCGACAAACCCTGCGCCGGACTGCCCGCTGCCCAGGCGCTCGCCTGCGACCAGCGTGAGTCCTCGAAGACCGTCCCCGGGGGGAGCCCGCAGGCCAAGGACATCGCGCAGCCGATCCAGGACGTACTGACCAACGCACTGGTGGTGAAGCCGTTCATGCTGCTCCAGTACGGGCGCATCCTGGACCCTCAGAAGGACGCCGCCGCGTACGCGGTGCACCTGCGGTGGGTGACGGGCAAGTACAAGCCCCAGTACGCGGCCGCGCAGAAGGAGAAGAAGGACGACCCCTGCGACAAGCTGTCGGGGCCCGCGAGCGACCACTGCAAGTACGGGCGCGCCAAGGACGAAGCCGAGGCCGAGGGCACCGAGGTCGCCCCCGACCAGGTCCCGGGGTATGAAGCCGACGTAGCGGTCACGCCGGAGAAGATCCTGGGCTACGTCTCCCCCGAAGCTGGCCAATTCCAGCAGTTCACTAAGGACCTGGAGAAGACCGGCCCGGCGGGGAAGGCGGGTGCGGAGTATGCGCGCAGCTCCTCCTGGGAGCGGGTCGGGGCCGCGCTGCTGATGCTGATCGCCGCCGTGTTGATCGGGGCTCTGATCGGGGCGATGGCCCTGGTCATGCTCGGCACCCAAGGCGCCGAACTCGGCGCAGCGGCCACCGGCGGAGTCGCGTTGGTGTGGGGGATGCTGCCCGGCCCCAGCCGGGTGACGGTGTGGAAGTGGGTCATGGTCTTCATGGCCTCCACGTTGCTGATGTTCGCCGTCGCCGCGTTCCTGCCCGCGTTCGGCATCGCCGTGGACGTCATGCTCACCGAAGGCGACGCCCTGCTCCTAGAGCGCCTGCTGCTCCTGGACGTCCTCGCGCTGCTGGGGCTGGCCTTCCACCGCCGCTTGCTGGCGTCGGCGTCCGGGTTCGCGGACCGGCTGGCGACGCGGATGCGGTTCGCGAAGGTCGGCGGCACCCACCTGCCCGGCGACTCCTCCGAAATCGGCGCAGCCCTCGCCACGTACGCAGGCCACGGCGGTGGCGGAGGGGCTCCCGGTGGTCTGCTTGCGATGGGCGGTGGGTTCCGGGCCGGGCTGCTAGGCACCCGGCAGAAACTGATGGGCCGTCTCGCCGCGATGAGCGACGGCACCGGCATGCCCGTCGACTCCGGGCGCCTGCTGGCAGACGCCGGCGCCGAAGCCCGCCGCGGCCTGGCCCCCGCGATGCTCGCCGCGACCGGTGCCGCCCTCGTCGGACGGGCCGCCCACGGACTGCTCATCGGACAGCGCCCGGACAACGAGAAGCTCACCAAGTGGCAGAAGCCCACCGGCCCGGAAGGCCGTGAAGGACCCGACGGCCGCCACGGCACCGGTCCGCGCGACCAGGGGCCTCAGGGATCAGGGCCGCACGGTGGCGGTGCGCCGCTGCGGGTGGACAAGCAGACCGGTGAGGTCCTGCACGACCCCTCCACGGACCGGCCGTTGGTCGGGGTGCGCGCGCACAACCGGCTCGTCCGCTTCCGCGGCTACCGCATCGCCCGACGGGCGGGGATCGTCGGCTACCAGGCCACCTACGGGCTGCCCGCCACCCTGAACCGCGCCCACCAGAAGCGCTCGGAACTGTCCGAGGACGTTCGCCAGCAACTGCGGGTGACCGGGAACCAGGTGCGTGAGGACGGGCGGGAGTGGGAGCCGGTCGGGCAGGTCATCAACGCCTCCGCGACCGCGACCCGCCAGGCCGCCCGCGACGCGGCCATGACCGGAGTCCTCCTCACCAACCGCACCCCCACCCGCGACCACGAGGGCACGGTACGCACCCCGCGCTCCCGGCCCGCGCAGGGCACCGGACGTGCACGCCAGGAGGTGATGGACGCCCTGATCGACGCCCAGCGCTCCACCTGGGAGAACCAGCCCTCCTGGAGCGAGCCGGACACCAGCGCCGACCAGAAGCGGGTCAAGGACGCCCTGTTGAACGCGCGGAAGGCGGCTGCGGAGACGGATCCGCCGTGGTGGCTCGACGACGCCACCCCCGGCGGGGAGCACTCGTGAAGGTGAAACGGAAGCTGGGGTGCCTTGCGGTGCTGCTGGCGGTGGGGGCGGTGTGCTGTGCTGCCCCGCTGTCGGGGACGATGTCCGCTCTCTCAGCGCTCGCCGCTCAGGCCGCCGCCAGCGAGGCCGACGGCGTCGTGGATGACGGCACCGGCGGCGGAGAAGGTTCCGCTGCCGACATCCCGGCCCGGATGCTTACCGCGTACAAGAACGCCGTCAGCAAGATCGGCAGCCAGGTCCCGGCATGCAGGGGGATGCGGTGGCCGGTCCTCGCCGGGATCGCCCGCATCGAGTCCCACCACGCCCAGCGCAAAAGGATTGCCCCCAACGGGGACATCAGCCCCCGCATCCTGGGCCCCCTCCTCAACGGAGCGGGCGTCGGCGAGAACACCACCGTCTTCAAGGACACCGACAACGGCAAATGGGACGGCACCGCCACCGGTGAACGGGCGGTCGGCCCGTTTCAGTTCATGCCCGCCACCTGGAACGGCTCCGGCCGTGACGCGAATGGCGACGGGCAGAAGAACCCGCACAACGCCGACGACGCCGCCCTGGGCGCAGCCGTCTACCTGTGCGGCAACGGCCGTAACCTCGCCTCGCGGGACCAGCTGAAGAAGGCGCTGTTCCAGTACAACAACAGCCAGACGTACGTCCGGGATGTGCTGGGCTGGATCGACACCTACACCGAGGCAGCACGCTCCTCCGGCGGCACGGTGAACGTGTCGGTGACCGGGCGGGCGAAGAAGGTCATCGAGGCGGCGCTCGCCCGGCGTGGCACCCCCTACTCGTGGGGTGGCGGTAACGCCAAGGGGCCGAGCACCGGGACGTGCTGCTCCCCCAGCGGCAAGTCCGGCACTCGGATTCGGGGGTTCGACTGCTCGGGGCTCACCACCTATGCGTACGCCCAGGTCGGCATCCGCCTCCCGCGCACCGCGTCCGCACAGGCCACAGTCGGCACCCGGATACCAGCCTCCGCCGGGACCAGCGCGCTGCGGCCGGGCGACCTCGTCTTCTACGGCTACGTCCCCACCTCGAACGCGACCATCCACCACGTCGGGATCTACCTCGGCAACGGACAGATGATCAACGCCGCCCGCCCCGGCACCCGCGTCCGCATCGACGCCCTCTCATCCATGCCCGACTACGCGGGAGGGGCACGACTCCTGTGACCCGCCGACCATCTTCGCCACGAGCTCGCCGCACTCGCTCACCGCTAGTGCTGCTGGCCGCTGGTATCGCGCTCGTGCTGCTCGGCGTGGCACTGCTCCACGAACCAGCACCACCCCCGCCGGAGCAGCCACCCGCCACCAGAACGGTCCGGACGGTTCCGCACCGCCCACCGCACACCGCCAGCCCGGCGGCAGTCCAGGCGCAGCAGCCGGAGCCGACACAGTCGGCTGCGGCCAACTCACCGGGCGGGCTGCCCGCGCCGGGGGAAGGGCCGCGGGCTGACCCCGCGATCCAACGGGTCCTGCGGGCTGCCATCCCCGATGATCTGCCCGCACCCGCTGCACGTCGGGTCGAGGCGCTGGGCCGGGCGGTGCTGGTCGCCGACGTCACCGGCCGCGGCCGCCACCTGTGGCCCGCCTTCTTCCCGCCCGGCCAGCCGGTCCGCGCCTTCACCCGGGTACGGGTGCAGGCCGCCGCCGCACAAGCAGACGGCGACGGCCGGGCGGTGGTCCACCTGGTGTGGGCCGGTGCGGACCCCGGGGGCACCTACCGCGACGGCCGCCCCCACACCCTCCGCTTCCAGCACACCACCACGACCACCAGCCAAGGAGTTCCGTGGACACCGATTCCGTGACGCTCGCCGAGACGGGTTCTCTTCTCGATACGGTCAGCGCCGTCGTGACGGTGGTGGCTGCCGTCCCGGGATGGATCACCGGCAACCTGTGGTGGCTGCTCGTGCTCGCCGCCGCCACCGCGCTCGCTACCGAGTGGCTGCTGCGACGGCTTGCCGACAAGGCCAGCCAGTCCCGCATGGCCGTCGAGCTCGTTCCCGACGAGACCTTCGACCCCAGCCTGGAACAGATCTTCCGCTACGCCGTCCAGCTCGTGCGCGCCTCCGGCAGCGGACCCTGGACCGTGCCCCGGCGCGCGAAGGCCGTGCGGGTGCGGATGCGCGCCGACGGGCGCTCCCCGTTGTCGTACCGCATCGAGGGCGCCGCCGGGGCCGCCCAGCTGCTGCGCACCACCCCGTACGCACCCGCGGTGACGTGCCGTAAGGCCCCGCCGCTCAAGAAGACGAAGGCGAAGCACACGGTGCGGGCGGAGTTTGTGCTGCGCGGGCTGACGGTGGCCGCGCTGCGGGAGGTGCCGCTGGAGCCGGACCCGTTGCAGCCGCTCGCCGACGCCGTCGCTGACCTGCGCACCGATCTGGGGGACGTCGCCGAGATCTGCCTGGACCTCCAGCGCGCCCCCGCCTGGCACCTCAAAGCCCGCCGGTGGCAGGCCATGGAAGACGCCCGCACCACCGAACACCGCGAAGCACGACGCGCGTCGTCGTGGGTGCGCCGGGATGCCGAACGCGCCGAGGACAGCGTGTGGGGTGTGCTGCGCGAGCTGTTCGGCGGGCGCGAAACGAAGGGCGGGCCGCGGTGGGTGATGCCGCCGGCCCCGCGCCGGGTGGATACGGACAAGGCGCTGGGCAAGCTCACCGGCACCCACCTCGTACGCGTCCAGCTTCTCGTACGGTGCTCCTCCGACATGGAGGGCCGGGCGAAGGCTCGGCTGCGGCAACTCGAAGCCGCCCTCGACGTATTCGGCGGGGAAGCGCGCTGGCAGATGCGCGGATTCCGGCTCGGGCCGTGGCACTACTCCAGTGACAGCGCCCCCGCCCGCAAGAACTTCGACCACCGATGGACCACCGGACAAGTCCGCGCCCCACGCACCAACTGGGTCGCCCTGGGCGAGCTGGCAGGCATGCTGAAGCCACCGACCGTGCACTGCCGACTCCCCTTGTTGGCCACCGCCGTGCCCACCTGGCGCGAGAGCAACGCCGACCTGGTGCTCCAGGGCTGGCACCGCAGCGGCGACGGACGCAAGCGGATGCTCGCCACCCGCGAGGACGAGACCCTCTTCGAGGTCGCCGTCGGCAAGTCAGGGTGGGGCAAAACCGAGCGCGCGCTCTGCCAGGCCGTCGGCCTGGCCCGGGCCGGGCGGGGACTGCTGTTCGTGGACCCGCACGGCGACTCCTGGCATCGCGCCGCTCCCTACCTCGCCCACCCGGCACTCGCCGGGAGGGTGATGCGGATCAACCTTGCCGCGAGCGGTGACCAGGCACAGGTCGGGTGCTGGAACCCGCTGGGCATGGACCAGGGGCAACAGGCCCACCAGGTCGTCGCGCAGACCGTGGACGCGTTCGCGGCCGCGCTCGGCTGGACCTCCGTCAGCGCACCCAGGGCCCTGACCATCTTCACCAAGGCCGTCGAGGCCCTGGTCGCCGTCAACGCGAAGGCCTGCGCCGCACAACAGGCCGCCCAGCAGGCCACGGTGTTCCAGATCCGGGAGCTGCTGTCCGACAAGGGATTCCGCGAGTCGGTCGTAGCGGTCCTGAGCGACGAGGAAGCGGCGTGGTGGCACACCACGTTCGCGACGCTGCCCGCCGACGCACTGCCCGTGGTCCTCAACCCGCTGGACCGGCTGGCCGCCGACCCCGTCACCCGGGCCTTCCTCGGCAGCCCCCTGGGCGCGTACAACATCCGCGCCGCGATGGACGCGGGCATGGTCGTGTGGATCTGCCCGGCAGGCAACGGCCCCACCGACCGCCTGCTGGTCTCCCTCCTTATGCGGGATCTGCTGCGCGCCGGCCTCTCCCGCCGCGACCTCACCGAACGCCGCCGGGTGCCCTTCCGCGCCTACCTCGACGAACTCATCACTTTGGACGGAGCCGCATCCGAGTCCCTCGCCCAAATGCTGGAACAGCTGCGCAAGTTCGGGGTGCGGCTGCACGGCATGACCCAGCTCCTCCAACGCCTGTCGGAACCGGTGCGCGCCTCGCTGGTGCAGAACGCCTCCACACTGACCACCACCGCCGGATCCATGGCCGCCATCCGGCACGTCACCGGGGAATGGGGCGAACGCGTCCCGGCCGAGACCGTGGCACGCCTGCCCCGCTACCACCACTACGCCACCCTCACCGTGCGCGGAGACCGGGTAGGCCCGCTGCTGCTCGAAGGCCCCCGCCTGGAAGACGTCTTCGGCGACGGCGCCAAACCCAGCGAGGTGCAGGCACTGACCAGGACTGCCGACGACATGGCCGACGCGCACCCGCTGAAGTCACTCGCCACCCGGGCCCTCACCCACTCCCTCACCGTCCAGACGTTCCTCACCCGTCACACCACCCAGCCCGCAGGCACCACGCCTGCGGACGGCAAGGAGTACACGTGAGTCCCCAGACACCCGCTGCTCTCTCCGCCCGCGAGACCTACGGCCATCAAGTGCTGGCCGCACTGGCACAGCACCGCATGGCAACGACATCACAGCTACGAGCCCTGCTGGCCACCGGCGGCTCCCGCCAGGCACTCCAACGGGTCATGACCCCTTTGCGCAGGGAAGAGCTGATCGCCTCGGTCACCATGCCCGGCACGCGCGGCGGCGGCCACGCCTGGTACCTCACCGCCGAAGGAGCACGGATCACCCGGGACTGGCCGGAGCTGCGCGGCCGCCCGCGCTACCCGGTGACCGGCAGCACGGCCGCGTCCCTGCGGACCGCGCACACCCTCACCGTCGTCCGCACCCACCTCGCATTCGCCCACGACGCCCGCCAGCGCGGCGACGAACACGGGTTCCTCGACTGGACCCCGGAAGTCGCCCACCAGCTGTCCGACGGGGAACGCCTCATCGCGGACGCCCTGTTGCGCTACACCGTCACCCAGGGCGAGGTCCGCTCCAAGCTGCGGGCCTTCGTCGAAGTGGACCGGGCGACGATGAGCTCAGAGCGCCTGGCGAGCAAGCTCATCGAATACGCGCGCTTTCGCACCTACGAGCCCGTGCAGCCGGGCCGGCGAACCGCCAACGCCGCTCAGGCGGTGACCGGGCCCGCCTGGCAGCGGTGGTACCCGCGCTTCCCGCGCGTGCTGTTCGTCCTCACCGGGGCCGGCCCCCGCGCGCTCGCCAACCGCATCTCCGACCTGAAGGCGATGACCGCCGAGCATCCGATGGTCGCCGCGATGGCCCGCCACGTCCCCGTCGGCGCGGCTGTCCTGGAAGACCTGGAGGAAGCAGGCCCGCGGGCACCGGTCTGGACCCGCCTGGGCGAGCACCACGGGCCGTGCGGATGGACCGAACTGTGAAACGAACTCCCACCACTCCAGGCGACACCGTCACAGGTGCACACGACTACAAGTCGACTTCCCTCACTCAACGGCAGCCCTTTCGTACCGATTGCCCGCTACAAGTCGTTGATACGGGTGGGCAGTTGCGCGATCTGTGCGTAACGTGCCGACTACACGAAACGATCAACACCGCTGCCCCACCAGCAACTCCCCCTGCCCACACCCACCTCACCGATCCCCGCCGCCACTGCCCCGAGGTCCACATGAGCCGAGTCATCCCCCACCCCGGCAAGCCCGGCAGAATTCGCACACGGAACCGGCACACACTTTGCACCCTGGCCACAGCCGCCACCCTCGCCCTGACCGGATGCAGCAGCGCGAGCTCACCAGCCACGCCCGCACCCACGGCAGCAGACGCCAAGCCCAGCGCCAGCACCCCGTCCCCGGCCGCAAGCAGCGCCGCCCCCCTCGCCGCCGAGAAGGCTGCAATCGTGTCGACGTACGACAGGTACCTGGCGCAGATGGCCCAGGCCTACGAGCAGGTTGATTGGAAAAGCACGGACGTACGCAAGTACGTCAGTGGCGAGACATTGAAGCAGGTGCATGCTGACGTGCAGTCGCTGAAGGGTGCAGGCAATCACATGACCGGCGCTCCGACGAGCGACTCGAAGGTCACGAAGATCACCATGACCGGACCGGTGCCCACGGCGACCTTGACCACGTGTCTCGACGTGTCCAAGTGGGACACGGTCGATGCATCCGGAAAATCGCTCCCTCCCATCAAGGGCCAGTTGAAGCGGTACATCGTCGTGTCATCGCTCGAAAAGTGGCCGAACGGATGGATGGTGCTGCGGGAGAAGGCGGAGGCCCGCACATGCGTACCCAACACCTGACTCGGGCCGGTGGATGGGCGACGGCAGCTTGTGTCTTCGCCTTGATGCCAACTGCGGCGTCAGCTGCTCCACTCCCTCTGGGAGGTGGGCTGTGCGCTGGGCGTGCAGGGCAGGTATGTATCACCGCAGACGACACCTCCGCCATCCAAGGGCGGAAGGGCTCCTCCCCCAAGACACCGAACCGCGCGGAACCGGGCAAGGCGCCCTCGGGCCCGCCGACGGTGTGCACAAGTAAGCCGGCAGATCCACAACCACCTGCCGGAAGTCCCGAGCGTGGTTCGATCCAGGGCACGGTGTACTTCCAGGAGTGCACCAAGGGCACCCCCATGGTGAATGTGACCACGCTGGACTGGGTTGCAGCAGGCGATGACGGGGCCGCGCCGGTGCCGGCAGTTGACCCTGTGGTCGTTGCCCATCAAGCGGTGGATTCGATGCTGCTGGAGGGCCCGAAGATCCAGACGGCGCCGAAGCAGGGTGCGGTCGGTCTGGTGGGGATGCCGGTGTGGTTGTGGTCGGCGCAGTCCCCGACGACGACCGGCCCGAATACGGCGTCGGCGACGGCGGGTGCGGTGACGGTATCCGCGACGGCGAAGGTGACGTCGATCGTCTGGACAACCGGTGACGGGCAGACCGTGACCTGTGCCGGTCCGGGCACCCCATACAGCCCGGCGTACGGGAAGAAGCCGTCACCGACCTGCGGGCACGTCTATACGCGTACCTCGGGCAAGCGGCCGGGCGCGAAGTACCAGCTGACCGCCACGTCCACGTGGGCAGTTCAGTGGCAGGTCCAGGGCACGGCGCTGGGCGGGGAGTTCACCGAGACCCGTACCTCCGCCCCGGTGCCGCTGGCGATCGGCGAGGCGCAGGCAGTGGGCAACTGATGCACCACCTCAGAGGCAGAAGGGCAGTACGTACGTGAGCAAGACAGCAACCAAACCTCCGGTGGTGCCCGGGCAACAGCACACCCCGCCTGCGGTGGCGGTGGGGGTGAAGGCGCGGCGTCGCCGTCCTGCGATGGCGGCGCTCGGTGTGGCGCTGGTTGCGGCGGGCGGGCTGGGTGGGTTCCTGGCCTATCAGGAGACCGGGCACCGGACGCCGGTGCTGGCGGTGGCGCGGGCGGTGCAGGCCGGTAACGTCATTAAGGACGGCGACGTGGTGGTCGCGTCGGTGGCGCTGGACCCGGCGCTGAAGCCGGTGAAGGCCGCCGACCGCAAGAGTGTGGTCGGCAAGCGTGCCGCTGCGGCGCTGGTGCCGGGTGCGCTGCTGGCGCAGGGTCAGGTGACCGACCGTGCCCTGGTGCAGGCCGGTGAGCAGTTGGTGGGGATCGGGCTGAAGCCCGCGCAGCTCCCCGCGAGCCGGTTGTCGCCGGGGGATGCGGTGCTGGTGGTCTCGACGCCGTCGGAGGCGGCGCGTGCCGCGCAGGACGCGACCGGCAAGGGGGCGGCAGTACGGTCCCCCAAGACCGTCGCAGCACGGGTGGTACGGGTCGGTGACCGGGCGGCGAACACCGGGGACGTCGTGGTCGATGTCGCGGTGCCCGCCGCCGACGGACCGTCGCTCGCGGCACAGGCCGCGACCGGGAACGTGGCGCTCACCCTGGATGCCGGGAGGGCCGGCTGATGACGGTGATCGCCCTGATGGGCACCCCGGGCTCCCCGGGGGTTACCAGCAGCGCGCTCGCACTGCTGCGGACCTGGCCGCTGGAGGACAACTGGCGGGTGCTGCTGGCCGAGTGCGACCCCGACGGCGGGGCGATCCTGCCGGGGGCGCTCCAGTCCCGGCTGCCCGCCGACCGCGGGCTGCGCCACCTCGCGGTGTCCTCCCGTCTTCAAGGCCAGGACCTGGTGCAGGCGTTCTGGACCCAGCTGATCGCACTCAACTTCGAGGGCGATGCTGCAGGGGCCCGCCGCCGTCTGCTGTTGCCCGGTCTCACCGACCCCGGCCAGGCGTCCAGCCTGGGGGCGGTGTGGGGGCAGCTGGCGGATCTGTTCGCCGGGATCGAGGCGCACCAGCACGATGTGCTGGTCGACCTCGGCCGTACGGGTGCCTTCGGGGCGCCCGGGGTGCTGGCCTTGAAGGCGGACACGGTGCTGGTCGTCGTGCGGAGCACCCTGCGCGGTGTGCACGCCGCGACCTCCCGGGTGGCGGCGCTGCGGCGGCGGATGGAAGGCGAAGACGGGCGCGGTTCCTCGGGGCTGGGCATCCTGCTGATCGCTGAGGGTGCTTACTCGGCCCGGGAGGTCGAGGAGGCGCTCGATGTACCGGTGGTGATGACGCTGCCGTACGCGCCCAAGGATGCAGCTGTGCTGTCGGACGGCGCGGCGGAGGACCGGAAGTTCGCCCGCTGCGAGCTGCTGCGGGCGGCCCGGACGGGTGCAGCTGCGGTGCGGGGCCAGGGCGCGGCGAGGCGGCCGCGGATCACCTCTCCGCTGCATCAGAAGCTGCGGGAGGTGGCCGCCGGTGGACGCTGAACCCCTCTACCCCGAGCCCTACCGGCTGCCCGAGCCCACCCAGGGGAAGGTTCCACCGGCCCGCAACGCGGCAGGCGGGGCGTCCTCTCCTGTTCCGCTGGGCGGTGCGGGGCTGCCGCAGGTCCGCATCGACTACCAGGCCGCCGCCCGGCTCAAGCGGCAGGTGTCCGAACGGCTGCTGGCCGAACACAAGGACAACACGGCGCTCGTGGGGGCAGTCCGGGAGCAGCGCGGGCGTGCCCTGATCAACGAAGCGGTGATGGTGTGGGCCGATGCCGCCGCCCAGCGCCCGGGCGGTATCCGGCCGGGCGAGGAGCAAGCGCTCGCGGGCATGATTTTCGACATGCTCTTCCGGGCGGGGCGGTTGCAGCGGCTCCTGGATGACCCGCGGATCGACAACATCTACATCAACGGACACGACAACGTGACCGTCGATCTCGGCGACGACCAGCTGGTGCGCGTCGAGCCGGTCGCGGACTCCGAGGACGAACTCAAGGAACTCCTGCGGGACTTGGCGCGCACCAGCGGGCAGAGCGAGCGCACCTTGTCGACGGCTAATCCGATGCTGGCGCTGCGGCTGGCCGACGGCTCCCGCCTCCAGGCCCTCGGCGACGAGATCACCGGTGAGCGCACGTTCGTGACGATCCGCCGCCACCGCATCAAGGACGCCACCCTCAATGATCTGATCAGCTACACCACGCTGGACGACACCCTGGCCGCGTTCCTCGCGGCGTGTGTGCGGGCCGAGCGCAACATCATGATCGTCGGCGAGCAAGGGTCCGGAAAGACGTCCCTGCTGCGGGCGCTGCTCCGCGAGATTCCGGCCAATGAGCGGTTCGGGACGTTGGAGACGGAGTTCGAGCTGTGGTCGCACCGCAACGGGTTCCACACGCAGGTGGTGCCGATGGAAGCGCGGGAGTCCAACGGGGAGCGGGTCGACGGGCGGGCCGCCGGTGAGATCACGCTCATGGACCTCATGCACAAAGCCCTGCGCATGTCGCTGACGCGGATCGTGGTCGGGGAGGTGCGCGGGCCGGAGATCACCGCGCTCATGCAGGCTCTGACCAACGGGCGCGGCGGGAACCTGTGCACGATGCACGCCTCCGGGCCGCATGTGGTGTTCGACCGGATCGCCGAGCTCTACCTTCTCGCCCAGGACAACTTTTCCGAGGCGCTCGCCTACCGGCAGATCGCGAACGGGCTGCACTTCATTGTGTTCGTCGCCGTCGACACTGCCGGGGGCGGCAAGCGCCGCTACATCTCCCATGTCTGGGAGATCACCGGCGTCGGCGAGGGCGGACGCCCCGCCTACAACCAGGTCTTCGGCCCGCCCCCGGCCACCGGACAGGGCTGGGAGGTCCCCGAGGCGCGGGCCGTCCCGCGCACCCCGCCGACCCCAGCAACCCTACGCCGGCTCGAAGCGGCCGGATTCGACCCGCAGCTGCTGCACCAGAGCGCGGTCAACCCGTGGCTGGAGGTGGGGGCATGACCGGGATGCTGTGGTGGGCCCTGTGCGGGGCCCTGCTCACCGGCGGCCTGCTCGCCGTCCTCACCGGCATCGTCGGGACGACACAGCCGAAGCAGATCAGCCGGTGTGACAGGTGGCGGGTACGCACAGCCGACGCCACCGGGTCGGGGGCGGTGCCCCTGCGTCTCCTCGTTCCGGCCGCCGGTGTGGTGTTCGTGGTGGTGTGGCTGCTGAGCGGGGTGTTCATGGCCGCAGCTTTGCTGGGCCTGTCGGTGGTGGGCGTGCCGTGGCTGCTGACCCCGGCCGCCTCCACCAAGGCCCGCATCGCTCAGCTCGAAGCGCTCTCCGACTGGGCGCAGCGGCTGGCCGACGTTCTGCATCTGGGGTTCGGGATGGAGCAGGCGCTGGTGACCGGGCGCAAGAACCCGCCCCCTGCCCTGGCGCGGGAGGTCACCGATCTCGCGGACAAGCTCCAGGCCGGGTGGTCGGCGGAGGAGGCGTTGCGGGACTTCGCGGACGCCCTCGACGACATCACCGCAGACAAAGTCTGCGCGTCACTGGCGCTTTCGGCTAGGGATTCGGGGCCGGGGCTGGCGCAGTCGCTGGAGGACCTGGCCGCTTCCGTGCGCGAGGAGGTCGCCTCCCGGCGCAAGATCGAGGCCGACCGTGCCAAGGCCCGCACCGCGGTGCGGTGGATGACCATCATCGCCGTCCTCATCGTCCCGTGCGGGTTCCTCGTCCCCCACTACACCGCCCCCTACGCCACCGCGTTGGGGCAGCTGGTGATGGCGCTGCTGGGCATGGCGTTCGCCGGGGTCCTGCTGTGGATGCGGTCGCTGGCCACCCACCGGCCCGTCGCCCGCTTCCTGATCGCCGACCCCCGCAGCCGCGTCAAACAGGCCGCCGAACCCGAGCCCTCGCCTGTTGCGATGGCTTCCGAGACGGCTGTGCTGGAGGTCCGCTCATGAGTGTCACCGGAATTCTGGTCCTGTGCGGGTGCACCGCCGGTGCGGGGGCGGCCCTGCTGGCCCGGGAAGTGTTCCCGGCGCCGCCGAAGCTCGGGCCTGCACTGCGCCGGTTGAACCCGGCCCCGGTGCGTCCGGGGCAGAGTATGGCCCAGTCGGCGTCCGAGAGCCGGTGGGAGACGTTCGCCGAACGCATCCCGGGCCGGTTTCCCCGCCAGGACCTGGACCTGCTCCAGCGGTCCGCGGAGTGGTTCTTCCTCCAGAAGATCGCGTTCGCGCTCGCCGGGCTGCTGCTGCCTTTGATCGTCATCGGCGGCTGGAGCCTGATGGGCCTGGACGTCGCCCTCTTCCTCCCGTCCCTGTTCGGCGTCGTCGCGGCTGCGGCCCTGTGGTTCGTGCCCGACTGGCAGGTCAACGACCAGGCCAAAAAGGCGCGCATCGAGTTCGCGCACGCGGCGGCCGCGTACCTGGAGCTCGTGGCGCTGCGGATGCGCTCCAACGTCGGCGCCTCCACCGCCCTGGAGGAAGCCGCCGCGATCGGCCGGGGCTGGCCATACAGGCGTCTCCAGGAAGCCTTGGCGCGGGCGCAGGCCGAGAAGGTCTCCCCCTGGCAGGCCGTCGAGGACCTCGGCACCCAACTGCGGCTGCCCGTCCTGGCGGACACCGCCGACATCATGCGCCGCTCCAGCGACGACGGCGCCGCCGTCTACGCCACCCTGCGCGCCCGCGCGGAAAGCATGCGCACCGAACTCCTCACCGACGAGGCCGCCGCCGCCAACGCGGACAGCGAAAAGATGTCCGCCCCCGGTGCGTTGCTGGCGACCGTCGTGATGTTCGCCATCGCCTTCCCCGGTGTCCTCGGCATCTTCAACGCCTGACCCAGGCCCGGGCGGCCCTCTGCGCCACACCATTCCACCGTCCTGTTTCTGCATACCCCTGAAGGAGCCTTCATGTCCCCGTTGCTGCTGAAGACCGCCGTCCGTGCCCAGACCCTGAAGCACGCGATGGACACCCGCCTGGAGAAGCTGCGCGAGCGCGGCGCGCTGAGCGACGACCGGGGCGAGAGCCCCATCCAGACCGTGATCATCGTGCTCGCCGGCCTGACCGGCGCACTCCTCATCGGCGGCGGACTCGCCGCCTTGTACGCCAAGTACAACGGCCAGATGGCCGGGAAGTGACCCATCCCAAGAGGCAGCAGGTCCGGCGGCGGGCGGGAGACCGAGGGGCGTCGGCGATCCAGACCGCGATCATCGTGCCGGTGGTGCTGACCGTGTTCATCACCGCCCTCCAGGCCGCCTTGTGGGGGTACGCCCGCAACCTCGCCCAGAGCGCCGCCCGCGAAGGCGTCACCGCCGGGCGGATGTACGGGGCCGGACCCGGCGCAGGGGCAGCGCAGGCGCGCAGCGTCCTGGCGCGGCGGGCGGGCACCAACCTCACGGGCCATGCGGTCTCCACGGCGGGCAGCGGCCCGGACCTGATCCGGATCACCGTGACCGGGCGCGCCCAGTCGCTGGTCCCGGGCATCCCGGACTGGCCCGTCACCGCCGAGGCCTCTGGTGAGGTCGAGCGGTGGACCGTCCCTCAGTAAGAAGCTGCGTCACATCCCTCAAGGGAGGATCGCCTCATGGTGCATGACGACCGCGCACCGTCGCAGGACATCAAGCTGGCCGCGACACCTGCGTCGCAGGTCAACGTGGGTGAGGACGAGATGGAGGTTGTCCTCACGCGAGCGCGTGCTCTGGAAGAGGCCGACCTCATCGAGTTGCTCATGGAACCACGCCGCACGTACCCCCCGCTCAGCCGGGACAGGGCAGAGCTTCTAGTGCACAGAGCAGCCCGGGCAGCAACAGAGCAGTGACCGTACGAAATGGGAGAGGAGCGCAGGGGGCGTGAGCCGACATGCAGGCCGCAGCGGGGCGCACCGGGTGCGGTGGGCCCGCAAGCGGATGGCCGGGGACCGGGGCAGTGCCCCGATCGAGGCGGTGATCGTGGTCCCGGTGCTGATCGCGTTCGGGCTGCTGTTCGTCGCCGGGGCCCGCCTGGCGATGGCCGCCCAGGCCGTCGACACCGCCTCCGAACACGCCGCCCGCGCCGCCTCGTTGGCCCGCACCGTGGGCGCTGCGCAGGGTGAGGCGCAGCGGGCGGCCGCGCAGTCGCTGGCCGGTGACAGCCAGCCCTGCACCGCCACCACCGTGCAGGCCGACACACAAGGACTGGCTGTGGCGGTCGGGCAGGCCGCCACCGTCACCGTCAGCGTGTCCTGCACCGTCCCCCTCGGCGATCTTTTCCTGTTCGGCGGAGGGCCCGGGGTACGCACCCTCACCAGCGAGTTCACGTCCGTCGTGGACGCCTACCGGCAACGGGAGGGCACATGATCACCTCTTCCTGGCTCTGCGGGTGGGCACGTAGGCGGCAAGTGCTGCGTTCGCGGTATCGGCGGGTCGCCGCACGGTCGGATGAGGGCAGTGTGTCGATCTTCGTGGCGATCGTGACGGTGCCGCTGCTGCTGCTCGGCGGGCTGCTGGTCGTCGACGCCACCGGGAAACTCCGCGCCGACGAACGCGCGGATGCCGTCGCGATGGAGGCCGCCCGTGCGGCCGCCCAGGCCATTGACGGCGCCGCGCTCCTCGGCCAGGGGAAGACGGCCGCCGACCCGGCCACCGCCACCGGTGCCGCACAGGGCTATCTCGCCCGCGCAGGTGTCACCGGGCAGGTCGCTGTCGCCGGGGGCGGCACCCGCATCACGGTGACCGTCGACGACACCTACGCCACGAAGTTCCTGTCCCTGGCCGGGGTCAACTCCCTGGCCGTCAGCGGGCACGGCCAGGCCGCGCTGCTGCACGGGGTGCTCACCCCCCAGGCCCAGAAAGGCCCCTGATGACCCCTACCACTTCCCGAACCCGCCGGCGCGGTACGGCGGCCGTGATGCGGGCGCTGCTGAGCCTGGTCGCCGTGCTCGTCCTGGTCGGCGGGCTGCCGGTGCTGCTGTGGCACGCCACCACAGCAGCCTGGACGCCCGGCATCGACGCGCTGGGGCAGTTGCTGAGCAGTGCTGACACGGTGCCGGTGTTCCTGCTCGCGCTCACCGTTCTCGGGTGGGCGGGATGGGCGGCGTTCACGCTCTCGCTGGTCCTGGAAGTCCCGGCCCAGCTGCGGGGGATGAGGGCGCCCCGGCTTCCCGGCCTCGGTGCGGGGCAGCGGGCGGCTGCCACGCTGGTCGGGGGGATTCTGCTCCTGCTGCCCGCCGGAACCGCACTCGCCTCCCCCGCTCAGGCCACCACGACCGTCTCCGCACCGCACAACGCCACAACTCCGGCCCCCAGCACGCTCAAGAATCCCTCCGCAGAAGCCTCTTCCCCCGCCGGGCAGGAGGCGCCGACATACACGGTGCGCGACGTGCGCCCGGCGGAGAGTCTGTGGTCCATCGCGGAAGACCACTTGGGGGACGGGTCCCGGTATACGGAGATCGCCGATCTCAACGAGGGCCGCACCATGAGCGACGGGCGGATCTTCCGTACGGATGCCCCCATCCAGCCCGGCTGGACGCTCCGCATGCCCGCCCCGCCCAAGACCCCCGCAGTGCCCGCACCTCACCCGCAGGGCACCAGCGGGAAGACGGCCACGTCGTCGTACACGGTCAAGGCGGGAGACACGTTGACCGCGATCGCCGAGGACGAGCTCGACGACGCCGACAAGTACACCGACATCTACACGGCCAACAAGAAGACCCTGGCCGACCCCGACCACATCTACACCGGCCAACACCTCACCCTCCCCACCACGCCCGAGCCCACAGACACCACACCCAACCCCACGCCCGCCCCGGAACGGCCGGTGCCTGCACCCGACCCGTCCCGGGGCAACGAGGGCAGCGAAGAACAGAAGACCCCGGAGAAGACGCCCGAGGCGAAGCCCGCCCCGACCACGCCCGCACCGTCAACAACTCCGGCCTCTCCGGCGCACACCCCGTCTGCGCCCTCTCCGTCCGACCGTGAACCGGAGGCACCCGTGCCGCCCGCCAAGACCACCCCCGCCCCATCCCCTTCCTCTTCCTCTTCCTCGCCTGCCGTTCCGGGACAGAGTCCGAGCGAGACGCCCCCGGCGGCCGCCTCGTCGCTGGACCTTCAGACCGTGGCAGGCACCGGGGCGCTGCTGGCCGGGTCGGTGGTCAGCGCGCTCGCGCTGCGGCGCCTGCTGCAACGCCGGCGGCGCAAGCCCGGCCAGACCACCCCCACCGCCGAGACCGGACACGCGGAACAGTTCCTGGGCGCGGTCGCCGCGCAGGCCAGCCCCCAGCTCCTCGACCACGCGCTGCGGGCCCTCGCGCACCGGGCCCAGGCCGAGGGGCACGATGTGCCGGTACTGCGGGCTGCGTCGGTGACCGCCCGCACCGTCAGCGTCCTGCCGGATGACCTCTCGGCCGCACCGGCCTGGCCGTTCACCAAGAACGGTGAGGAGGACGGGGGATGGTGGCAGCTGCCCGCTTCCCGGGAACTGCCCGAGGAGACGCGAGAGGCTCGCCCGCCGCTGCCCGGACTGGTCACGGTGGGCTCCCGGCCGGACAGCAGCCTGCTCCTGCTGAACCTCCCGGCCGTGCGCCACCTGCTGCTCGACGGCACCCGGGAGAACGTGGAACAGGTCGCGCTCTCGCTCGCGCTGGAGCTCAGTCAGAGCCCGTGGGCCACCACGGCGGAAATCGTCACCGTCGGCTTCGGCAAGGAACTGTGCCAGCTGCTGCCCGCCGGCCAGATCATGTGCGTCGACACCCTCGCCCAGGCCACCCGCGATCTCGCCGAGCGGGCCATCGAGAACCACCTGGACGCGGAAGAGCACGACGGCGAGGAGCCCCTGCCCCAAAGGCCGTGGATCCTGCTGGCTCCCGGCCTGGTGGAGGACGAGGAGGTGTGGGCGCTGGCCGACGCGCTCGACAAGGCCCAGGGCGTGCCCGCCTGCGTCGTGCTTCCGGCGGCGGTTCGCTCGCACTTCCCCGACGCGGACATCCTCAACGCCGGCCTGGATGACAGCACCCTCCAAACCCTGCCCTGCATCGACGACCAGGTCCGCCTCCAGCACATGGACCCCGACGTGTACGCAGAGGTCCTGCACGCCCTCACCGCCGGGCTCCAGCCGCCGCAGGGACCGGAAGAGCCGTGGACGAACGTCCCGCAAGAGCCCGTGCCCCTGACACCACAGGCTCATGCCCGTCGCGCCGCCCAGCACCAGACGCCCCGCCCGGTCTCCCTCCTGGGGCCGGGGCTGGAGGAGGAGTCCCCTTCAGCCCCGGCCAGCTCGGGGGCTTTCCACGCATTGCTGGCCGCCGTCCACACCACCACCACGGCAACCGGGGCGGCCGCAGTACCCGCGCAGGCCTCTCCCACTCCGCCCGCCCCGGCCACCACAGACCCCGCCCCGGCCGGGGAGAAGAACCCGGTGCCGCCGATGCTGCGGGTGCTGGGCGACATCGAGGTGACCGGCATCAGTGACCGCGGGCACGGCCCGAAGCTGGCCCGGCTGACCGCGCTGCTGCACCTGCGCCCGAACCGGGACACCCTGAGCATCCGCGAGGCCATGGACCCGATGAGCCCCTGGAGCGCCGAAACCCTGCACACCCGCTGCTACGACCTGCGCACCCGCCTCGGCCAGGCCCCGGACGACACCCCCTACCTCCCCCGCCGCACGAAGGGCGGCACCTACACCCTGCACCCCGACCTCAGCTGCGACTGGCACGCCTTCCTGCGCCTGGCCCAGCGCGGACTCACCACCAAAACCGTCGAGCCACTCGACGAAGCCCTGGCCCTGGTGCGCGGCCGCCCCTTCGGTACGAACGCCCCGACCTGGGCCATAGGGCTGCGCCAGGACATGATCATCCGCATCATCGACGTCGCCCACACCAGCGCCTACCTCCACACCCACGCCCAGGACTGGGACAACGCCCGCCACGCCATCACCGTCGGGCTGGACGTCGATGAGAGCGCCGAGCTCCTCTACCGCGACCTGCTCCGCCTGGACGACGCCTGCAACAACCGCACCGGGATCCACACCACCGTCGAGACGATCCGGCGGATCAACGAGGAGCTGGACGTCAGCATGGAACCCGAAACCGAACACCTCATCACCCAACTCCTCGCCCCGGACACCGCCACGTCCTCTGCGTAGCGCGCCCAGCGTCCCAGCCCTGTCCGTGGCCATGGTGAGGAATCCCCGGCGGCCGCCCGTGGCCATGGTGAGGAAGAGGGGTGGGCACTCGCGGCCATGGTGAGGGATCCCCGACGGCCCCTCGTGGCCATGGTGAGGAAAGAAGGGGTGGCCATCAGCGGCCACATCGGGTGGCCACCGGCCAGTGACCGCGACCTCACCATGGCGGTCATCGCTGGCCACCGGTACCTCACCACGGCCAGTGGCCACCCATGCCGCCATTCGCGACCTGCCCGCAGCGGGACCCGATACCTCACCACAACACTCCCCGCTTCCTCACCATGGACCGAACTTGGCCTTGAGGGGCATCGGGGCGGCCCCCGTAAGCGGGCTGGACGCCGCCCGTGGTGAGGAACGGCCAAACGGTCATGGTGAGCAATCCCCGGCCACGGATCAACGGTCCCTCACCACGAGCGCGCACCTGTGACCGGACAACGATCACGGACGTTCCACGGCCGCATCCATGCGATCGGCCACCGGCCCGAGCGTGGGGAATGGCCGCGCTCGTGGCCATCGCGCGCCGTGCTCTGACCGCATCTGGCCGCCGGTCACTCACCCTGGCCACCGGCCAGTGGCCACTCGGAGCGCGCTGGCCACGAACACACATGCCCCTTCTGTGCGGACAGAAGGACGTCGCCGGTTTCGGCACGAACGGGCACCATCGGCACGCGGCGGCGGGGCGTGCGGCCGGTGGTCAGTCGGTGCTGCGGGTGCTCACGGTCAGGTGCCCGCCGACGAGCCGGCCGCGGCGGACGGCTTGGTGATAGGCGGTGAAGGGCGGGGTGTCGGCGTAGATCACCGCCCGGTCGAGGCGGCCGACCAGCACGGTCACCGCTCCTTCGTGCCACACGAGGTCCGACCAGGCGGCAGGTGCGGTCATCTGCCCGTCGCGCAGGAGCGGTTGGTGGGGGGTGTGGACGTCCAGGGCGGTGCCGGGGCCGAAGCCCACGTGCCAGCCGGGGCTGTCCGGTGCCTGCCGGCCCAGCCCGGACAGGCGGTGCAACCCCTGCCCCAGGAGCCACTCCACGACCGGGTCGATGTGGGGTGCGGCGGTGAGGTGGATGTCTTCTTCGTAGGCGAGCAGGAGCAGCGGCCGCATCCCGGTGCTGCTGGGGGCGGCGACGGCGCGCGGGATGAGGTCCGTGGTGGCGGCGATGTCGAGGGCGCCGGATGGGTAGGTGCGGATGTGGGAGGTGGCGCAGTGGTGGTGGGCGACGCCGAGGTGGGCGAGGCCGTGGTCGGTGCGCAGGACGGCGACGGCCTTGTCCTGGCGCGCATCTCCCGGGATGCCGCACTCGACGCAGTCGTACCCGGTGATCTGGTCCTGGAAGACCGCCGCTTTCTCCACGCCGATCGCGTCGATGATCTCCGGGCCGATGACCAGGTGGGTGACGGTCACGCAGTTCCTTCCCGTGTCTTCTGGCACTGTGGCCCCGAGCATAGGGGCAAGGCACGGCCGTCCGTCGCGGCAACCGACGTCAAGAGGCAGGTGCAGGCGGGGACTTGAGACGGCGTCGCGCAGGGCCGCCTCGGGCTGTCCAGACGACGGACAACAAGGTGATACGCCGGGTGACGGGGTTGCACACCACGGCCAAGGTGCTCCGCGTTCCGTCGGCCGCGGCCGCTTCGGTGTCGTGCTGGAACGCGGCGGGAGGGTCCTCGCCCGCGGCGGTCTTCGCTCTCCCCTTGGCGGCGCGATCACGAGGCGTAGCGCTGGCCTGTGTATTGCTTGTGCCGCCAAAGAATCATGACCCCACCCCCTTGCACGAACTTTCATGCAAGGGGTACTTTTCATTTGCACGAACTTTCGTGCAGCGGCTGAGGGGGAAACCCGTGCTCAGTACGATCATCGCCATCGCTGGAACACTGCTCGGGGCCATCGTGGCCGGGGTGATCCAGCGTGTGAACACCGCCAGGGCCCACCAGGAGTCGCAGGCCGTCCAGCTGCGGCGCGACAAGCTGACCGCTGTCACCGAATTCGCCGCCGCGCTCGACGCCCACCGCGCCGCGATGTTCAAGCGCGGCGAGGCAGCCCTGGCGGGGGCCGCCGAAGCGCGGGTCGAGGAGCTCGGGGCTCGGGTCCAGGAGACCCGGGCCGGGGTGAGCCGCCCGCTGGTGACCCTGCAGGTCCTCATCTCCGACCCGGCCGTCCGGGGCACCGCCGACGTCCTCGTCGAGGCGACGCTCCGCCTCCGCGAGGCAGAGACCGCCGAGGAACTGACCGCCTTCCGGCTCGGTGCCGCACGTGCCCACGAGCGCTTCGTGGCCGCCGCCGGCGCCTACTTCAAGACCGCCTGACCATCGCTTTCCGCGACCATCTCGAAGGAGACCGATCCGTATGACCGTCAGCTACCGCTCCGGAGACCAGCCCGGCGGCCTGGACATCGTCATCAGCCTCACCCCCGCGCAGGCCAAGGCCCTGGGCACCGACGCCGCCAAACTCTCGGACTGGACCGACACCGCCCTGTGGGCGATCGCCCTCATGCGCTCGCACCAGAAGCCCGACGGCACCCCCTACGTCCCCGGGCTGAACGACTACCGGGAGGCGATCAACGACCTGGCCCTCCACCTCATCCCCGCGCTGGAAGGTGTGCGGGACGCGGCGGTGCGCGCGCACACCGACCTCGGGGCCACCATCCAGGAGCTCGCCAACGCGATGGACGTCTCGCGCTCGACCGCGCAGTCGAGGCGCGAGGTGGTGGCCCGCAAGGTTCCCGACGGCTGGGAGAAGTGGGCCTCCAACCGGGAGCCCCACCCCGAGCCGGACGAGGCCGGGTCCGCCCCGGACGGCGCCAACTGACCCGGATCCCAAGCGGGGCGGCCGTCCACTTGCCGGCGTACGGCCGCCCCTTCCTCCCGCCCGACCCTGAAGTCCTGACAGGAGACCCCCATCATGACCGACACCACCCGCATTCCGACCCGGGCCGTCGTCGAACGCCTCGCCCTCTTCGCCACCCTCCTCGCCGCCTTCGGCGAGGTCCACCCCTTCTGCGACCACTGGGCGCAGGGGTCCACCACCGCGAAGTGCAAGCGCCTGTACGGCGACCACCTCGTCACCGCGGACGGCACCCCCGTCGACCCGGACGGCCTGCGCCCCACCGCCCGCACGATGACCGCCAGCGCGCGCGGCCGCCGTGCCGTCGCCGTGCACGTCGCCTCCTACGGAGCCATCCAGACCGGTACGACCGTCGCCCTCACCCGCGCCTTCGGATACCGCGTCCCGGCGGCCGCGGTCCTGGCCGGCGCGGCCATCAATCTCACGACCCACGCCGCCATCGACCGCGGCGCGTTCTTCCTCTGGCTCGCCGACAAGACCGGGCAGCGCGGCTACATCAACCACTGCCAGGCCGTACGCCTTGGCAAGAACGGCGAACCGAGCTCCGAGCTCAACGGGCCGGGCACGGCGTGGATCGAACTCGACGCCGCTCTCCACCGGATCATCGGCGTCGGCGCCGCAGCAGTGACCACCTGGCTCGCCACCCGCAGCCGCCGCTGCGAGTAAATCTCAGATCGGGGACCGAGCTGTCCCCCTGTACACGTCACCGACACACACCACCGGCCCCGGCAAGCTTCCGCAAGGGATCAGGAAGGCGGAGGTGCCGGGACCCGTCTTCCGCTGCTGCCGATGAGCCGCAGCGGAAGACGGTGGGCCGCAGCGGAAGACGGTGGGCCGCCCGCCGCAACGGGCGGCCCGGTTGGCTGCCGCACGCCCCATGCAGGCAGCCCTTGCTCCGGCCCCGGTCAGATGCGTAACTCGCAGACACCAGTGGCCGGTTCTCCCCCGCCGTACGGGAACCAGCGCACGGTGGGAGAGGGGCGGCCGTCGCCGTTGAGCAGCGGCCGCCGGATTCCTCGCCCGGAACCATGGGGCGGGGAATCCGTGGAGCAGGCCGCCCTCACCTGCCAGGGGGACGGCCCTGTGCGTACCGGCCCCGGCGCCCTGCACAGACGCCGGCTTACTGGCCGGTTCCCGCTGCGGCCCAGGAGGAGGGCTGCAGCGGGGACGCCGCCCGCCGGCCTGATGGAGAGGCCCGGCAGGCCAGACCGCCACCGGCTGCTTCCCCCTGAGTGCGCGACGGGGAGCCGGTCACGGCCACTCCCCGCGCGAACGGGGAGGTGGTGCCCCTCCCCGGGGCAGAGCGTGGTGGTGCACCTCGGGGAGGGAGTTGCGGGCGGGACGCCCTCCCGTCAGCCTCTGCAAACGCGGCCGAGAAGGGGTCCCTCTCTCCGCCCAGGAGCAGGCGCGCCCCTGCGGAAAGGGCTGGTGGGTTACGGGTCTTGCGGCACGGCGGCCGTGTAGGTGCGGATGACGTCGGCCCGGTACCCGTAGTGGAGGCCGCAGGCAGTGTCGTCGTCACCTGGCGGCGGCCGGTCTCCCCACTCGACGCTGTGGCAGGTGTCCGGGCTGTGGGACCAGCGCACGCGCACGTCGGGGAATCCGGGCTGCCCGAGGAGGGCGCGCACGGCGTCCAGGGCGTCGGCGACGGTGGCCACGGACAGGAATCCGCCCTGCCGGGGGCCGCCCGCAGGAACCGCCAGGAGCGGTACGCCGCGCAGGAGGACGGGACGGGCCCGGTTGAGGAGCTGGGGGGCGGCGATCCGGTCGCGATAGTACGCCCAGTCGACGGCCTCGGTCGGGTGCGTCATCTGTCCTCCCCTCGCTGGTGGAGATTGGCGGTCGCGGTCACGGCTCTTCCTCCCACGAGTCCAAATCGGTTTCTTCTCGCGCCTTTTGGCGCTCGGCTCGGCGCACTGGAATGCTCTCCCCGGCCAGGATGAGGAACGATGCCCCGAACGCGAGGCCCAGGGTGACGACCATCTGGGTCGCGCTCACAAGGGGGCTCCCTCGGTAGTCCATGTGCGGGTGCCGGTCACCTGATGCGATGCGGGCAGGCACCCGCGTCTGCACGACGCCCATCCGGGGGGGCTCCCCGGTCCTGAACGGCAACGGACGGAGGCGGCGCGCCTTTCGTACCGGCCCGCCGACGATGGGAGGCTCAGGGGGACGTGCCCGGGTCCGAGTCGTTCGGGTCCGGGTGACGCTGGGCATCGAGGATGTCCAGCAACATCAGCACGCGCCGGGCAAGGCGTTGAGCGTGCGCGAAATCCTGGCGGTGCTGGTGGCGCGCGAGATCCCCCTGGTTTCGGTAGGGCACCCGGCGCCCGTCGTCGAGCGGCCGGGTGTCGTCGATGGCCACACGGTGCTTGTCCACCCACCCGTCCGACACGGGCGAGGCGGCGATCTCCCCGACCATGATCCGGTGGGCGCTCTCCATGTCGGCGAGGTGGCTGTTGATCACCGGCCAGTCCGGCAGGATCCGCGCACCGGACACGAGGGCGGCCCGGACGCGGATCTCTACCAGGTCCGGTGTCCCGTCGACAGCGAGCGAGCTGGGGTCCTTCTCTTCGGTCTTCGTCACGACTCATCCTTCACAGCAGCAAGACTGTTTTCCAGGTAGGAGGATCAGGTCGGCATCCTGATCGGTCCGGGTCTCGGCGTTGTCGAGTTTCAGGATTCCCGTCAACGCCGTGCCGGGTCATCAGGTCCGCGAGCCGGGCGCGGGCGTCACTGCTCATGCGCCCAGCCTCCCCGGAGCAGCGTGCAGAGAGTCTTCCGCTGCCCGTACGGGCAGCAGCGCCCACACGCTCTTGCCGTCCGTGCCGAGCGGCATCCAGCCCCAGTCGGTGCTCAGCGCGTGGACCAGGTGCAGACCGCGTCCGCTCTCCGCGTCTCCGACGCTGCGTACGGGCGCGGGCGGGCAGCTGCTGGTGTCGCGGACCTCCACCAGGAGGAGACCGCTCCCGTGGGTGAGGACCAACTCGGCTGCCTGGCCGAAAGTGTGCTGTACGGCGTTGGTCATCAGCTCGGACACCACGAGCAGGGCCGTGTCGACGGCCCGGGGAATCCTCCATGCGGCCAGCATCCGTGCCGCCGCCTCCCGGGCCCTGCGCACGCTTTCGGGTACGGCAGGAAACGCCATCGCCGCCTGCCCGCGGGCCGCTACCCCAGGGCGCTCCCGGGGTTGTTCCGTGCACTCCGGGCTGCTTGCTCCGCACATCACTTCCGCGACCGTGTCCGGGGGCTGCTCCTCGATGCCGGTGACCGGCCCGTCGTCGCCGCAGGCTTCCCGCAGTGCGGCGTGCAGGACAGCGGCGTCGCTGTGCACACGGCCGGGGCGCGGGGAGTGCAGCCAGTACGGCCCGGGCCCGCTTTCCTTCCCCGCGTCCGGCAGCACGAGGGCGTGGGGTGCGTCCAGGACGGTGGTGTGCGGCAGCTCCCAGCCGGTGGCGGCGCCGGACGGTACGAGGAAGTACAGGTGACGTCGGGCGGAGTCGACGGCGATGCCGCCTTCCTTCCCGCGCAGGTGATGAAGAGCGCGTAAGCCGAGGTAGCGCGGGACCCGTACGGCATCCGAGAGGAGGCCGGAGGGCCCCGGACACGGCGAAGTGCCTGACGGGGAAGGAAAGTTGCTGGTCATAGGGTTTCCCGCTCGTGGGCGTCGTGGGTGCCCCGCACGCTACGGGGCAGGCCGGGACCCAACCCGAGCTGAGAGTCCGGGTTGCCGCACAGTGCGGGTGCTAGAGCAGGCTGAGACGTTCGGCGAGCGCGGTCGCCTTGCGCCGGTAGGCGGGCCGGGACCGCTCCACCAGGGAGAGGACGAGCTCGCGGGCCAGCGGGGAGCGTTCCAGGTCCTCGGGGGCAAGCTCTTCGAGCTCCAGGAGGTGGACCAGGACGGCCGCGTCCTCGCGACGCAGGTCGTAGCAGCGGGCGACTTCGAGAATGAACGTGAACTGCCGCTCCCTCGAAGGGAGCTGGGCGGTATCGACCTGGTCGGCCAGGCGCAGCGCCTCGGTGGCGTCCCCGGCGAGCATCTCCACCGACACCGCGTGGAGCTCCAGGTTGGTGGGCCCGAACACGGTCCACTGCACGTTGCCCTCCCCCACCTGTTCGGCCAGCGGCCGCACCCGGCGGTCGAGGTGTTCGCGGGCTGCCCAGGCCCGCCGTGTGCGGGCCTGCGCGACCACCGCGACCAGCTCCAGCGCCCCCTGGACGGCGAGGGCCTCGGGAGTGCTGAGCGCGTGGTGCAGGTCCTCGGCAGCGGACCGGGCGACATCGGCGGCAGCGTGCTCGTCACCGGCCGTGGAGAGCAGGACGTGCCCCAGGTTCCACTGGGCGGTGGCGATCCGCAGCGGATCGTCAGCGTCCTCCGCCGCGCGCAGCGCCCGGTCGGCGACCATCAGCGACAGGTCCAGGCGTCCGGCCCGCCTGCAGTAGGAGCGCAGCAGCCCGTACAGGTCCGCCGCGGTGCGCAGGGTGTCCCGGCGGGCGGCGGGGTCGGCGCTGCGGCGGTGGGCGCGGACGGCGTCTTCGACATCGCCGATGAGCGCGGGCAGGACGGCCTCGGTCGCGGTGAACCGCGTGGGCGAGGTCTGCCAGGTCCGCCACAGATCGTCCACCCGGGTCCGCAGCCCGACGTGCGGCGCCGTCCCGGAGGGGGCGGCGGGGTACTGGCCGAGCAGGGCCCGTACGACATGGTCGGCGGCGGTGTCCGGCGGCTGCGGCTGCGGGACGGCCGCCTCGTCCAGCAGCACCGCGACGGAGACCTCCAGTTCGGCGGCCAGCCGCAGCAGCACGTCGTACGACGGCTTCTTGAGACCGCGCTCGATCTGCGAGAGGTAGTCCTCGGTGATCCCGCACAGACCGGCCACCACCGCCTGGGTACGGCCACGGCGCTCACGGTGATGCCTCACGCGCGCCCCGAGGGGAGCTGCGGGCAGGTCCATCCCGACCTCCTCCAAAGAGGGTGCCTCCAGCGTATGCACCGCTAGGGAGCGGGCAGGCGGGAATACCCCAACGTGTGACACGGTGGCCCCCGTTGAGGGCGAGAGACGGGGAGGGGCAGTCATATGCAGGTGGTGCTGTGGGACATCGACCACACCCTGATCGCCACGAACGGCGTCGGCGGCGAGATCTTCGGCGAGTGCTTCCAGCAGATCACCGGGCACCCGATGCGCGAGCAGGCCACCGTCGACGGGATGACCGAACCGGTCATCTTCCGTAAGACCGCCACCCTGCACAACCTTCCCAGCACCCGGGCGATGTTCGAGGACTTCGCCGCCTGCTCCGCCGAACGCCACCGGCTGCGCGCCGACGAACTGCGCACCCGCGGCTGCGCGCTGCCCGGCGCGGCGGAAGCGCTCGCGCAGATCGCCGAGGTGGCAGGGGTGGTGCAGACCGTGGTCACCGGCAACATCCGGCCGGTCGCCGAAATCAAACTGGGCGTCTTCGGCCTCGACACCCACATCCGCTTCGCCCTGGGCGGGTACGGCGAGGACGACGACGACCGGGCCGCCCTCGTACGCACCGCGATGACCCGCACCAGCCAAGCCCTGCACACCACAGTCGTACCCGAGGACGTCCTGCTGATCGGCGACACACCCGCCGACGTCGCGGCCGGCCATGCCAACCACGTCCAGGTCCTGGCCGTCGCCTCGGGCCGCACAACCGCCGCCGACCTCGCCGAAGCCGGGGCCCACGCGGTGATCAACGACCTCACCGACCCCCTGCTCCTGGAACTCCTGACCAGGCGGAGGCATCCGTAGACTGCCCGTCCGGCAGCAACTGCCTTCTCCTTGAACGTGGTTGGGCGCGTCGCGCCTCTGCCAGAATGCACGGGTGCACTCCCCGGCCCCCGACCTCTGGCACCGCTACGGTCACGCCCAGGCAGCCACCAACCGGGCCGTCCCGGACGTCTTCTCCTGGACCTGGAGCCCGGGCAGCGGCCCCGGCGCTGAAGTCCTCGGCAGCCTCGCCGGGCTCCTGGCCGGCGACCTCGGAACCGGGCCCGCCCGGAACGCCGCACACCTCGCCGACCGCCACCCGGTGACCCGGGTCGACGCCATCGACGCCTCCCCCGCACAACACGCCCTCGCCACCGTCCTGTTCGCCCACCTGGCCCCCCGACTGCGCCTCGTGCACGCCGACGCCCAGGAACACCTGCGCGCCCATCCCCGCACCTACGACGTGCTCTACAGCGTCTTCGGCGCCCTCGACTTCACCGACCCACGCGCGCTGCTCCCGGCCGTCGCCTCTGCGCTCCGCCCCGGGGGACGGCTCTTCTTCTCCACCCTCGGCCACTACCTCGGCCTCGGAGCCGACCTCCAGGTCCCCGAGCTGTCCGTTGCTGACCCACGGCATCAGGAAGTAGATCCACGCGCCGTCGCCGGCCCCGGCGCAGGCGTCCGCGCCGAGGACTTCGGCCCACAGCTCGATCGCGAAGCCCGAGTTGCACTGGACCGAGCAGTCGTCGTAGCCGATGGGCTTGCCGTCGAAGCCGTAGACGACGGGGTTGCCCGTGGTGATCTCGATGAACTCAGGGCTCACGGAGAAGATGTTCAGCTCGACGTCGAAGCCGCGGAAGCTGGGGCAGCCGCGCCTGAATCCGCAGATGCGGCCGTTGGCTGCCTTGTACTCGACGTCCTCGCCATCGTCCGTGTTGGGGTTCATGCTGAGGCTGGCGAAGCAGTCGAAAACGAACCCGTTGTCCTCAACGCAGACGGGACGGCCGCAGCCGTCGACCCGGGTGACGCGGATGGTGTCGGCGTTCGCGATCAGGGGGCAGGGCATGGCGGGGACCTCCGTACGACTCAGGAGGCCCGGCCCACAACCAGCGGCGTCGCCATCAGCATAGCCGCGCGTGGATACCCCTGTCGGGAAGCGGAATCCACCCATCAATATCGTTCGAGCACCAGCTCAGATGCCTCTACGAGCCTGCCCTCCGGGGCATTAGCCCCGGAGGGCACCCGCACGCGCGGCTACGGAGCAGACGCTTCCGGGGAACCCAGCCCACGGCACGTCCCGCCTGCCGCGCGGAATCCTCTTAGGTGCAAATCTGCCAGTGGTTCGCGTACGTCAAGCAGGCAACCGCCCCTCTGTCTGGGACGTTGCCAGCCGAAATCCCTACCCCAGTCCCGCCGCGGACCCAGCCAGTCTCTTTGATGTCTATTTCCCCGTGCGAGTTCGGGATTGGGGCCTGGACTCGGACCATGTAGTCGACGTTGGCCGGTGTGTAGCCGTTCACCCAGCTGCCGTACGAGTAGGTCTGGTGCTTGGCAACCCACGGACCCTGATACCACTTGTTACCGGTGTAAACGATGGTGCACTCTGCGTCTCCTCCTTTCCACACTTCCGCAGGACAGGTCCCTCGTTTCTCCGCGGTGGCACCGGCGACACCGGTTTCAAATGCACTTGCCTCGCTCACCCCCAACGAGACCGAGGTCAGAACCGCCAGCCCGGCGACAAGCGCCCCAGCAGTACGTCTCAGCATGGCCATCCCCCACTTGCCCTTGGTTTCATGTGTTGATGCAGGGGGCATTGTGGTGCCGGATCTCGCCGCGTCTCTACACCGAGCACGGTTCTGTCTATTTCCCACACACGCTGGCTGGATTACATCGCAAGGCATCGCTCTTGCGCTCCCATGGAAGCTCACAACTACGCATGCGCTTGGCGGCCGTGAGCATCCCGCCCGCGCTCGGTCGCGAAGTCGCGCGTGCACTGGTCGCACGGGAACGTCGTCAGCTCGTCGGGTTCCGGTGCGGCGGTCAGGCCCGCCGGTGTTGCTACGCCCAGCAGCTCCTCCACCTGGCCATTGTCAGAGTCCTCCTGCGGGGAGACGTACAAGTGGCCGTCGACGAGGGAGCCGATCAGGATGTCCTCCGGGGCCTTGGTGAACAGCTCGGCCGGTACGGCGAAGGTGTTGGGGCCCACGGTGTCCAGCTTGGGGTTCTGGGCGACCGCCCAACGGGCGAAGGCCCTGCGCCGCTCGGGGGCGGGCTCAACTTGGATCAGGTCAGTCACAGCAATTCGCCACCTTGATCTGGACCGCGCACACCGTGCAGGTCGTGCCGACGACGTAGGTCCGCTCGACGAGCACGCGCCGGTCGTTCGTGCGGTAGTTGACGGACGCCCCGGCCCTGGTCGGGGATGGTCATCAGGGGGCCGCGCCGGATGACGAGCGGGCCGGTGATGTAGAGCCAGGCGGTACCGGGCTCAGCGTCGGCGCCATTCCTCTCCGGCGAATACGCGGTAGAGAAACTTCCGCTCGACTCCCAGGTTCTTCGCGATGGCAGTGACCTGCCGCCCTTTCTGGAGATGAGGCTGCGCGTCGCGCACGACGTCGCCCAGCTTGGCGAGCGCCACGGCGGACCGGATGTCTGCCGCCGCACGGTGCAGGTGGGCCTGGGCGATCTCGTCTTCGATGTTGCTGCCGGTGTAGACGGGGCTTTGGGCCATCTCATCGAGACGGTCGGCGAGCGCCAGGTGAGCGGCGTTCCAATCGTCATGCTCGCTGTAGTGCGGTTGGCCGGCCTGGATCCAAGCCGCGGTCCAGCAGCTACCGTCGTTGTTGACGGCAACGCCGGCCTGGTTGTGGTCGTTCCACAGGATCCGAGTCGTGGCGGCTTCGAGGATCGCCTCGGCGACGGCGAGGTGGAGTGAGAATCGGCCCTCCGCCATGAGGGGGTGCGCGGTGGCCACGGGCGGCTCGGACCAGGTGATGGCTAGCCAGTCGTCGACGTGGTCGCGCAGCTCGAAGGTGACGCCGTTCCACTTCAGGGATTCCACTACGCGGGTGTCGTCGAGGTCCGTGATCTTGTTCGGGTCCAGCACTTGCGCATCGGCGATGGGCACGGAGGGCTCCTCCAAGTCAGTGTGGGTACTACAGTACCCACAACCTCGTGAAGTGTCTACCTAGGTACCCATTCCGCTGCAAGTGGCAGGTTAAATGATCGGGGTTACTGCGTGATGCCCCCGAAGACGAGCGGCTCGGCGTAGGTGCCGCCGCTGATGCTGTTGCTGGTGTCGCCCGACCACGGGGTCGCTGGAGCTGGGAGTGGTGTTCTGATCGTTCTGCTGGCCTGATTGCTCTGCTGGTTGCTGGTGTTGTCCGGCACGGTGTGCCCCTCAGACTCCGCCGGGTCCAGCACCCGCAAGGCTGGCGGCGGTCACGATCCCCCGCATCGTCCTACCTGCGAACCTTCGCCGCCCCGATCCCGCCGACGGCTCCGCTCGCACCGCAAGCCGCCCAAAAGCTGCCGCTTCGCCCGGTGTCCGACGGCAATTCCGCCATCATCCGGCGCTACCACTTTGTGGTGTCTATTCTGGTGTCATGTCAATCACCACGATGACGCTCCGCGTCCCCGACGACCTGGCCCCCGCCATCAAGCAGGCCGCACGGGCCGCCGGACTGAGCGTGAACGCCTACGTCGTACGCGCCGCCCGCCGCGCCGCAACCCTGGACGCAGCCCAGCAGCTCGCCGACCTCGGTCTCGGCCAGGACCTCGCAGGCGAAGGCGACACCCTGTGACCTCGGAGATCAAACGCGGGGAAATCTGGGCCCTGCCCGACGGGCGCGACGTCCTGGTCGTCTCCCTCACCGGCCTGGACGAGGCGTACGGAGCGGTCCTTGCGATCGTCCTCCACCCGCCCGGCCGCTACCCCGACACCGCCATGTCCGTCGTCATCGACACCCCGCTCCCCTGCACAGCCGTCGCAGTGAACCTGCAACAGCTCCGCACCGCACGCTTCACCGGCGCCACCCGGCACGGCACCATCACCCCCGCCCTGATGTCCCGCGTCGACCAGGCACTCCGCGCCGTCCTCGACCTCTGAACCCCCACCACGCGTGTGCCTCGGACCTGTCGATACCTTCTGCGGATGGTAAGAGGCCACGGCGTACCTACCGTCGACGACGACTCGTGCAAGGTGTGTGACCGGATCATCGGTCTGGATGGTGCGGGATCAAGGAGCAAGGTCTGCGAGGAGTGCTATCCCGCATATCGGCAGTACCGGGCCAAGGGGCTGACCGTGCCTCAGGTCAACGCGATCCTGCGCGTCCAGAACGACCGCTGCCCCATTTGTGACGAGAACCCCGGGGACGACGCGCACTTCGGTCGGTCCTGGTGGCACATCGACCATGACCACGCTTGCCAGCTCTGCACGGCGGGCTGCCGGGCGTGCGTACGCGGCATGCTGTGCGCACCGTGCAACTCCTTCTTGGTCGCCCGGTACGAGAACCTCGACGAGGATCGGCGCACCTGGCCGGTCATGAACGACTACCTGGCCAACCCGCCCGCGCGCAGCGCCGATGCACGCCGCATCCGACCGCTTGAGGACACCGGCTTCATCCGGGCCAGGAACAACGGACCCAGCATCACCTTCAATCTCGTGAGCGAACGTCTCGATCAGTCCAGTGCGAGACCCATCAACCCAGTCGAAAGGAAAGGGCCTTGAGCACCGCTGCTGGGAAGGAGGGCATCGCGAATACCCGGGCGACGTGAACGGTGAGCTGCCCACCCTCTCCCTGACCGTCGACGCCGAAGGGTTTGCCCCGACGCGGCGCCGTCGCCCCCGCCCTGATGTCCCGCGTCGAGCAGGTACTCCGCGCCGTCCTCGACCTCTGATCCTCTACTCGTCTGCAGGACCGGCCCCGGGGCGCAGGTCCCACCACAGGCGCTCCAGTTCCGCGTCATGGAAAAGCCCGACCCAGCCTGAGTCGGGGGCGGCATAGCGGGCCAAGAACTTGTGCAGCAGAACCGGGTCACTCGACAGAGTGGTGTGCAGCACGATATTCGCCGACGGCTCCGCTGATCGGTCCCACCACGGAGGTGCGTCACCGTCGTCGGACATGGGCGTCGGATAGTGCTCCACGGCCCGTACCGGCAGGAACGGGCCGTGCCCGGTGAACTCGGGACCGACGTGGCGCTCGCGCGGTCCCACGCGCAGCGACGTGATGGCAAACAGCTCGCCCACGCTGGGTACGCCCGCCGCCTGGAACCCATGGTCCCGGTAGAGCACGCCGCGCATGTTCCGCGACAACTCGCCTACGTCGCCGACCTTTTCGTAGAACTCAATGCGTACGCCGAGAATCACCATGTGGACGATCGTGGCACGTCATCAGGTCCGTACGGGCTGAGACGAGAAGATCGGCCGACATCCACTGGTGCCCCTGGGCTCCAACCCGAAAGGCGTTCGAATTGCACCCGGACACGCCTCCTCCGGCGACGCCGCGGGGACCCACGAGAACGGCTCCGGGGCACGAAGATGCCGAAGGGCGCCACCTTCCCTTGGGTGGCTTGGGGTACGACGGGCCGCGGTGTTCTACGGCGGTTCTGTGGGACGTGCTGCGGGTGACGTGCGGAAGGCGGGGCCCCGGTGAAGGCGGGCTCCGAGGTGGGGGACACTCCAGAGGTGAGCAGCACCAGACCGCGTCGGCCCTTGGGAGCCGGACAGCAGATCCCCGACCCCGAACCGAAGGACCCCCGGGCGCGCACCGTCGCCGAACGCGCCGCCGACGAGGAATGGACAGTGAGCCCCGAGCGGTCCCGCCCCGCAACAAGGGGACGTCGCCCGCTGGGGACAGGCCCGGTCGGTGACGGCCGCTAGACGACCGGGGGCAGGATCGGGCTCAGACCTCGCGCAGGGCCCGGACCTCGACGGCCGCACCCAGGAGCAGCTGGTCAACGGGCTGAACACGGCGCAGGACCTCCGTGGGCAGTCCCTTGGCAGTCCGGCGTACCGATGTGACCTCATTGGCGATCCCCTCACACAGGTCGGCGAGGGAGACCAGCAGGATCGCCAGACGGCCGACGGAACGAAGGTCGGCGCGCGAGACGGCATGACGCAGACGGTCCTCCGCGTTGACGAGTCGGTCGGCACGCTCGAAGCCGGTGAAGTCGGTGATGCGGGCCCCGGGGGCCGGTAGGTCCGGTTCGGTCAGTCCGGAGACCAGCGCCACTTCCCGCTCGACGTCGCTGATCCGGTGGTGCTGCCCGTACCAACTGCGCACCCGGACGGTGAACTCCTGCACCCACATCTGCGTCTCGTCCCAGTCCAAAGGGCACCGTTCCCGTACGCGGTGCATGAGCGAATCGACGGCTTCGCGGTACCGGAGTCCGTCGGGGGAGTCGGCGACGGAGGGATGGCGCAGTGCTGCGGAGCTGTACATCAGCAGGCTGGCCAGCCTGTTGCGGCCGACCTCGGCGATGTCGGGACCGGCCGCTGAGACAGCCCCGTTATAGATCTCCTCGGCAGGCAGATCGGGGTCTGCGTCCAGGACCAGGCCCGCCACGATCCGCTCCAGGGCGTTCGGCCGCCAGTTCGCGAGGTCCAGGTCGGTGTCGAGCGAGACCAGTTCGTCGAGGGCAATGTCGGTAGCGGTGCGTGCCATGACGGCATGCTACGACCGGGAAGTCACCTACGGGACAAGGGACTTGGAGGCGTTACGTACGGGAAGGAAGACCCTTCCTATGACCAGGCGTGCCGTCGTCGGAAGGCGGCGCAAGCCGACACCGGGCGAGGACTTCCTGTGTTGACGGGGCGGTCCGAGCGTCAGCCACGCTCACGGCCCCGCCTCTTCTTCTCCCGTTTGCGGTCGGCCTTCGCGATCTTGTTGCGAGCTGGCGGGTCCTGGGGCCAGGGCTCGTCGAACACCCCGTCAACCGCCGCCGCCCCCTTGGGGTCGCGGACCAGGCGGACGGCCGGGTGCAGAGGGGAGACACAGGCCCGCAGATCACCGGAGAACTCGCGGAAGACGGCGGCCTGGTGCGCGGAGTCGAGGAAGGAGAGGGACTGGTCGGTCGGCCATTGGGGAGCCATCGTCCACGGGCTCGATGTCCGCGTCGTCCAGCGCGGACAGCTCCTCGTTGCGCCCGGCGACCGCGAACTTCAGCGAGTTGAGCGCCTTGTCGCGCAGCCGGGTCAGCTCCGAGATCACCAGGGGGCGCCCCTTCCCGGCACCCGGCTGGGGCGCCCGCTCGCGTGGTGCGTTCGCCATCTTCCGCAGGTCGGCCGGGGTGAGCGGGGAGGCCTTCCCACGGCCGCGCTTCTGCCGCTCCTTGTCCAGCTTCAGCGGCTTGAGGGCCTCGGTGGCCGCCGCCCGGGCCGTCTTGGGCACCTCGTAGCCGTACCGGCGGGCCTCGGAGGCCACCCCGGTCACCCGCCGCTCGATGCTGTTGGGGGCGGCCTTCTTGACCTCGTCCAGCCACCTCACGAACGCCACGTACGTGCCGACCGTGACAGAGCTGAGCGGCAGGCGGACACCGGTCTGCTCGGCGAGCCAGTCGTGGAACTCCTCCCACAGCTCCCAGTCCCGCGCGTACCCGGTCCTCGTTTTACGGGGACGCTTGTCGTACAGGTCCTCGGCCGCCTTCGTGTCCAGCGCGGCCAGCACAGCCGCCACCGGATCAAGTGCCGCGACCTCGCCGTTGCCGGGGGCGGTGGTGTCCACGAGCTCGGCGTCGTCTGCACGCGGTCCGGCTGTCCGGGCAGGACGAAGGCGACGTTCATCGGCATGAGGTGGTGGTCCTTTCGGTGACGATGGTGCGGGCGAGCTGAGCCAGGTTGTCGAAGTCGGCGTCGGTGAGGGGGCCGCCGTCGGGGCGGGCGCAGTCGGTCGCGATGACCGTCCGGGTCACTGTGATGCCGAACAGGGTGCCCTGGTCGGGGTGGATCTCCGTCGGCTCCGGTGCGGCGGGGGTGGTCGTCATCGGGTCCTGTCCTCCGGGTCGGTGGGGCGGGCGGTGCCCGCCGTACGGTTCTCCGCCCGGCTGCGCTGGGCGGGCTCGGTGCGCGGGGCGTGCTCGTACCAGGCGAAGGGCCGGATCGTGTCGGCGGCCGCCAGCACACGGGTGGCCGCACCGACGGCGGAGCCGGGCTCGACGGTGGCGCCTTCCAGGGAGGCCAGCATCCGGGCCCCGTGGGTCTCGCAGCCGGTGACGGCACTGCCGTGGTCGTCCACGAGGGTGACCGCGTCCTGCGCTCCCGCGCACTCCACCGGGTCCTCGGGGTGGGCGGCCGAACAGCGGTCGGCGGACGACTGCGGCTCCTCGGCACGGGAGGCGGGGGATTCCGCGGGCGTGGTGTCTGTCATGAGGGTCCGTGTCCTTCGGTGGGGTGGGAGCGGGACTGCACGACGGTCAGACAGACCGTGACGACCGCGACCAGTACCCTGGCGATAGCCAGTGGGGCGGCGACCATCTCGGCAAGCTGACCCACCCGGCCAGCGCCGCGAGGTCGGCGGTCGCCGTGAACACCCGGGCCTTCAACTTGGGCGGGACGCCGTCCTGGACGCGGCGGGCAACTTCGGCGAGCTGGGCGACGATCGCGGGGGAGGTGCCCAGGTGTCCCCACTGGTCGACGGCCCGGAACGCGGGACCCGTCTCCCCGAGCCCGCCCTCCTCGGCGGCGCCCTTGTAGGCGAGCCAGTTCAGCACCGGGCAGGTCTCGGGGTGCTCGCCGTAGGCGACTTCGACGTCGCGGGCCGGACGGCCCTTCACCTCCGGGACGTGGACCTCCAGCCCAGCATCGACGAGCACGATGTCGGGCAGGTCCAGGACACTGACCTCCGCAGCCCGTCCGGCGATGCTGAACGCGATAAGGCTCAGAGCCCGGTTGCGGTAGACCGCGAGGTCGGGCAGCACGTACGCCTTCCACCTGCGCTGAGGCCCTTCGGCGCGCGGCATCTCCGCGCTGGCGGTGACCATCGCACGCAGATGGGCGGGGGTGGCCGGGACGGCTTGTCCTCGCCCGCGGGCGAGGCGTTCACGGTCCGCCTTCAGCCGCTTCAGAGCCTCGCGGGCCGCCTTCGTCGCCTCCTTGGGTACCTCAATGCCGTACGGCGGACGGCGGGCCGTGACCGTCACCCCGGTGATCCGCCGGTCGAAGCTGGCGGGGGCGGCCTCCTTCACCTGGTCCAGCCACGTCACGAAGGAGACCAGCGTCCCCTTCGTGACGGCCGTCAACGGCAGCGTGGTGCCGGTGCGTTCGGCGAGCCAGCGTGGAACTCGGTCCACAGTGCCCAGTCGCGGGCGTAGGAGACCTGGTTCTTGCGCGGCCGCGCCTTCTCCAGATGTTCCTCCGCCCCCTGTTCCAGGGCGGCGAGCACGGCGGCCGCGGCGGGGGCGTACACCGTCACGTTCCCGCCGGCACCGGGTGCGGTCTCGACCAGCTCGGCGTTGACCACCTCCACGGCCTCCAGCGCGGTCCCGCACGTCTCGGCGCTCACTCGGACGTCTCCTCCACCCGGTTGGCGAGCTCGCCGACGAAGCCCTCTTCGCGTTCTTGTGCGGCAGAGATCATGTCCCTCCTGCCCCGTTCGTACATGGCGCTGGCCAGGTTCTCGACAGCTTCTAGGAGCCGTTCCCGGCCCTCCTCCGGACGCTCGGACTCAGACACGATGCACTGATAGGGCTGATAGTGCGGGATCTCCCGGCGGAAAAATTCTTCGCTGTCATCGGCAGGCGCGGGCGCATCCTCTGCCCGGCCGGTGGGCTTGCCAGCCCGCGCCGCGCGCTGCTCCTCCTCGCGGGCGGTCCTGAGCGCTTTCCGAAACACCTTCGGTGAGATGCCAAGAGATTCTCGGAACTCTGCCGCAGCGGCAGGTGTGGATGCATCCGCACCGAGGACCCGTACTCCCCTCCCCCGGATTTGGGTGAAGCGCTGGAGCTGCTTCCGGGCGCGGGCGACGTCCTGGGTCGCCTCCTCCAGGCGCTCCAGTGCTTGGTCGAGTGCCGCCTGAGCGGCCCACAGCTCCACGTCCTCGGGGCGCGCCGTCAGGTTCATGGCGACGCTTTCCGGCTCCGCGCTCTCCCTGGTCGCTTTGGACTCTTTGGGCTCCCAGCGGAGCCGTCGGCCCGGCTCCTCCGTAGCCCGCCTGGCCTCATGCGCTCGCTCAAGCCACTGCTGCTTCACCTCCCATCGCTCCTGGTCGGTCAGGGACGTGAGGGCCGCAACGGCGTCCGCCATGGCCGCCAGCGTCCGCGGGGTGGGAAAGCGCTCGCCGCCGAGCGCGTGCATGAGTGTGGACTTACCGATCCCTCCGTGCTCAGCCAGGCGGCTCATCGGAGTTCCCGGGTCCATGAGGCGCTGGAGCTCTAGACGGAGATAGGTGGCGAACTCGGCGGCGGCCGGATCGGCGGTTGAGGGGATGGGCTTCATCGGACGTCCGGCCATGGCGTCTCCTCCTGTTCCTTTGCCTGCACGCTTCTTAGTCTCGCATTGTCCATGCTATTTTCCACCTCTGCGAGACAATTGGGCTCGCATCTCCGTTCGGCCTCCGGGAGTTCACGTGTTCGCGCTCGCCGCCACCGCCCCACCTTCTGCTGTTCCCTGGGTGCTGACTGCCGTCCTGGCGGCCCTGGTTGTCTTCTTCATCGGCTTCTACGGCTCCCAGAAGCCCAAGCCGGTGGGGCTGGGCGTCGGGTTCTACCCGGCGCTGTTCTGCGGCGCCGGCGCGGCCGCCGTCACCCTCTTCGGCCTGGTCGAGCTGTTCAGCAAGCTGCACCTGCTCTGACGTTCCCTCACCGACCCGGACCGCCGTTCACGACGTCACCTCCGGGCCCTTGGCCGGACCGAGGGGGAAGGGAGTGCGCTGCCGGGTGAGCAGCTCTTCCTGCGGGGTGCATCTGGCGGCCGCCAGGTGCGCGGCCTCGTCGAGGGCGAGAACCGGGGGCAGCTCGGCGGCGGCTCCGTCCGCCTGGACGTGGCGGGCGAGGCGCTGGTGGGCGGCCTGCTTGCTGACACCGAGGGCGGTGCCGATGTCGGCCCAGGAGCGGTCGTCCTCCTGGGCCGCGCGGGCGGCGGAGCGGGCGGCCGCGGTGGCGATGCCCTCCAGCCGGGCGACGGCGCTCAGCGCGGCGAGCGGGCGGATCGCGGCGAGTTCGCGGAGCCGCTCGCGGACCTGGCCGAGGAGTTCGGTGACGTCGGCGGGGACGGTGGTGGCGGCGGCCGGGGCCGCGTGCGTGCGCTGCCACTCGGCGTAGGGACTGTCCCCGTCCTCGCCGGGCCCCTCGGTGGTCTCCTCGTCCTCGAAGAAGACGGGGAAGACGGTGGCGCCGCGCCACTCCTTCACGATGCGGCCCCGGCCGTCGTAGCAGTCGCATGCGGCGCGCACGCCGACCGCGAGGGGCTTGCCGTCGGTGCCGTCGAAGCACCGCCACGCGGAGTTCCCCCTGAGGTTGTCCTCGGCGGTGGCGTCGCGGCCGTCGGCGAGCACCGCGACCGCGTAGCCCTCGTGCAGTCCGTCGTCGGTGGCCCATCCCATGGGTGGGTGCCTCCCGTTCCGGTCGACAATCGTCAAGGGTCCTTGACGGTGAGCACCGTCCCACAGCCCCGCCCACCCGTCAAGGACCCTTGACTCGAAAGGGTGGCGAGGCGGGGTGTCTCGACTCGGATATCGCACATTATCCGAGCCGAGACGAAGCGTCTCGGTGTTAGTCAGGCGACCCCTGACAGTGTGCCGCGTCACGCTCCGACTGACGCCACAATGCGTCAGCTTCGCACTGACGAACTTCTTTGTCGTGAACTTCCTGACGAGAAGACGCGTCAGGACTAAGGTGACACGGTGACCACTTCAGCTGACGCCCCATCCGAGACCGACCGCAGCCTGCCGCCCCTGCTCTCCCCGCGCGACGAATCCCGCCTCCACCTCGCCGACACCGCCCTGCACACAGCCCACAGCGCAACCAACCTGGTCCCGGTCGATCCGGATGCACCCGCCGGTGCACTCCTGAGCCAGGCCCTCCTCCTGGCACAGGCCGCCTCCACCGCCGTCGCGGCGGCCGTGATCGCCGAGCGCGAGCGCGGCACCACCTGGGAGGAACTCGCCACCGCCGCCGGCACCACCAAACAGTCCGCCCACCAGCGCTGGAACCAGGCGGTCAAGTCCTGGTCCAGCCTGGGGCGCAGCGCCGCCATGGGGACGGAGAACTACTCCGCCAGCAACCTGGCCCGCTCCCTGGACGGCGCCTTCGCCCGCATCGACCCGGACGGCCGCACCGACGCGGTCTCCGCAGGACTCGACGCGGTACGCCACCCGCATTCCACGCAAGCGCAGGAGGCCCGCCGCGCCCGGGCCCGCGAACTCCACACCCGGCGCAAGGACCTAGAGCGCGACGTCACCCGCAACAAGGAGCACTGGATCAAGAAACCGGCCAACCGCCTGGAGCACCTCAAGCGCGCCGCCACGTCCACGGCCGCAGCCGACCTGTACGAGCAGCTTGCCGCCGTATACGACGCACTGGTCACCGCAGAGCCGGAGCTCGCCGACGAGCACCGGGAGAACGCCGACCAGCGGCGCAGCTGGGCCGAAATCAACCGCAAAGACACCGAGTACCGCCTGGAGGACGCGGCAACGGCACCGCCCGCCCCCGCCAAGTGGGCTGACGGGGACGTTCCCTCCGCGCTTTCACAGCCCCTTCCCGGCTCCGGCTGGCACCCCATGGACGATGCTCCCCGCGTGCTGGCCCTGGAGGAGGACAGCGAGTCCTGAGAGGCGGGACTTGCGCGGCTAAGTGCCGCCTCCCGCACAGTCGGCGCGGCCCGCCACCCTGGCGGCCGCGCCGACTTCTGTGAGGTCCCCGATGTCCCTGCTGTCCTTACTCTCCGACGCCCTGTCCGACACCACCGGCTCGCTCGCCGCTCTCCTGGCCCTCGACGGACTGCGCCGGGGCGGAGCGGCCGCACGCCGCCTGCTGTCCCGGGGCCCGCGCGCCACCGAAGGGGCGACCACTCCCCTGACGGAAGGAACGCCCGTGCCCCGCCTCTACACCCTGTACTCGACCACCGGCCCCGACGGCCACCCCCTCCAGCGCGTCAGCACCCAGCCGCCGGGAACGTACGCCGTCTTTTACGTCGACGGCAGCCCGCGACGCTTCCTGCTGACCGAGACCCTGCTGCGCGACGGGTCCTTCGGCGCCGAGCGGGCCGACTACCTGTAGCGCCACCGGGACAAGGGCGGGCGCGCACAACGCTTCCCTTGTCCCGGTCCGTCACCCACACGAGTGCAGAATTCAGCCCATTTCGCCCCGGTCTAGACGCGGAGGGTTGCCCGGAGCCAGGCTCTTCATGGAGACCCCGGAGGCACCGTCCCGATCCCCGACCTCCTCCCGCATCAAGGCCACGGTGTCGCCGCGATCGGCAGCCTCGCGGTAGAGGGCGGTCGCTCCCCGCACGTACGGACCGAACGACATCGGCCGCCAGCACAAGACCCAGCACAACGGTCGCTCCTCGCACGTACGGACCGAACATTCGGCCGCAGAGTCTCTGGAGGACTCGACGCGGTCGCTCCCCGCACGTACGGACCGAACGGAGTACACAACGGAGCGCCACCGCTCAGGGTCGGTCGCTCCCCGCGCGTACGGACCGAGCACTTCCTGACCAGCGGTTCTACAACCGCTTTGCCATGTCGTGATCTGTCTGGTTGGGGTGGGGGAGCGTCAGCGGGTTGCCCCGCTGAGGTGGCACCGGGCTGGGCGGCCTGGTGTCTTCCCGTTTCGTTGCGGCCTGCCTTCCACCCCGTGGGGTGGTGGGTCTTGTAGCTGCTCCGCGGGCGTTTTGCGCCTCCCCCCTACCGGGGGCGGCGGTGCCGGGTGGTGGCACGGGGACGGCGTGGGCGGCGATGTTCCGGGCAGCGTTGAGGTCCCGGTCGATCACGAGCGTGCACTGTCCGCAGGTGAATACGCGGTCGGCGAGGGTGAGGCGTGGGTTTTGCCACCCGCAGGCCGAGCACGTCTTGCTGGAGGGGAACCAGCGGTCGCATACCGCGAGCCGGGACCCGTACCAGGAAGTCTTGTAGGTGAGCTGTCGCCGGAACTCCGCCGGGGACACATCGAGGATCGACCGGTTCAGTCCGGCCTTCTGCCGCACCTTCTTCCCCGGCGCGGCAAGGGTGCCTCGGGCGGAGGCAGTCATGCCCGCGACGTTCAGGTCCTCGATGGCGACCGTCGCGAATCCGGTGGAGAGCTGCTTGGTGATGGTGTGCAGGTAGGTGGCGCGGCGTTCGCCGATCCGGTGGTGCACGACACCGACCCGGCGGGCGGCCTTCCGGCGTCGGGCGGAGCCCTTCGCCGTGCGGGACAGGGCCCGTTGCGCCTTCGCGAGGCGGCGGGTGTCGGCCCGGAGGTGGCGGGGATTGGGCACCAGCAGCAGATCGCGGTCGTGGCCGGGGAGTCGGATGGGTGCAGACAGCGCGGCGAGGACCTTCACCCCGAGGTCGACGCCGACGGTGCCGGCGGACTGCTGCCGTCGCGAGGAACGGTTGGGGATGTCCTGGGTGACCTTGGCGAGGACGCTGGCATACCACCGGTTCCCGGCCCGGGAGACGGTCACGGACTGTACGACTGCCTGGTTGCGTTGGACGAGGCGGGCGAGACGTTTTCCGGAGTCGTGCAGGCGCACGGATCCCAGGCGGGGCAGGTGCAGGCGCCGGTAGCCGTCGAGGCGGATCGTCGGCTTCGTGACGGTGTGGTGCAGCCGGAAGCTGTCCCGCGAGCGGCCCTTCTTCTTGAATCTCGGGTATCCGACCCTGCGCCCCGCACGTTTTCCGGACAGGGAGGACAGCCAGTTCGTCCAGGCCCGGTCCGCGTCGATGAACGCGGACTGGAACGCGTAGGTGGACACTTCGTGCCACCACGGGCACGGCCGCTGCGGACCCGCCACCCCCGGTGCCAGCGGTTCCTCGGTACGGGAGTCGCCTTTGACCCGGTTGAGTTCCTTCTGGATGCTCATCTTGTTGGGAACTGGCACCCGCACCTGCTTGCGCGCCACAGCCTCCGGCATCCCCGAGGTGATCAAGTTGTCGATCTGGGCACGCCACTGCTGATGCGCCGACACCTTTGCCGCGAGCGCGTGATTGAACGCCCACCGGGCAGCCCCGGCGTGCCGGGCAAGATCCTCCGCCTGGACAGGAGTGGGGTCCAACGCGAACCGGAATGCCTTCAGAATCTCCTGCTCCACGCAACCCACCCCCTTCCGTCAACCTCGCCCGCATGTAGCAGTGTTGAGCACGTTAGTCCCTGCCACTGACAATCCGCCTGACCTTGTCTGATCCTGGGTCTGATGACCGCCAGCGTCATCCGGCGCGGTGGCGCGGATGCTCTGCCGACGCCTTCCGTGCCATCTGCGGAAGGGCAGATGCGCTGGCCCGTTCTGCGCGGGCCCGGCGCAGGGCGGCGGCATGGATTTCCGCTGCCTGACGGCGCCGCTGCGCACGGGCCTGCTCGATCGGGGACGGCGCAGCGGCCGCGACCTCGGGGAAGGCGCGGCGGCTGAGTTCGCGCATCGCCCGGTTCTGCCGCTCGATCGCCTCGCTACTGCCCGAGTCGACACGCTGCGCGGGTTCGACGGCCTGGGCAGCGGCGAGGGCCCGGTGGAAGCCGGGAGAGGCCATATCCCGGGTCTTCACCGGCGCCTCCGGCCGGGCCGCCTTCCTTGGCGCGGTGACCGCCTCGCGGGGTGCTGGGGTCGTGGCACCCGGGGCCAGGACCCGGACGGTGCGGACCGCCTGCTTGCCAACGGCGTCATTCGCCGCGGTGACAATCCGGGAGCTGATCAGCCGCAGTTGGGTGGCGTACGCGGACGAGTCCGGGCGCAGGTCCAGCTGGCCGGACTCCGCGTGGAAAGCGACAGCAGCGACGTGAGCGGGCAAGTTCGGGGAGACGGCGGCCGCGATGGCCGGCCACTGATCCAGGATGCTGCCCCCGGCGGCCGGGACGTCCCAGGCGCGGTCGGCCACCAGGTCCCGGAGCACGGCGCCGAACCCGGTCGGCTTCCGGCCGTCCCGCTGGAGGGTCATGGAGCGGGCGGGGCGCTTGGTCTTGCGGATGCTGCCCTCGCCGCGGGCCTTGGCCGCCTCGCGCGCGTGGCGCAGCGCGACCCGGGCCAGGTCGACGCCGGACAGATCCGGCACCGACTGCTCGCCGCTACTGATGGTGGTGTTCACGGTTTCGGTCATCACGGTCCCCCTACCGGCGTCCGACGGTCATCAGCGAGGTGCTGCTCGTCAGCTTGTGGGCGCGCTGCACCAGGTCAGCGCCGAAGATGTGCACGGCGGCGGCAGAGCCGAGGGTGTCGGAGATCGTCATGACGAGCGTGGTCTCACCCACCATGAACTCGCCCCGTGCTGTTGCCCGCATGTCCGCGAGGTCGTCCGGGCTCAGGTCCTCGATGCCGCCCAGCTCGGGCAGCACCTGATCCTTCACGCACGGCTGCGTCTGGGGCGCGAACACCTCAGCAACCATGCGGCGTACCGCCATGCTGCTCGGGGCCTGCCACACGCCGTCCCACTCCTGGTGGCGGGCCGTCTCCGCGCGCCGGGAGTCCCGGTACGCCTGCACGGCGCGCACGCGGCCCTCCTCGGTCGGCCACAGCGCCACCGCGCCCTTCAGCCGCCCGGCGAGGAACCCCGACGGGCGGTGGACGATGCCCGGGGCGTCGCCGCAGTCCAGGAACGCGATCACCTGGTCGGCAGTCCAGCCCGCGTCCGCAACATCCTTGAGGATCCAGGCGATCCGGGGCACCGAAGCGCGGCCCATCCACGGCACCTGGCGGATCAGCTCCGAAGCCAGCTGGAAGCGGCGCCCGACTGCGTTCAGCTTCCGGCGGCCGCGCTTGCCCTTCTTCGGGGTGAGGGAATCACTCTGCCCGCTCGCGAGCTTCCTCTCAGGGGGGAAGTAGGTAGTACTAGCAGAAGAAGCACTGCGGGAACTACCCCCCATTGGGGTGCAACGGACCTCATCCGAAACAGGCGTCACAGCACCCTGTTCAGCAGCCGTCCGCGCACCCTTCGCCAGGGCCTTCGAGGACGACTTCGGCCGCCGCTTGCGGACCTTGCGGGACGACTTCTTCGCCAGCTGCGCCATCAGCTCCCGGCCGGCCTCCGCGATACCCGTCATCCGCCGCCCGGTACCCTCACCGGCCGTACGGACACCGAGCGCCCGGTCGAACTCCACCGGCACCATCCGCGCGAACTCCGACGCCTGCGCCGGACCGCCGGACACCCGGGTGCCCTTGACGATCCACGCGAGCAGCCCGGCCTCCCGCAGCATCCCCAGGTGGTACTCCACCGACCGCTCCGACAGCCCGGTACACCGCACCAGGTACGCGACCCCCGGACGGCACGGGAAGAGCTGCGCGAGCTCCTGGGCGACCCGCACGGTCGTAGGCCCGAACCTGCGCGGTCCGTGGGAGCGGTGACGGCGCGGCTCGTACAGCCCCGCCCCGACGACCCAGTGGACCGCCTGCAACCAGGAGTAGCCGTCCAGAGCGATCCGCCCCGTCGACGTCGCCAGCCACTGGCATGCCTCCGGCACGTACAGCGCGGGCAGTACGTCGACCGCCTCGTCATCGACCGACGGGCGCGGGGAAGGGAGCCGCATGGCGGCCGGTGCCGCCACGGCGGTCACCAGCCCACCGCCCTCACCAGCGCGGTGAAGCTGCGACCGAGCGGTCGAGCACAAGTTCGTGTCGGCGGAAGTGGAGGTGCAAACGGGGAAGCGTCCTGTGCATTCAGGAACATCACAGGGCGCATACATGGGCACACCTGGATGAAACAGGCATGCGTGGGCTGGCAAAAGCTCGGCAGGTAATGCAAACTGACACTCGCCGTCCTCACTCGTGGGGGCGGGTACAGCAAAGCCCCCTGGTGGGTGATGCAGGTTCGGGCAGAACCGAAGAAGTTGGACCGTTCGCAGCCGGCTGGCACCGGGGCGGACAACCCCTCCGCGGAGGCCCTGGCAGGCCAAAACGGAGACACGTAGGGCGCTGCATCCGGTGACTGCACATCACCGAGAGAGCCAGGCCCGGGCGGCTAGAAGTCCCGCAAAGCGGGCGCCGCCAAATTCGACTACCTCATCGCAACCCCCTCGGGGGAGAGGTGCGCCCGCGCTCCGTCGAAGCACGGAAACCCAAAAAGGCACCCAGCCGGAGCGACGAGCGCGTCGTCGCTGCTACAGCGGGTGCCTGAAGATCGAACGGCGAGGGTACGGGTACCCTTCAGCATGTCGAGACCCCCTATAGGTCGTCGGCCACGATCCCCGGAGCGCAACCTCGCGGGGATCAAGCATGTCTGCATATGGATCTTATCCGCTGACACACTACTCCCACCACGGTGCGTAACGACACTCCCAGAACAACCGTGTCGCCGCTCCCCCAAAGCACCCTGACGGAGCGTCAGCAGCGCCATGACCGGCCGCAGTACAGCACCAGCAGGGAGCACGGCATCATGAGCAGCATGAACGCGACCGGCGCCCCAGCAACACCCGACAGCTACGCCCCGCCCGCGCGCCGGCGCGGCTTCGTCCAGGCCATGCGGAAGATCGCCGCCACCCGCGGCCCCGGCGACCCCGTACGCGTCTACCTCAGCGCACCCCCGGTCTACCGCGAGCGCCCCAACTGGCAACACCGCGTCGACACGATCCGCCAGGCCCTGCCCGACGGTGTCGAACTCCTGGACTTCCACACCGTCTTCGCCGACCGCGCCGACTACACCGCCCGCTGGCCCGAGTTCGCCGCGTCCCTCGACGGCCTCGTCGTCACCGGTACCCGCGCGAAACCCGGCAAGACGCGGATGCACGCGCTCGGCAGCGCCGCCCGGCAGGAGCTCATCACCCTCGTCGCCGCAGGCAAGCCGGTCCTGCTGCACTCCATGGAGCTCGGGCTCGTCCCCGTCCTCGACTGCCGACCCAAGCGGCTGGGAACGCCGGACGACGCGCGGCTGCGGCTCCTCATCCCCCGCGGATGGGCAGGCGTACCACCCACGCTCGACGCCGCCCTCGACGCCCTCCGGCCGACAGGTACCGCCTAAGTCCTGATCACCTAACGAGCGCCACCTCGGCTTCGCCGTCATGCCCCGCCCTTGCCGGATCCCTGACCGCCCGCCACTGCCGGGGATTCGGCAGGCAGTCGGGGTTGGGGCAGGGGAGGAGAAGCCCAAGCGAGCCACGCAGCGTACCCGCGCTGGGAAGACGTCGATGCACATGGCGCCAGAGCGGTTGGAGAGCCTCCGCACCCATGCTGTGTGCGTCACGCAAGGTCCCCCAAATGCGCATTTACAGCCCTCGCGGCCGCAGCCAGCTCGGGCAGTTCCACCAGGATCACCCCTGCTTCTACTAGCTGTTCGTAGCCGACGCAGTCGTCGACGAACAGGCTGGGCTCGCGCCAGGCGATGACGACGCGAGGGATTCCTGCCTGGAGGATTCGCTGCGAGCACGGCGTACGGGAGGCGGAGCGTTGAGAACAGGGCTCCAGCGTGGTGTAGATCGTCGCTCCGGCAAGATCCGGATCATCCTGGATGAAATCGGCAAGGGCGACTTCTTCTGCGTGCTCGCGAGGGCCAGTCGCCCGGGAGTAGCCCGATGCGAGTTCATTGCCGTCCTCGCCGACGATGATCGCGCCGACCGAATAGGCTCCGGCAGTCGGAGGGCACAGAGCGGCGAGCGCGATCGCGCGCCGCATCCAGCTCACGTCCTGGTCCCGATCAGGGGCGTACATCATCCGCGCTCCTTCGGAGCGAAGCGGAGCAGTACGACGTCGCCGATCGCACGTGCCTCCAGCAGTCGCATCCGCGACGTTGACCCGCCCGGGTAATCGGCCGCATTCAAAAACTTCGGGGCCTCGGCCCGGCCTACCAGGAGTGGGGCGACAGCGAGGTGTACTTCGTCGGCGAGGTCAGCGGCCATGAGCTGGGTGTGTATCGTGCCGCCACCCTCCACCATCAGCCGTCGGACGCCACGGCGCCCGAGCTCGTCGAGGACCAGGCCCCAGTCGAGCTCCGGCCCGACGCTCACGACGTCGGCGAGCTCCCCCAACGTGGCCCGTACCTTCTCCACCGCGCCGTCGACGGTCACGACCAACTTCGCGCCGCCGTGATGCCAGAACCTCAAGTCGGCGGAAAGGTCGCCGGTGCGGGTCACCGTGACCTTCAAGGGGAACTCCGGCTTGCCGTCGGCGACGCGCTGAGCCCGGCGCTTGTCCGAGTTGACGAGGAGCCGCGGGTTGTCCTTCCGCATGGTCGTCGCACCGATGAGGATGGCGTCGGAATCCGCGCGGACCTGATCGACGCGGTCGAAATCGTCGGCGTTCGACAGCAACAACCGCTCCGGGCTGGTGTCGTCCAGGTAGCCGTCGACCGACATGGCGGCAGACAGCACGACGTACGGACGGGCAGACATCAGGCTTCCGTTTCTGTTTCGTGGACGAGGGTGGAGTCGAAGGCGGCGCGGAACTCGGAGACCGGGGCCTCGCGCTGCCAGGGGATCAGGGCCTTGTCGAGCCGGACGAGCTCGTTGGTGATCCGGCCGGAGCCGGTATCGGCAGCGACCGTCAACGCGTGCATGCCGACCGCTGCGGCACGCTCCGGATCGCGGGCGCCGGCCAGGGCCACGGCCTGCCGAGCCATGTAGACGCCGCGGTCGCGGTGATAGTCGCCGGGCATCAGCCGGATGGCCTCGGCGAAGGCGTCTCCGGCCTGGTCGTGCTTGCCGAGGGCTTCGAGGCCCTGCGCGCGGTGGACCTCTACATACGAGGCATTCAGCCACGCGGCCCACGGGGTGAGATCGGAACCGATGCCGTCCAGAGCGTTGCGCACGTAATCGATGGCGCGCTCGCTGTCGTCGGCGTTGCCGCGCAGAGCGTGTCCGTACGCCTCATAGGTGCGGGCCACGGCGGCAAGCCGACTACGGGGCCGGGCCATCCGCTGGGCGGCTTCGGCCAAGTCGACGACGTCGGCCAAGTCGGCCACGTCGCCCGCCAGCTGTGCCTTGCGAGCCATGACGTAGGTGGTCAGATCGGTGTCGCCGACCGTGTACGACCACTGCATTGCCCTATCGAGCCAGTACGACGCGGCGTCCGGGTTGCCCAGGTCCTGGTGGAGCCAGGACAGGAACTCCGCGTACTGGGTCTGGAGCTCCATCAGATCGCGCCGGTCGGCCCCCGTCGCGTCCCGCCGCAGTTCCTTTATGACGCCGATGTAGTCCCGCGTTGCCTTGAGGGCGTGACGTGGACCGAGCAGGTTGTCGCCGTCGATCAGCAGACGCCGGGTGCGGCGCAGATGCTCCACCGGTGTCGAGCCGTACGCCGATGAGGCCCGCGCGCTGCGGACCAGGCTCGAAACGCCGTCCGAGTCCGCAGCCGCCGGCGAACCAACGCCGACGGTCGCAGCAGCTCCCAACCCCACCCCCGCGCGCAGCAGCGCACGCCGTTCCAAAGCCACCCAGACCACCGACCCATCTCGTAGACGACACGGGACCGAGATCCCCTCACCGTCCGACGCTGCCTGGTCCGCCGTGGCCAAGACCAGATTGACCGAGGACTTGGCCACATCATGGGGTGGATTGGCCACATGGTCAGGCTCGTGACCGATCCGATCCCAGAGGCGCAGCAGCATCCCACCGGCGTCCAGGGCATCGTCCAGGAGCGCCGCCTGCATGCGGTCGGCCACGCGCTCCGCCCGTTCGAATCGTCCCAGGTGAGCATGGTCGATTCGGGTCCGCTTCGCGAGATCACGCAGGCTGAGACCGCGCGCGTTCCGTAGCTCGCGAAGCTGATAGCCCCAGTTGTGAAGGAGGGACACCCAAGGCGTCAACTCCCTTGGTTTCTGTGCCATCCCGCCCCAATCCTGTGGCTGATGTGGCCAGCTCACCCGGCCACATGGCAGATCTGGAACTAGCAGCTCCCCGGACTTAGAACCGAACTACAAACAGGCGAGTTCGGTCAGGGGAGGTGGTACTCAGTGCTCGTCTTCTTCGTCCCCCACACCCGCAGGACGCGCGCTGGAATGCCTTCGGATGCTGTAGCCGATCTCGAACTCTTCAGCGCTCATCCGGGTGTCGTTGAGTTCGAGGACCTCGCCGCTCGGGGCCATCGTGAGGCGTACGACACGCAACAGAGGAACACCGACGTCAGCAGGCAGGCCCAGCGCTTCGGCCTCCTCAGGGGAAGGCATACGAGCCGAGACCCCTTCGCTCCAGCGCAGGGGATGGTGACCCATCTCCTCCAGGCGGTCGTAGATTCCGCCAGCGCCTGTGTCGGGTTCCGCGAGTTGGGTGCCCCGGGCGAGATCCGCCGGCAGGTAACTGGTCGCCAGCTGCTTCGGCTTCCGAGATTCTGGATCACCCATCACGCGGTCGCGAACCAGGACTTCAGCCCCAGTGCTGAGCCCCATCAGCGCTGCAAGGTCGACGGGGACGATGCCCCAGCGCACGGTCGGAGGCTCCAACGCCGCCCAGGACTGCGCCGTCGGATCGAAGTAGTAACCGATCTCATCCCGGAACACCTGGCGCGAACGAGTAATCCGCTTCTTCTCCGGGCGCTCGCGGACGATCGTGCCTCTGCGGCGGATCGCCACCACGAGGCCCTCTTGCTCCAAGAGGGTGATAGCGCTTCGCACCGTTTGATACCCCGCTCCGTACTGCGCCTGGAGCTCCGTGAGCATCGGGAGCTTGTCGCCCGGCATGTATCGCCCCTCGCTGATCTGCTGTCGCAGGTCAGCGGCGATGTTGCGATACGAGACGGGCACCGGATCCACCTTTCAGAGTGCTATTGGGAACTGATTCTAGGGCTAGCTCTACCAGTCAGCCGCGTGCGTGCACAACTACGGGCGACGAGTAGAGCTATCGGTATTGACTCACCCGGTCGGCATGGTTTCTACTAGGCGATAGCGATAGCCCTAATGCTCTGTGGAGCAAAGGCGTCGTCTACGAACTACCGCAAAACACGCAGGAGTCACTGCCCTCCGGGCGGCGGCAGTGGGGTGAGCCGAGCTCCCCCGGTCGAGGCTCCTGTACCGAATAGCTCCACCTGATCCACCTCGAACGGCGCTGCTGCGCTGTCTGTCCGCCAGGACCAACCTGCCGAAAGGCGGGCCTGGCGTGGCGGAGAAGGCAGCACCCGTACCCGATCCCACGTCAGGAGGATTCGATGCCCCGCAAGCGTCCCGGCCGCGTCCGGACCAAGAACACGAACCGCCGTGAGGCGCTCAAGCTCAGCAGCATGGCCCCGGAGGACTACAACGTCCGGCCCGACGAAGTGAAGTCGATCGCCTGTCCCGACTGCCGCACCTGGCGTCGGATCATGGGCGACACGGTCCTCAAGATCCGCGAACACTGCGTCTCCGGCAAGGTCGCGGAGGGCGACAAGCACGCTCTCTGCCCCGGCAGCGACCAGCTCGTCATCGTCGACATCGACGTGCGGCGCTGGCAGGCCAGGCAGGACCGTCTGCTGCGGGAGGCGATGCCGCAGGACAACCGGCGTGCCGCGCAGCAGTTTTACAAGCCGCTCCCGGTCCCTGCCGCTCCGGTCTCCCGGATCCGGGCGGAGGCCACGCTGAACTCGACGCGCCAGCACTACCTTGCGCACCGTAAGGCGTGCACGACGTGCACGCGGTACGCCATGTGCCCGACCGGCGAAGTCCTCGTGCGGCGCCTGGCCCTGGCCTTCCACCAGGAGCCCGCCCGCCGCGAGGAAGAGCGCGTGGCCGCACAGGTGGCGTACCGGCAGGAGCGGGCGCGGCTGGCGTTCCGCGGTGCCCAGTGGGACCAGGTCGACGCGGCGGCGGAAGTGGCGAACAACCAGTGCCGGAAGCGGTCGGCGGGCGCTGTCTCCGAGTTCCGGGGCCCTGACGTACCGCTCAAGACGCTGCGCCCCGCGCACCGCACGCGCTGACCCGTCCTGGACCGGACTTCCCTGATCAAGGAGGCATCGTGTTCAACCTCTTCATCGACGACGTGCGCATGGTCCTGGCCGTGGATGACGCCTATGAGGCATCCGCGCTGGTCAACACCTTGGTCGACGCGGGCCACACGGTGTGTTCGGACCTGTGGTCGGCGTACGACGAGACGGCGATGCTGACGCCCGCCCTGTACGCGGCGTGCGGCGGTGACCTGGTGTCGCTGGCGCAGAGGTTCTGACCCCACCAGCGCCCACGGCCCTGGCCGACCCGAGAAGCTACTGGGTCGGCCGGGGCCGTGGCCGTTCGTAGAGATCAGCCACTCCCCCGAAACCGTGTACGGCCCCATGAGAGAGGCTCCACGATGAACGTCTCCGCCGCGTTCCCTCTGCGTTCCGTTCAGTCGACCACCGCTGAGGAGATCGGTCCGCGCCGTCCCGGCGCGATCTACCAGACCTCGCAGGGCCAGTTCGAGGTCCTGGTCCTCATCACCGACCCCGGCGAAGCGGCGCAGTTGCTGCGCCGGGACGCCGCCCGGTGGGCGTTGATCGTTCGTGACGTGCTGCGTCCGGACGGTCAGCCGTACGCGATCGGTGACGTCTGGACCACCTCGGACTACCTGATCCGCCCCTCCCCCGCGACCGCTGTGTACACGCCCGCCGCCTAGACCAGCCAGCCACAGAAGACGACGGCCCCGGGGATTGCGCCCCCGGGGCCGTTCCTGCAGGTCCCCTGAGAGAGGAACGACCCACATGCACAGGATGACAGGTGAACAGGCCCGGTCGCAGCGCCGGACGGTGCTCCAGCGCGTGGTCGACGCGGGCGCTCGGTGCCAGCAGCCGGGCGCTGGCGCCGTCGACTTCTTCCGTGGTGAGGAGGAGAGCCGTAAGTCCTGGAGCGAGCGCCGGGAGGATTTGGTGCTCTTCTGCCACGGCTGCCCGGTGATGGCTGCCTGCCGGGAGCTCGCCCTGCGCGAGGGTGACGGCTGGGACAGGGCGGACGGCATGGTCCGTGCCGGTCTCTCCGGCCAGGAGCTGTACGAGGTACGTCAGCGTGAGGACGAGCGGCTCCGCGCGGCTTGTCACGAGGATCTGGACCCGCAGTGGAAGCGGCTCACCACCGTCGCCCGCGCGTTGCAGGCTGCGGTCGCGGTGAACGTGGAGATGTCCAGCCGCAACGTGGGAGCCCAGGTGCGGCAGAACCTGCGCATCCGTCAGCTCGCCGGTGAGCTTCACGAGGTCAAGGCGGCCCGTCGGGCCTGCGCGGGATGGGGGCAGGCGGCATGAGCGGTGAGGACGCGCAGTCGAGGGAGATGGACGAGATGCTGCGGCGGGCCCGTGAGGCCGACGCCCGGCGTGCGACGTCGGGCAGTGTCCGGTGAGCGCCGACGGCACGGGCCGGGGTTCGGCACAGGTTGCTGCTGAGTTGGAGGAGGCCCGCCGCAGGGCGGCCGCCGACCTTCGCGCGGCGGACCAGGCCGCGGAGGATCTGAACCGGTGCCTCGCTCGTCTTCCGGCCGGCCAGCGTGGCTGACGACCTGCACACCCGTTACATGGCCGCCGCCCGCATCTGGCACAAGCACACCAGCGCCTGCGGGTCCTGCACCAAGCATGAGGGACCCCAGTGCTCCGCCGGAGCCCGGTTGTACGAGTCCTTCGCCCGTCTCCAGGACGCCTACCTCGGGCGGCAGCGGCGGGCCCGCTGAGCGGGACGCACACCCAACTCGCCGCCCGCTCCCCGCCTTTCCCTCATGGGCTGCCCACAGGACGGGCGGCCCGTTCTTCGATGCGCCCCCAGCCGGGGCACACCCAGCTCCATGCCCTCAACGAGGAGGACCACATGCCCACCACCGTCTTGGCCGCCAGCGTCCCCACGTCTGACGACCCCGCGGACTACGACCACTACGAGGACCTCGCCGCCGCCGCGCACCCGGCTTTCGTCGCCGCCCACACGGAGGGCCGGGTCGTCACCGCGGTCACCGCGCAGGGGGTCACCGTCTCGACGCTCGATGCGGTACGCGTGCACGCCGACCAGTGGGCGCGGCACCTGTCTCTGGCCTGACCGATCTGCCGGTTGCCTGATCCGCCCGCACCGACCGCCTGTGACTTCGGCGGTCGGTGCGGGCGGTGAGGGGGAGCCGGACAGCCCGGCCAACACCTCAGAACAGGAGGCGTCATGACGTTCCCCGCCTGGCTCACCAGCCAGATCACCACCGCGCAGGCCGAAACCGAGAACGACGGCACCACCTGGTCCGCCTACGTCACCACGAAGGACGGACTCGCGGCGATCGCCGGTGCTCACGACCGGGACCACGCTCAGCGCTGGCTCGACGAGTCCGGCCGCACCGGCATCGTCGCCCCCAGCCGACGCTCGCCCGGCCAGCGGACCTGAACGAAAACCCGTGAACGCCGCCCCGCCGGGGCGGCACCCCCTTCTGGAAGGAGGCGGCGTGGCCGCCACACGCACCCGCAACAAGAGGCCCACCGCCCGCAAGAAGCCCACGGCACCCCGCCCGGTTCCGCAGGCATCCGCTTCCCCCACCCCCGACGCTCCTGCGGCCCTGACGGGGACCACGGAGCCGGAGACGGAGGTTGCTGACTTCGAGGCACCGGCCCGTGTCGCGGACGCCCGGGACCGGGCCGCCGACGTCATCGACACCGCGCGCGAGCAGGCCGCCGTCCTCCAGGCGGAAGCCGAGAGTGCGGCCGAGCGCACCGTCGCCGACACGCACGAGCAGGTCACCGTGCTGATGGCGGCGGCGCAGACCCGCGCCGCGGGCATCACCGCCGACGCCGACCAGGAGGCCACAGCCCAGCGCGAGGCCGTCCAGGCCGACCTGGCAGCGGCACGCGGCGAGGCCGACCGGCTCCTGGCCCAGGCCCGCGAGCGTGCCGCCAACCTGGTGAGCGAGGCCCGCGCGCAGGTCACCGACCTCACCGAACTGGCCGCCACCGACCGCGCGGCGACGGCCACGGCCGTTGCCGGGCTGCGTCGCCTGGCGGAGGCCGACCTTACCGAGATCAACGTCCTGGTCGACCAGCGCCGCACCGAGGCTGGACAGATCCTCGCCCGCGCCCAGGAGCAGGCCGACGACCTGGTGGCCGTGGCGCAGCGCGAGGTCGAGAAGGCCCGCGAGCGGTTCGCTCAGCTCGCGACGACGGCGGCCGAGCAGTACGACGGCCGCCGGGCGGAGGCGGAGGCGCTGTACGCGGACGCGGTCAGGGCCGCCGATGAGCGGCGTCGCGAGGCCGACCAGGCGGTCGCCACCGTGCACCGTGAGGCGGAGAGTGCCCGCGCCAGGCTGCGGGAGGAACTGCGCCAGCTGGGCGAGGACTTCGACCGGGCGGCCGCCGCCAAGCGGGCCGGCCTCGACAAGGAACTCGCCGGTCTGAAGGAGGCGTGCGAGAAGCAGCGCGAGCGGCTGCGGGAGGAGGCCAAGACCGTCGCGGTGCAGCTGCGCGAGGCCGCGCGGAAGGAAGCGAGCCGCATCACCACGGAGGCGGAGCGCAAGGCGAAAGCCGTCACCGAGCGGGCGACGGCCGATGAGGCCCGTGCCCGCCGGCTGCTCGATGAGGCCCGCGAGGCGAAGAAGTCCGCCTCGCGCTGGAACGGCTGGCAGCAGAACATCAGCCGCAAGGCGTGGAAGACGGCGCCGTGGATCGCGCTCGCCGCTGGCGTCGGGCTCGCCGCCTCCGGCGAGTACGAGCTGGCCCGCATGGTCGGCATCAACAGTTACGTCGCCCCGCTGCTGCCGGTCTCCATCGACGTCTACTGCGTCACCGCGTTCCGGGCCAAGAAGGACATCCCGTACGCGCTGCTGCTGATGGCGTCGGCGAACGTGACCTACCACCTGTCCGAGCAGGCCCATCTCGTCCAGGACGGCCAGTCGGCACCGTGGCAGCTGACGACGTTCGTCGTGCTGATCTTCGTGGCCGTCATCTGGCGTGTCCACACGCTCATGCACGACGACAGTACGGACGGACACGGCAGCAAGACCGCTGCGGGCGTCCGTACCGGTACGGACAGCGGAAGCGGAATGCCCGGCCGTACAGGAACGCACCGGCGTGCCGACGGAACGGACGCCGCGTCCTCCCCCCGTACAGAGGCCGTGAACCACGACCTGTACGCCGGGCCCCACACGGTCCGGTCGGGGGCCACGGGCACCGGAGGGGACAGTACGGACCCTGTACGCCCCGCCATGCACCCGCCGCACGACGGCAGGAGCGAAGGGGCGGTGACCAGGGCGTACAGCGACCGTACAGGCGGCGTACACACCCCTTCCGAGGGGGCGGCGTGTCCAGGTGCGGCGGCTGTCGGGCGTACCGGTACGGCCAGCGCGGCCGCCCAGGGACGTACCAAGGCGGTCAACGTCCGTACACAGCCCGGCGGCGAGGGCGTTCCGGGGGCCCGTACAGGTACGGACATCGCGTCTCCTCCTGCAACCGGAACCACCGGTACGGCGGGTGCGGAGCGTCCCGGCACACCGGTACGGACGGATGAGGAGCTTCTGCCGCTCGTCCGGGATCTCCCCCGCGGTGAGGACGGGTTCGTGACCCTGTACCGGGTCCGTACCGACCTCAGCGTCAACAGCGTCCGTGCGGTGCGCCTGCTCTCCAAGGCCGGTCTGCTGCGTCCCGAGGACGCGGACAAGCACCTGACGTGATCCGAGTCCGGCACACACCAGTGAGGGCCAGCCCGAAGGAAGCGGGCTGGCCCTCGCTGCGACTGCCGGAAGCAGTCCACAGCCCGCCCAGTACAGCAGATCCGACCCCCACGGAGGACCCCGTGAGCACCGAAAACAGCGGCCAGCCCTTCTTTGATGATCCGCATGCGGCGTTGCGCGAGATCGCGCAGAACCCCGCCGCCTACGCGCACTACCTCGCGGACTTCAACCGGGTCTTGCTGGACATGCAGGCCAAGCTGGAGATCCTCCAGCGCGAGACCCGTCTGCACTGCCGCACGACCCGTGTGGAGGGCGATAAGTGGGGCCAGGCTTTCCTGCGCTCCTTCCCGGTGGAAAAGTCCCTGAACAACGTTCTGAATAACCTCAGGAGCATGAGTTCCGGGCTGGAAAAGAGTGCCCATAAGCGCCACGCCCACGACGAAAAGGTGCAGGAGGTAAAGAAAAACCGAAAGGAAAAGACGCAGCTCAAAGCGCGCAAGAACAACCCGCCGCTCCAGGCCGCCCCGGGAAACCCGGGCCAGCAGGGTGTGCAGCCCCCGAATCATGACTATGGTGGTCCCACGTCGATTTACGACCTGAACCGCAGGGAGTCGGCGTGAGTGCAGGTCGCCCGCTCACGAAAGCCGAGCGGAAGAAAATGAACCGTGCCGAACACGAGCGCAAAATCAAACAGGATCTGATTGCGCAGCACGGCAACGATCTCGGCACCTTCTACGCCTGGCTCCGGATTGTGAATATCCGAGGGACCCAGGCCTTCCGCGACGGGGACACGGAGTTCATCCGTGAGGCCGCGCGCGCCCTGCACAACGTCTACAGCCGCCACGTCGGCTAGCTTCCCGCGCCCCGTAGGAGGGGCCGCTCCCGATTCTCCGGGGCGGCCCTTCGGTGATCCCAACGCGTGCCGCGCGTGACGCGTGCCGCGCGTGGCGTGCGCGCGTGTACGCGAGGCCGATGCCGACTGTCAAGCCCAGGAGGAGGGGTTGCGTGTCCGACGACACCGACAACAACGTGATCAGCCTGCCCGCTCGGGGCGGCGATTCCGGCGGAATACCGGATGCCCCCGACGGCGGGGATCTCTTTTATTCCGAACCGTCCGGCAATAGTGCGGACAGCGGTGCCCCTCCGGACTTCCAGGAAGGGGCGACAAGGGGAATCGCGTCGATTCGCGGCCCCATTTCCCCGGAAATCGCATTGCGGGAAACGAGAATGCCTGACGCCCCCGAAGTAGACGATGAGGAATACGAGGAAGGTGAATACGAGCAGCCTCGTTCTCTCGCCGATCGCCTCGGTGACTGGCTGGAACTCCGTTTGGACGTGGCGCGGGACCGGCATGCCAGTGAAGCGCCGTTCCGTGAGGCGGAAATAGCGCGCAAGGCCGCGCTTCTGGAGGCCCGCACCGCTCAGGAAACCGCGCTGATGGAACAGAACGCGAAGTTCCACGCCGCGCAGATGAAAGCGAAAGCCGACAGGGCGGCGGCGCGCGGCAAGGCGGATGCAGTGCGCTCCTCGGGTTCCGGCCTGGGTGCCGACAAGGGCGGCCGCTCGAAGGCCGGCGGCGGGGGCAGTCCCGGCGCCTCTGGCCGCGGTGGCGGGCGGGGTTCGGGCACGAACGGCTCCGGCGGGTTCGGGCGCGGTTCCGGGGGCGGCAACTCCCCCAGGAGCACCGGGAAAGGTGCTGGCCGCTCCACTGGCGGCGGCAAGGGCACTTCGAAGGGCAATCAGTCGTCCGGCGTCCCGAAAGGCCGCCAGAACGGCTCTGGAGGCTCCGGGGCGGGCAAGTCCGGTACGGGTAAGGGCAGTTCGGGCGGCTCCGGCGGCAAGAACGGCTCGGGCAGCACCGGGACCGGCAAGGGCGGCTCGAAGGGCGACAGCGGCAAGGCGAAGGACTCGCCGCCGGTCAGTCCCCGGGCCGAGCGGGCCCGCGGCCGCCAGGAGCGCGCCGCCGCCCGCCAGGCGGCACGCCACCAGCGGCGCAGCGCCGACCAGGCCGCCAGCCTCGCCGACCGCAGCAAGGACCGCGACCAGGACCGCGCCGCCGTCCAGGCGGCGCGCGAGGAACGCCGCAAGGTGAAAGCCGGGCGGAAGGCCGCAGGACGGGCGAAGCGGGAGGCGGCCAAGGCCGCCGACGACCGCACCACCCTGGGTGCGGCCATCGGGGAGGAGGCGCAGCGCCGCTGGGACAAGCGCCGCGCGGCAGCGCAGGACAAGGCCGCGAAGGACGACAAGGCCAAGGACGACGCCGGTGACACCAAGGACACCAAGGACGCCACCGGCGACAAGGACGCCGAGGCCACGACGAAGAAGATGACCAAGGACGCCCCGGAGAAGCCCTCCGACAGCCCGAAGGACGACTCTGCGACCAAGGAGGCGGACGACGGGAAGAAGAGCCGCGCGAAGCCCTCCGACGGATCCGCCACGAAGAACGGCACGAGGACCGATCCCACCGCTGGAGATGTTCCCAAGACCGCAGATGCCGCTTCAGGGAAGAAGCCGGCCGACGGCGACGCCCCCGGCGAGGCGAAGGCGGACGATCCCAGCCCCGCCTCAGGAGACGCCTCCACGGATCCCAAGGACTCCAAGGAAGAAGCGGCAACCCCTGACCCAGAAGAGCCGGATCCGGAGCCGGAAGAGCCGGAGGGCGATGACCCGTACGGGCTCCGGGGCTGGCGGAAACGGCGCGAGGAGGCCCAGCGCGAGGAGGCGGAGCGGCGCAGGAAGGAAAAGGAGGAGGACAAGCGCTATGCCCGGGACTACTACACGCGGCAGGACCAGCGCAAGCGAGAACAGCGCGAGCGGCAGGGGCACGCGGCGCAATGCCGCTGCAAGCCGTGCAAACAGGCCCGGAAGAACGCCACGGCGTCGGAGCCGCGGTCCGGCCCGCGCCCGGCCGCCGATTTCGGCTTCCGGATGGACCGTGCGGACCGCCCCTCCGAGCCGCAGCCAGACCCCGGCCCGGCCCGGGAGGAGTACGTGGACGCGGAGATCGTGCCGCCGCCCGCACTGCCCCGGGCCCCGGAACCGCACACCCAGCGTCCCGGCACCACCCGACCCCCCGTACAGGAGGACCCCGTGGCATCGGAGGTCAACAGGCCCTCGGGCCAGGCCCGGATGGCGGCCAAGCACCGCACCGACATCACCTTCGGCGAGTACCTGACGGAGATCACGAACATCGCGATCGCCGCCGACCTCGACAAAGACCGCGCCCAGGAACTCGCTCAGGCGCTCGGCAAGGTCGCCGACGCCCTGCGCGACATGGCCACCGACCTGGTCGGCGACCACAACATCGCCACCGCGGTCGTCAACAAGATCACCGACCTGGCGGACGCCGCGGACCGCATGAAGCAGGTGGCCGAACGGTGCGCCACCCAGTGCGACATCGCCTCGGAGGCCGCCCGGCTCGCCGCCACGGCCGTCGGCCGCGTCTACGGCCAGGACATCCAGGCCATGGACGACGCCGGGCTGGCCAACGCCTCCTCCGCCGCCCACCACGACTAGCCAGAAGGAAAGGTTTGACGATGAGCGACCTCGTACCCGCCACCGGCGGGGGTGCTGCCGCCCGGACGGACGGCGACAACCGCTACAAGGCTGTCCAGCAGAAACTCAAGGCACTCGGTCACGCCATGGACCGGGCCAGCAACGAACTCCAGACGCTGCAGCGCGACATGGAGACCAACGCCCGGCGCTCCGAGGGCCTGGCCGTCGACATCGCCAACGCCGGACTGGACGGCACGTTCGTGGAGATGACCAACCAGGTGTCCGTTGCCCTGGGCGGCGCCGCCATCGAGGTGAGGAAGCTGCACGAGACGGCCCAGGAGGTCTCCGGCCAGGCCCACGACACGCGGCGCACCCACGCGCGGCTGTACGAGGGCCTGGACCACATCCGTTCCGGCAGAAGGGAGCGCACCCCCAAGCCGGGCTTCTTCGCCCGCTGAACCGCCCCGCCCCACATCCCTGATGGGCGGCCCGCCACCAGCGGCGGGCCGCCCATCAGCGCATCCGAAGGAGAACCCCCGGTGTCCGTGCCGCGCAGCGTCGCTCTGGAGCGCACCTTCTACACCCTGAGTGCCCCGATCCTCGCCGCGGCCCCGAACCTGTTCGCCGACAGCCCCGTCAACACGGTCGTGCAGCTGGCCGGGGCTGCCGGTGTCGGCGGCTGGGTCCTGGCCGCCAAGAGCAACGAGTCCGGTGCGGGACGCAAAATCCTGCGCTGGTCGCCGCTCGTGGCCGCCGCCGCGATCGACATCGCCGCCCGGCACACGATCGGCTGGGGGCCGTGGTGCCTGGACGGCCTCCTCGCCGCCGGCTGGGCGGCGGCCGGGCTGGTGGTGATGCCCTTCTCCCGGCACGCCCGCCGCCGCCACCGCCCGGCGCTGGCCACCCCGGCCCGCACGCCGCAGCTGCAGGAAGCCCCCGAGCCGTCGCCTGCGCAGCCGGACGACGGCGCCGACAACTTCACCCGCCAGGTCCGCTGGCTGTGGGAGGCCCGCGGTCTGCCCGGCCGCACCATCGTGGTGACGGCCACTCCGCACGCGGGCCTGCCCAACGACCTGTCGCTGCTGCTGCGCGCCTCCGAGGCCGGACGGCCGATCTCCAGCCTCACCGAGGAAGTTGTCGCCGCCGCGTTCGGTGTCGAGACCACCGACGTCCGGATCGAGAACGTACCCCGGCAGTACGGGCGCGAAGGTGGCCCCGGGTGGAAGGAAGTCCACGTCACCCCCGATGCGAACGAACGCCGCCGCAAGGCCCCCACCACCCACGAGTGGTGGGCCGACCGGATCGGCGGCGACCGCGGGCCGGTGCCCGGCTCACAGTTCATCAAAAAAGTCCGCGACCACGACCGCAAGGTCACCCACTACATCGCCCAGGTCCCCGACGAACTGGGCGAGCCACGCCTCAACCAGGACACGCTGGCCACCGTGCTCAAGACCAAGTACGACGAAGGGCGGCTGTTCGTCACCGTCGACGGCAACCAGATCCTGGTCTCCCTGTGGGACAGCTCGCCGCTGGCGCAGGTCTTCCCCGCCACCCGCGAGCTGCTGACGCCGGACAAGGACGGCCGGTGGGTGACCGGTTACCTCGGCAACGGCCAGCCCGCCCGCAACCGCGTCTACACCGACCGGGGTGCGGCTCACGGCCTGTTCGTCGCCCCGTCCGGCGGCGGAAAAACCCAGCTGATGGGGCTGCACGTCGCCGCCGACGCCCTGTTCGGCGCGGTCGTGTGGCTGGCGGCCGAAGCACCGGACGAGAAGGCCGCCAAGCTCGGTGAGTACACCGACCGCTACGGCGTCGGCGCGCTCTACATGATCCGGCTGCTGCGCACCCTGGACGCGCTGATGGAGATCCGCGGCGTCATGGTGTGGGACGACGGCCGGGTCTACGACTGGGACCCCAAGCTGGCGGGCTGCCCCTACCGGATGCTGTCCGCCTACCTGGACGAGTTCCTCTCCGCCGCCCGCCACGGCGACTACGGCGGAGAGATCATGGACCTGGCCGAGAAGGTGTCGGTCAAGGGCCGCAAGTACGCCATCGGCCTCAAGGTGGCCGGCCAGTCCATCTACGTGCAGGACGGCTTCACCCAGCTGTTGTGCGAGAACCTGCGCGAGAACTGCATCCCGGTCGTCCTGAAGGTCGCGCCAAAGAAGGTCGCTGACATGTTCAAGGCCCTCGGTATTTCCTCCGAGAACACCCCCGATCCGCTCCCCCGCTCCTTCTCCCCTGCCGAGGCGGGCCGGATCGAGCGGGTGATGGCCGGTCAGCCCGAGCCGCCCACCGACTCCAACACCGGCGGCGCCGGGTGGATCGTCGAAGCCAAGCACCCCGAGGTCCTGCGCACGCTGTTCATGGACTTCAAGGCCGGCCTCGACAGCTACTTCCCCGACATGATCGCCTCCCTCACCGACTACGAGATCCGCGAACTCGAAGCACGGGAGTTGTGGTTCGACTGGACCGAGCCGCCCCGGCCCGGCGAATTCGGCCCCGAACCCGACGACGAGGACGAGGACGACGCCTGGGACGGGAAGGACAAGCCGAGCGGCGGCACGCCCCGCCGCCCAGCGAAGTCCGCCACGCGCCGCGACGCGGTCACCTCACCCCGCCAGGCGCTGGAAGCCATCAAGAACCTCTCCAGGTTCTGACCCCGCCCCCGCACACCCCCGCAGGGCCCGGCCGCACCCCTGGCCGGGCCCTGCGCCCACCTGACAAGGACACACCGTGGCCGTATCGATCTCCATCGTCCTCCTGCTCACGATCGTCGTGATCGTCCTCATCCGGGGCGAATCCGTACGCCTCTGGCACGCCCTGGCCTGCGCCGCCTTCGGCTTCTTCGTCGCCTCCTCCAGTGCCGGGCCCTACATCACCGGCGCGATCAGCGGCATCACCGGCTGGATCTCCAGCTTCTGACCCCGCCCGGCCGCCGGCGTCGTCGGACCGCCGCCCCCTGCACCTTCGACGCCTTCCGAGGAGCCTCCATGTCCCACCCCACCCACGCCCCGCCCCTACCCGCCCGCACAGGCACGCCGCCCGCCGGACTGTCGTGGGAGGCCCGCATGGCCGCCACGGACGCGGCGATGACCGTCCGCCTGGAGGAGGCCGCCGTCGCCTACGAGGTCAACACCGCGCACATCGACACCGTGCCAGTCGACCTGGCCGACGTCGTCACCCTCCCGCTCACCCCAACCCTGAAACCCCCCACCCCGTACGCGACACCCGTAGCAGCGCTCCTGCAGCGCGCGCACCACCGGCTGCTCGCCGACGGCTGGTGCACCGGCACCCAGGTCGACGCCGACGGGGCCCGCTGCCTGTACGGAGCGATCCACCACGAATCCCGCGGCGACCAGAGCCTCGCATCAAGCGGCTTGGAGGTCCTGATGGACGCGATCCACCGCCAGTTCGACGGCGACATCGACTCCGTGCCGTCCTTCAACGACGGCTTCACCACCGGCCACATCCCGCTGCGCACGCTCGACCAGGCAGCCGCCCTCGCCGACGCCCGCCTCCTCTGACTCCTGCCCCACATGAGATCCGGCCCGAGATCCACCTCCCCACCCCGCGTCCACGCCCGACGACGACACCCCGGCAACGATCACTACCGCCAGCACTGATCCGGCCGCTCCGCCTGGCCCTCGCCCCTCCCCGCAGCAGCCGCGGGGCCGGGCGAGGGCCGGACAGGCCGACCGGCCTACACCCCCGACACGAAGGAACCTGTGATGCCCGAGCAGACCCCCGAAGAGGTCATGAAGCAACTCCAGGAGAACGCAGAGCGGTTGGCGGAGGAGACGCGCAAACAGGCCGAGGCGATCGCCGCAGCAGCCCAGCGTGACGGCGGCTGCTGAACCGACCCCCGCCGCGCCTTCCCCACCCGCTCGTGCCCGCCGCCCCGTCCCGGGGCGGCGGGCACCACGCATTCCGCAGGAGGACCCGCCCGTGCTCGTGCCCCGGCCCCGCCGCAGAATCGGACGCCCCCGCCCCGCCCGACCCGTCCCCCGCTACCCCGTACCGCCCCGCCGCCTTCCCGGTACCTGGGATCCCGTGGCCGGTGAGCCGTGAGCGTGTGACGGCCTTCACGGCGGCGTTGAGGAGCTGGAGCTCCTCCAGGAGGTCGAGGCTGGAGCGGACTGGGCTGTCGGCCTCCTGCTGGATCTCCGGGTGCTCCTCCCAGACCCGGATGGCGATCGGCGCGGAGGGGTCGGGGTCGACCGTGTCGCCGGGGATTTCGACGGGGAGGCCGTCGATCTGCGCGACGAGCTTGCCGCTCTGCTGCTGGATCTCGCGGACGGACAGGACGCGCCAGTCCTCGCCGAGTGCCTCGTTGTTGCTGCCGACGCGGGGGCGGACGATGATCCAGCCCTCGCCCGCGACAACGAGGTGGGCGCCGAAGTTGCCGAGGAGCTGCGCCTGTCCGTCGGGGCCGCCTGCGACCCGGGCGACGATCTCCGATGCCCGGTGTCCCTTCGGGGGCGCGCTCGATGATGCCGTCGTCGTTGCGGTACCCGGCGTACAGGAGGGCGCCGGACATGGCGTTGGAGGTCCACTGTGCGGCGAACCGGACTTCGGGGACGGTCTTGTAGAAGCCCCAGGCGCCTACCTGCCAGGACTGGTCGATGGCCTTGATGCGGAGTCTGCTGGAGGTGAACCTCGACGCCGCGGCGACGAGCTCTCGGCGGGTCATGTGAGGCGTCCGAGCGTGTCGTCCACGCGGTTGATGAGCACGGCGGCCCCGGCGACCGACAGCCACTCAAGGCCGTGGACGACGAGGGGCGTGCCGGCGAACTGACCGGCGGCAAGCAGTTACGCGGCGAGGACGGCGCCGCTGATCCACCAGCCCATGCAGTAGACGCAGGCGATGAGGGAGACGACGGCGTTGCGTACGGGGGCTTCGGGCCGCTTCTCGTGCCACGCGTGGATGCGGTCGCGGAGCGGGTCGAGGATGGTGTCGTGGACGGCGAGCTGTGTTCCTCGGTACCCGGCGAAGGCCAGAAGGACGAGCTCCCAGGCTGTGATCATGTCCGCCCCTTGCGACGATCTTCACGGTGATGGGCGGAGCACTATAGGGCAACGCCGAGAGATCACGCCGTGGATGCCAAGGCTGGAAGCCGCATTTAGATCAAGGGCGTTGGGTCGCCCTGGGTAATTTCGATCAATCCGAAGGTCGTGCGGCCGTGTACCCTCCTCGCCGCAGGGATGCCGGCAGCGGTGCCGACGCAGCGCCCGGACGGCGAAGGGCTGTACGCCCTGCCGCTGCCGGCACCTCTCGGGTCCGGAGTGCGGCCGGACCCCCGCAGGCCCCCCGGGGGGGCGCTCGCCCCCGACCCCGGGGGGGGCCTGCCCATACGAAGCCCCGGTCAGCCGCGGGACTCCAGGGCGGCCATGTCGTCAGGCTCTGCCTCGTAGAACTCGTTGAATTCGTTGATCCGTTCACAGATACAGCGCGGCTCGCCGTTCGGTCCTGCGGGCTGTGCCTCCAGGCACTCCTCGTAGCACTCCCCCGGGATCGGCTGCTCGTACCGGTGCTTGCTCGTCATCTGGACTGCTCCTTCGTCTTGTCGCCCCGGACGGAGCCGGGTCTCTTACCTGCCTCCGCCCGGAACGGCAGAGTCAGCTAACGCATCAATTCGTGACGGGTGTGACACGTGATGCAGCAGCCGATCGCGGTCGGGCTTCGTGAGGTGCGGGGAGATCCGCCAACTCGGGTGCGGCTAGCGGAGTTCAGGTGCTACTCGTTGCTGGACAGGTCGTCTGCCGAAAGCACTGACATGATCATTCTGGATACGAACATCCTGTGGGGACTGGACTTCGACGGCAGTGACGTGGAAGTCCTCCGAGCGATCGTGGCGACAGGGACGGATCGCGTCGCCGCGCCGGAAACAGCTGTTGAAGAGCGTGCCGCGCAGAAGGCCTTGGAGTACCTCGACGCGCACAAGGCCGCAGCGAGCGCCCTGCACAAGCTCCAGAGGGCGAGTCACCGGAGCGAGCCGCGTCTCGACCCGCCGGACCCGGAGGGCATGCGCGAGAAGTGGCGCAGGAAGTTCGCCGGCATCTTGGAGGTGCTGCCCCCGAGCCGCAACGCCCTCAGTGAGGGCATGTTCCGCGAGGCCAACATCCTGCCCCCTGCTGGCACAAAGAGCGCCGGGGGTAAGCAGGTGAAGGTGGGCGCCCGGGACGTCACGATCTGGCTCACGGCTATCGAGTACGCCCGAGAGCACCCCGATGAGACCGTGTACTTCGTCAGCAACAATCACAAGGACTTCACCAAAGGGGACGCCAACTACCCGCCTCCGATGGACGCGGACGTCGCAGGTCTCGGTGAACGCTTCATCCACTTGACCAACCTTGGCGAGGTACTGGAGACAGTCGCCCCCCACATTCAGGTACAGGAGGCGGATATCCACGGCCTGCTGGAAAAGCAGACCGGCTACATCACCGACATTGCCCGCACCCGGTGGGCCAAGGAGCCATCTGACTACACCCGTCCCTCCTGGGTTATGACCCGAAGCGGTGCCGTCGAAGCGTGGCGCGTGTTCTTCGACGATGCCCATGTGCGCCTGGTCGATGTGCGTGATGTCGTGGGATACCGCCTCGGTGCGCAGAGCTGGTATGTGGCCACTGCTCGTTGGCAGTTCGTGGGTATGGCTTTCACCGCTTCTGGTATTGAGGCGGGTGCAAGCATCTGGGAGGCCCGAATCCTGGCCCCTGCCCAATCCGGAGACGATCACGTATTCCGTATCCTCAGTTCCTCCGGATTCCAGCCAGCGGAGAATGCCAGCAGTATCGACGGCCTCCAAATGAAGGAGGACGCGGCGTATACGGATCGTCTCCTCTCGCTTCTTGAACAGGAGGAGGGCCGCAAACCCACCTGGGTCGAAGTCATGTGGTCCCTGCTCCGGGACTCCCCTCCCGGAGCCGTGCAAAGAAAACTGGCGGAGTTGCAGCAGTGGGGTTCGCCGACCCGACGCAGTCCGGCGGTGGAGTATAGGTACCGCGAGTCACCTCACCACGCTCTCCAGGGCAACGAATCCAGCGCCGACGACGACGTTTGAGGCTGTTACGGCCGACACCTCTACCTCGGTCAGTGGCCCATCAGGCGTTTCACCGGCTGTGCCGTGACACACCCTTCCCGCCACCGATGGCACGTCCGTAGCGGGCCGCTGCGGCCGGGCTACCCACCCCAGCCTTCACCGGGCTGAGGACCGTCGAGGAGGCGAGCAGCTCGGCGTACAGGCCCATCACGACGGCGTCGCCCCGGTCCGGGGAGCGGCCGAGCCTGCGTACGAGGTCCTCCTTGGGTTCGATCTGGATCTTCGGCGGTACACCGGTCGTCACGCTCCAGGTGGGCGCGGTGAGGTAGGCGAGCAGCAGGTCGTCCGGCGGGAGCCTGAGCGTCGGGTTGAACGCGGGGTCGAGGAGTTCCCGGGTTCGCCAGTAGGCGGCGGAGCGGGTGTTGTTGAAACCCCACTCGCCGTCGCGGGTCCGCATCTTGGTCTTGGCCGCTCCGGTGTACGCGAGCACGGGGGCGCCGACTTCGCGGAGGCGGTCGACGACGCCGCCGCCGACGCCCATGGAGTCGACGACCGGCACCAGGCCGGGGACGTGCTCGATCGCGGCCTGTACGCGGGCGGTCGTCTGCATGGTGTCTTCGCGGTCGTGGGTCTCAAGTTCCGTGAAGGTGAAGCCGGTTCGGTGGGCGAGGACGGTGCTGTCTCCTCCGGCGCGGGCGACGTCGACGCCGACCACGAGGCGGCCATCGAGTGCCGGCCTGCCCGCGTCGGTCCGGGCGTGCCAGCGCTCGACGGCGGCCTCGACCCAGGAGAGCGGGATGACGCTGTCCTCGTCGGAGGCGTGGAACTCGCCGAGGAAGCGGTTCGTGTACATGGCGGAGTCGCGGCCCCACTGCCGGGCACACTGCTCCGCCCAGTCCGGGGAGATCCGGCCCGCGGCGACGACCTCGGCGAGGGTGACGTGTCGTACGAACCAGTCCTCGAACCCGGGCTTCCTGCTGTGGATGTCGTAGAAGCGCCCTGACGGGGACCCAGGCGTCGAGATGGCGAGGGCGAACGCTTCGGGTGGTCCGGAGGTCTGTCCGCCGGAGAAGGCGCCTTCGATGGCGTCCCAGGTGCCGGCGGGGACGACCTTCGCCTCGTCGATCAGGTACAGCAGGCTGTCGGCGTGGGCGCCCTCGATAAGCTCCGGCTTCGTTGAGGCGACTGCGGACGCGGCGCCGTACCGGAGCTTGATGTTGTGGACGAGGAGCTCGCTGTTCTCCGAGAAGGGTGAGCGGCCGAGGACGTCCCACTTGATGCGCCGGGCCCACTTGTGGATCTGCGGGAAGAGGTACAGGGAGAGGTACCGCCAGGCGGAGGCGGTCGTCAGGACCTTCCAGTCGATGCCGGCAGCGTCCCGGGTCGTCGCGAACCAGAGGACAGCGATCGCGGCCATGCCGGTCTTACCGAGACCATGGGGGCCGCGCACGGCGACGCAACGCTTCTTCGGCAGGAGGTCGAGGACGTCGTCCTGGTAGACCGCGAGGCCCTCGTCTCCCCTCCAGTCGATGACGTCGCGCCCCCAGCCGACCGGGTCGTACATGTAGCGCACGGCCTTCTACGTGGCCGCATGGCTGTGCCTCGCCGCCAGCCGGTCGCGCACGGCGCGGAGCGTGGCGACGTCGCCAGCCCGTACGAGCGCGAGTAACTGGCGCTCGATCTCCTCCGCGGTCTGCACCTCGCCGCCTCTCCCTCAGCTACCGGAGCGCGCGCCGGTCACGGCGCTGCTCCTTGCTCGTCGTCACCGAGCAGGGCGAGGATGTCGTCGCCGAGCTGCTGCGCCTCGATGTTGAGCCGCTTCGGGGCCGCGAGGCCCTGAAGTCGCTCCCTGCCGGCCATGCACTTCAGCACGACCTCGGAGGCCTTCGGGTCGCCCTTGATGGCTTTGCCCCAGTGGGCGGCCTGGAGCCGGTCGTACCGCACGACCTCCCGGCTGCGGATGTCGTCGATGTCCTCTTCGCCGCGGGCGATGCTGTCGGCGATCGCGCGGTCGATGGCCTTCTTCGTGGCGGAGGCGTCGGCGTACCCGATCTGTTTCGCGACCGTCCGGAGGTCGACCCCGGCCAGGTGCATCTGGAGGGCCTGGATGCGTCGCTCCACTGCGGACAGCCGCTGTCGGGGGGAGGCGCCCATGGGTTTCTCCTCGTCTCGCCGGAGGGATTGTGTTCAGGTTTGAGTGGTGATGCCCGGTACGAGGAAACGCCGCCGCAAAACTGTCGTCCGGGTGCCGCGCGACACCACCACGCTGGTGGAGTATGACCGCGCCGACTGCCCCGAAGGACTCGCTACCCGCCGCCAGCTGCGGGAACGGGAGCTGCGCCCTGGAGGGCAGACACCCGTCGCGGTTCTGTGCTGCAGGGTGTGTGCTAACCGCCCGCAGTGGTCCTGCCGCCACCCCACCCGCGGCTTCCTGCTCCGCGTCGACCTGGCAAAGCCCAAGCGGATCCCGTCGCTCGCGCAGGAATGGGCACTGGACCGGGCCATGGCCGCACGATCCACCTGCCCCCAAAGCAAGCGCAGGTACTGGTTCTGCCTCCCCCTGCGCACCCAGGGCAGCTGCGACCCCTGTGCCCGGGGGCTACGAGCCCAGCTCCGACACCTACGTCACTCCTGCGGCCACCCCGGGACACCGGCTGGCCGTGTAACACCCCCTGATTCCCGGGTCGGCCGCAGGCGACAAGCCCAGCCGCCCCGGTGACACCGGCGGGGCCCGGTCAACGAGGCCGGGCCCCGCTGCCACTTCCACCTGCCTCAACCTCCACAAACGAAGGAGCACCCCACCATGCAGCGAACCCTTCACCTCGTCGCCCTGGACGTGGCTGGCGCCGTGACCGAGGGCCTGGACACCGTCACCGCCGTGATCGGCGGCGCCGCCGGTGCCTGGGCGGCCTACACCCATACGCCCGCCGCCTGGCCGGTCGACGGGCGCCTGGCCCTGGCCGGCGGCGTCGCGGTCGTGGCCCCCGTTGCTGTCAACTCGCTGGCCGACGTGTTCCTGACCCCGATGCGCCGCCGCGTGGCCAAGGCGCACCGCACGGCCCGCCCGGCGACCGACCGGCGTCCCGGGATGCCGGTGCGGGTGCCGGTGCCGGACACCCTGGCCGGAGCAGTGGCGCAGGTCGCCGCCGCCACGGGGACGGACGCCGCCGTCCGGGCCGCGGCCGACGCGTGGAACCTGGACCGCAGCGAGGGTTTCCTGCGCAACGAGGACCGGTGGCGGGGGTACGAGGACGGCACCGCGTCCTTCTTCCTCGCTCCCGGTGTCTGGCTGGTCTACCGCGCCGTGCAGGGCAGGTTCGGCCGGAACAGCGAGTACGTCCTGCTGACCGGGGATGGCGAGGAGCCGGTGCCGGTCACGTACGTGGAGGAGATCCGTCACCAGCTCGCCGCCCGCGCCGCCGGACTCCCGGCCGCCGCGCTCACCGACAGCAGCGACCGCACACCGGCTGACCCCCGGGACGAGGACCTGGTCGCCACCATCGCGGCCGCCACGCGGTGACCGGCGGCCCCCGCACCCGTCTGGGCCGCGTGCGCGCCTCCGTGGGGATCGCCGCGCTCGCCGTCCAGCAGATCGAGGACGACCTGAGCGCCGACGGCATCTCCCCGGTGGAGCTCGCGGCGATCCTGCGCGAGCTCCAGGAGGACACCGACTCCCCCGGCGGCCCCGACGGCCTCTTCCCCGCGCTCGCGCGGATGGTCGCCGCCGCCGCACGCAGGGCGGAGCAGATCGAGCCCGACCGCGACGGCGATGCCTCCTGCCCCCTGCACGAGGCCGCCGCCCTGCTCACCGACAACGCCGGGCAGCGCCTGACCTGGGCTGCCCGCTCCCTTCACCCGCAAGGAGATCCCACATGACCTCGCTGTCTTCGGAGTTGCCCGAGAACGGGCTGATCGTGCTGATCGGTGCTTCCGGTGCGGGCAAGTCCACGCTGGCCCGCACCTGGCCGGCCTCGCAGGTCCTCTCGCTCGATGCTCTGCGCGGCGCCGTCAGCGACTACTTCTCTGTCAAGTAGAGCGTGTTGAGCGCGAACTGCTCTCTCTGACCTGATCCACCAACTAGAGCGTGTCTCTTCGGTCGGACGGACCAGGGAC